>NZ_JAOTNO010000001.1:0-764998 GCF_041644655.1 Brevibacillus sp. BD137 | reverse complement strand
TCAGCTGGATAGAGCGTTTGACTACGAATCAAAAGGTCGGGAGTTCGAATCTCTCAGGGCACGCTTCTTTACTACAAAAGTGAAGATAATAATTTGTCGGGAAGTAGCTCAGCTTGGTAGAGTACTTGGCTTGGGACCAAGGGGTCGCAGGTTCGAATCCTGTCTTCCCGACCATGATTTGCCCACGTTTTACAGGTTTGCCGGGGTGGCGGAATGGGCAGACGCAACAGACTTAAAATCTGTCGGGAGTTTCTCCCGTACCGGTTCAAGTCCGGTCCTCGGCACCAGCATTTATTTTGATGCGGGTGTAGTTCAATGGTAGAACTCCAGCCTTCCAAGCTGGTCGCGTGGGTTCGATTCCCATCACCCGCTCCATACGTAAAGCAGAGAGCCAATAGGTTCTCTGTTTTTTTGCTTTTAGGAAAGCAGAACTATTTTTACTTGAGACAAAAGTATGAAGGCTTATCCAATAGCTGAATAGATAAGCCTTTGTTCAATACAGGTATAAATGTTTGTCGAAAGCTGTCTGACGTTTTCTATGGTAGCAACATATGTTTTCGTGTACAGTAAAACTAAGGTCGCTTACCGATGAAATAATTGGTAACGGATCTCTTGCCTTGCCTCCTGCGTTGTCAGGGGGCTTTTTTGCGTGATACAAAAGAGAGCGACCTAGCGAGCTTCCATTCGCGGGCCAACTTCCTGGGCATTTGCAATCGGCAGAGAAACGATAAAGCGTGTGCGTTTTTCATTGGAATCACAATGGATCGTGCCTTGATGCTTTTCGATAATATTTTTACAGATGGACAAGCCAATACCCGTCCCATTTTGTTTAGTCGTAAAGAATGGTTGGAAGAGATTTTCCACGATCTCGGGTGAAATCCTTTCGCCGTTGTTTTCCACACTCAAATAGAGCCAACCATCTGAAGAGGTGGAGATGACATGAATATACTTGTCTGTACGATTTTGCACGGCGTCAATGGCATTGTTTAAGAGATTGACGACAACTTGCTTTAAGCCTTCTTCATAACATGCGAGTAAGCAGGGGTGGATTTGTTTTTCAAAACGTATGTTTTCTCCCACGAGGCGAGGGGTAATCAGCATCTCTACTTCTTCAAGCAGTTCTTCTACTTGAACGGTTTTAAAAATTTCATCGAGAATTGGTTTTTTGGAAAAGCTGAGGAATCCGGTCAGTTGCCGATGTAAATTCTCAAACTCATGCATGACGACTTGGATATACGTCTGAAGCTGGGCCTGTTCCTGTGTAGACTCGCCGATCAGCTTCAAGAACCCTTCAATGGCGCACAACGGATTGCGCAGCTCATGAGCCATATTAGCGGCAATTTTTCCGAGCATGGTCAGTTTGTCGTTATGCAAATAGGAGATCGTTTCTTCCTTCTGGACTAGCTCTTTATTTATCATTTGTTCAAAGTGATAAACAGCCCAGAATACACTTTCATCCATGGCCTTGCCAAGTTGGCTTTCCAAATAGTGCATTTCTTGTGAGGAGAGGGACCATCTCTGTAATTCCGGTTGGAGAACCCGCCAGAATACATTCCGGTACAATTGATATGTGCGCAAAATGGAGGAGAAGGGGAATTCCTGAGAACGAAGCCACTCTCCCATATCTAATGCCCAAGTCTGCATGTCATGATCTACATCCTCAACCAGATAGCGAGCCAAGAGCACTGTTCGTTTTTCTGCAAAATCGCGAGGAATGGTCACGGGAATTTCCATGCTGCGAACAATTTCTTGCAGCCATATTGTGGTGATGCTTGGTGTTAAGTCTAAAATCTTCCTTGAAACATCATAAAGGTTTAGCGTCACGGTCTCCACCATCTCTTATCCACCCCACTAAAATCGTAAGGGAAAATGCCTAATTTAGACAAGGTATAATTAGCCTGATTTCGCAATAAAATGTATTTTTTTCGGAAGTTTTTATCTACAAAATCCGCTGAAAACCGCCTTTTTTCGGAAAAATATTCAATCATGAGTCCGATTCCAGTCGCATAAAGTAGAATGGACGAACTTTATTGGACCAGGGAGGCAGGGATGGGCGAGTATTTTTGGCTGGGTCTTGTACACATCTTCATGATCGATCTGGTATTAAGCAGTGACAATGCTGTGGTCATAGGTATGGCCTGCCGCGGACTCCCTCAACAGGAGAGAAGAAGGGCAATTTTATATGGAACATTGGGTGCAATCCTCCTGCGAATTGTTTTAACGGGAATGACTACCTGGATGCTGGATATTCCTCTCGTGAAGGCAATCGGGGGAATCTTATTGCTGTGGATCGCGTGTAAGCTGATGCTGGGTGAGAATGAAGAGCTCACAGACGTATCGCATAATCAGACAATTGGTCAGGCAGTCAGGACCATCATAGTAGCAGATTTTGTCATGAGTTTGGACAATGTTTTGGCAGTTGGTGGAGCAGCGCATGGCGATTTATGGTTAGTTTTGCTAGGGTTAGCGATGAGTATTCCGTTATTAATGTGGGGAAGTGTGTGGATCGCTCGCATGATGAATCGTTTTCCCAGTATGGTCATCATTGGCGGCGGAATTCTTGCCTTTACAGCAGTGGATATGTGTCTGGAGGATCCGTATGTCTGGAAGTGGGTGAATCCTTTGCTTCTCAACCATATGTGGTTGCCCGTATTTGCTGCCGTAGTGGTCATGTTTTGGGGGCGGATGAAAAGGACGTAAAAGGTGAAAAGGATAGTGCATTCTTGGGCATACTACAACAAAGGTCATGACCGTTTTGCGAAAATGTAAGTGGTCACATCCAGCTGAATGAAAACATAGCGGGAAAGGAACTTTTTCGAAATGAATACAAGCCTCTTGATGCTATGGGGATACTGGGATGAAATCTATCAGCGCTGCACCAGACTTACTTATATTGAGAAAGGGAACAATATATTTCGGGTTGTTGTTTTACGCTATCGGGGAGAGCCACTCGTTACTACCGATAATTGCATCATTCATGATGGGGATTTGATTTTAAAGCTACATATACACAATTATTACTTTGCTACCCTGTGCAAAGGAGTGAAGGATGAGCTACGCGTGGCTCTTCTTTTGCGAAGACATATCCTCCAATCATTGCCGAAGCTAGCCACATTCCTGGATTCGATGGAAAATAAAGATCAAATAAAAGGGATAGTGGGAACGACCATGCTACATAAAGGGATAACACCTTTGGGCTTCTCGATTTCGGATGTGCCTATGACCTGGTTTTTTCGATACAAGCGATGGTACTTGCGTCTCATGCTCAGAATCGTGCATCCCAATGGAAAGCAGCGATTGCAATCATGGAATTATGAAATGCCCCTAAAGCGTGTTTATATGTCCAAGGAATTTTTACTCAATCGATATGCTGACGGCAAGCAGCCTCTAGGAGAGTCCTACTAATGGCAAAGCGGTTTCTATTAGTGACAGAGGAATGGGCAGGGAGTGGTCACCGGATGGCTGCCGAGGCTCTGCAAGAAGTTTTACTGGAAAAGGAGGGGGCACGATCAGCGCGAGTGGTGGGAGGACTGAAAACCGCCAGTCCAGGCTTACGTGTGCTCTCTCATTTTTTTTATCGCAGTATGTTGCGCTACGGTCAACCTGTGTGGCAACGCATCTATGAACAGGAAGAAATGCTGGGCAGTGCATTGACCAAAGCATTGGGATGGTGGCTATCCGCTAGATTAACCAATCAACTTTTGCTAGAAGAGAAGCCGGATGTCGTTATCGCTACGCATGCATACTGCTTGTCCGCATTGGCAGAAGCGAAGAGAAGGGTGTCCAAGCCTTTCCAGCTCGTTTGTGTACCCACGGATTTCCATATTAATCGATTTTGGGTTCATCCAGAAATTGATGCGTACATGGTGGCACACGAGCAAATTGCGCAAATTCTAATCGATCGCTATGGGATTTCGCCTGAAAAAATCCATGTTTATGGCATTCCAGTTCGGCCAGCTTTTACTACAGCGCTTCTTACCGACAAAGCGGCTTGGAAAAAACAGCTTGGACTTGTGACAGATCAATTCACAGTACTGATTGGTGGGGGAGAAGGCGGTTATGGTGGCGTGGGACAGGTTGTACGAGAGTTGATGTTGGAAGAGCAACCTTTGCAGATCGTAGTCGTCACAGGGAAGAATGCAAGCCTGTACAAAAGACTGGAGAACTTGCTTAGTACCAAGAGCAATGGACATCGCTTTCTATTGAAAGGGTTTGAGCCGGAAATGTGGCAGTGGATTGGAGCGGCTGACGCCTATATAACGAAGCCAGGTGGCATTACGTGCGCGGAGTCACTTGCTCTTAAGACACCGCTGATTTTGTTCCACCCATTGCCCGGACAAGAAAAGCACAATTGTTCCTTTTTACTTAAGCAACAAGCAGCGATCTTGGCTGAAACACCGGCAGAAATCAAAGAAATTATCAGGTCATGGTGTCAGCCTGAAAAAAGAGAGGCTTTTGCAGGAAATTTGGACAAGCTGGGGAGACCAGACGCCGTTTACCAAATTGCACACACCCTTCTTCAATTAACAGACTAAAATTGGAAGAAAAATAGGACGCATGAACAAGCAAAACTTCACACATATTAAACTTACCAACGACGAGGAGGTGATATAGATGGCTAACAACAACAGATCCAGTAACAATCTGGTGGTTCCTCAAGCAAACCAAGCTCTGGACCAACTGAAATACGAAATCGCATCCGAATTCGGTGTTCAGCTTGGACCAGACACTACTTCCCGTCAAAACGGTTCAGTTGGAGGAGAGATTACAAAACGTCTTGTCTCCTTTGCTGAGCAACAATTGGCTGGACGTGGCTAATCTCATAAGCTGGATGAAGGGAGGCGCCTATGGTGTCTCTCTTTTTATTTTTCCAATTATTTTTCCAAGAAGAGGGAAATTATTTACAGATGAAAATGGAGCAGATCACCGCATAAATAATGGGTGGAGGCGGATTCTATATGTGTTAGGAGGTGAGTGGATATGACAGTAGGAGCACAGGTGAAACAAACGCTTGCCAGCTTGAAAGGCGCACAAGCAGATTTTGAAACGTTTGCTCTTAGCACGCAAAACAAGAAAGCGAAGCAACTGTATTCGCAAGCAGCAGAGCAAACGCAATCCATTGTAGATAACCTCCAGCAGCGTGTAACGGAGCTGGAAAAGGAAGAACCACAGTTTAAGGGATTCTAGGAAGTGTTGGGAAAGGGAGAGGGACTTCCTCTCTCTTGGTTTTACTCTCTATAAAAATCACCTCAGGTGATGGAGGTGGCTTATGCCTGATTGGTCAATAATCCTTTTGCGCTCAATAGGCGCTGTTGCTTACTTATTTCTATTGACAAAGATCATTGGAAAAAGGCAAATCAAGCAACTTACATATATCGAATATATCGTCGGTATCAGCATCGGTTCGATTGCTGCCTTTATGGCAACCGAAATGGATGGGCCGGTCTACCATAGTTTAATTGGCATGGGGGTATTTGCGCTTTTTCCTTATTTAATGGAGTGGCTTTCCCTCAAGAGCAAGTTTCTCCGCGATCTATTTGAAGGGAAATCAACGGTTCTCATCAAGGAAGGCAAGATTTTGGAAGACAATCTGAAAAAGGAACGTTTGACTGCGGAAGACTTGATGGAACAATTACGAATCAAAAACGTGTTCCGAGTAGCCGATGTGGAGTTTGCATTGATGGAAACAAGCGGGGAAGTCAGTGTCCTCTTAAAATCAGAGAGTCAGCCGGTAACTCCCAAACACCTTGAATTGACAGTGGCTCCTTCAGAAGAGAATCAAGTGGTCATTATGGATGGGATGATCATGGACGAGCCGCTAGCAACAGCAGGTCTAAATCGCAGATGGGTGCGCACGGAGCTGCAAAAAGCGGGAGTGGCTTTGGAAAATGTTTTCCTCGGCCAAGTAGACAAAGGTGGAGACCTCTATCTCGACCTCTATGACGATAAACTGATGGTTCCTGGGGCCCAAGCAATGAAGCTGGCTTTTGCTACATTGAAAAAATGTCAGGCGGATTTGGAGCTGTATGCACTCAATACAAAAAATGAACAAATGAAGCGTACCTACCAAACCGATTCGGAACGGCTCCAACAGATTATCGATCAAGTAAAACCGTTCATGATACGGTAAAAAAGGAGTGAGTGAGACATGGCAGACCAAAAAAAGAAAAAGCTGACCCCCGTCCAGCAAGAATACCAGCAATTGGCAAAGACGCACGAGCCTACGCGACCGCTATTGCGCAATTTTACTCGGGCATTCTTAGTGGGTGGGGGCATTTGTATGATCGGGCAAGGGATACAAGAAATGTTCATTCACTACTTCGATTTTACGGAGAAAACCGCTGGGAATCCTACAGTAGCTGTCTTGATCCTTCTTTCTGCTCTCTTGACCGGTCTAGGACTATATGACCGGATTGCTCAATGGGCTGGGGCAGGAACAAGTGTGCCAGTTACAGGTTTTGCCAACTCGATTGCATCTGCGGCCATTGAGCATCGTAGCGAAGGATTTGTGCTGGGGGTCGGCGGTAACATGTTCAAGCTCGCGGGGTCAGTGATTGTGTTTGGAGTGGCGGCGGCATTTGTCATTGGCTTGATCAAAACATTGTTTACGATGGGAGGCTGACGGATGCGCCAAGGTAATCAGTCTTGGGTCTTTCCTTTAAAACCTGTCATTCTCGGGCACGCTGCGATTGGTGGGCCTTTTGAGGCTAAGGGACCGTTAGCCGAAGACTTTGATATCCTGCACGGTGACTTGATGATTGGACAAGACAGCTGGGAAAAAGCGGAGAAAGTCCTGCTGGAAGAAGCGTGCTCGAAAGCGGTGGAGAAAGCGGGTCTCACAAAAGAGCAAATAAACTTTATGCTTGCCGGGGATTTAATGAACCAGATCATATCTGCGAGCTTTTCGGCCCGGACGCTTTCGATACCGTTTCTGGGGATTTTCGGTGCGTGTTCAACAGCGATGGAAGGCTTGGCCCTGGCTGCTCTCATGGTAAATAGTCAAGCTGCTGATTACGTCTTGGCCGCTACCTCCAGTCACAATGGTGCTGCTGAAAAGCAATATCGTTATCCAACAGAGTACGGCTCTCAGAAGCCCCCTACGGCACAATGGACAGTGACAGGAGCAGGGGCTGCTGTTGTAGCCAGTCAAGGTAAGGGGCTGCGGATTGCGGGAGCTACCATCGGGCATGTAGTCGATATGGGATTGACAGACCCATTCAATATGGGAGCAGCGATGGCACCAGCCGCATTATCCACGATTGAGTCGCATTTCCGTGACTTTCAGCTCCCTCACGACCATTATGATTTGATCGTAACAGGCGATTTAGGACGAACGGGGCATGCCATTTTATCTGAGCTGTTGCCCAAGCATCACATGCATATCCCACTAGAGCGTTATGTCGATTGCGGGAAACTCATTTATGGAGAAAATCCGAATGTGTGGTCGGGGGGGAGCGGATGTGGCTGTATCGCTACAGTGACCTACGGGCATCTACTACGGCGGATGAAGCAAGGAGAGTGGAAGCGGATCTTGCTGGTTGCGACGGGAGCCCTCTTATCTCCATTGACCTTCCAGCAGGGAGAAAGCATTCCTTGCATTGCGCATGCCGTGGCTGTTGAGTCGGAGCAACTTGGAGAGTGATACCATGATGTTTTTGTGGGCGTTTCTCGTAGGAGGAACGATTTGCTTAATCGGTCAATTTCTCATGGATGTCGTCAAGCTCACACCTGCCCATACGATGTCCTCTCTTGTTGTCACAGGGGCAGTGCTAGACGGATTCGGTCTATACGAGCCACTGGTTAATTTTGCTGGAGCAGGAGCAACAGTACCAATCACGAGCTTTGGAAATGCACTCGTGCACGGGGCAATGGCGGAAGCGGAAAAGCATGGAGTCATTGGCATCATTACCGGCATTTTTGAAGTGACGAGTGCGGGTATTTCAGCTGCCATCGTCTTCGGATTTATCATGGCAGTCATGTTCCGACCTAAAGGATAGAGGCAGGTACATGTTTCCACTTGTGCCAAAATAATTGAATTGAACCTACTTTCGCCAACTTGTAGAATGGGTTGGGTAAAGGAGGGTACAATTTATGTGGTGGAGCAAGAAAGTAGTAACAACCTTGCTTGCTGCCTTTATGGCTGTAGCGTTTATTTTCCCGGCCGACTCCCTGGCAGCTACACAGATTCAGCGTGGTAGTGTGAACGGGGATGTATGGGATTTGCAGTATCGCTTGCAGATGCTGGGTTACTACGATGACAAATTGGATGGCATTTACGGAGCGAATACAACAAAGGCCGTCAGACAGTTTCAAAAAGCATACGGATTACAGATTGACGGTATCACTGGTCCAAATACATGGCGCGTTCTCAAGAAAGTGTCGGTAAATAAAGCGGAAATGCAGATGCTGGCGCAGTTGGTTTATTCGGAAGCACGCGGAGAACCTTATGAGGGCCAAGTAGCAGTAGCTGCGGTAGCATTGAACCGTGTTCAGTCCAAAAACTTCCCCGATACGCTTGCGGGTGTCATCTTTGAGCCATTAGCGTTTACCGCTGTAGATGATGGACAATTCTGGATGACTCCTAACAAGACTGCTTACAAGGCAGCTTGGGATGCCGTGCGAGGATGGGACCCAAGCAACCATTCTCTTTACTACTTTAACCCTGTTACAGCGACCTCCGATTGGATTTGGTCCCGTACACAAGTGAAGAAGATCGGCAAACACATTTTTGCCGTGTAACTATTGTTCATGCAGCCCTTGAAACAGTCTTTGTCATGATGCTGTTCGAGGGCTTTCCTTTTCATTGGAAACTATTGTTCATTGTTTTTGCAAAATAGTTCGATAAAATGATACGAAAGGATTCGCATATTTCCCCATGGAGGTTGATGATGAAGAAACGGATGATCCTTGCCTCGCTGGTAGCCTTTATGCTCATAGGTACACCAGTTGTCGAGGCAGAAACAACTCACATGAACGAAACACCTTATGCAGACATTAACGGCCATTGGGCAGAACAACAAATCAATCAACTATACATAGCCAACGTAATTGGTCAAAACGAATATTTTCGACCTGATGACAACGTGACATTGGGTGAACTGCTTACGATGTTTGTGAATGCCAAAGGAATTGAACCTCTTGGTAACAAGCAATCATCCTTTGCGGACGTACCGGCAAACAGCTGGCTGTCGTCCTATGCCGAGACGGCCTATCGATTGGGAATCGTCCATGGGCAAAAGCAGGGGAATTACCTGTACCTACATCCGGATGCTCCTGTAAAAAGAGCAGAGCTTGCCTCTATTCTGATAAGAACGATGGGGGACAGCGGAGTAGTCAATAACTTGAAGTGGTCTACGACGATCCAGACATTGAACCAATACGCGGATGGGAACAATGTAAACGAGAAAGAGCAACGCCCACTCGTTTACGCCATGCAAAACGGGTTAATGAGTGCCTATGAGGACGGTACATTAAAACCGGACAAGTATATGACGAGAGCTGAAGCAGCTACATACGCGGCCCTTGACTTGCTTCCGGATAAGCCGAAGACGACAAAAGCCCTCGCAAACGGAACACCTTTTCGCCAAGAAATAACGGTACAGACAACTGCTTACAGCTATACGAACGACAAGATCCTGTCGTATCTGGAGTATCCACTGCGCGAAGGTGTTGTAGCGGTTGATCCAAATGTCATTCCGCTTGGTAAACACCTGTACATCGATGGGTACGGCTATGCAGTGGCAGCTGATATCGGTGGTGCGGTAAAGCAACGCCATGTGGATCTGTATCTTCCAACGTTAAACGAAGCTGAAAATCATGGCCTGCAAAAAGGCGTCAAAGTATACGTGCTTGATTAATAAAAATGCTGAACATATTTCCTGCTCTTTCCACTCATACTAACGTGGAAGGGGTGGGATTTTTTCATGGTATGGGTGTTGTTAGGATTGCTTGGTTTATTTGTCCTACTAGTGATCACGCCAATACAATTGACGTGTTTTTACAGTCGCGAGGGCGAAGATGATCAATTGGAAATTACGATAGCAGCTTGGGGTATCATTCGCAGGAAATACGAAATACCCATTCTCCTTTTGAAAATGACAGAAGCTGGGCCTGAGCTTGTCGCAAAGGTGGAAACAATCCAGCAGGGAAGCAAGCTTCGGGAAAAGGTCAAGGATTTTACACGCAGGCAAGTGAAAAAATGGTACCGGAATTATCGGGATGTGCTGGAAAGAGTTCGTGACTTGCTGCCTTTGCTAAAAGACCTGTTCAAACAAGTTCGTTGCACGAAATTAGAATGGCATACGTTATTAGGCACAGGTCAGGCGGCTGAAACAGGGGCGCTAACAGGACTAATCTGGGGAGTGAAAAGCCTGATTGTAGGAATCCTCTCCCACTCCATCTCCTTACAGACGATGCCAGCCATGAGTGTACAGCCTGTCTGGAACCAAGCACTTCTACATACGAAAGTTCAAGCGGTGTTGCATTTTTATTTGGGGCAGTTCGTTTTCTACGCGTTGAAAGTTTTTCTGCGGATTCGAAAAAGTAAGCAGCGAAAATGGCAAGCTGCACCGACGCGTGCCTAAAAATAAATATGGTACCAAACATATTTATTCCTTTGTACAGGGTACATGCTCCGGATTTGTTGGGGGAATGATAAAACATGAAACAGATAGGAAGGAGGAGCGACAAATATGGCAGACCACCCGATTCAAGGCCTCATGAGAACAGCGATGGAAAATCTCAAGCAAATGGTGGACGTGAATACAATCATTGGTGATCCTGTTGAGACACCTGATGGTAGTGTCATTCTTCCGATCTCCAAGGTAGGATTTGGTTTCGCGGCCGGGGGTAGTGAGTTCCAATACGATCACCATCATAATGGGCACCAACACACTCAACAGCATGAACATACTGGTAACCCATTTGGTGGGGGGAGTGGGGGCGGTGTTTCCATCACACCTGTAGCTTTCTTGGTCGTTGGCAAACAAGGAATTCGTTCGATTCCGCTTGAAAATACGACCCATCTCTACGACCGGATTTTGGATTCTGTTCCGCAAATCGTGGATAAGGTTCAGGGGATGTTTACCAAATCGGATGATACTCCTGTTTATTCCAATACGACGATTATTGCCGGAGCAGAAGAACAAGATTTGGAAGACCTTATGGATCGAAAGTAAAACAAACACAAAACAGGTATGCTCCATAAGGGCATACCTGTTTTTTCAATAAGAGGCGTATGGCATTACCAGCGTTCATTTACATACAAGCCTGTCTTCGCAGCATGTTGATAATGAAGGCTAGAGCTGGATGAGGCGATATAAGGATGGAGGGCCATCGCTTCTTCGTAGTAACGTGAAAAGGAGCCAAGGGGTTTGCTTTGCAATCCCAATGTACTTGCTCTGAATGCTTGGGCTACACGCTCCATTGTAGTTGTATAGTCCACATCGCTGGTCTGTACGGCCTCCAGCCATTTCTCATCGTCCATTTCCAATTGTCCATCTGGTAACAGCTTGATTCCAAACGTTTGGAGTTTTTCCTCTTCGTCTTTTGCGACTTGAGCGAATGCATCCAGCTTTTGCGTCGTTAACGTATTTGCTTTTTCGGCAAGCAACAGCTGCAGACGATTGTATTTACTTACTAGCGAGTGTGTGCGCTCCTGTAATCGCTCAATGTCAGTTCCAGCCTCGTCATCTTTTTCCGCAGCAATAAATTCGCGAGCACTCTTCTCCAAATCTGAGGAAAACCGGTACAGACGCGATAAGGAATCAGACAGCTCCGTTGTCCATTGCTGCTGGCGAGTGTAATACGGCTGCAAATTAAAACTGAGAATTGGATTCACTGGCGTGCTTAATTTTGCCTGAAGCATATGGGAATGATAGCGGCCTACCCGCTGCGTAAATGGAACATGGCTGACTCGATTCGTTTTCATGTCGGTCACCTCCTCACAAGCAAATGGAATGAATCCCCAGGGACAATTTACTATCTCCTATTATAGACGATGCCTACTCCATTTCAATGAGCAGATCGCCAGTTTGAATGGCTTCACCTGCTTTCACATAGACGGCTTTAATTTTTCCGTCGAGTGGGGCCTGAATCGTCGTCTCCATTTTCATCGCTTCACTCACCAAAAGATGCTCGCCTTTACGCACCTTGTCACCTTCTGCTACAAGCACCTTGAGCACTTTTCCTGGCATAGAGGCACCGAGGTGGGCAGGGTTTTGCGCTTCTGCTTTTCGGCGGATCAGTTCAGAGACTTTTGCAGATTGGTCACGGATGAAGATTTCACGTGGTTGTCCGTTCAATTCAAAATAGATGATGCGACGGCCATCCGGATGAAGCTCGCCGACTGCGACCAGCTTGATAATTAGTGTTTTACCGCGCTCGATCGTAATGGCAGTTTCCTCACCTGGACGCAGTCCGTAGAAAAACGTTCCTGTATTCAAAACGGACAGGTCGCCGTATTCCTTCAGTCGTTGTTCAAATTGCAAATAAACTTGCGGATACATGATATACGACAGGATGTCTAAATGACTGGGCTCACGTCCGATTTTGGCTTCCAGCTCAGTAGCAACTTGCGTAAAGTCAATGGGTGCGAGCAATTCGCCAGGACGTGTAGTAAAGGCATCGCGGCCTTTTAGCACGAGTTCCTGTAGCTCCTTCGGGAATCCGCCTGGCGGTTGGCCAAGATACCCTTGGAAAAATTGAATGACGGAATCCGGAAAGTCGAGGCGTGTTCCTTTCTCCCAAATGTTTTCTTCATTCAAGTTGTTTTGGACCATGAACAGCGCCATATCCCCGACGACCTTGGAAGAAGGGGTCACTTTTACAATGTCACCACACATTTGATTGACCACGGCATACATCTGCTTCACTTCGTCCCAACGACCTTCCAGACCAACCGCTTTGGCTTGCTGCTCCAGATTGGTGTATTGTCCGCCTGGCATTTCGTGAACGTATACCTCCGTGTTGCTCGCCTTCATGCCGCTTTCAAAGCCTTGGTAGTACGGACGTACATCTTCCCAGTAATCAGACAGCTTGTTGAACGATTCAAGAGATAAGCCCGTCTCACGCTCCGTGTGGGCAAGGGTTGCAATCAACCCGTTCAAGCTTGGCTGGGAAGTGAGTCCAGACATGGAGCTGACGCAAGCATCGACGATATCCACGCCTGCTTCGATCGCTTTCAGAAGCATGGCTCCAGCGTTACCAGACGTATCGTGAGTGTGCAGATGGATCGGAATGCTGATTTCTTGTTTTAAGGCAGAGACGAGCGAATACGCAGCATACGGCTTCAAAAGACCGGCCATATCCTTGATCGCGAGAATATGGGCACCTGCTTTTTCCAATTCTTTTGCCAGATTGACATAGTAGGCCAAGCTGTACTTGGTCTTGGTCGGGTCGAGAATATCTCCGGTGTAGCAAATCGCTGCTTCGGCTACCTTGCCAGATTCACGAACGGCTTCAATGGCTGTTTGCATTCCAGGAAGCCAGTTCAGGCTGTCAAAGATCCGGAAGACATCAATGCCATTTTCGGCAGATGCTTTGACAAAGGAGTGAATCACATTATCCGGGTAGTTGGTGTAGCCTACGCCATTTGCTCCGCGCAAGAGCATTTGGAACAGGACATTCGGTATGCGCTGGCGGAGAATTTGTAGCCGCTCCCAGGGAGATTCCTGCAAAAAGCGCATGGTCGTGTCAAAAGTGGCACCGCCCCACATCTCCAGCGAGAAAAGGCCAGAACCGAGCTTGCCTGTCGCCTCTGCAATGGAGGCGAGATCGTAAGTGCGCACACGCGTAGCAAACAAAGACTGGTGGGCATCGCGGAATGTTGTGTCTGTGACGAGCACCTGTTTCTGCGCCTGAATCCAGCGTACCAGACCGTCGGCACCTTCTTTGTCCAGAATTTGCTTCGTGCCGTCCGGATATGGCTGGGTAAATGGTGTTCGCGGGATGCGAGGCGAGTCGAAGTGCGGCTTTTTCTCCGATTTCTGGAGACCGGGATATCCGTTGACAATCGTATCTCCGATATAAGATAGTAATTTGGTACCTCGGTCTTGACGGCCAGGGAAGATGAATAGCTCTGGTTTGGTGTCAATAAACGACGTATCGTAGTTGCCACTCAAAAAATCAGGATGTGTCACGACATTTTCCAAAAACGGCAGGTTCGTTTTCACACCACGAATCCGGAACTCACGCAAAGTTCGCAGCATTTTGCGAGCCGCTTGATCGAAGCTCGTGCCATACGTGGAGATTTTGACCAGTAGCGAGTCATAGAACGGTGTAATGATCGCGCCCGGATAACCATTGCCTCCATCCAGCCTTACGCCGAAGCCTCCACCGGAACGCCAGGCGGACAAGCGACCGGCATCTGGCAGGAAGTTGTTTTCAGCGTCTTCTGTCGTGACGCGGCATTGGATGGCAAAACCGCTCATCTGGATATCACTCTGGGATCGGATGCCAATCTCCCCATCGGAGAGGGGATGGCCCTCGGCTACGCGAATCTGCGACTGAACAATGTCGATGCCAGTGATGAGCTCCGTGATGGTATGCTCTACCTGAATGCGTGGGTTGACTTCTATAAAATAAAAACGCTTGTCCGGCGTTAACAAAAACTCGACAGTCCCTGCGTTCGAATAACCGGCTTTTTTCATGAGAGTGAGAGCAGCCTGGCAAATATTTTCACGCAGCTTGTCATCCAACGATAGGCTCGGTGCTACTTCGACGACTTTTTGATGGCGTCGTTGAACAGAGCAATCGCGCTCATACAGATGGACGATGTTTCCGTGGTTGTCACCGAGAATTTGGACCTCGATGTGTTTGGGCTGTTCCAAGTATCGCTCCAAATACACCTTGGCATTGCCGAAGGAAGAGCGGGCCTCGGAGCGGGCACGATCTAACGAATCTTGTAATTCCTCCTGACTGCGGACGATACGCATGCCACGGCCTCCGCCGCCAGATACGCCTTTAATAATGATGGGGTACCCGTATTCTTTGGCAAAGAGAAGCGCCTCTTGGAGTGTTTCGATTGGCTCCGGAGTGCCTGGAATGACTGGGATTCCCGCTTCAATCGCAAGACGACGGGCTTCTACCTTGTCCCCGAATTTGTCGATCAGCTCAGGGGATGGTCCAATGAAAATAATACCTTCCTCTTGGCAGCGCTTTGCAAAATCAGCATTTTCAGCAAGAAATCCGTAGCCCGGGTGAATGGCATCGATATCGTTGCGCTTGGCAATTTCGATGATACTTTCGATATCGAGGTAAGCCTCAATAGGCCCTTTTCCCGCTCCGACCAAGTAAGACTCGTCAGCCTTGAAGCGATGGATAGAAACGTTGTCCTGCTCGGAGTAGACGGCTACCGTACGTATGCCGAGCTCCGTTGCTGCACGAAAGATCCGAATGGCGATCTCACCGCGGTTTGCTACCAGTAGGCGATTGATTTTTCTCTTTTTCATTATTCTCTCCCCCTAACGTCTCGGAAAAAAAGACGTATTTAAAATTATATATAGAACAAATATACAAAATTTTCTCGACACAAGACACACTTTTTTCGATCACAGGAGGATGGATAAAGGTGAACAATCTAAACGATAAGCTTCCTGTATTTGTGTACGGCACGCTTTTAGCTGGTTTTGGGAATCATCGGATTTACGTGAAACCGTATAAGCATGAGGCAACACCTGCGACGATTCAAGGTGAGATCTATCATTTGCCGGCAGGCTATCCGGCATTGCTGAAAGGAGAGCAGGAGGTCGTGGGGGAGATCGTCATGTTTGCCCCTGACGTGTACGAGCAAGCACTAGCTGGACTGGACGAGCTGGAGACGTACTATGGCGAGAGTGATCCGCGCAATGAATACGAACGGATCATCGTGCCAGCGACTATGGAAGGAACAGATCAGGTCGTAAGCGTCTATGTTTATCGTTATTTGGATCAAGACCTGGTCAAGCAAACAGGGGTGCACATATCGCATGGGAATTGGCGACGCTACATGCAGGAGCTGACGAATAGCTAGTGCTAGTTTTGCCAAAACTGGTAGGGAAAAGGAGGGAGCCCTGCCATGGAATTACTCCATTGTGAACCTGCACAAATCTGGCGTTACCTGATTCCGCAAAATTACTGGATGTTTCCCGACGAAGTTCCAGAAGATGAACTGATCTTTCATTATCGTGACCATATTTATTTTGTAAACAATGACGGCTCAGTTTTGTCCATGCCACAGCCTGCTTGCTTCGAAACGCTGGATATGGGAACCTTGCTGGAGTATTTGGCAACATCGGACGACACCTTTGATTTTGATGATGAAGGAGAATTCGATTACGGCCATGTCTTAAAGCGTATGGGGTATATCGTGCCAGTCAGGGACAAGCGGGAAAAAGCCACGTATCAAATTGAGATTATCAATACGGCATTGCCGAAAGCACATGGAACACGGTACGAAATGAAGCAGGTTACCTTCGCTTTTGCCCTCTATCACGCTCTGATGCGCTGTCATGAGCTGAATGCGAAAACGGATTGGGAGTATGAGCATGAAGTGAAGCGAATCGCCGTGGTACAAGCCAAAAGAAGTGGAAAAGTGCAAGTGAATCTGTAATTTCTACTATTGGCATAGTGAAAAAAAGTGAATGATAGGGTATGATAATTGAGGTACATACTGAAAGATTTGGTGAGGAGGAAGAAATCATGACAACTGCTGTTGAGCGTCAAGGCGCATTTGTATTCAAAGGTGGTCCTGTAACACTGCTCGGTCCTGAAATCAAAGTAGGAGATACTGCTCCTAACTTTACTGTAGTAGGTGGCGATCTGTCCCCTGTAACTTTGGAAGACTCCAAGGGCACTGTTCGCATCATCTCCGTAATCCCTTCTATTGACACTGGCGTGTGCGATGCACAAACTCGTCGTTTCAACGAAGAGGCTGCGAAATTGGAAGGCGTTACTGTGCTGACTGTTTCCGTTGACCTGCCATTCGCGCAAAACCGCTGGTGCGGTGCTGCTGGCATCGACAAGGTGAAAACAGTATCTGACCACAAAGACCTGAGCTTCGGTACAGCTTATGGCGTAGCGATCAAAGAATTCCGTCTCTTGTCTCGCGCTGTATTCGTAATCGATGCAAACGACAAGGTTGTACACGCTGAGTATGTGGCTGCTGCTGGTGAGCATCCAAACTACGAAGCGGCGATTGCTGCTGCACAAGCTGCGAGGTAAGCATTTTTCATAAGGAAGCTCCCTTTTTGTCCAAGTGACGAAAAGGGAGCTTTTTTTATTTGCAGCAAGTGGAAAAATAATCTTGACGGCTTTAGTAACCAGTGGTTATATTATAACCAACGGTTACTAACCATTGGTTACTAAAATTTTTCAAAAAGCAAGGAGCTGAATATCACGCATGGCAAGCAAACAAGAAATACGCTCAGAAGAAACGAAACGGGCGATTTTGACGGCGGCAGCAGACCTTTTCGCTACCCGAGGCTTTGATACGGTATCCATCAGAGAAATCGCCAAAGCAGCCGGCTGTTCCCATACAACCCTCTATATTTATTTCAAAGACAAAGAAGCATTGCTTCATCATCTGTCCAAGGAACCTTTGCAAGGCTTGACTCTACAAATGGAAGAAATACTGTCCAAACAAGGAAGAACACCAGAAGAGAATTTGCGTGAAATCAGCAGTCAGTTCATCCACTTTTGCTTGCGCAATCGAACGATGTATACCTTGTTCTTCATGATCAAAGCCACTCGGATCGATGTAGCGGAACCAGAAAAAGAATTGCAAACGCTACGCAATCAATTGTTTGGTTTGTTGAGGCAGGCTGTAAGGCGATGCTTGCCAAGTGACATAGAGGAAGAAAAAGAGCTCGCCCATGCACGGATTTACTTCTACACGCTGCATGGCATCGTCGGTACGTATACACATTCCGAAGAACCATTGGACAGCTTGATGGAAAGGCTAGCCCCTACATTCGCACTATCCGTAGATGTTTTTCTCGCAGGAAGTCAAAAAATAATGAACAGGGAGTGACGAGAGAATGATTAGAGTAGAGCAAATCTCAGCGAACATTTGGTGTATCAAAGCGTGGTTGTTGATTCCTTTGCGGGTCTGGATTGTCAGGGAGGAGGATGGTGTTACGCTGATCGATGCGGGAATGCCATTTATGACGAAACGGATTATGGCCTTTATCAAGCAGCTGAATGCAGGACCACTCAAACGAATTTTGCTGACGCATGGTCATTCGGATCATGTTGGAGCCGTAAAAAAAATCGCGGAAGCAGAATCCGTACCAGTCTATGCCCATCGCATCGAGATTCCGTATATGGAAGGAAAAGAGCTGTACCCTCGTCGTAAAAAGCTGGAAGTAAACGTCCAGCCTGGCTTGGCTCAGCCTTTGCCAGAGGATGCTGAAGGGAATGTAGCTCCAATTGGTGGACTGCAACCTTATTTGACACCTGGTCATTCTCCGGGGCATGTGGTGTATTATCACGAACAGGATGGAGTGCTTTTGGCTGGAGATTTGTTTACTTCCAAACAAGGCAGATTGCATCGTCCCATGCCGATGTTTACGGCGGATATGGCTCAAGCACTTAAAAGCAGTTTGATCGTCCGCCAATTGCGCCCACGTCATTTGGAAGTATGCCATGGTAAACCGATTGAGAATCCGGCAGAACAGCTCGATGATTATTTAAAAGAGGTCTCTACTTCTTTTTCGATTCCAACGAGTGTTTGGCAATCATAGGGCAATGATTGACTGAGTCAAGTCGGATGAAACGAATCCCCTTTTTCTCGCGTCATAGGTTTGAGGTGATTGGATGAAAAAGGTAGGATTACTTGGTCAACTAATTCTGATAGCGACACTGTTACTGACGGGGTGTGGGAACGGATCGTCGGCGCAAGGGACTTCACAGCTTGCGGAACCACCACAGCCAGTCATTGAATGGAGCGGAAAAACAGCTGCGACGGTGCCCGCATCTTCCTGCTGGAGCTATAATAGCGAGTCGGTCTGCAAGGATACGGCAGCACCCCCGGAACTCATCGCAGAGCATAAGCCTGCACCCCTGCAAGTAAAGCCCGGGGCGACGCTAACCGTCACTTTTGCCCAGCAGCCAACTGCAAATAGGCTCAAGGTAACACAGTGGAACGGTATCAATGAAGTTGAGCAAGCAGTGGAAAACGGCAATCAGTGGAAGGCACCCGAACAGCCGGGCTGGTATTTGTTCGATGTTCGTGGCCAGTGGACGCAAGGCGATGCAGGTCATGCATTTGTTATCGAAGTGAAAGACAACATCCGATAGAAACACCGGACGGTTATGGCCAAAACAGCCATGATCGTTTTTTGCTATACTGAGGAGGAAAGACTTAAAGGAGAGACAACATGCTAGAAGAATTAATTAGCTTCACGGTTGATGAGGCAGATGCAGGACAAACCGTGCGAGAAGTTCTGCAAAAGCGGTATGGTGTATCGCGGCGTTTGCTCATTCGTGCCAAGTTTAAAGGCTCCATTACACGGAATGGCGTTCTCGTATTTGTAAACGAAAAATTGCAAGCCGGCGATAAAATAGCAGTCATGGTTGAAGAAGAAGCGGAAGAGACTGTTGCTCCAGAGGACATGCCGCTCTCCATTCGTTACGAGGACGAGGATTTGATGGTCATCGCAAAGCCAGCGGGATTGGTCGTTCATCCGACAGGAAATCATCCCAGTGGCACTTTGGCAAACGGGATGATCGCTTATTGGAAAAAGTGTGGCGAGAACAGAAAGTTCCGGGCGGTGAACCGTTTGGATAAGGATACATCAGGCTTGATGATCGTGGCGAAAAATCAGTGGGCGCATGAACAATTCAGCCGCATGCAGCAGATCAGGACGTTGCAGCGGACGTATCGAGCTATCGTTCAAGGAATCGTGGAGTCAGACGACGGTACGATTGATGCGCCGATTGGCCTTGCGGAAAATTCGTTTATCACCAGACAGGTAAGGCCGGATGGGCAGACAGCCGTTACCCATTATCGTGTGCTTGCCCGAGGGGAAGGAATGAGTTTTGTCGAGGTGAAGCTGGAGACGGGGCGTACGCATCAGATTCGCGTACATATGAGCAGTGAAGGGCACCCGCTTGCCGGAGATGATCTGTACGGGGGAGATCGGGAGCATATCGGCAGACAAGCTTTGCATGCATGGGGGCTATCTTTTGTCCACCCGCGTAGTGGTCTTGCGATGAGCTGGGAGGAGCCGCTGCCAAATGATATGGAGCAGCTAGCCCAGCAATTTTTTCCCGATTATCTGTGCAAGGAAATGACTTAGGCGAAAAATTTCGTCATTTCCCTCTGGAAAGCTGTAAACGTTTTCGATATGATAGAAGAAATTCGTTACAAACTTTGGAAACACACAACAGTGAATAGCTGGCTGTCTGCGGGGGAAAATCCAGAAAAGATTTTTTTCAGTAGCAGACTAGACCCAGCTTGCGCCTGATGCCGTTTCGGATCGTTTTGACAAAGAGGGCTCCCCTTTTTATTTGTCATGCACCGGAATTGCTTTGGGAGTGAGCTGGGTTTTCTTATAATATCGGAAAGCATAAACCTCTTCGGGTTTCTTCCCGATATTACGTAAAACATTCCGCTAATACGCGGTCGCTCATCCTTGAGCAAGCATCGATATAGGTTTTCTTATTGCCAAAGAGAAGGAGAGGGTTTCATGAAGCTGGTTTCCTATCGAGAAAGGGAAAGGGATGCTTGGCGAGCGGGGCTCTTGCACGAAGGAAAAGTCAAAGATATTGCACATGCTTGTCCGGGGGCGCCGAGTACAGTGCTAGATTTGCTAGAGGAGTGGGCGGATTGGTTACCTGTTCTCCAAGCAGCATACGAGGCACAGGATGGCTGGGATTTGGAACAAGTCGAGCTAGGTTCGCCACTTCCACGTCCTTCCAGCTTTCGTGACTTTTACGCTTTCGAGGCCCATGTGATGACAGCGCGAGCCAAACGCGGACTTCCGATGGTGCCTGAATGGTATCACTTTCCCGTTTTTTATTTTTCGAATGCAGCAGCTTTTACAGGGACGCAAGCGAATATTCGCAGACCCAAAGCAACCGAGTGGCTGGACTATGAGCTGGAAATTGCCTGCGTGATTGGAAAAGCAGGAGTTAACATTCCAGTAGAACGAGCGGAAGAGCACATCGCAGGATATTGTATCTTAAACGACTGGAGCGCCCGGGATATACAGCGGGAGGAGGTCAAGGTCGGCTTAGGACCTGCCAAGGGTAAAGACTTCGCAACGTCCATGGGACCGTGGCTGGTTACACCGGAGGAGCTGGCGGATGTACGCCTCACAGGCGAAAAGGGCAGCCGCTACGATCTAGAGATGGTGGCACGCATCAATGGTAGAGAGTATTCGAAAGGAAACTTCAAAGACATTCACTATACATTCGCTGAAATGATTGCCCGTGCCTCGGAGGATTGCTCCTTGTATCCCGGAGATGTTATTGGGTCGGGGACAGTAGGGACTGGCTGCATTTTGGAGCTGGGGACAGAGCAGTATGCTTGGCTTGCGCCAGGTGATGTAGTGGAGCTAGAGGTGGAACGCCTCGGTGTGCTTCGCAATACCATTTGTGAATAGGGATGAAAAAAGGAGGAAGGAACGTATGGCTTTTTATCATCGAATGGGGGAAGTTCCACAAAAGCGGCATACGACGTTTTACAAGCCGGATGGGGGACTGTACCGCGAGCAAGTGATGGGAACCAAAGGGTTTTCTGGGATTCAATCGATTCTGTATCACCACAATCCGCCTACCCAAGTGAGGGAGACGCGCAAATACGCAGACGTCCGTTTGGAATATGTGGAGCAGGTTGATTTAGCGCATCAGCATTTTAAAACGTTTGATGTTCAGCCGGGTGGGGACCCGATTTTTGGACGTCGCTATATGCTGGGGAATAACGATGTCGTCATGGCAGTCTGCGCACCGACAGAGCCGATGGATTACTTTTATCGCAATGCGGATGGGGATGAAGTCGTCTTTGTCCATCAAGGCAAGGGAGAGCTGCAAACGATTTTCGGCACACTCACTTACAAGCCGGGCGACTATCTCGTCATTCCGATCGGCACGACCTATCGGATTGTACCTTCAGAACAGAGCCGCTTCCTCGTCATTGAGTCCCAGAATGAGATCGTGCCACCAAAGCGTTATCGCAACGAGCACGGTCAATTGTTGGAACATTCGCCGTTTTGTGAACGTGATATTCGTTTGCCAGAAAAATTGGAGACGCATGTGGAAAGCGGAGACTTCGAGGTGCGCGTCAAACGCCAATCCGTGGTCTACAGCTACTTCTTTGACTTCCATCCGTTTGATGTCGTGGGCTGGGACGGTTATTTGTATCCCTATGCACTAAGTGTTCATGATTTCGAACCAATTACTGGGCGCATTCATCAACCGCCACCTGTCCATCAAACTTTTGCTGGTCAAAACTTTGTCATCTGCTCGTTCGTTCCGCGAATGTACGACTATCATCCGCAAGCGATCCCTGCGCCTTACTACCACAGTAATGTAGAAAGTGACGAGGTGTTATACTACGTAGATGGTAATTTTATGAGCAGAAAAGGTATTTACGAGGGTTCGATCACCTTACATCCAATGGGGATTCCTCATGGGCCGCATCCAGGCAAGGTAGAGGCGAGCATTGGGAAAAAAGAAACGCAGGAGCTAGCTGTCATGCTGGACACATTCAACCCGCTTCACGTTACAAAGCAAGCGTTGGAAATTGAAGATGAGGCATACATGTCAAGCTGGTTGCCACCGAAGGAATAGGAAGAGGTGCAAAAACGCAATGGAAATCGCTATTCACGAGATTGAACGGCAGGAAAAATACAAGCTCTTGATCGGATGTATCGTCCCGAGGCCGATCGCTTGGGTCACCTCGTTAGGGGAGGGGATGATCGTCAATGCCGCTCCTTTCAGCTATTTTAATGTCGCCAGCATTGAACCGATGATGGTTTCGGTTGCCGTCATGCGCAAGCCGGGAAGTGTCCCAAAAGATACGGCACGAAACATCATCCAAACGGGAGAATTCGTGGTCAATATGGTGGACGTACACAATGTGGATGCGGTCAATCAGACTTCTGCCGATTATCCGCCAGAGATCAGTGAAGTAGAGGCGATGGGGCTGGAAGTCGCACCATCCGTTCGTGTCAAGGTGCCAAGACTGCGTGCATCCCGCATTCATTTTGAGTGCAAGCTGCATCAGATTGTGGAATTAGGTAGTCCGACGACTTCGGATTTGATTATCGGGGAAGTGGTACATGTACATGTAGCGGATGAGCTGTATCATGCAGGACGGATTGATGCTACAGCATTTGCACCCGTTAGCAGATTAGCGGGCCATACGTATGCGACTCTGGGTGAACAGTTTGATCGTCCCCGCCCCGTTTATGAGCCACCTGTCAAATGATTGATCTCCGTCCAGCGACGGAGGACAAATCCCTCTACGGACCATTTTACCGCAATCGCCTATCGGGTATCCTGTAGATACAAGGCAAGCGGATACTGTAGAGAGGGTGGAAAGCAATGATGGAAAGACGACTATACCGTTCGCATCAGGATAAACGGTTATTTGGAGTTTGTGGTGGGATTGCGCAATTTTTGCGCATTGACTCTTCGTTGGTACGTATAGGAGTTGTCGTTCTCACTGTTTTTACAGGAGTACCGATTTTGCTTTACTTGCTGATGGCGATGATCATGCCAAGAGAACCGCATTGGTCATACGCTTCTGACGGTTTCCCGATGCATGATGGGCCATATAGTGGACATGCACGCATGAACGATTTGGATCAGGAAATTGACCGTCTGGAGAAGCGTGCTTTGGTACAGGAAGTGTATCGCCTGCGCGAAGAGTTGGGCAAATACAAAGGACTTTAAAGCAAATAAGAGACTTCCAGGGCATTACGCTCACGGGAAGTCTCTTTTCACTTTTACCCAATTTTGATCCCACAAAAAAATGGTCAGCAACTTCTGGAGATCGCTGCATAACATGTAAGGTGGAAAACCTACATAGGGAGGGAAAAGCAGTGTATCTCGGCGTGTTCGATTTGAATCAGCGTTTGGAGCAAACCCGTAAAATTCTGCGGGAAAAGCAACATCTGAAAAAACTGATTGAAGAAGACATCCATGACTTGGAACAAGACGTCAAAGAATTAGAAGCAATGACGTCGAAACAAGACAAGTATGCGACCAGCGCTCAGCGCTAAAACAGCTGTATGATCGACAAAAAGAGGAAGTGGCAACTGCCAGAAGAAGGCAGGGAGCCACTTTTTTAATTGGGAAGCGCTTGGTCCAACACTTTTTCTACGATGGCAGGAACCATGCGGATCGCTGCACTATCGGTTCCGTATGTCTGGCTATCCGCGTAAGTACCTTCCATCAACAAGATAAGCGTATAGGCCAGCTCGCATGGATGAGCAGCGCCAAGGGCTGTCGTGCGTTCCAAAAAAGCGTCGCGGATACGTTTCTGATGGGAGCAAACCAACTCACGAACGGGATGAACCGGATCAGGAAACTCGACAGCTACATTGATAAAGCAACAGCCGCGAAATTGCTCGTTGGACGCGCGCGCAGCCAGATCAGCAAAAAACTGAATGAGTTGCTCTCGTGGCCGATTGGGATGTTTGGCGATGCTCTCTTCCCACTCTTGCCAAAAAACGTTTTGCTTACGAGTCATGTAGGCGAGAATCAAGTCTGTTTTCGAGGAAAACTGCCGATAGACGCTCATCTTATTCATTCCAGCACGCTCGACGATGGCGTCTACACTGACGGCATGGATCCCTTCTTGATAAAACAATTCTTCAGCAGCGTTCAGGATGATCTCTTGTGCTTTTTCACGAGGAACGCGAGGCCGTTTTGCTTCCGTCATATATCATCCCCCATTTAGGACTTCCAGACGTCGGAGACAATTTCAAAAGAGCGCACACGATCGGCATGGTGGTACATTTGCGTCGTAATCATGAGCTCATCTGCTCCCGTAGCATCGAGCAACTCTTGGAGTTTGCTTTTCACAGTGGCAGGGCTACCAATAATGGAGGAACGCAGCTGTGCTTGGACTGACAGTTTTTCGAATTCGCTCCAGAGCTCATCCATATTGTCCACAGGTGGTTGGATTGGCTTGAGATCACCGCGGACGAGATTTAAGAATGCCTGGTAATGGGAGGTGGCCAGTCGATTCGCCAGCTCATCCGTATCGGCTGCCATCACGTTGACGCCAACCATGGCATATGGCTGATCCAGCACTTCCGATGGACGGAAACAATGACGATACGTCTGTAAGGCAGGCAAGGTGAAGTTCGGTGAAAAATGCCCGGCAAAAGCAAACGGCAATCCGAGCATGCCTGCTAGTCGCGCTGAGAAATCGCTGGAGCCGAGCAACCAGATCGGGATGTTCAGACCTTCGCCAGGGATAGCGCGGATGGCAGATGCCGACTCGCTTGTTATTGGACGAAGATATTCACGCAGCTCCTCCAATAACTCCGGGAAATCCTCTCCACCAATCCGCAAATCGCGGCGCAGCGCACGTGCTGTTCGTTGGTCCGCCCCAGGTGCGCGTCCTAGACCTAAGTCGATCCGGCCTGGATAGAGGGACTCCAGTGTCCCGAATTGCTCGGCGATCACGAGTGGAGCATGGTTGGGCAGCATAATGCCGCCTGAACCTACACGGATTTTGCTGGTGCCGCCGGCAATGTAACCAATGAGAACGGAAGTAGCAGAGCTGGCTACGCTGGGCATTGCGTGGTGTTCGGCGAGCCAATAACGTGTAAAGCCCCATTTTTCAACCTGTTGCGCCAGATTGAGACTGTTTTTATACGATTCAGCAGCGGTGCTACCCTCCGTAATGGGTGCTAAATCGAGAACGGATAATGGAATCTCTCGAAGTGGCTTAGACGAGATTGTATCGGACATGGGTTGGAACCCTCCTTGTGCTTAGCGGTTGCTGGTCGGATAACTTTGTTACTGAGTAGTAACAAAACGTACTTGCATCATACGGAGCGGCAGAAGGGATGTCAACACTTGGATGTGCGACCAAGCACATTGGGAGAAAAAGAAAAAGCCCTGACAATGCAAGGGCTCTTCGTACTTCCTTATTGTTTTGTTAAGATAACAGGTCCATTCGCGGTGATAGCGAGGGTGTGCTCGTATTGAGCGGACAGCTTCCCATCGCGTGTACGTGCTGTCCAACCATCTTCATCGACCTTCGCATGATACGTCCCGATGTTCAGCATAGGCTCAATGGTAATAACCATGCCTTCTTTGAGGCGTTGTCCTCTGCCAGGAGGGCCAAAGTGAGGAACGAACGGCTCCTCATGCATTTCCTGACCGATACCATGTCCGGTAAAATCGCGCACGACGGAGTAGCCTTGTTCTTGCGCATACGTTTGGATGGCGTGGGAAATGTCACCGATCCGATTGCCTACGACAGCTTGCTCAATACCGAGATACAGCGATTTTTCAGTGACTTCCAGCAGTCTTTTCGCTTCCGGGGACACAGTTCCCACTTCATAAGACCAAGCGGAGTCAGCCAGCCAACCATTTTTTCGAACAACCATGTCGATTGTGACGATATCGCCATCACGCAGAGGCTCTTTTTTCGGGAAGCCATGGCAGATGACATCATTGACTGAACCACATGTGGCATAGGGATATCCATGAAACCCTTTTTGCTCAGGGGTCGCGCCATTTTTAGCCAAAAATTCTTCTACGAATTGATCAATCTCCCAGGTAGAAATGCCTGGACGAATCATCTTGGCAATCTCACGATGACAAGCAGCCAAAACCTTGCCTGCTGCATGCATGAGTTCAATTTCTTCAGGTGTCTTGAGGATAATCATCGACTCTCTCCTTCTCCTCGTTAGTCAAGATCTCTCTATAGTATATAGTGTAGTGCCGTTCTGCGCCAATTGCCACACCGAAAACGGCATGGTAGGATGAGGAAGAAATAATCAACCCTGGGGGTAGGTAGCGTGGACAAGTTTCAAGAACATCTGGCGAACTACCAGATTCATGTAAAAGAAGACGTGGAAAAACGTATTGCCTTTATTCGTGAGCAAATTGATGGAAATGGCCTCGGCGGAGCAGTCGTCGGTATTTCTGGTGGAATTGACAGTGCCGTTACAGCAGCGCTGTGTGTGCGTGCCTTAGGCTCTGAACGCGTCATTGGCGTTTGGTTGCCTGCATACTCGCAAACCGTTCATGAAACAGATTCCAAGCAACTTGCTGAAGCGATTGGAATGAATTTGCACACGGTAGATGTAGGGGCAGCCTACGACGCTTTGGTTCCTGCTATCGAAGGTGTACTTGGGCTTGATGACAAAACAAAGGGAAATACAAAGGCTCGCTTGCGCATGACAGTGCTGTATGCCATCGCTAACCAAAAAGGATACTTGGTAGCGGATACGTGCAACCGCAGCGAGATTCATGTTGGCTATATGACAAAAGGCGGAGACGGTCTTGCTGACTTTAACCCAGTAGCTAGCCTGACGAAGCATGAGATGCGAATTCTTGCTGCTGAGCTCGGGGTGCCTGGAGAGATCATCACGAAGCCGCCTTCTGCTGATTTGTGGGAAGGGCAGACGGATGAACAGGAGATGGGCTTCACTTATGAGGATCTGGATCGTTTGCTGATTACAGGAGAAACTCGACCGGAAGCCAAAGAACGTATTGATTACCTGCATCGAATCTCTGAGCATAAGCGCAACATCATGCCAGGTATATAAAATATGGCAGAGACCTACAGGCTGTTTACAAGTTGTCTGTGGCAAACGACAAGTGCAGTCGTCTCAACCGAGCAACGTATTTACTTGTTTGATCCGGCCTATTTTCCCCATGAGGTAGAGGCGATAGCTGACTATGTGCAGCGTGAGAGGAATGGAAGAGAGCTTATTCTCGTCCTGACACACGGTGATTGGGATCATGTAGTCGGAGTCGGTAAATTTCCGGATGCCACAGTCATTGCACAAAAGGAAATCCTGACCGATGGACGGATCGAGGGTATGCTGAACAAGGCGAAAAAGTTTGACGGGTCGTATTACGTGGTCAGATCGTATGAGGTAGGAATACCGAAATTCACGAAGCTTGTGGAGGGTGCACAAGAGTGGCAGGAGGTCTTTTTCCTGCCTGTACCAGGACATACCCCCGATCAGATGGCGACCTTGTTCCGGGAGCAGAAGCTGCTTGTTGTCGGTGACATGCTATCCAATTTGGAGTTTCCGTTTATCGATGACAGCGGTGCCTATTTGGAGAGTCTGGAAAAGATCGAACGGTTGGTTCATCAAGGAGAAGTGGAAGAAGTCATTCCTGGACACGGAGTACCTGCAAAAGGACGCGAGGAAATCCTGCATCGAATTGAACGGGATCGCCAGTACTTATTGGATGCACGTGCAGTTGTTTTCGAGGGTATCGCTAATAATGTAGAGAAAGACGTACTGGAAGAGCAGTTTTCCCAACTGACGTATGATGGTGTATCGATCGATGAACATCTTCGTTCATCCCATGAACAAAACCTGGATCAACTATGCAAGGAAGCTATTTCGCAGAAAGGTTGATTATTCCACGGTTTTATAAGATAATAGGGGTTACGCAAATCTTTCTAGGAAAGAGGTCGAACAGATGTCTACGACTGAATTGATGCTGAGAACTAGTCTGGAAGGACGTGTGAAGCGTACGTTGCAAACGTACTTCCGTCGCCCTAACGACGTGTTGATCAAGGAAAGCCTCGGAGCGAACGGTTTGTCCCCAGAGCAAGTGGAAGTAACCGTGAAGCTCTTGAATGAAGAAAAAACTGTTGCCGAAATCATGGAGTACCTGCACGATCAAGGCTACTTTGCATAACATTGCGAGCAAAAAAGACCGGACTGACAGCGAATGTCGGACCGGTCTTTTTCGTTCGAGCAATTAAGGGGGAGGACTTTCCTCGGGTAATGAGCGCCGTAATTTCTTGCGACGATATAATTGAAGGCCAGTTAAAACGAGAAAGTAGCTCGCGAACGCGACAATCAGCCCCATGATGGCACTTCCTGTAAAATAGACAAGTCCTTTTTCTTTCACCCAGACAAGCCATGGCATCCCAGACTCGTGAAGGTTCAAATGTCCTTGTAACGGTTTGCCAATAAACACGTATCCAATATTGTAATTGAAAAGAATGAAGAGCGGTAAGATGAGCTTTCCGATGACAAACGCAACCAAACCAGCGGGAAAACTGGCGCGAGACAGCTTGCAGAGTGGGAAGAGCAACAGAAACGCGATGCCAAAAGTAGGCAGGGTAATAAACTCGATGAAGATTCCGAGCGAAAATCCTCGGGCGACGAAAGCAGGAGCCCCTTTCATTCTCAGCACCTTGTAGTATTCGAATTTTAGCTTTCGATATGCTTTTATCCACATCCGTGCTATCCCTCGTTTGTTCCAAGTCATTTGTCCGTGAAATCCCCTAAGGGCATGGCGAATGGTGAGGCTGGATTCGTTTTTTGGTTGATGTTGTAGAGTATCTCCAAGTTGGCAAAAATTAATAGTTGCTATATGAGCTCTTATTTGTGAATGCGCCTTTCTTTTGGCATAATGGAAGAGGGTAGCTTGCTGGAAAAGTGGTGACATTTGTGGAAGGTGTAATGGGAACCTTCGGTGATTATATTGCGCAATATGGGTATGGCGCCTTGTTTGGATTGTTCTTTCTAGGAATTTTGGGGATGCCCTTGCCAGAAGAAACGCTGCTTGTTTTTTCAGGATTCCTTGTTTCAACGGGGAAATTGGAATATTGGCCTACTTTTTTTGTCTGCTTTCTCGGTTCCGTTACAGCGATGACGGCAGCATACTGGATCGGCAGAACGCTAGGCTACGCTTTTCTCGAGCGATATGGGAAACGATTAGGGATGGGCTATACCGTTTACAAAAAAACAGAAGAGTGGTTTAATCGCGTCGGAAAATGGGCGCTTCCGCTGGGCTATTTTATCCCTGGTGTCCGTCAGTTTACCGCCTATTTTGCCGGGATCACGCGATTGCCATTTCCGACTTTCATGCTCTATACCTATTTGGGTGGGCTGTTTTGGAGCTTGCTTTTTGTGACGCTTGGCTGGCAATTAGGAGAACGTTGGGATGAGCTGTTTGATTTGATTGCCCGTAACCTTGCGATCTTCTTTATCGCTTTGCTGGCATTGATCGCAGCTTGGTCGTATTTCAGACACAAGGCGAATGTAAAAAAGCAATTACGGAGGGATCAGAATGAGTGAAGAAAACCGCAACGAAAATCTACTGCCTGTGGTTCGCAAGCCAACGGAACTGGTTCCTGTCGTATTACCGGAAAAACACCAGCGTTTTTATGATAAATTGCGTGAGAAAATCGAAACGTTCATTAGAGACAAGGGAATCAATGATTCTGTAGCCAACTTTATATTGCTTGCACCAGATTTGTTTGTTCTCTTGGCCCGTCTTATGCTAGACAAGCGCGTAGGAGTTCAATCAAAAGCGTTAGCGGGTGTAGCGGTTGCCTACTTCATTACCCCGATTGATTTTATTCCGGAGGCATTAGTGGGCGGATTCGGACTAGTGGATGACGTTATTTTGGCTGTTTATGCATTGCGCAAGATTTTGGTGGATATCGATGAATCGATTGTACGTGAGCATTGGAATGGCGAAGAAGACCTTTTGGCTGTCATTACAAAGGTAGTTCGATCAGCGGATGATTTAGTCGGAAAGAAAATAGTGAAAAAGCTGGAAGAAACCCTGTTCCGAAAAAAATAAGCTAGGATGGGACATATAGATGAAATATTTATTGGATTATCAAGAGGGAGAGCGTGTTGTTGCTTTTTGCCTGATTAAAAGCAAGGAAGCGGGCGTAGCTAGTAATCAGAGTGAATACTTGAATCTGGAGCTGGGAGATCGCTCCGGTACGATCATGGCAAAGCTGTGGGATGTCAATGCAGAAATGAAGGAATGGATTAACGTCAAATCTGTTGTGAAGATCGATGCTGCTGTCCAAATGTACCGTGGGAAAAAGCAACTGGTGATTCAACGAATCAGACCGGCTGCGGCATCAGACGAAGTTCAGATGGAGTCGCTCATTCCGATCTCGCCCGTTCCAGTGGACGAACTGTGGACAAAGCTGACCCATGCAGTCGACAGCCTGCAGAGTGCCACACTCAAGGCCATTATTCAAGAGGCGCTGGCAACAGAGGAGATTCACGATCGCCTTCGCCATTATCCGGCTGGCGTTCGCATGCACCACAACTATTATCACGGTTTGCTGGAGCATATTGTCTCTTTGTTGACGGCGGCACAGAGTCTCTTGCCACTGTATCCGCAAGTAGACAGGGATGTACTGATTGCGACTTGTATCTTGCACGATATCGGAAAGCTGTACGAGCTATCTGATCCCATCGCTCCGGATTACACCACGCCAGGTCAGTTAATTGGTCACTTGGTCATGGGAGTCGAGATGGTAAGCGGCATTTGCCGTAAGCTAGATATTTCTTTAGGGGACGCAGAGGTTCTGCACTTGAAGCATTGCATTTTGAGTCATCATGGAGAGGTAGAGAACGGCTGGGGCAGTGCTGTATCTGGAAAAACGCCAACAGCTGTCATGTTCCATTACCTGGACCAAATCGACAGCAAAATGAACGCTTTGAGCCAAACACTAGCGGACATGCCGGAAGAAGAGGAATGGGCGTACGCTGGCGTGCTTAGACGAAAAGTCTGGCGCGGATATTAATCGATAGAACAAAAAGCCAACTGCTAAGCAAAACGAAGCAGTTGGCTTTTTTTAGATAAATCAGAAACGTTTTTGCAAGATGCTCGTCTTACCAGTAATGTCTTGTAAGGAGGAGGTATTCCTGTGAAAAAGCGAAACAGAGCTGCCATGTTTGTGCTGGCAGTCAGCATGGTCACGACACCAGTGGCACTTCTGCATCCGTTGTCTTCTTATGCGTATGATGGCAAATCAAGTCTGGAGCCTATTCAGTTGCCAGAAGACATCGTCCACTTGTTAACGGAATTGAAAGAGGACTACGTGCCTCTCATGAAAGACCTTCATGTGGACTCTTACGGAGGGACAAGCAATTCGGGGTATGTCATTCATCTTTCGGATAGAAAGAGTGTCATTACCACGAATACGACGCTCACTATCTCCACAAATGCAAAGGGAGATATGACCAGTTTTGTCCTGCATGATGTGAATCGGGACAAAACAACCAAACTCAATCAAAAGGAAGCCTATCAAAAGGCTGTGGACTTTATTCGTAATTACATAGCAGTTGACCATGTTATTTCCCCGCAAGCGATGCTTTCTTACGATCGTGCATCTGAGCTGGATCATCTGGCGGTTGTCAGTGTCTACCCACAGTTGAACAACACATGGGTGGACAAAGAGACAGCACGGGTCATGGTTGACGCAAAGGGGCAGGTTGTCCATTTTCAGCAAGAAAAGCTAAAGCTTCCTACCGCAGAAGAAGTAGCAGACCCAAGCAAGGCTGTACCGCTTGACAAGGCAATGAAGGAGTGGCAAGACAAGGTATCCTTAGAATTGGTCTACGATGAGTCGGCGGGCAAGCTCGTTTACGTGTCTGACCAATTGCCAACGATAGATGCTCTGACTGGTGAAGAAGTTTCGTCTGTGTATAAAACAACGAATGAGACGATGAAAATCAAAGGAACAGCAGACATGGGCGTCTGGCGAGATACGAAAAAAATGGAGCAGATGCTCGAAAAGGATTTTGGCTTGAGGCTGAATCAACGCACGTACAAAAATGTAAAAGAAGACAAAAAGTACAAAAACAGCGACATCGATCGCCATGAATGGAATGCGAACTCGTATCAAAGCGCGTGGATTACGCTCGACCGTAAAACAAAATCACCCATTGAATTCAAGCTGGATGGTCCCGTAGAAAAGGAGCTTGAGAAGCCGCTCACGCATGTTGAGGCAAAAGACATCGCCGTACAATTTGTGGAAAAATACTTAATGTCCAAAGAACAATCCTTCTCCGTAAAGGAGACGAGTCTTGTAGAAAATCTTCCGGGTTGGGCAGACCAAAATCTGGTGCGGCCAATTAGTAGCTTTGCCTTTCATCCTGAGATTGACGGTATCCCTACCAAGAGACCATTGTTCTACTTGGAAGTGGACGCGAAGAAGGGCAACGTAGTCCTTGCGCAAGTAAATGAACTGCCGTCCATGCCAGCTACCATCAGTAAAGACGGTATTATCAAGGATGAGAAAGCAAAGAATGCGTATGTCAAAGAAGCAAATCTACGCTTGGCATACTGGTATCCGAGGGTAGGGACGCATTCAGCGAAACTGCCGCAGCTGGCTTATTTAGCGACAACGAATACCAAGTCTTTGCAGATCGATGCCGCAACGGGTTCGGTGGAGGAAACCTGGCTGGAATGGAAAGCTACCCAATAACCGATACCCGATATGGTGTAGAAGCCATGTCGGGTTTTCCTTTTCATCATTATCGGAATTCATAAACACTTCAAGGCAGGTAGGATTTTTTTTCTTTTTGTAGAATAACTTCTTGATTCCCATTTGATTTGGCATACAATGCCGATCACGAGAAGGAGAAAGTGCAATGAAACGGCCAACTTATACCCTACCAAGTATTGTAAAAAAGGTATTCCGGCCCGGTGAGCGCTCCCTTCCACGTACGGAGATCTGCTCCCGGATGGAAGCGAATGAGCTGAATGCTTTTTTGGAGCTGGACTGCGAGACAGTACTGGATAAAGTGTTGAAAATGGAGCAGTCTCCAGTGCGCGTTGGAAGCTCAGAGGCGATCGTAGAGGTCACTCACCAGCCACATCAAGTGTACGACTTGGCTCATCGCTATTTGCGCGATAGCCAAACACCAAAAAAGCTTGAGCAAATCGTCGCAGAGCTGCGTCGACAAACGCAGTTTGGCTGGAATCAGATTCTTCGTATGCTGCAATTGGAACGCGATCCTCGCTTTGTGCAATATCAAGGCGACAGCAGATGGTTTTTGGCAGAGTGGACTTTGGGCAATGACCAAGTGTATGCGTTTTGCCGCGACAATGGTATTACACAGGTAGCTGCTCGCACATTAGTCCATTTTCTGGAGCAGGAGGTTGGAATTGCTTCAGATGCTGCTTTTCTCCCTGCGCAAGATGACCGCTTCCGCATTGACGGTGATACCATGTACATCATTGCTCGTAGCGAAGATTCCAAGGAAGAGCAGGCGGCCCTCGAGGTTGCTGCTGCTGCCCTTTCTGTATCGATAGGAAACAGCGAGTCCGTCTCAGAAGAAATTGCATCGGAAGAACCAGCGAATCCCTTACACCAGGTGGAACAACATCAAGAACAACTATTTACCAAGGAGGAAGCTACTATGTCTACCATTACCAACCAGCAAGTTCTCGAGGAAGTACAAAAACTGATGCAAGAAGCTATCAGCCGCTTAGAGACAAGAAACCAAGAAATGTCCCAAGAAGTTGTCGCTCATTTTCAACAAAGCAATATGCAAGCTATAGAAGTGCTGATGAAAGAGAAACATAAGCATGAGCAGATCGTACTTGGCATTCAACAGGTACTGGCGACCAGTGAACAACAATGAGTCAACTTGAGGCTACGATCCGGTTAGAGCAGAGATTTGCCATCCTGCGCGATGTTATCGCGGGCTATCGGATTCGCCTTCAAGAAATGGAGAAGGAAGTAGTGGAGCTTTTTGCCACGAACCAACTCTCTGCTATTTCAGCATGCATGGGCGAGAAGCAGCGCATCGTCAGGTTGATGAATCGACTGGAACAATTTATTGTCCAATGGGAAACCAACAACACGGATGTGGGTATCGCACATGAACCAAAGCGAGAACACTTGAACACATGACGAATAATGCGGTAAAATAGGGGGATTGTGCATGATTCCCCGCGCATGCCGCGTGGGATGGAAAGGAGATCCAAACCCTCTATGTCGGTAGGAAGAAACGAACTGTGCCCTTGCGGGAGCGGAAAAAAATACAAAAAATGCTGTGGGGTAGTCACTCCTATTACGGAGCTGCGTAGCCGCCACGAGCAAAAGCTGCAAAAAGAATACGCTGGCTGGGTCGAAAGATTGAACCATTTTGTCGGCGCAAATGTAACCAGCGAGACGATTCAAGAAGCGCGGAATCGTTTTGCGGAAGAAGTCGGTTTGACCCAAGAGAGTGTCGCACGTCCTGAATGGGCAGCCCATTTCTTCAACTGGTGTGTATTGGACGTCAAAACAGGTGGAAGCACGCTGCTTGAGAACTATATCAAACAGCATGGACGTCGGATGGAGCCCGATCTTCGCCGTGCGTTTGCTGGACTGCACCTGAATGTTTATGAAATCGTGGAAGTGGATCGTGATGTCATCACGGTTCAACAACCGATTTCGGAAGAAAAACACTATCTGCTTCGTGCCAATACGTTGAATGTTGTCCCTGGACAATTGATCGTAGGGCGTCTGCTGAATCTCGGTCTGCGTGATATGCTCTTCTCTGGCAGCATCATCTTGCAGCCACATGTCAAGGAAAGTCTGCTCGAGTGGTTACACCAGCATCCAGAAGTAGAAGCCGCGAAGGCAGATACGAGCAAGAGAAGCTATACGACAGAGCTGTATCACTTCATCGTTCAATTTGGTGAAGCGGCAAGCGAGTCAGAAGCACCGAAGCAAGATTCCCTTCTACGTCGTACTTATGCGATGCCAGATCGTAAACAGTTGTTGAAAGTAATCGAGTCGAACCCTGCATTTGAGCTGAAAAAGCGGGATGGTGCTCGTGAGACATGGGTATATGCGACACGCAAGGAAGAGCATTTGTTCCCGAATTTAAAGGATGCCTTGCTAGAGCTTTATGAAGTACAGGCAGAAGTGATTTTGCAGGATGACAGCCTGATTCTGGAAGGGTTTGTACCGCAGTTGGACGAAGTCGCTGAGACTTTACTGCTGCTTGCATTTGAGAACGAAGAGGAGATTCGCGTTCTTACTTCAACGGGTTCTCGTTTGTCCAAAGGAACCCTGTTTATCACGAGTCAGCCTACTTTGCCACCGAAAGTGTTGCAGTGGGCAGTCCAAACCTATTTTGCTGAAAAATGGCTGGTTACTTCCCATGAACAGCTCGATGATTTGGCTCCACTTTTGGTTGCGGCTACTGAAAACGAGGCGCTGCATGAAAAACTCCACAAGCTGATGGAGCAAATGGAACAGGATCATAAAATCGGACAAGGCTTGGCTCGCTTTATCCGAATGGACATGCTTCGTCCGCGCCTCTCGTTGTCAAATGACAGCCTGCATGTGCATAACCTGTTGCGCCGTCCTTTGATCGAGGGATTGCCGGAGAGTGTGTACACCGTACATCCTGACAGACTTGCGGACATCAATCGCTTCGTACAAGAGATGACTGATGGCAAGTCAGAAGCAACCGTCAAAAAGTACGATGAGGTCATGAACAATTTCCGTTCATTCGTCAGAGGAGCGTTTGGCCCATCTTTCACATGGGGGCAGTTGCGCAGAGAGGACTTGGTTTACTTCCTCGTCCACGACATTTTCACGCGCACGGACGCAACGACCAAAACGTTGGCAACCAATCTGATGTCTGTTTTGACGGCGTTCTTCAAGTGGCTGGATAAGCAAGGACCATACGCGCTTTATCCTGTCATGCAGCCATTGTTTGCCGAGTTGAAGGAAACATTGCCGGAATCCTATCGCTTACGTGGTGTGCTGGAAAAAGAAGCGACTCAAAATCTTTACAGCAACCCGATGGCGATCAAAGATATCACGGAAGAATCCATGCTCGTGCAAGAGATCACTTCATCTGGCTGTACGGCAAAACGTGCGAATGGCGAGACAATCAAGCTGTCGATTGGCGCTGAATTGGGTGCGATGCTAGCAGCAGATTGGCTGATCCATGGCGTGTTCGGTCAAGGTGAGGACGGTACTTGGAGACTGTATGGTACGCCTGAAGTGTATCCGCCAGTTATTACCCAAGTGCTGGGCGCACCAACAGGTGTATTGGTTTAGAGTCCTTAACATGAAGAAAACCCGAGGAGTCGTGTCCTCGGGTTTTTTGTTTTGACTTTTTATTGGTCTAGATTAGTGAGCCCATTCGCGGAGTGTCTTGTCTTTTGGCAGCAAAAAGCCCATAAATCCGATCAACGGGAGGAACGAGCATAACAGAATGACGAAGCTCAGACTGTAGAGATCGGCGAGATAGCCGAATACGAGAGCGCCCATGCCGCCCATTCCAAAGGCAAGCCCGATAATCAGCCCGGATACGGTACCGATTTTGCCAGGCAATAGCTCCTGCGCATATACGACTGTGACGGAGAAGCTGGAAAGCATGATAAAGCCGCTAATCACGAGCAATGGAAAGGCCCAAAATCCGGAGACGTAAGGCGTCAGTAATGTCAGTGGAAGTGAACCGAGTGTAGAAATGATGAGCAAGTTCCTTTTTCCGAATCGGTCAGACAGCGGTCCGCCAAAAAATGTCCCAATCGCTCCTGCGAAAAGAAAACCAAAAATGACGAGCTGGGCATTGGCGTAATCCATATCTTTCACATACATCAAATAAAACTGGTAAAAGCTTTGGTAGCCAGCATTCATCCAGGAACGCACGCTGACGATGACAATCAGGAGGCCTAAGGCAATCAGCCGCTTGTTCAGATTCGTATACGTGACAGGTGCGGCAGTAGCCTTTTTCAAACGCTGTTGCCCACGATACCAGAGAGCAACATAGAGCAAGATGCCGCTAGCTAATAGCGCAGGCAGCAGAAACCAGGCGGCCCCTGTCTGTCCCAGGTTCGCAAAGACCAGGATGGTCATCAAGGGAGCGAGTGCTTGCCCAGCATTTCCCCCCACTTGAAAAATGGATTGCCCCAGCCCTCTACGAGGACCTGATGCCAAGTGGGCGAAGCGTGAGGCTTCTGGGTGGAAGATAGCTGAACCAATCCCCACACAGGCAACTGCTGCGAGAACAAAATAGTAATTGCCGGAGAAAGCGAGTGCCAGCATCCCCAATCCCGATACGATCAAAGCCAGTGGTGGCAATATCGGGATCGATTTGCGATCGGAGTAGTAACCGACAAATGGTTGCAAAACAGATGAAGTAAGGTTCATGACGAGTAAAATCATTCCGACTTGTGTAAACGTCAATGCTAGATTCTTCTCCACAATAGGGAGCAGTGCAGGGATGACCGCTTGCAAACTGTCGTTTAACAGATGCGCAATGCTAATGGCAAATAGCATGCGATAGACAGTCGGTGCCGCAGTCCCTGCGGGTGTTGAGTGAATGGGTGTCGACGAGGCACTCATGTCAGTTCATCCCCAACCTTTCTTTCGTAACTTACTTTTTCGTTTTTTCAATGTAGCACGGATTCTACAGAACGTCATCCATGAATACTGGGAATATGATGATCGAAAATAAAGGGTTTGATCTATCAGGAAGTTTTTAAAAAGGTAGGTAAAAAGGGAGACGCTGTCGAAAAAAGAGAAAAGCACAATGGACTAGACCATGAGCAGAACGCTAGGGGGAATGCTGGAATGCTGGAAGGTATAACAGAATACTGGCTATGCGTGGGAGGAGCCAATGTTGACGTGCAGGGAGTCACCTCTGCCAGACTGTTGCCTGGAACAAGTAATCCGGGTGAAGTGCATCAAGAGGCAGGCGGCGTAGCTCGAAACGTGGCGGAAAATCTGGGATGGCTAGGAGAAGAAGTGCAGCTGTTTGCTCTGGTAGGAGAAGACGCAGACGGCGAGTGGCTAAGACAGGTCACTGCAAATAGTGGAGTAGCTACTCATGGCATGTTGCGAATCGCAGGGAAATCGACTGGGCGCTACTTGGCTATTCGTGATCGTGACGGTGAATTGTACACGGCTGTTGCTGATATGGAACTAAATGAAGAGTGGCCAGCCGATATTATCCAGCAAGGTCTCAAACGCTTGCCAAAGGCCGCAGGCTTGTTTCTGGATGCCAATCTTCCCGTCGAGGTTATGCGGGCATTCGTGACGGAAGCCAGGAGACTCGACAAAAAGATCGTCGTAGACCCTGTTTCTGTGAAAAAAGCGGAAAAATGGAAAGGGATGCTTGAAGGCGTTCATATACTTGTCACCAGCATTGATGAACTGGAAGTGTTAGGTGGCCAAACCCTTCATTCTTATAATGATGTGGAAGAATGCGCGAAAAAATTAGTGGCAGAAGGTATTCATCAGGTCATGGTCATTTGTGGGGAAGCAGGGCTGTGGCTGTGCACCGCACAGGAGGAAAAATGGCTTGCTGCACCAATTATGCCGATCCGAGAATCCGCGGGGGATGCGTTTGCTGCGGGTATCATTTATGCGCAAAACAAAGCGTTGTCCCTTGTAGAACAAGCTGCTTTCGGCGTTGCTCTGGCCGAGATGAGAACAAAGGGAAACGGACGATATGATATCGATGTCCTTTTGGCTCGAAAAGATTACTATGCCGCAAAAGAAAGACAGATCCTCAGCAGAGAATGAAAATACATAGCTTGACGTACACTACCCGTTAGTTACAAAGGAGGAGTGTATGTCATGGAAAAGAAATCGAATGATGTGAACGGAAAACAAGAGAGCCATGTTCGACAGGGCGGAGATTCACACCGCTCCAAAAACAAGCGTCCTGAGGGTCCTGTACAAGGGTTTAGTCAGGCACCACGCGGCTTGCAATAAGCCAAAAATGATATATGCAACTAAAGTCCCCTTATCGACAAAAAGATGGGGGACTTTTCGTTTAAAGGAACATTTTTCTACAAATGCAGACAACGATATGGTACAATACCTGAATCAGAGTATTGCCAACTGAAGAAAATAGTGGTGCATATTGTCGAGTGGCACAATTCAAAATCGTGCCTCCCTTTACTTTGTCAAAAAGCGTGCGCGAACAAGGAGACTGATTCATATGCCAGATACTGTTGTGAAAACACGCGCTTCAGCTTCTCGAAAGAAACAGCCGAGCCGTAATCGAAAAATACGTAAACTCGTAGTATCCATCACATTGATGACCTTGCTGCTGGTTGGCGGTGTGGCTGGAGCGATTTATTGGAAAATTGAAGACACTCTGACGGAAGTAACGAACCCTGCAAACAACGGATTTACTTCGCCAGTATCCCAAAATGTCGATCCTGTTTATTACTCGGATAAGCCTATGTCGTTCGTATTGCTTGGTTCTGATTCCCGTCCTGAAACAGGTTCCATGAATACAGACGTAATGATCGTGGCAGTTGCCAACCCGAAGACGAAGAAGGTTACCATGGTATCGATTCCGCGGGACACACGCGTCAAGATCCCGGGCTATCGCGACTACCATAAGATCAATTCTGTCTATGCCAATGGCGAAGCAGAACGCAGGCAAGCAGAGCGCAATAACCGGACGGTTACTGAAGACGGTATTTCCTTAACGAAGAAAACGTTGAATGAAATACTAGGTATTCCGATTGAGCATTTTGTAGCCATTGATTTCGATGGTTTCAAAGCCGTCATTGACGAATTAGGTGGTGTGGAAGTCAATGTGGATCGCAGACTGGTATACGATGATCCAACTGACGATACACACATCAATCTCCAGCCAGGACTTCAAAAATTGAATGGCGAGCAAGCACTTGGTTATGTACGACATCGTCACGACAACCGTGGAACGAAGTACTATTCCAGTGACTTCGACCGCAACCGTCGCCAACAAGAAGTCATCAAGGCAGTCGTGGACAAAACGGCCTCTCTCGAAGGCTTGACAAAGATATTTAATGTCATGGACGTAGGCGCCAAGAATATACATACCGATCTTTCCAAGGATCAGATCAAAGGCTTGGCCTACGATTTCAAAGGATTTAATTCCTCTACGGTGACCGCATTGGATAATGGGGCATATTGGAGCGGAGGATATACGTATCTCGAAAAAGAAAAGCTCGAGACTGTTCGTAATTCCTTGCAATCAGAGATGGGAGTGACAGGGAGCGTCGTAGCGTCGCTCAACAATTCCCCGATACTCGGTACTGGTGAAGCGGTTGCGACTAGCAACAAGAAGAGCGTCAAGAAGAAAACGACAGAATCAGCAGCGTCAACGAAACACAAAACGGAGGCTCCGAAAGAACAAGAGCCGACGAATCCGACAGACAATCAAGACGGTACGGCAAATGAAGGCGCAATGCCGCCACCTGATGTCGTAAACACAGAAGGCCAAGGTCAGTCGACAGATCAAGGGCAGGGAGCGCAGAAGCCTGCGACTGATGCAACACAAACTGTACCAGGTAATAACGCTACTCCACCGCCGGATATCATCCCGCCGTCCAGTCAGGATGCTGGTCCTACAACTACAGATGGTTCGAGCACGAACTCCTAACGAGTACGAAAAACACCTGTTCATCACGAGCGGGTGTTTTTTATTTGTCGATTCATCATAAATTTTTAAAAATTCGTTTATGGAAAAGGTTTAGAAAACACCAATTTCGTGGTACAATAATAATATGCTGATAAGACAGATTAATCAGATAATTATTACTGACTGGAGGGATTTCTATGACGATTTTCTTGGTGAACCTGTTCTTGGTGATTGCTTTTGTGTACCTGATCAGCCGCCAACAAAATGAAGAGTTTGTGTACGATGAAGATTTTTTCCTCCAGAACCCTTCAGCTTTGGAAGAATATCAGCAGATGCCGATTGATTTCCAGCACGCCTTTTTCCGCAAGCATAAAGAGTGGATTAAGGAAAAATATATGCGCGGAGAAAGCTACATTTTAGGCTACTGTCCAAACAAAGAAGTACGTCGTGCGTGGCTGTCCGAATTCATGAATCAAAAAAATATCAACAATACACCGACCCCTTCCTCGTGAAGGGGTTTTTCGCATTTGTAGGACTCGTGCTATACTGCTACGAGAGAATATGGTGAAACAGGAGGAAAAAGTACGTGCTACAATTTATGGTGGAAAAACTAAATCAACAGTTACATACGCATGGAATGATTTCGGATATCGTCTTGCGCTCGGATCATTCGTTGCTGGAAGAATCCGAAGGGCAAGAGGTTCTGATCACGTTTTCCGAGGCGGAGGACGAGAAGCAACCAACGGCTACCATCCATCTGTTTACACTTGCGGAAGAGGACAGCTGTGAAATTGAAGTGGAAATTAACTATCCTTATAGCTTGCAAGATGAGGAGATTCAACAGCTATGGACGCAAGCAAAAAGCTTGGTAGCGGAGTGCTCGTTGACAGAAAAGCGCCGCTTTGTGGAGCCTGGTAAGCAGACAGGAGCGAATGTCGTGCTGGATTATCACTTTGTCGTGGAAATGCCGCGAACAGAAGCGGAGGAATTGGCATTTACAGAAACCATCGCAAAATTTTCCGCGGATTTGGGGATACTTGTCAAACTCGGCACATAACAAATAGGTTGTCCATGCAAAAAGCTCAGGCTGAAGCCCACAAGTTCGATAAGTTGGTCATCGCCCACGTTTATTGGAAATCCGGCATCGGAATTGGCGAATGATCCGCGTGTTCATTCCAAATTAAGTCCGGATTGGATCGATACCTTGAACTCCAGCTTCAATACGTTTCCATTAGGCAATATGGAGAACAGCTTTAAGAATGTGATGGACCTACACCGTGCCGGAGTTGATATTCTGGTTGGGACGGATGTCGCTCCGGTTCCCATTCCGAGTCTTGGCGGCCTTGCTCATGGAGCCAGCGTCCATCATGAAATGCAATTGCTGGTGAAGGCCGGGTTCACTCCGATAGAAGCGCTTCGGTCGGCTACCTCGAAACCAGCCCGTTGCTTTGGTCTTATCGATCGCGGCCGTATTGCCGAGGGTGCGCGTGCTGACCTTATACTCGTAAACGGTGATCCGATAACCAACATCTCGGATACCTTGTCCATTAAAGCCGTATGGTTCAAAGGTGTACAGATACTAAACTAATCAAAACACTTTTGTGGCAGGGCACTCTTCGAGGTAGATGTCCAGAGATAATAAAGTTCTAGACTGGGGCCACGTTAAAATAGCTGGCAGGATAGTATGAACAACTCACGAATTACTAGGATTGGAACCATGTCCCTCGGCTGTCGTCTATATAAACGAAGGCAAAAATGAACACAAACTAATTTGACGAAGAGGTGTTTTGAAAATGGCATTAACGTCCGTATTCACGAGCTTCAACCTGCCTGTAAAAAACGTAGAACAATCGAAAGCGTTCTTCACCGGACTCGGATTCGAGCTCAACCCGCAATTCCCCGAGAACGAGAATTCGGTAGCCATCGTGATCGGCGACAACCTGCAGGTCATGCTGATCAATCAAGCATTCTTTAATACGCTCACGGAGAAGGAATCCGTCGATACGAGCAAGTATGCGCAGATGACGATCGCATTGGCCTTCGAGAGCCGGGAAAAGGTCGATGAAATCGTGAATACTGCGGTCTCCTTGGGCGGGAAATTGCACGCTGAACCTGAAGATCATGGGTTCATGTATCATTGGGGCTTCGTGGACTTGGACGGCCATCTATGGGCCATTAACTACATGAACATGGATGCGGCACAAGATTAAGGCTAATGGAGAACAAGCTCGTACTAGGGTTCAAAAAGAAAGACGCCGGGCATCTTCCCCGGCGTCTTCTTCGCGATGATTAGTTTTGTTCGGTATAGGCTTTGAAATTGTCCATGATCGCTTGCCAGCCTGCTTGCTGGAACTCGACGGGATTGGAGCTTTCCGCGTCGAACGTTTCAATAACCTCCGTCTCATTCCCTTGATCGACGAAAGCAATATTCACTCTTCTTCCGTCTTCCATCTTCCATGGAAACACTAAGAAAACTTTATTATTGAGTTTAGATCCGTGGATGGCTTCATTCTGACGACTCCCGCTTTTATAGTGAGGAAGAAGGAATATAAAGAGAAGAGAGAGAATCGTATAGATAATAAAAATGAATGAGCATTCACTCGTTAGGGGGGCGTTTAACGTGGAACTTTCAAAAGTATGGGAACCGATCCAAATTGGGTCAATGACGTTGCCAAATCGGATTATGATGGGGTCCATGCACGTTGGATTTGAAAAGCTGCAGAATGGTGTAGCGCGGCTTGCTACTTTTTACGCAGAGCGTGCGAATGGAGAGGCTGGTCTGATCGTGACAGGAGGGGCTGCCGTACATCCAGAAGGCGGCATGGGCGACGAGTATTGCAATGTATACCAAGACGAGGATATCGAGAAATTGCGCCTGATCACGAAAGAGGTTCATCAAGCCAATGGGAAAATTGCGTTGCAGCTGTTCCATGCCGGACGTTATGCGTACAAGGAAGCGACAGGATTAGACCCGGTAGCACCATCGCCATTGCAGGCGCCGATTAACCGTTGGAAGCCGAGAGAGTTACGCGCTGAGGAAATCGAAGCGACGATCCAGTGCTTTGCTGATGGTGCCGTCCGCGCCAAAAAAGCTGACTTTGATGCTGTAGAAATTATGGGTTCGGAAGGATACTTGATCAATCAATTTTTGTCCCCTGTGACCAATAAGCGAGAAGATGAGTGGGGTGGGGATTTTTTACGCAGAGCGCGTTTCGGCATCGAGGTGGCTAAGCGTGTCCGCCAAGCAGTGGGACCGGATTATCCGATCATCTACCGGATGTCGGGATTGGACTTAATGCCAGATAGTACGACGATGGAAGAGACATTGCAGTTTGCCAAAATGCTGGAGGATGCAGGGGTTGATGCTCTCAATGTGGGAATTGGCTGGCATGAATCACAAGTACCGACGATTGGCATGATGGTGCCGCGTGGAGCATATGTATGGGTGGCGCAGCAAGTTAAGCAGATCGTGAACATCCCGGTTATCGCCAGCAATCGAATCAACGACATGCGTCAGGCTGAAACGATTTTGTACGAAGAATGCAGTGATATGGTTTCAATGGCCCGACCATTTTTAGCGGACCCGTATATCGTTCAAAAAAGTAAAGAAGGACGTTTTGATGAAGTAAACACATGTATTGCGTGCAATCAAGCCTGTCTCGACCATATTTTTGATGGGAAGGTAGCCTCCTGTCTGGTCAATCCACTTGTAGGCAGGGAAGCAGAGTGGCGGTTGGTTCCGGCGGAAAACTGCAAGAAGGTAGCTGTAATCGGTGCGGGACCTGCTGGCTTGGAGGCAGCTCGCGTGCTGGCAGAGCGAGGGCATCAGGTGGTCATCATGGAGGCAAAAAATCAGATCGGTGGACAATTAAACTACGCCAGACAGGTGCCAGGTAAAGAGGAGTTTAATGAAACGCTTCGCTATTATCAGACAGAGCTCGCGCGTCTTGGTGTCGAAATCAGGCTGGGAACACTGGCAGAGGCAGAAGCACTAATAGAAGAAGGTTTTGCAGAAGTTGTCGTGGCAACGGGAGTCATTCCGCGGCGTCCAGAGATTCCAGGTGTGGAGCTCGGACATGTGAAGGGATATGATGCGGTATTTGAAAAGCGCGCCAAGGTAGGTAGACAAGTGGTCATTGTCGGTGCGGGAGGAATCGCGTGTGATTTGTCCCATTTACTAATGCACGACGAAACGATCTCACCGAAGGCAGCGGAGTACTTGCAGGAGTATCGGATTCTGGACGGAAGAGCTGTACAGCAGCTGCAACAAAGAAAACGAAAAATCAGCATGCTGCGGCGTGGGAAGCATATCGGATCGGGCTTGGGCAAAACGACGCGCTGGGCGGTTCTCGCCAACCTGAAGCGACGTGGCGTAGAGATGCTGACACAAATTGAATACAGCCGAATTGCAGAAGAAGGGGTATATTTCATTCAGAACGGGGAGGAACGCATGATACCGGCTGATACGGTCATTGTAGCGGCTGGAGCGACCCCCAACAATTCGCTATACCACGCATTGCTTAATCGGCTGCCTGTACACCTCATAGGTGGGGCTAAAGAAGCGGGAGAGCTCGATGCCAAGCGAGCTATTTTGGAGGGTGCGACCGTCGGAAGAGCGATTTAAGGTGCTGAAAAGATTTTCTATTTCGAAAACAAGTGGAATCGGCTATGATTAAGAAAAGTATGTCGTCTTTTTAGAAGTTTTGTCGAATCGCTTTTCAATCTCCGCTAATTTTTGCAAAATGAAGTTATACTGTTCAAATTCATTTGATTGGGGGCTCTCGCCTTGATGAACCATAATGGCATTCTCTTAGGGAAACGTTACTTCCTGTACTCATTAGCACCGCTAGTAGAGGTGGAGGGATGGACGTTTACGATAGCCCCGGGGTTTAAGTTGATCGCGGGCGGGAGTGCCAATCCGTTACAGACACTAATCAGCGTTTACCGAGAGAATGAAAAGGTAGCGCAACTCGTGCTTCATCATAGACGTAGTGATTCAGATGTCACTGTGCAGGCTGTATCGAGTGATCTCCTGTTAGAAATCGCCCCGGCGACTAGAACTGTAAGTGTAGCAGAAAAGCTGTAGGCACCCTGAACGGGGTGCTTTTCGCTTTCGAACTTCAATCATCATTTTCGAGCAATCGAGGAGGCGTAAGGATCATGGTAGGGAACGAATGGCAGGTAGGTCAGTTTCAATTGTCTTGGCTGAGAGGTGGACTCACGAAGCTGGACGGGGGCGCAATGTTTGGAGTGGTGCCCAAGCCGCTTTGGAGCAAAAGATACCCATCCAATGATCTGAATCAAATCCCTTTGCGTGCTGACCCGATCCTGGTACAGGCTCATGGCAAGCGTATTTTGATTGAATCGGGTATGGGAAATGATCGGCTAACGGAAAAACAGAAGCGCAATTTTGGCTTGGAGGAAGAGTCTCTAGTGGTGGACTCCCTCGCTGCGAAAGGGTTGACTCCTGCCGATATTGATATTGTCATCATGACACATATGCACTACGATCATGCCAACGGACTTGTCTCTATACGTGATGGACAACTTGTTTCTACATTTCCACAAGCCGTCATCTACGTTCAGGAGCAGGAGTGGGCGGAGATGAGAGAGCCGAATGTTCGCTCGAAGAATACATATTGGGAAGAGAACTGGCGTCCGATTGAGAAGCAGGTGAAGACGTACGGAGCTTCGTACGAAGTTGTGCCGGGAATCACGCTTCATCATACAGGAGGGCACAGCCAGGGACATGCGATCGTCCGGATGGAGACAGAGGGGCAGCTGCTTTTGCATCTGGCGGACATCATGCCAACACACGCTCACCAAAATCCATTATGGGTGATGGCTTACGACGACTACCCGATGACCTCCATCTATGCAAAAGAAGAATGGATCATCAACGGGATCAAGCAAGGCGCTTGGTTCACGTTTTACCACGATAGCGTTTACCGTGCAGTGAAATGGAACGAACAGGGAGAAATGATTGATCGTATAGAAGTGATGTTGTAAAAAGGATAGGCAAAGACCGTCAGTGTTTTCTGGCGGTCTTTTGTGTTGTCTACGAGAAATGTGTCCAACCCTATCGAAATTTTGATTACTCTCATAGAAAAGTTTCATAATCAAAAAATTTTGAATGCTCATTGACGAACGACCATTGCCTCTCTACAATGGGAACATCACAGAGCATCTGTTCTGGCAGAGGTGGGAGTGCATAACAGTAGTGGGGAGAGAGAGAAAATGAGCTGGATCAAGATGCGTTTACAGGAGTTTCACCCGATCGTCTGGTCATTAGTCGTCGGGACCGTGTTCGTTAGGGCCGCCAGCTCGATGAGCATGCCGTTTTTGTTTTTATACTTGTCCAATCAAACAGATATGAGCTTGGCAATGATCGGATTGACGATTGGAGCAGGACCGCTCGCGGGTACAATCGGAGGCTTTTTTGCGGGAGCATGGTCGGACAGAATAGGGCGCAGGCGAGTCATGCTAGGCGCGTTGTACGTGTGGACGCTCGTGTTTGTCGGGTTTGCGCTTAGTAAAGATCCTTGGGTTCTCCTATTTCTCAATATAGCAGGGGGACTCTGTCGATCCTTCTACGAGCCGGTCTCACAGGCGTTGATGGCAGATGTAACGCCACAAGAGAAGAGGCTTCGTGTATTCGGTATTCGCTACATGGCGATTAATGTTGGGGTAGCGGTAGGGCCTATCGCAGGGGTAGTACTCGCCAAAAGCTCTGTCGCTCTGCCTTTCCTGGTGACTGCACTGATTTATTTGATCTATGTGATTAGCCTGCAAGGATTATTGAACAAGTTCGGCATTAAACAAATTGAAGGCCAAAAGAAAGAAGTCGTTACATTCAGCCGTGCATTCAGTGTAATCGTGAATGACAAAGCGTTTCGCTTGTACATGCTCGCTGGTGTTTTAGGAGCGATTGGCTACTCGCAGATGTCTTCTACGCTGGCCAAATTCGCAGAAATGACGGTCGTGAATGGAACAGAGCTGTTTGCCATCCTGATGACCGTCAATGCGATTGTCGTTGTTGTGATGCAGCTTCCGTTGACGACTTGGGCAGAAAAAAAGACGCCTCTCACCGCAATATTGGTGGGAAACGTCATGTATGCGGTTGGTGACGTGGGTTATGCCTTTGCCAATTCCTGGCTGATTTTCATTGTGGCGATGGTATTTTTCACGATTGGCGAAATCCTTACGTTTACCGCAGGGGACGTCCTGATCGACCGAATGGCCCCAGAGAATATGCGGGGCAGCTATTACGGTGCGAAAAGCTTCAGCAACCTCGGTCAGTTCATCGGTCCGTGGATGGGTGGATTGCTGTTAGCACATTACGGAGGTACGACCTTGTTCCTGGTGGTAGCAGCGACTTCGATGATGAGCAGTGCCTTCCAATGGGCGGGTGCTCGCGCCTTTGAGGCAACCCGAGGCAAATCCTTTAATGAAGCGAGGGGTGAATCACTCTAACGCTTGCAAGATACGATCCGCCATCCGTTTATAGCCATCAGCATTCGGGTGGAAGTGATCTGTATACAAGTAGTTTTGTTCCTTACGCAAGAACAAGTCGTAGGTCGGCACCACGAAAACTTGTGGGTACCGTGAGGCGATTTGGGATGCGTGATTGTTCCAGTCGAGCACAGGCCCGATGGTGTCGACGGCTGCTTCGGTATTGCCAAAAGGATTGTACAGGGAAGTGTAAACGATTGTCGCCGTCTTGTTGACGCTACGAATCTGTTTGAGAATCTCTTCATAGTTGACCGCGAGCTTATTAAGAGCCGTGGTCACTTTTTCTTTTTCAATGGTATACAGCCCGCCCGTCTGCCTGAACAAGTCGTTGCCGCCGATGGTAAAAAGAATCAGATCGGCTTCAGCGAGCAGCTTCTTCACTTGCTCCTGGGACATTTGCTTGAGCAGCTCAGATGATTCCTGTCCATTAATCGCGAGGTTTGTGAACGTAATCGAATGGCCCGATTTTTTCTCCAATGCTTGGCGAACGATTCCGACATAGCCCTGGCCGTTTGCGTCTCCGGCACCGCGCGTGAGAGAATCCCCTAGTGCGACTACTTTGTGGACACCCTTTTCTGGTAAAGGTGAGGGTGGCTGCTCTTTTTGCACAGGTGGGCTTGCTGTGGACGGTGCTAACTGCTGTGGATTCATCGCGAGGACAAAACCTGTCGCAAATAAAAGAAAGGAGAGTAAAGACAAGAGACCTGCCGTGCGCCAAAGTAATTGGCCGGATGTGCGCATCAGGTATCCTCCTATTCGTTGTAAAGTGTATGGTCATGGTATAATGTGGATGGACATCTTATGACAGTGTATCATAAACACAACGCCATCGTCAGTTGACGAGGGGAGACTCAGATAGGAGGGCGTACATTGGCCGAAACGGTCCTCTCAGTAAAAGGATTGCAAAAAGCGATTGGCAAAAAGCCGATCATTCATGATATTACGTTTGACGTTTTCGCCGGAGAGGTATTTGGATTTCTCGGGCCGAATGGCGCAGGCAAAACCACCACAATCCGCATGCTCGTTGGATTGGCAAAGGCCGATGGGGGAGATATTCGCATCGGAGGCATCTCCCTTCAAGAACAGTTTCCACAAGCGATTGCGCAGGTTGGTTGTATCGTAGAAAACCCGGAGCTGTACAAGTTTTTGACGGGCAGAGAGAATCTGGAGCAGTTTGCGAGAATGAGTGGCGGTATAACGGCTGAGCGTATTGAGGAAATCGTCCGCTTCGTTGATTTGGAGCGGGCCATTGATGATAAGGTAAAAACGTACTCACTCGGAATGAGGCAGCGCCTGGGGATCGCGCAGGCACTTTTGCACCGGCCGAAAATATTGATCCTGGACGAACCGACGAATGGTTTGGACCCAGCGGGAATCCGTGAGTTGCGCCAGTTTATTCGCAAGCTTGCCGAGGAAGAAGGGCTCGCGGTCTTCATTTCGAGTCATCTTCTCAGTGAAATCGAGATGATGTGCGACAGGGTGGCGATTATCAGCCAAGGGAAGGTCATTTCGGTTGGATTAGTCAAAGAACTGATGGAGCAGTTTGCTGATCAGGTCGATTGGACAATCCCGTCTTCCCATATACAAAAGGCCGAGGAAATCCTGCGAAATCTACCAGCAGTGACAGAGGTGTGGGTGGTCAGTGAAGAGCGCCTGAAATCACGCATGGATGTAGAAAAAGTGAGTGAGGCTAACCAGGCTTTGGTCAATGGCGGCATACCTGTGATGGGAATAGCGACGAAGACGGTTACACTGGAAGACCTGTTCCTTACATTGACGGGAGGAGGGGGAAGTCATGGAGCAGAACATGGTGGGGCTCGTACAGAATGAAACCATAAAATTGCTGCGCAGGCGCCGTTTTCTCGTCGTCGTGCTGATCTTGGCGATTCTGATCCCGATTTTTACATACGCACAATACCGTTCGGTTGTTACTGCACAAGAACGAATGGGGACAACCGACTGGCGTCCGCTCTTAACCCAACAAATCGTCGATATGCAAAACAGGCTGGCATCAAGCCGTCTTCCCGAGGAGTGGCGAGATTTTATCAAGGTCAGGATCGCGCAACAGCAATACTATTTGGATCATGACATTAACCCGATGGCACCGGGGGGGCCTACATTTGCCCGTGGCTTTATGGACCAAGCCATTTCAATGTTTTTGCCGATGATTATCGTCGTGCTCGCGGTTGACCTTGTATCTTCTGAGTTTAGCGAGGGGACGGTCAAGCTGCTATTAACGCGACCCGTAAGGCGGTGGAAGGTACTGACAAGCAAATACATCACCCTTCTGCTGTTTACCTCTCTCACGGTTCTTACGACACTGATTCTTGCTTATTTGCTCTCTGGGGTCGTGTTTGGCTATTCCGGTTGGGATCTTCCTATTTTGACTGGCTTTGAAGTATCGGGAGGAGAGCTCGAGACCTCTGGGGCTTTCATGCTGCCGCAATGGCAATTTTTGCTGATGCAGTATGGTCTAGGCTGGTTCGTCTGCATCGTGGTTGCTACGGTAACGCTTATGGTCTCTGTTTTGGTTCGGAGTGCGGCTGCGGGGATGGGAATTATGATGGCAGCGTTAATTAGCGGAACGATCCTGACGCAGATGGCATCCTCCTGGGAATCGTCCAAATACTTGTTCGTGGTAAACTTGCAGCTGACGGATTATCTCAATGGAACACTGCCTCCGATCAAAGGGATGACGTTGCCGTTCTCGTTGACCGTGTTGAGTGTATGGGCGATCGCAGCACTGATTATTGCGTACGCGGCCTTTATCCGTAGAGATGTCACATCCTAATTTGACTTTTTTCGTTACTTTTCTCCAAGTCTGCTCGTCTTTACCATGACGAAAGAAAAAGACAGCGAGAGGGGAAAGGCGAAACAGAATGGATGTATTATGGAAAGCAGGCTCGGTGACACTATCTGGCATGTTTGAGCTGTGGGCAGCAATCCCTGTAGGCTTTATGTTGCAGCTACCACCGGTTCTGATCGGAATCTTTAGTGCGGTGGGTGCGATTATCAGCGCAGGTGCTGTTATTTTCGTGGGAGGTTCATTGCGCAATTGGCTTTTAAAGCGTGTAGAGAATCGGAGCAAGCGTCAGGGGCGCATGTGGCAGATTTGGGATAAATACGGAGTGGTCGGCCTAGGTCTGACTTCGCCGCTTTTAACGGGAGCCCCACTGGGAGCTGCTATCGGTATCTCGCTGGGAGCACCTACCAAAAAGCTCATGCTGTGGATGTCGGTGGGCATTATTATCTGGAGTGCACTATTGACGGCAGGAGTGGCTTTTGGTCTTTTGCAATTCATGGTACCAGAAACAAAATAGCTATATGCATGAAAACCGCCAATTTCTGGCGGTTTTTTGTTCATAATGAGAGTCTGTAAACAATTTCTCCATCGTATACGTCGCCAGTTTCTTCAAAACCGGATTGACTGTATAAATGTCTTGCACCTGCATTGTCCGGGCATACGGTCAAGTTCACAAATCGGCTTTGCGGGAAACGGTTCCGTACTGTATCTACGATCGCTGAGAGAGCCGCTCTGCCATATCCTTTGCCTTGGTACTGGTGATCAATCAAAAAACCATTGAACCAGTAACACCAGTCTGTGGAGGCGTCATAAGCAATCATGACAAACCCAACCATTTTATCAGCGTCATACAAACAGAATGGTTCATAGGCGCAGTTGTCACCGTCAGGACGGATATGAACCTTCGCCAACGAAACGGCAACAGAGGGGACAAAGCGCTGCTGCTCATCCTGCACCTGCAAGCGTAATGCATCCTGCCAGTTATCTCTGGTTGTTGGAACTAATCGAATACTCATGTCTTTGATAAGTCTTCACCTCGATTATCTTGATAGCTTAAGCGTAACCGATCCCACCTGAAAAATCTTCCTTTTCCACGTGGGCGTTTTCTCGTAAAATAAACCAAGGAAACAAATAGAAAAGTTCCCGAAAGTGAGGCAACTGACATGGACGAGAAAAAAGAAGCGTTGGTCCCTGAACTGGAGGATCTAGTTCATAAATTTACAGAGCTGTTGACAGGGGAAGCGACTCCTGAGCGCGTAGAAATGGTAAAAGTATGGTGCCTGTACACGACAATGGCAAAAGCGATGCCGCCGCTGATTCAGCATTGGGGAAGCGAGCCTGAGCATACGGAAGCTCGAAATCAAATTCGGGAAATCATCGAGCAAATCAAGCAGTGGAATCAGGAGAAAAATCAAAAGCACTAAAGATAAGAAAAAACGCTGTCTCTTGTCGAAAGAGAGCAGCGTTTTTTTACTTCAATCAAAAGGCTAACCAGCGTGGAGGGATCAAGTCTCCTTGGTCAGTTTTACGGATTCCACGTGATATGCTTGGCAGCATCCATTAATTCGTTTAAGGTGACACCGTGTGCCGTCATTACGACATACAACGATTGATTGTCGGATTTAGCGTTAAAATGAGCCGCGTGCTGGGCTGTTGATGCTTTTGAATCCGTTTGATCAAATGAAACAGCGATGGCTTGCTCTCCGTTGACTGCAAACAACTGAGTAGCCGAGAAAGTACCTGGGATAGAGAGGCTACGCTTGCCTTCTGTATTACGCACAACATCTATGCGAATCCAGTCGTTGTTCCGCTTGTAATCTGAAGTTAAGCGAGTCACCTTCTGGCTGGTTTCGGATTCATATTGGACTGATACTGTACTCATCGAGAACCCATTCGGTGCTTGCGACAGGGCAGGTACGGGCATATCTGATGCTTGTACAGCGGTGTTCAAATCAGTGAAGGAGGATAGTGTAATGGGCTGCTTCGCTACCGCTGGCAACGCTGGACCCACTAATGCGTTCTCAGTTGTCCCCCCATCAGCCGTGTCTGGTTCCGCTTGGGAAGCGATCCCAAAGGTCATAGGATTCTCAGCAGCAGCGCCATTGGCTTCCTTAGCGGCTATATGGTTACCAGTATTTGCTGACTCCGCTGGAACTTCTGATTTCGCTTTAGCCGCTTGATCAGCTGTGTTCCCCTGTAATCCCCGAGATGTCACGCTGTTCTGCCCGTCTTTATTTACCGTATGTGACTCTGGTGTGGCTGCTTTTTCCTCTGGCTTCACCATCGCAATCGCATTGTTCGATTGGGGAGGTGATGCAGGAGGTGTATCTTTTTTAGGTGCAGTCGGAGCGACCTGCGATTGTGTAGCAGCAGACTCGGGATTGCTCTCTGCCTTTTTCATCGTAGGGCTTTCAGCAGCTGCTGGTTGAGAAGCGATTGCAGGTGCTGGAGCTTGTGTTGCCGATTTTGATTCCGCGTCGAATGCAACTATGTTCTTGTTGATCTGATCGTCTTGTATCCCGTTTTCTTGTATGGCAGCCATTTGATTACTACTCGGTGCCAGTTGTTGGTAGCCGACGAAACCAACTGCGAGCAAGACAGCCGCTGCGCTAACCCAGGCGTATGAAGGGAAGCCTTTGGTCCAACGCTTGTTTGGTTTTGAAATCACTGTGCTCGTTTGTTGCTCTGAAGATGCAGTAGCGGCGTGAGGGGGTACACCTTTTCCGGCGGTCTGGTAGATTGCTTGCATGATTTTGTCTTCCAGGTTCGCTTGAGGTAATGGAACCTCCTTCAAGAACTGCACCTCCTCTTCTGTTGTCATTTGCGTTTCTATCCAAGCGATGCATTCGTCACAGGTTTCAATATGTGAGTGCGAATCGCTATCTGTGTCATCTAGCCATGCCTTTCTAAATGCCTGGCAGTTCATGTACGAGCCCCCCTTCCTTGCGGGATAACAATTTTGCGAGTTCCTGACGAGCACGCAAGTAACGGACACGAGCTGTAGATTCGGCGATGCCGAGAAGTGTAGCTATCTTTTCAAACGGATATTCGTGCGTACAGCGAAGGACGATCACTTCTCGATAAGAATCTGACAGTAAAGCAAAGGCTTCCTGAATTTCTCGACGTTGCTCTTTTGTCATGAGCGATTCCTGAGGGGATTCGTCCCGTGTATTGGATGGCACATAGGCCAATTGTTCATCCGAGTCATGATACTTTCGGCGACGCAAGAAGTCGATGCTCTTATTTCGGGCGAGCGTATGTAACCAAGAAGAAAACTGGCTGTCTCCACGGAATGTCGACAATTTTTCATACGCTTTTACAAATACTTCTTGAGTAAGATCCTCTGCATCAGAGCGATTGTTTACCATTTTGTAAATGAAAACATAGATCATATGCTGATATCGCTGGATGAGGTCGCGATACGCTTCGATGTCGCCTTGAAGAATCCGCTGAATGATTTCGGCGTCGGATTGCATTGAATCTTTGGCCTCCCTTCCCTCTATGAGACGCTGGTTATTCGTAAACGTTTCAGACCAGCGTTTCGATTTCTATAATATCGTATGGATAGCCCTGTTCGACAAGAAAAAGCTGGCGATGGAGCGAAAACTCCTGCTCTCTCGTGTCTCGTGTTACCAAGGTATAAAAATGGGCAGTGTTATCGTCTGTTTTGGGCCTTAAGATACGTCCTAGGCGCTGTGCCTCTTCTTGTCTGGAACCATACGTCCCGGAGATTTGGATCGCGACGTTGGCATCCGGCAAATCAACCGCAAAGTTGGCCACCTTGGATACGATCAGGCGTGTAATTTCCCCTTTTTTAAACTTCGTGTACAAAACCTCACGTTCTTTGTCCGGTACTTTTCCAGTAATAAGTGGCAGTTGGAGGGCCGTTGCCATCTGCTCAAGCTGATCGATATATTGCCCGATGATCAAAACGCGATCGTGGGCGTGCCTCTCCAATAGCTCGCGGACGACCTCCAGTTTTTTTGGATTTTCCGCTGCAATGCGAAACTTTTGGCGGGCGGTTGCATGTGCGTAAGCCTCCCGCCACTTCGGCTCAAAGGGGAGTCGAATTTCTCGGCAATGCGCCTCTGCGATCCAGCCTTGCTCTTCCATGACTTTCCACGGAACCTCGTACTTTTTTGGACCAATCAGCGTAAAAACATCTTCCTCCCGCCCGTCTTCCCGAACAAGAGTAGCCGTCAGCCCAAGTCTGCGAGTGGCTTGAATCCCAGAAGTTACACGAAAGATGGGTGCAGGCAACAAATGCACCTCATCGTAAATAATAAGCCCCCAGTCGCGCTCTGAAAAGAGTTTCAGATGAGGAAAATCATCTTCGGCGGTGGGGCGGTATGTAAGAATTTGATAAGTTGCCACAGTTATTGGCTTGACTTCTTTGTTGTCACCAGTGTATTCCCCGACCATATTTGGATCAAGTCCTGTTTTGTCCAAGAGCTCAGCGATCCACTGGCGAACCGATGTCGTATTCGTGGTCAATATGAGGGTGGCAGTTTGCAACTGGCATATGGCACCGAGTCCAATGACTGTTTTTCCAGCACCACAGGGGAGGACGAGAACGCCGCTGCCCCCAGTCACAGCGCCTCCGGAATAGAAGGCATCGACAGCTTCTTTTTGATAAGAACGCAAAGAGAATGCTCTGCCTCGGGATGTCGTTTCCCGTAAGCTAACTGCACAGGATTCGCCTTCTGTATAGCCTGCCAAATCTTGAACAGGAAACCCGAGCTTGATCAGCTCTTGTTTGATCAGTCCTCGCGCATAGCTTTTGATGACGAATTCATTCTCAAAAAGAGCAGCGATTGATTTATAACTGGTTACCTCTGTTAATAGAAGTGGGTCTTCACTCATTAATACGAGTTGATCACCAATGCGTTCCAAACGAAACAAGCCGTATTTTCGCATCGTATCTTCAATTTCTTTGACGATGGTTGGCGGGACACCGTACTTGCTGTAGTTGCCAAGCACGTCTGTTACCTCTTGTGATGTCAGACCGGATGCAGCTGCATTCCAAAGCGATAAAGGGGTGATCCGATAGGTATGGATGTATTCTGGGTTTTTGATTAGCTCAGTAAAACCACTGATAGCTTGTCTGGCCTCGTGAAAGAAAGGATGCTGTGTTTCCAACAATATCGTCCGATCGCTTTGAACGATCAAGGGCAGGTCTGGACGGTAGGACAATAGACTCACCTCGTTGCAAAAGGCATAGGAATCAGCACTATGGTATCACAATCTCTAAAAGAAAGAAAAACGAACAGGTAACATTTTGGCTATGATGGGAAACAATATCCCAAAGCATGGACGGAAAGGATGGCGGGGAGCATGGCAATTTGGGGTAGCTTGTTTAATTTGATCTTGGTCATGATCCTCGTACTCCTGAACGGGTTCTTTGTTGCGACTGAATTCGCGATCGTAAAGGTAAGGGAATCGCGCATTGCACAGCTCGCAGCAGAAGGAAACAAGCGCGCTGTTGACGTTGAGAGAGTCCTGCACAATTTGGATGCCTACCTCTCCGCGTGCCAACTTGGGATTACGCTGGCTTCATTAGGACTCGGTTGGTTGGGAGAGCCTGCTATCGCGCATCTCTTGCATCCAGTTTTTCGTTACTTCCATTTAAATGAAACGGTTGTGACCAGTATTTCCTTTATTATCGCTTTTTCGTTGATTACGTTTTTGCATATCGTGCTGGGGGAGCTGGCTCCGAAGACATTGGCTATTCAATACTCCGAAAAGGTGGTACTGGCAGTAGCCAAGCCGATCCAACACTTTTACAAAATCATGTATCCCTTTATTCAAATGCTGAACTGGTCCGCGAGTCATTTTCTTGGGCTTTTTCATATATCGTTGGAGCCGCATCAGGAAGCACATACAGAAGAAGAGATACGCATTCTTGTCAATGAAAGTCATAAAAGCGGCTTGATTGATCAAACCGAGCTGATGCTGGTGGATAATATTTTTGATTTCTCGGAGACGATGGCGAGAGAAATCATGGTTCCGCGTACAGATATGGTTGTCTTGAACCTGCGCGATCCTTTTGACGAGAACGTCAAGCATGTCCAAAACGGACGATTTACCCGCTATCCAGTAGTGGATGGTGACAAGGACCATGTTGTCGGTAGTTTACATATCAAGGATATGCTGACGGGGCTTCTGGAAGGAGAGAGCCAGGATCTTCAGACCTTCATGCGCCCGATTCTAACGGTACCGGAGACGATCTCGATCAGCCGGTTACTGACCATGCTGCAAAAACAACGAGGGCAAATGGCGATTATCATTGATGAGTATGGAGGCACTGCCGGACTGGTGACCCTCGAAGATATAATGGAAGAAATTGTTGGAGACATTCAGGACGAGTTTGACGATGAACGCCCAGAAGTAGAACGTAGTGACGGCATGCTGTCATTGGACGGGCGTATGTTATTGGAAGAAGCGGGCGATTACCTGGACATCGAATTGGAGTCGAGCGATGTGGATACGCTTGCTGGCTGGATTTACATGCAGATCGACCATCCGCCGCGCGTGGGGGATCGGGTAAAAGAAGGAAAGTACGAATTTATCGTGGGAGAGGTCGATCATTACAGAATCACCCGAGTCTATGTAAAGAAAGTCGGCAAAGCAGAGGAAGAAATCAGTTCCACGTAAGGGAAGAAAGGGGGCTTCTCAATGCGTAATATAATTGCTATAATGGGACACAAGTTGCATAGATGGCAATGAGCCTAATTGCTTAGGGTGATTAGAGCAGCTGAGAGTAGAGACTAGAGGAGGAAGTACAGATGAGACGAGCAGTCAGTATGGTACTGACCGCATTGCTGGCGTTTTCTTTAGCAGCATGTGGCAACGAAACAGGTGGAAAAACAGAGACAGCAGCAACGACAGGCCAAGGGCAAACAGTGAAGCTGGGGCTGACGCAATTCGTGGAGCACCCTGCGCTTGATGCCATTCATAAAGGAATTTTAGATGGTCTGAAGGATGCTGGCTACGAAGAGGGCAAGAACTTGGAGGTAGACTCCCAGAACGCCCATGGTGACATGAACAATACAGTCTCGATCGCACAGAAGTATGCCGGAGATAAAAAGGATCTTGTCGTAGCGATTGCGACGCCATCCGCTCAGGCTGCAGCAAAGGCGATTGCTGACAAACCTGTTATTTTCAGTTCCGTAACAGACCCGATCTCGGCTCAACTGGTTGGCAGTCTGGAGAAGCCAGACAAAAACGTGACCGGGACGTCCGATAAAGTATCCATGGAACAACAATTGAAGCTGGTGAAAACCTTCCTGCCTGAGCTGAAAAAGCTGGGCGTGATCTATACAACCTCCGAAATTAACTCAGAGGTACAGGTCAAGGAATTGGAAGACGCAGCGCAAAAACAAGGCGTAGAAATCATCAAGGCGGGCATTTCGCAGCTGTCTGAAGTGCAGCTGGCGGCTCAAAGTCTTGCTAGTAAAGCAGATGCCATTATTATCCCAATTGACAACACCGTCGTATCTTCCTTTGAAGCGGTGCTCGGAGCAGCAGAGGAAAACAAAATTCCTGTATTTGCTTCTGATACCGATACAGTGAAGCGTGGAGCGGTTGCTACTTACGGGATTGATTACTACCAAATCGGTAAACAAACAGGCGATATGGCTGCCCGTATCTTAAAAGGGCAGAGTGTTGCTGATACTCCTGTAGAGATTTCGAAACAAGCTGATTTGTATATTAATGAAACAGCTGCTGCAAAGTTTGGGCTCACTATTACTGAGGCACTCAAACAACAGGCGAAAGAAATCATCAAGTAAAAAGAGAGCGTCATGCTCTCTTTTTATTCTTTTAAAACTGTTTTATCCATGTTAAACTGTAGAAAAAATTCACGAGGGGGAATTCACTAAATGTTCAAACAAAAGAAGAGTATTAAAATTTTTCAGAGTTTTTTATTTCCTTTATTGCTTTTGTCTGTTACCGCTTGTGGACAGCAAAGCACTACCCCTGCAAACAATCCTACACCCGCTCCTGCAACTACGACGGCATCTGCCCCGTCTACTGAAACCAAGCAGCTGACAATTGGAATTGCCCAATTCGTTGAACACCCTGCTTTGGATGCAGCAAGAGAGGGCTTTATCAGCCAACTGGCTAAAAACGGTTACGAAAAAGACAAGCAAGTAAAAATCGATGTGCAATCCGCTCAAGCGAGCATGGATACAGCCATTCAGATTGCCCAAAAATTCGAGGCTGACAAAGTAGATTTGGTGTTGGCCATTGCGACTCCAACGGCACAGGCTGCCGCACAAACCAGTAAAGAAATTCCGATCCTGTTTACTGCGGTAACCGATCCTGTAGAAGCTGGTCTGGTTGCAGCGATGGACAAGCCAGGGGCGAACGTAACCGGCACATCGGATATGAATCCAGTCGAAGAGCAATTGAAGCTGATCAAAGAAATGAAAGCTGATGCGAAATCTGTTGGAATCATTTATAGTTCTGGCGAAGTCAACTCTAAAGTACAGGTAGATGCGGCAAAAGCCGTAGCTGGCAAGCTTGGTTTAGAAATTAAAGAAGCGGCGATTACAAGCGCGACAGAAGTGAAGCAAGCAGCTGAGTCCATGGTGGGCAAAGTAGATGCTTTCTACGTACCAACTGACAACATGGTCGTATCTTCGATTGCAGCTGTGATCGGAGTCGCTGAAGCACAAAAAATTCCGGTCATCGCTGGTGAAGAAAACTCTGTGAAGAGCGGAGCGATTGCCACTTACGGGATCGACTACACGAAGCTGGGCGAGCAAACAGCTGATATGGCAACAAAAATCCTGAAGGGTGAAGCGAAGCCGGCAGATATGGCTGTTGAAGTGCAAGCAGACATGAAGCTCGTATTGAATAAGAAAGCAGCGGAAAAAATGGGTGTGACGATTCCGCAAGCCATGCTCGACCGTGCTGGACAAGTGATCGAGTAATAAATGCAGTAATTGGAGGATTTCTTCTATGAATCAACTGGCAGTAATGGGAGCCATTGAGCAAGGTTTACTATTTGGTATCTTGGCTCTCGGTGTATATCTGACCTTCCGAATTCTAAACGTTCCTGACTTGACCGTAGATGGTAGTTTTGCCTTGGGAGGCGCAATCGCAGCCAAATTCATTATCGACGGCACCAATCCGTTTTTGGCCACCCTGCTGGCTTTCATTGTAGGTGCATTAGCAGGAGCTTTTACGGGAGTCTTGCATACCAAAGGAAAGATTAACGCACTTTTGGCGGGGATCTTGACGATGATCGCCTTGTACTCGATCAATTTGCGTGTCATGGGAAAAGCGAATCTGCCTCTTTTGCGGGAAGATACTTTGTTCACTTATGTAAAGGATATGGGCATTCCAAACCTGACCGTAGGTGGAGTTACTTTGCTGTCTGGTGTAGCAATCATCTTTATCGTAGGTGTTCTGGTGTTGAAGCTGATCATTGACTGGTTCCTGCATACGGATATGGGTCTGGATTTGCGTGCGACAGGTGACAACTCGAAGATGATCCGCAGCTTTGGGGTAAACACAGATTCGACAACGATTATCGGTTTGGCTCTTTCCAATGGCTTGGTAGCTTTAGCTGGTGCGTGGGTAGCTCAATACCAAGGCTTTGCGGATGTAGGAATGGGGATCGGGATGATCGTCATCGGTCTCGCTTCCGTTATTGTCGGGGAAGTTTTGTTTGGCAGCTCTTCGATTTTCCGAGTGACGCTTGCTGTCATTCTCGGCTCGATTGTGTACCGCTTGGTCATTGCACTGGCACTGGATGCAGGACTCAATCCTTCTGACATGAAGCTGATTACAGCCCTGATTGTTATCATTGCCCTGACTGTCCCAACTGTGGCAAAAGGCATCTGGAAAAAGCAAGCGGTACGCTCGGCAAGGGGAGGAAGCAGCGATGCTTAAAATTACAAACGTCAACAAAGTATTCAACGCAGGAACTGTGAATGAAAAGATCGCGCTTCGAAACGTCAATCTGCACGTGAAGAAAGGAGAGTTCATCACCGTTATCGGAAGTAATGGTGCCGGTAAATCGACGATGATGAACATGATCTCCGGCGGACTGACGCCAGATAACGGAAGCATTCAGATTGACGGGAAAGATGTCACACGCTTGGCGGAGCACCAGCGTGCAGGTCTGATCGGCCGTGTGTTTCAGGACCCAATGGCAGGTACAGCGCCGAACATGACGATTGAGGAAAATCTGGCAATCGCTTTGGGGCGGGGAAAACGTCGTACACTTGGATTTGGGGTGAATAACCAGAAGCGGGAGCAGTTCCGTGAGCAGCTCAAGCAGCTGGATCAAGGGCTGGAGAACCGTTTGAAGACCAAAGTGGGTTTTCTCTCAGGAGGACAGCGTCAAGCACTGAGCCTGTTGATGGCTACCTTTACGGAGCCGAAGATTTTGCTCCTCGATGAGCATACAGCAGCGCTTGACCCGAAACGGGCGCAGTTGATTGTAGATTTAACAGAAAAAATCGTGGAGCGCTATAAACTAACGACAATCATGGTCACGCATAATATGGAACAAGCGTTGAACATGGGGAATCGTCTGTTGATGCTCCACGATGGGGGAATCATTCTCGATATTCCGGATGAGAAAAAACGGACGATGAAGCCACAGGATCTGCTTCGGGCATTCGAAACAGCCCGCGGTGGAGAAAGCTTCAGCGAAGATCGCTTCTTGTTAACTTAATCGGATCGAATCGCCTTCCTGTTCAAGCGGGGAGGCTTTTTCGTTGTTGGAAAGATATACGTACATGAATCCGGCACCGATTAAAAGGATGCCTGCGACAATGGTAAAAAGGATCGTGCCCCCATAATGTAGCAAGACAAGGCTGCCCAAGTACGGTCCGCACATGCGGGAAATATCCCAGTGTGTTCCTGTGATCGCGAAGTACCTTCCGCGCATCGTGACAGGTGATATCCGGGTGACGAAGGCCATCAATTGCGTCAGCCCAATACTCTCTCCGATGACGAGGAACACTTGCAGGGCAAGAAGGCCAGGTACGTTGTCGATGAAGGCGTAACCCAAGGATACGATGAGAAAACAAATGTACGCGCCGCTAATCAACAGGCGAGCAGGCAAGTGCTGGGTCCATTTGACGAGTATGTACTCGAACAGGAGCAGTAGGACCCCTTTTACCGCAATGAGCAAGGCGAGTGTTTGCAAATAGTTGGGCAGCGTGTATTTCAGATGAAGCTGGAGATTTGTTTCGGTTTGCGCGTAAAACAGACTGATCGGCAAAGCCAGCAGCATAATGGCAAGTGCTGGTCGATAAGCATGCCAGGAGCTGCGTGAACGTACGGTTGCTACTTCTTCAACGGGAGCTTCTGGCAGCGGAGTTTGCGGGATTTTCCACCAGACGGCAAGAGCATAGATCAATAGCGAAATCGCAGTAAACAAAAATGCCATAGCAGGATCATACTTATAAATGATGACTCCGACTAAAGGGCCCAATGCGGCCCCGATACTGCTAGAAGTACTGAGAAGGGCAAAGGCACCAGCCATTTGTGCAGCGGAAATCGTATCAGCGAGATGCGCGCGGCTGACAGGGATAAACAGGGAGCGGCCAGCACCGTTGATGATGTACAGGATCGCAAACCCCGTCATGGAGTCGGCCCAAGCCATTCCCAACATAGCGAAGCCTTGCAGGAAAAGGGCGAGTAGCATGATTGTTTTTCGGCGATAGCGGTCCGTGATGCCACCAGCAAATAGCGTCAGCAAAATCTCGGAGAAGGGCTGCAAACCAATGACGAGCATGGTCATGGTGACAGAGCCGCCGATGTTCTCGCTCAAGTACAATACGAGAAACGGAGCGATCATGGCGCTGGATAGTGAAGTGAGCGTTTCGCCGAACAAGCGGACCCAGAGGAGTGTCGGATACGCAGCAATGAATCGACTAAGTGCATGAGGAATGAGGGGCATAAGAAAGTCCTTTCTTTCGGCTTTTTCCGGTTAGTTGGTGTTTTTAGAATTGTAAGGTAGCAAAGACCAGAGAAAAAGCGTACGATTAGGCGAATAGCTTTTTCATGTTTTATGGGCGAATTGGTGGTGGCAAGATGCAACTCGTTGAACAATACATGCGTTTATGCGCGGGGCGGCCGAATGAAACGATCGGGCATCCGCTTGACATATCGTTAGCTGAAGTTGCTTCGATTTTATTTTGTACGTTGCGGAATGCGACCTTGACCTTGAAAAAAATGCAAAGTCAGGGATGGGTAGTTTGGCAGCCAGGGAGAGGTCGAGGAAATCGATCTGTACTGACATGCTTGTTAGTGCCCGAAGACCTGATTATGAGCGTAGCCAAGGAACTCGTGCAAAAAGGGGAAATTCGTGCTGCACGGGATATGATCGACGAATATGGGGGAAAGTTGCCAGTTTTGGGTGAAAAATTTTCACGATGGATGAATAGTCAGTTTGGACATCGTGTGAAGCGGGAAAAAGGAAGTAAGGGCAGAGTCGATACCTTGCGTTTGTTTTACAGTCGACCATTCGCAGGGCTTGATCCGATTCATATTCTCCTGCGCTCCGAGTCACATATGGTCAAGCAGCTCTTTGATTCTCTCGTCCAGTTTGATCCAGTCACGAGACGGATTGAGCCCGCTATCGCTTTTTATTGGGAGTCTAGTGAAGAAGGAAAGCAATGGACTTTATACTTGCGGAAAGGTGTCTTATTCCATCATGGTCGTCCACTTGTTGCCGATGATGTGCGCTTTTCCTTCCTTCGTTTGATGGAGCATTCCTATAAACATCGCTGGCTAGCCGCTTCAATCGAGTCGATTACCGTCAAGGATGAATACGTAATAACGATTTCTTTGCATAGGCCGGATGAACTGTTTTTACAAGCGCTGAGCAAGGAATACATGGCAATAGTCCCCGCTGATTACGTTCTGGAGATGGGGAAGCAATTTGCACAAATGCCAGTAGGAACGGGGCCGTTTCGTGTAGTCCGCAACGATGATTCCATGCTCGTGCTGGAAGCGTTCACGCCTTATTTTGGGGGAAGGCCGTTCCTGGACCGAATTGAAATCTGGTGCGTACCTGGAATGACAGCAGAAGCGCAGGCAGATGAGAGCTTGTTATCTGTCACGGCTTTGGATGATCATCGGGATACGAGCTTTCTGGCATGGAGTGACGTTGGCAGATTAGAAGATTGTTTTCAATACGTCAGCATGAATGGAGCAAAGAATGGCCCGCTGTCACATCGCGAATTTCGGAGTCTCGTGGTGGCTATCATTTGTGGGCAAGCCTTGAGACAAGAGCTACAGGGAACGAGGGAGCATGCAGTCATCTGGGGGAAAACGGATTCGTTCCAAGAACCAAAAAAGGTGCCGGGTTCACAGGAGTTTGTTCGTATTTTCAAAGAGAGCGGGTATCAGGGAGAGGCGCTGTCGCTCTATACGTATCCAGATTCCGATCATATAGAAGATGCCCAGTGGATTCAGAAAACGTGCAAGGCATACGGAATTGCCATAGAGATTAGGTATGCATCCCCCGAGGAGCTTGCCTCGCCTTCGTTATTACAAGAGGCTGATTTCGTTGTGGATAGTGCGAATGTAGATGAAAGGGCGGAGCTGTCTTTACGAGAATTTCTACACGCTGGTGCGTTGAGTATTTCTCATCATTTAGATCCGCGTGGAAAGGAAGAGATTGCGTATTGGATGAATCGTCTGTCGTGCGCCCGAACAGCACAAGACCGACAAGTTTGCGTAGACAGCATCATGTATACGCTTGCGGCTTGCAGTACGTTTGTTCCGCTGTATTCGAATCGGGTAGAAATGCTTGCTCATCCGCGGTTATCTGGTGTAAGTCTGGACGCCTATGGTTGGATTGATTTCAGGCGCATTTTTGTTAGGGATTAGCATAAATTTGTCACATAATGATGTGAAACCGCTTTCGCTTTTCATCGTATTATTATATGTAGATATCTATTATGCTCATAAAGTTCTTTGAGGAGGAACTATGCCGGTGTATACAAAAATCGAAAAGGACAAACACATTTTGTTTGCGTCTATTCGCTTGATGATCTGCGTCGGACACGCCGACGGTTATATAGGAAATAAAGAAATAGATCGTATTCATGAAATCGTGAATTCGGAGCATTTTACATTGAAAGAACGACAAATTTTAATGGATGATTTGGACTATCCGAAGCGTCCGGAAGTTATCGTGGAAGACCTGGTAGCCATGACCCAGACTGAAAAGCTCGTGATGATGCGCAAGCTCTACCACATGGCATTGATCGATCGGAAGCTATCTGCGTCGGAGACAAAAGAGATTGCCCGCATCGCTTGCTTGATCGGAATCTCGGAGGAAAAGCAGCGTCAAGTAGAAGAGTGGATTCGCGAAGGGATTGCTTGGCGCGAACGATGGAAAGATATTGTAGAAGAATAGCCGGGGCCCCAATATGATTGGGGTCCTTTCGTTTTAGGAGGAAGCTTGGCGCAGCCTCTTTTTCTACAGTACAATAAGAAAAATACGTCCCAGCAAGTGGCAACGCTATGGATGAAGGAGGAGACCCTATTTTGCGGATCTTGGTTACGAATGATGATGGTATTGATGCTCTTGGTATCAAGCGGTTGGTAGAAGCTTTGCTCACTCTGGAGGGAGCGGAAGTCTCTATAGTAGCACCGGTTGAAGAGAAAAGCGGGGTTGGACACGGAATCACTTATCGGAGTGCACTCTCGCCTGAACAGCGTGATTTTTACGGAATGCCGGTGAAAGCGTGGGCGGTCAATGGTAACCCTGCAGACTGTGTAAAAGCTGCTTACCATCTCCTGTTTGAACATGGGAAAAAACCGGATATCGTATTCTCAGGGATTAACGTCGGAACGAATCTCGGACGTGATATTTATTACTCCGGTACGTGCAGCGGTGCCAGGGAGGCGGTAATTTTGGGTGTTCCTGGTGTTGCCCTGTCCTATGATAACTGGTTCGATCAAGACAACTACGGCGAGGTAGTCGAGATGATTCGTCCGCTTGTAAAAGAGTTCAGCGATCGTGCGATCAAAGGGGAACTGGCGTCAGAGGTATTCTGGAATATCAATATCCCGCATGTACCACTGGCTGAGGTGAAAGGAATGGTTCCGGCCACTTTGTCCATGAACCACTATGAAGACAAATATAGTGAAGAAGCAGAAGGCTATTATTTAGCCCGCGAGTATCCTCAGGTCATGCCTCTGGCGGAGCCGCTGGACTATGATTTGCTCAAGCATGGCTATATTGCGATTACCCCTGTCCACATTGACGCGACAGACCGGACTCTCTTAAAACAAATGGACAATTGGGCATTGCTAAAAGCTTGGGGAAAACAGGAGGAATAACGTATGAACGACGATTTTTTTCCTCCGCTAACCCCCGATGAAACCCTGTGTTCTCCGGAAGAGTCAACACAGGGAGAGGTACTCGATCCCGTGGTTTATCACGATTTGTACAAGCTGGCAGAAGAAGAGGGGCTTCCATACTTTGTCCGTCTTAGTGGCACTGGCGAAGTGGAGCTGTATTTGGTGTTCGAATCGGTGGATGCTTTCAGCGAGCAGACGAGAGATGCCGTTTCACTCGAATTCAAGACGTATCAAAATAAACTGCTCGCTGTCATTTGGACCCTGTCGGACCCGCTGAATCCACTTGGTTTTCCCTTGACGTTCGACATAGCGCTTGCTGATGAGCGAAGCATGGCCTTGAGATTGATTGAGCAGCCGTATATTTCTTTGCACTACTTGGCTTATGCGGATCGTGAGCTTACCCACATCTATTCAGAAGCCATCTCTTTTTCCTCAGAGGAAGTGGCTCGTACACGTGAGATGATTCAGGCGCTTTATGAGGGGACACCCGATACACTCCCAGAAGAGGTGCAGGTGCGTGAGGAAGAGACCGAAAGCATTTCCGCGATGAGCTTGCCTGCATCTGTTTTTACAGAATCGGGGATGGCCTTCGTATTGCGGTACAAGCATATGGGGGATGTCCATGGTGAAGAAGGGGCCCAGCATTTATTGATGAGTACTGTGCAGCAAGCAGTATGGGTCATACGCAGGCACGCTCGCAGCGAGGTCCGGGATACGTCCTTTACCGTATGGGCTGCGGAAGCGGGTGATTACGCAATGATCGTGCTTACGCCTAGTCTCTCGCATTTATTCGAGATCGTTCATATGTCAGAGGATGAAGCGAATCCGTTCTCGCGTTTTTTGATGACCTTGCCGGAGTACGTACAGACGCAGGACGCTTCTCCCTTACAGTTGGGTGCCTATCCACTACTGCGTTATGAGAGCGGTCGCCTCTATCATTTGGAGCTCGATGAAGAGGTACAGAAGTATCTTGCGCAGGTGTTTGCGAAAGCGTTTCCAGGAATGCCTGTCCCTTACCTGTAATTGTTGAGAGATTGTGAAAAAGGACTCTCCCCGGAATTTTTTTGTCTTCGATGAAATATGGGTAAATAAGTCATTTTTCAACAAAGGATACGACAAGAGCGAATCCGAATTAGGTAAGACAGACATTCCATTGGGGAGAGGTGACGACGATGTACGCTGTTGAACCCAATTTGTTCCAGGCTGTTTCTGAATGCGCCCACCGTTTTCAAGGGGAGATTGAGCAACTGGCACAACGTCATGCACTTACAATCGAAGGAGGGCTTCCTGCGTTGGAGCTGCAGGTCCATCCGCAGTTTCAGGCTTTGCTCGAGTACAATCTGTGGGGAGAAGCCGGTTTAGTTGTTATCCATGGGAAATTACATAAGCGCGATCACGTTTGGACAGATTCGTTTTCTGTCATGATGAAGTTTTCCTTGACGCATGATCCGAAAGTCGATATCGAAGGAAAAAAGCAGCGCATTGAAGAGTTTTTATACGGGGAAGGAGAGTACTTCTGGAATATCCCTCCCGCTGGCCATGTGGGTCATAGTGAGCTGACCCTACGCTTTACCTACCAGCCTGGAACGAACCGTCTTGCCGAATATGTCAGGAGTATTTTGGGAATCGTAACCGGAAAGATGATGGCTGCCTAACGCGGCATGAAAGAGAATGGCTCTCCGTCACAGGAGGGCTATTTTTTTCGAAGGAGGACAGAAATGCGCTTATTCATCGCATTGGATATTCCAGCTGAGGCTGCCGCTTATATTGCCGATGTTCAAAAACGGTTGAAGCAAGATGTGACGGCAGATAGGTGGCAGTCTCTCGCTAATTTGCATTTGACTCTGCATTTCCTTGGAGAAGTGGATGAGTCACTCGTACCCGCTATCTGCGAGGACATGGATATTGTCAGCGCGATCATCCAGCCAATGACCCTGCGTGTTGGCAGCTTTGGGGTTTTTCCGAATGCCCTGCATCCACGTGTGCTCTGGCTGGGACTGCGCGGTCAACTTTCCCCTCTCAAGCAGCTCCATTTGTTGTTGGGCAGACGGTTCGAATTGCACGAAGGCTTGTCCTATGATCGGAAGCAGTATCGGCCACATATTACGCTGGCGCGAGGTCCGCATCGCAGTGGGAATGAGCTTGCCCTCTTGGATTGGAATGAACGTTATTTAGCGCAGGAGCCGCCACAATGGAAGGCGCGGCATTTCCATTTGTATCGTTCCGAGCTGTTGCCGGAGGGTGCGGTACATACGATTATCCACACGAGCACGTTTGATAAAGATCACAGCAAAAAACAAGCGTTGCCTGAATAGACTAAGAAGAAAGGATCAGGGAAGCCTTCCAGAAAGCGGTGGAAAACGGATGGGTGAGTTCACGACCGGCATTCTTTATCCACGCAAATACGAACCGAAAGTACTGATTGCCTTATCCAAGACAGAGCAGCCACACTTCCACAGAAACGTCAACAGCGACTGGAATGCATTTTTCCTGCAGGATGAGTGGCTGGAAACCTCCACGACGCTTGATTTTTTGCTGAGACTGTCCAAGCAATTCGTTCCCCTCCTCTGGTTTCATGACGCTGAGGACAACGGCTGGGGCTTTCGCTTGTTCGATGCAGGCTTCGAGGTTGCGTCCGCGACAATCAGCTACTCGCTCGATGTGGAAATGGCGGAAGCCGAGTTCGGCAGGCTTTATCCAGAGCTTGACCTGCAGGAAGGAATTGTAGACAGCGAGGACGTTCGGCAAAAGTATGAAGACATACTGGAGAGGGTAGTGCGTTCGGAGTTGTATCGGCGAGAGGTAGGTAAAGGGATCACACGTATCAAGCCGCAGTCGTTTAGTCGGATCGTGGGTCCCAAGCAGATTCAACAGTTACGCTCCCTTTTTGATTTGCAGTTATTGACGAACGTCGATGACGACACAGGGGCTTCACTGTTGTACGACTCGGTTGACCTGTTCAAAGAAATTTTGGGAATCGAAGAGATGGTGTGGGTGAACTTCGCGTATTTAGCAAGCGGAGGCAGAGAGTAGGAAATAACGAATAAAGAGAACAAAAGCCCAGTGCATCTTCTTCGCACTGGGCTTTACACTGTTCGTTACTTCTTTTTCCACTGTCCAAAAATTTCATCCACATCAAGCAGCATGATCAGCTTGTCGTTCATTCGGGCAATACCTTGCAAATATTTACCCTCTACTCCAGCGATAATGGGTGGTGCAGGCTCGATCAAGCTCTGCGGAATATTCAGGACCTCAGAGACCGCATCCACGATAATTCCGATGTTCAACCCATCCATCTGCAAGTCGACAAAGCGAGTGTCATCCGTTTCTTCCATAGGTTCCAAATCAAACATTTTCCGCAAGTTGATGACCGGTAAGATCCGTCCACGTAGATCAATGACTCCCTCGACATAAAGTGGAGATTTTGGAAAACGTGTAATGGGCAGCGGCTTGATGATCTCACGTACGAGCGAAATCGACAGGCCGTAATATTCATTCCCCATTTTAAACAAAATCTGTTGGTCAACAGCTGCTTCTGCCTCCGAATCCGAACCATTGCTTCTTTTCGTCATTTCCATCGTACATGATTCCTCCCCGAACCTCTTTCCATGTCTTTACCCATATTGTACCATGGGCAAACCTACTCAGGACGTTTTTTTGTCTCAGGCAAAGACTTAGAACAGACCGACCAGCGTCAGGCTCGTCGGTCTGTTTTCTTGATTATGGTTCACGAAGGTCGTTCAATGAAATTCCTTGCTCGAGCGCAAAATCAAAATCATCCACATCGTAAAATTGAACAGGCACGATATATTCCAATATTCGATCCTGATAATCAGGCTGGTCTGTGAGAAGTGGGACCTCAAATTTCATGGCCGTCAACAATAGCTGTGTCTCTACGGGATCAAATATTTCCCCCCACATGGCGTTGTCCTCTACTTTTACGACCGTCAGGGTCACGCCGTTCGGAAAAGAAAAGGGAACCTTGGACCATGGGGCTATCAGTCCTTTTTCCATTCGCTTGCGGTTGAATGGATCGGCAAAAAATTGGCTCATTTCTTTCATAATCCGCCGGACATACTGATCATCAGCAGAGTAGGGCATGATAGGTTCAGGACTCTGGATAAATTCGTCCAATTCATAGATTGTCGACGCGGGTATCAGATATTCTACTGGTTGCGATGGGACCATCAACTCCCCGTAGATAGCCAACATGATCGCTTCTATAACGAATTGTTTCGACATTTCGACAACCCTCCTCGTTACCATCATACAAAAAATCAGGGGCACCGTACAAGGGTGGCGAGTAGGGCTCAAAAAGTTTAGGGAGGGTGCATCCTTTGTTTGAATCTGCTTTTTTTTCGTCACTGCTACTCATCATTACCATCAACCTCGTATTAAGTGGAGATAATGCCGTGGTCATTGCCATCGCATGCCGGAAGCTCCCTGTCGAACAACGAAAACAAGCCATTTTGTGGGGGACGTTTCTTGCTATCATCGTACGCGTGATTGCTACGATTCTTGCTGTTTATTTGCTAAAAATCCCGTATTTATACCTGATTGGCGGAATTATTCTGCTTTGGATCAGCTACAACCTGTTGCGCGAGGATGAGCGAGAGGAAGCATTCAACTCGAGTGAAGACTTGATTCAAGCGGTCAAGACGATTGTTGTGGCGGATGTGATGATGGGACTGGATAATGTACTCGCTATTGCGGGAGCAGCGCAAGGAGACATCGTGCTTATCGTGCTGGGCCTCTTGATCAGTGTGCCTCTCATGGTTTTTGGTAGCCAGCTTATTTTAGGGGCAATGGAGCGCTTTGTATGGCTTGTTTATGTTGGTTCAGGTGTCCTGGCAGTGACAGCGGCGAATATGATTCTCATGGAAAATACGATGCGTGAGTGGATCGCAGGGAGAAGTTGGCTCGAATATGCGATCAAAATTGGGTTGGTCGCTCTCGTAGTAATAGCGGGATATTTGCAACGTACAAAAACGACACGGACCCACGCATGAAAAAACTGAGATGAATAGGGAATCTCAGCTTTGTCGTGGGCCTATAAGGTTTTGACGATCGTCACGCTCATCCATTCTTTATCGTAGAGATCGATTTCATAGGTGCTAGCTACTTCAGAGCCATCTTCATTGGTAAGAATACGGATGGTAGGTCGATTCACAGCCAATGGATTTACTTTGGAAACGACGCCGGTATGTCCTGTACTCAGCAATACCGTAGAAGCAATTGGATAAATAGCGACGTGCTGCAAGAATAGCTTGAGCAGGTCGAGGTCGAAATAGGTGTTTCCTGTAGCGAACAAGTACTCGGTAGCATCACTCGGCGAGTAGCTTTTCCGAAATGGGCGCGGGGAAACTAAGGCATCGTAAACATCGGCGATTGCCACGATTCGTGCATACTCGTGAATGTTATTCTCACTGAGCTGACGGGGATATCCTGTTCCATTGTATCTCTCGTGATGCTGGAGCGCACAGTGTGCGGAGACGACCGAGATATTATGTTGATTCCGCAAAATATTGAAGCCTTCTTCGGTATGGTATTGGACACGTTGGCGTTCTTCTGCACTTAATTCTGTAGGCATGGTCCAGAGCTCCTTAGGAACCTGTGTCATGCCGATGTCAAACAAAAGCGCACCAATTCCCAATTCCATCATCTGCTGCTGGTTGTAGCCTTTGGCCATCCCTACCACACCAGATAGAATGGCGACGTTGACAGCGTGGTGAAAAAGGTAACCATCCAACACGTGAAGGCTGGACAGGTTGACTAAGATGTCTTTGCGACTGCTCAAGTCTTGAAAGATTTCTCGAAAAACCTTTTGAAAACTGCTTCCGAAATCAGGTGCGGACGTACGGCGCTTGATCTGCGGCTGGTCCATGAGGGTGGTCATCGTTTTGTACACGGCATCCACGGCTTCTTTACGCGTCTCATCGCGGATTACATCTTCCGGCATGATATCTTCTGTGTGCTTGTCTTGAATGTAAAGGGTATCAATTCCCAATTGAACAAGGCGTTCAATGTAACGGGGAGTTAGTTGTACCCCGATCCCCAACAGAACGTTCCCATTTTCCTGGAAAATGCTCTTGGCGATGACATCGCCCGGCTTTACCGAAGTAATATGCAATTTTCTCACAACGAAAGCCCCAGTCCTTTTTTTTGTGGAATGTAAATAGTCCTGATTTTCTGGCAGTTCATGTAGTACCATTTTATCACAGTAGAACATGGGGAGACTAGCGCTGTCGGGGTACTTCTCTTAATTGTAATTTTTTACCTTGTGAAAAAAACGATTATTGCTCGGCTGCGCGATTTGAACGTGTAAACCAGCGGAATGGATTGAGTGACCAGCGAGGCTCATAGCGGGCATAGCGCTCCTTACGACGAGTCAAGCGTTGTTGCATGAGATCCAGTTCAAAAGTAACGCGACGCATTTCCAAGCGGAGGGACTCTTGCATTTCTTCTATGTCCGCAATCTTTTGCAGAATGGTCGACTGCATATGATTCATGGAGGAGAGTTGAGTGAGCTCCTGCTGAAATTGGACGAGTGTCTCGTGGACTGTCATTTCCACTTCTCGCATGCTCGTACCCAGCTTGTTTGTGGCGCTGAGCGTAACGGCGGTTTCTTCCGCACCCACGAGTTCTTCTTCCATGAGCATTTCCTCGGACAGGCGACCTTCTTCTATCAGTTGGCGCTGAATATCTTTTAACGAGCTGTTACCGTTATCTTTTCTTTCTTTCACTTCCTTGAGCAGTTCAAAGCCTGCTTCGCTGATCAAATAGTGACCCTGCGGATTTTTCAGACGTTCCTGAGCAGGTACGAACAAGTCCAGCCAGTTACGTAGTGTACGAACATGCACATCAAGGCGATCAGCTACCTCTTTTGAAGCCATCCAAACTTGTACATCCATCCCGAATCACTCCCTTTTTTCCTCTCGGTATTCCCGGTGGACTCATTATAGCACCAAAATTTTCCGGGTAAGAGAGAATCGACAAAGGTTCTAAAAACTAGTGATCTTTCGTCCGATTCGGACAGGTCGTCGTATTTTGTCAAATTTTTTAGGCTACTCATAATGACCGGGACAGGCGCGTACTTATGAAAGGAGTAAGCATGTTTTTGCTCGTTGGGTGAGGAGAGGACCGGATGATGCAATCTGTTTTCTGGATTGTCCTTTTGACTGCTGCCTTGGCGAGCAGTATCGGGGGACTGCTGTTATGTCTGCGTGCTTGGTCATCCGAGGCATTGTTTGCGATGATCAGTGCAGGGGCTGGGCTACTGCTGGCGATTACGCTGCTAGATTTGATGCCACATGTCTTTTCTGATAAAAGCTTGTGGTTGATGCCATTTGTGCTCGTTGGCTTTGTTACGCTTTTTGCTTTGGAATTAATCAGCAAGTCGAGTGGGGAGTTTGGCTCTACGGGAATGATTGGGGTTATGACGGGTTTTTTATTACATGCATTTGTCGAAGGCGTCTCTTTAGTCGCGAGCTTGCGGATGGATTCAGAAGTTGGGGTATCCGTGTTGGTGGCCATGCTGTTGCACAAAATACCGGATGGTGTAACCATAGCCTCTCTTTTGCTGGCAGCGACCAACTCGAGAAAGAAAGCATTTTGGGGCGCGACGTCCCTTGGGATTGCGACGATTGCAGGAGCTCTCAGCTTTGGTTTTGCTGAGCGAATGTTTCCATCGAATTGGTCTGGCATTATGCTGGCCATGACGACTGGTATTTTTTTATATGTATCCGCCAGCCATCTCGTCCCTTATATCGGACAAACCAAAAAGGCACAGTACGGGGTTTATTTTGTTGGCGCGATGGCCGTGTATCTGATTTTATCTGCTTTTTTACACGCGAACCACTTGCATGCATAAAAGGCCCCATTCCTAGCCAGTCTAGTCTGAAGGAAGGGAGTGTGGACTTACAGTATGAACCATCAGGAACAAATGCAAACAGACGATCATTTGCAGTCACTGACTGAATTCCCGGTCATGGGGACATCGTTGAATCCTTTGCAGGAATCGTGGGCTTCCTCTGAAGCTCTATCAACGCTAAGTGATCAGGCCGGAAGTACCGATTAAATTTTACACTGCCTCTCTCGTTTATCCACTCGTATCCATGGACAAGATCGGTTATAATGCAGGGGAATAAGTTGGGAAAGGGGCAGATACATAATGAATACATTGTTGCAAGGAAAGAACATCGTCATCATGGGCGTAGCGAACCACCGCAGTATTGCCTGGGGAATTGCGCAATCCTTACATAATGCTGGAGCGAATCTGATTTTTACGTACCAAGGGGAGCGTCTGCGTGAAAACGTGGCGGCACTCACGGAAAAAATGGGAGTAGAGTCGCTGTTGGTAAATTGCGATGTCACGAAGGATGAGGACGTCGAAGCAGCTTTTGCTGTGATCAAAGAAAAAGTGGGCGTGATTCATGGCCTAGCGCATTGCATTGCGTTTGCGAAAACGGAAGAGCTCGAAGGTGAGTATGTGAACACTTCCCGCGAAGGATACGCATTGGCACAGGACATTAGCGCATTCTCTCTGGTAGCAGTTGCTCGTGCTGCTCGTCCGTTGATGACGGAGGGCGGAAGCATCGTGACGTTGACTTACCTTGGCGGTGAGCGCGTGATTCAAAACTACAACGTGATGGGTGTAGCCAAAGCTGCGCTTGATGCTTCTGTTCGTTATTTGGCAAACGACCTGGGCAAAGAGAACATTCGTATCAATGCGATCTCTGCTGGTCCAATCCGTACGCTTGCCGCAAAAGGAATCCGCAATTTCAACTCCGTGCTGAAGGAAATTGAGGAAAAAGCGCCATTGCGCCGTACGATTGACCAATCGGAAGTAGGCGACACCGCTCTCTTCTTGTTCAGCAATCTCTCCCGAGGAATCACGGGTGAAATTCTGCACGTCGATGCTGGCTACAGCATTATGGGCGGCTAACCAGAAGCAAATTTCCCGAAAAAGAATAACAGGCCCTGCTTTCTCGCATACTATACCCAAAATGAATGCGTGAAAGGGGGCCTGTTTTTTATGTTTCCATTGATTACGAACATGGAAGAATTTTTGATTTATATGGGCGGTGGCTTTCAGTACTTACCTTCCCATCTCGGCGATGAAGCGGGAGGTGCGGGTCTTTCGTCCGAATCGCTCTCGGGGGATACCGATACACAGGCTGTGACGGGCCCGGGTAATCGCGACGTATAAGAGACGGCGTTCTTCTTCAAGCGCACCGGAGCCGCCTTTTCGCAGCTCATCCAATGTGTACTCATGAGGAAGGGCACCCTCTACCAGATCGGGCAAGAAGACGTGGTCGTATTCGAGACCTTTTGCCCGATGGATGCTTAAAACATGAACAGCTTCGTCGGGGAGTGGTCGCATCGTGCGCCACTCTTTTTCTTGTCGCGTCATTTGATCGATATAAGCCAAAAAGTCGGTGATCGTCGCATGGCGCTTGGAAGCTGCCAATATTTGCTGCAGTTCATCGCTCCAACGTTCCCGGCCATCTTCCCGGTCTTTCGCGCGTTTTTTTAGATAATCGCGCAGTTTGCCGTCCTCATAGATGAGCTCTAACGCCTGAGCAGGTGGAACATCCTTGCACGCGGTGAGTATCTCATTGATTTGCTGCATGTGCTTGCGCTGATACGGTTTGAGCTGTGTCAGATGCGGAAGAACGTGCAGAATCGGCTTGTCCTCGATGATGGCTTGGCTGCGCAAGGCATTCCACATTTCCGCTGAGATGTAGAGGGTCGACAATATTTCTTTTAGCGCATCGGTGTCATCCGGGTTTAACGCGAGCCGCAAATAATTCAGCGTCCAGCGAACCGTCTGGCGTTGGTAAAAAGATTCCTCCTCTTGTGTGTAATGAAAAGGAATTCCGGCTTCGCTCAGGCGCTCCAAAATGGGGCGTGCCGATTCATTGGTGCGGTATAAGATCGCGCATTCACCCAAAATGGCACCCTGCTCGCGACGATGGATTATTTCATCGACGATCCGGGAAGCTTGCTCTTCTTCGTCTTCCGGCTCGAATAAATACGTGTCACCTTCCTCGCGATGAAAGGACTGACATTCCTTTGCCCAACGCTCCCGGTTGTGACCGATCAGCGAGTAGCCAAGACTGACGATCGAGGAATGGGAACGGTAGTTGACCTCGAGTGTAAATGTCGACGCTTGCGGAAAGTCTTTGGTGAAGCCCAAGATGTACTGCGGATCACTGCCACGAAACCCGTAAATGGACTGGTCATCATCCCCGATAACACATAAATTGTTTTGCGGAGCGGCTAATAGCTTGACCGTCTCATACTGAATGCGATTGATATCCTGAAACTCATCGACCATCACATAGGTGAGGCGTTCCTGATACCGGCGCAGGAGTCCTGGATCATCGCGCAGCATTTCATAGCAGCCTATGAGCATGTCGTCAAAGTCAAACCATTGATGCTTTTTCTTTGTGGCCTCGTAGAGAGGATACAGCTGGATCGCCCGTTTTTCTGCATCGCTCGTTGCTTCCCGATACGCGACCTCATGGGGGAGGATGTATTCGTTTTTCCAACGGCTGATGATGCCGAGTGCTTCGGTGATCTCTGTTTCTTTTAACGTGGCAAGGTCGTCATGACCGAGCAGTGCACCAGTCTCGCGCATCAACCGCCATTTTTGCCAATCCTTTTTCAAAAGGCGCTGCTGATCCCAACGTTCGGGCTGGTGATGCAGGAGCATTCGGTAAAAGATGCTGTGGAACGTTCCGGCAATCAGCTCACGTGCTTGTCCAGCGGGTAGCTGCCGGGCAATGCGCTGACGGATTTCATCGGCGGCTTTGGTTGTAAAGGTCACGACCATGATTTGATTCGGCTTTACGCCCAAATCTGAGATCAAGTGAGTCGTGCGTGCAGTCATGACGCGCGTCTTGCCACTTCCGGCTCCGGCGAGGATGAGAAAAGGCCCCTCGGTAGCGTGCACCGCTTGCTGTTGTCCCGGGTGCAGCGATTGATCGCGCATTTGCTCAGCCATGTGAGAGATGGTCTTCTTCGGCATCAAGCGTTTGCGGAAAACCGGTGGCTTCGGAGCTGGCGGGGGAGTCGTCGTGCTCGCGCCAATCGTTCTCTTTTTCGGAAGGCGAAAGGAGCCGATGGGTGTTGTATTTGCTTCGTCTACGTCTATGGATGCCTCGCTGTGCTCCTTAGATGAGAAAGCGAGTGGTTCTTTCGCGTTATCGTCGTTGTGATCCTTTGCGGCCGTAGCAGCCAAAACAGCTTGAAAGGCAGTGGCTGCCGTTTCATTTATCGCTTGCAGCGAATCGAGAGGAGCAGGACCATTTTCCGTCAGAAGCGGGCACTCTGCTCCTTCGGGATGGAAGAAATGCGGCTCAAAGCTGATGCCAGCATGAAGACGAAGCGCCGATGCACAGGCTGGACAGCGTACCTTGTCCTGCCGGGCAGCCATGCGCCAAAACGGTATGCGGTTGTAGTTCTCAGGTAGCAACAGGATGGGTTTGTTGTCTAGTAAAGCGTAGTTCATCAGGACACCTCGGAAACAAGAAGTGCCCCCTGTCGGCAGGGGACACTTGCCATTATGGTTGTTCTTTTCGATTAGGAGTGCAGCGACACGATGTCCTTAGGAAGAGGGGACGAATCTTCTGCTCCCAAATACGTGATGCTCACCCGTGTAATGCGATGGTTTTCCAGTTCACTGATCGCAAAAAGATAGCCTTGGAATGTGATGGTTTTGCCTTTCGCGACCTCTTCATTCAACTGGCTGTAGAGCCATCCGGCAATGGTGTCGACTTCGTCGGAAACGACTTCAATCGATATGTAATCATTCAGTTCTGTCAAGAGAGTTTTGCCGGAAACCGAGAGCGTGTTGCTGGAGCTTTCTTCAATTTCAGGGCGTTCATTTTCATCGAACTCATCCTGGATGTCACCAACAATTTCCTCCAAAATGTTCTCCATCGTTAGCAACCCTGCTGTACCGCCGTATTCGTCAATCACGATGGCAAGCTGGGAACGGCGCTTTTGCATCAAGCGCAAGACGTGGCTGATTTCCATGGACTCTGGCACCGTCAATAATGGGCGGAGAAAATCAGTTAACTCTGCTTTCCCTGTCGTCAGCGCAGAGAGATAAAAATCTGAGATGTGCACAAAGCCAATCAGCCTGTCCTTATCCTCATGGGCGACGGGAAAGCGTGAATGGCGAGACTCTCTCATGATTTCGAGGTTTTCGTCAAACGTGTTGTCGTCGTAGAGGCAAATCATATCAATCCGTGGGATCATAATTTCCCGGGCAAGACGCTCGGAAAACACGAAGACATTGTCGACGAGTGCCATCTCGGTCTGGTCAATGTGACCACTTTTATGACTCTGGTTCATGAGAAGGCGGATTTCTTCTTCTGTATGAGCAGATTCGTTTTCGTTGGCAGGCTTGATTCCAAGGCGTCTGATCAGGAAATTGGCTGCTCCGTTTAAAAGCCAGATGAGCGGATAGCTCAGCTTGTAGAAAAACATGAGCGGTGCGGCAGTCCATAGGGAGGTGGCCTCCGCTTTTTGAATCGCCAAAGACTTGGGCGCAAGCTCTCCGAAGACGATATGTAAAAATGTGATGATAGCAAAGGCGATCGCAAGTGAGGTCGGACCGACCAAATAAGATGGGAAATGAAAAAATGCTATGACGGGCGCGACGTAATGGGCGACGGCAGGTTCACCGACCCAGCCTAACCCCAACGAAGCCAGTGTAATTCCTAGCTGGCAGGCGGATAGATAGGCGTCGAGCTCTCGTGTGACTTTTTGCGCGTAGCGGGCACTTTTGTGATTACCTTCACTAACGAGCTGGGTCAGACGAGTTTGGCGAACTTTTACCAACGAGAATTCTGCTGCGACGAAGAAGCCGTTCAGAAGAACCAAAAATACCACGAGCAGCAGATTCAGCGTAATCTCCCCTATCGGACTCTCCAAGCACACCTCCGCCTCCCGCAGTGCGAAAGGGGGAGAATTCACCTCCGATACGATAATGGTATTTTACATGTACGACCAAAAGTGGATAAATATTCGATCTAAAACCTGCAATGGATATGCTTTTCATGAGCCATCTACAGGTTTTCTTGTTACTCGTAAGTATACCAATAGGTCAACCGAACAGTCAAAACGTTCCGATTTGAACCAGCGCATTCTGAGGCATTGCTTGGACATACCTGCTTCTTTCTGATCATAAACATAAACGAGCACGGTCTAAGGAGGGGAGCGACATGTACTGGCTGCAAAAAAGTGTAGCGATTCTCACAGGAAGCGTGCTTCTAGGCGTTGGAGTCAATCTTTTTTTGGTTCCGCATCGCCTAATGGAAGGGGGCATGATCGGGATCGGTTTGTTGGCGACATATTACATGCAGATGCCGACAGGTCTCATGATGATTTTGATCAGTATCCCTGTGTATGTCATCGTCTTTTTTTATGATCGCAGCTTGTTTTTTCACAGCTTTCACGGCATGCTAATTTCTGCTTTTTTTATAGACATTCTCTCGGATATGCGTGGCTGGAATCTGTGGTCAACTTCCTTTTCCGCGGTTACTGGAGGTGTATTAATCGGAATGGGTGTCGGTTTGATGCTTGCCTACGAGACAAATACGGGTGGGACAGACCTGTTCGCGCAATTTCTTGCCAGACGATACAAGCTGCGCGTTGCATTGTTGATTTTTCTCATTGATGGGCTGATCGTACTCTGCTCGATTCAGACCATTGGGATGGAGAGGATGGTTTTTTCGTTTCTTACAATCATTTCCATTGCGGCGACCACGCATATGTTCAGTGGACTCGGACGACCTCTGCCACCGTATACGATCATTGGCCCGCTTTTTTCACGTAAAATGGATGATCGCTCATCGCGGCACTATGTAAACAAGAGCACGAGATATAGGAATAGGGAAGGGGAAGGTGATGTTTTGGAGAAAATAAATAGGAAAAGGATGAAATGAGGGACTGTTTTGTCTGGACAAGCATTTCAAATGATAACGGAGCGTGTTGGTTATTTTCCTGGTCATGTTAACATAGGACTTGTCATTAGTGAGCATGGAGCGATCCTGATCGATTCTGGTCTGGATACCCAAACCGCCAAAAAAATCAAGAAAGGACTGGACGCTATCGCCCAGCCCTTGTGTGCCATTATTCAAACGCACGCTCATGCCGACCATTTCGGTGGCAACGCCTACTTGCTCGGATGCTGGCCCGAAGCAAGGGTCTATGCGCCACCTTTGGAAGAGGCGATCATTCGGAATCCGATACTTGAGCCCATTTACTTGAACATGGGTGCAGCCCCACTTGAGGATCTCAAAAACAAGTTTTTGCTGGCGCAGCCTTCTCGGGTGAACCACCTCCTTCCACTGGATGAAGGGATCGAAATTGGTGGCGTACCTTTCTCTATCCTTTCTCTGCCGGGGCATAGCTGGCAACAGGTTGGCGTGGTCTGTGACGAGATATGCTTCGCTGCCGACAGTTATTTAGGCGAAGAGGTTTTGGAAAAGCACAAGCTGCCGTTTCTTGTGGATGCGCATGAGACCCTACTCAGTCTTCATAAACTGCTTGCAACCAACTACAAGGGGTACTTGCCTGGGCACGGAGCATATACCACCACCTCTCATGATGCCGTGAATAAAAATATTGCTTGGCATGAGCGGATTTTCTCGGTGATCTGCGACATTTTCGTAGAGGAGAGAACAGCAGAAGAAGCGTTAGCTCTCCTGTGTGAGCGGTTACACATTTCCATAGAGAATGCTTCGAGCTACGTCCTGTTTCGGACGGCGTTTATGGGTTACTTGGTCGGGCTGCAGAAAACAAAGAGGGTAGCATACCGGTTTGAACAAAATCGGTGGTTGTGGAGAACTGTTCAGGATGGAGCCGAAGGAGAAGAAAGGTAATCGGCGATTTCTGCTAGCTTATGCTCTGCAGCTTCGCGGACGGCCTTGGGAATGAAAAAAACTTCTTCGGACGTGGTGTTCATATAGAACTTTGCTTCCAAATACGGATGACCCAGTTTGACATTTAGTTCCCCTTTTCCGGTCGTTGTGCTGGTGTAGTTAGTAGGGATGCGCAAAAAATACGCGCTGCTGCTGGCGGAATCGTACATGACAACATCGTACGTGGGCATACTGTCCCCGCCTGAACGATGAAAGCCTTGCTGCCGCAGCATTTTGTCAACATAAGAGAGTGGCTGAACGACACCGGTAAGGGTCTTGTTTTTTAACCGCATGGACATCCTCCTCGGTTCAACCATTGGGAATCGAAGCTTAGTCTCATACTATGTGCGGCAATACCAATTCAGACTTGTAGAATAAAGAAAAGAAGGAGTGGACGAGAATGGAACTTATGGCAGATTTGCATACCCATACAAAAGCGTCAGACGGTACCTGCGAGCCGGCGGAAAACGTACGCTTGGCGAAGGAGGCAGGACTTGCTGCACTGGCGATCACGGATCACGACACGGTAGCAGGGATTCCAGAAGCAATGGAGGCTGCCCGTGCACTCGGCGTGGAAATCATTCCGGGAGTGGAAGTGAGCTCCGTAGGGAAGGGGCAGGATATTCACGTGCTCGGCTATTTTGTCCCGTATGAAGACCCAGCTTTTGAAGAGCGTCTCTTTCGTCTGCGAGAGACGAGGCATGAGCGTAACCAACTGCTGATCGCACGGCTACAGGAGCTCGGTATCGACATTTCATTGGAAAAGGTATACCGCCGCAAGCAGGGCACGGACAAAAACATCGGGCGACCGCATATTGCAGAAGAACTGATGGAGCTAGGTGTCGTTTCAACGATTGCAGAGGCCTTTGATAAATACTTGGGCAAAGGGGGAGCGGCTTATGTCAATCCTCCACGCATTACCCCCCAGGAAGCGATTACGCTGATCAAAGAGGCTGGCGGAGTGGCGGTGCTGGCTCATCCGGGTCTGTATGACGATGATGAGCTCGTCCAGGAGTTGATTGCATTCGGATTGGATGGGATTGAAGTCAATCACCCGGACAATGATGAGGTCCAAAAAATGCGCTACAGCAAGTGGGCAGCGCAATACGGACTTGTTGTCACCGGGGGTTCTGATTTCCATGGATGGCGTGGAGAGGAGCCGTTTCATGCGATGCTTGGCTCTCATACCGCAGGGATGGATGCTGTTAAACAGCTACGGGCAATTGCGGAGAAGCGGAAGGTGTAATACATCTAAATATAATGGAAGCCACCCTCTTCTCTTTTATGGGAAGAGGGTCTTTGGTGAGCTCAAAACAATGCGAGCAGAAAGGATATCCCTAACCACAAGCAAAGAGGGGTAAACAATGCCGTATCTTGACGGGCAAACTTCGTATTTTTTACTTTTTTAAAAAAGCCAATGTAGTTGAAGTCTCCCACAGCGCGCAGGACAAATACAGCAGCACAGACCATGCATCCCCATTGAATCAAAGAAGGGGAGAGTACGGGCGATAGATAGCCGCTCTGGGCGAGCAAAATGTAACCGGCACAAGCCAACAAGCAGGCAACAATGATCGTTCCGCCTTTCCCAGGGGAAAAAGTCTGGCGTGCATGATCGGCTGTTGTGGGAATGACGGAATCGGTCCCCCATTTTCCTCCGAAGGCCCAGTAAAAATGTAGCAAGGACACGATGACCAAGAAGATAGCAGATGAGATGGGGAAAACATGCGTCATGGAAATGCCTCCTATTGATTTGTAAGGTCTTCACGAAAGATACGCACTCGTATGTTTTGGGTAAAAAAACCCCTGCACGAGACAATCTGTCAGGCAGAAAGGGGGAAGTGGGAATCAAATCCAAGTCATAAAATGTTGCAAGGGTGCGGACATATCAAAAGGCGTTTCCAGCTCTCGGCGAACGAGCCAACCAATATAGAGGAGGTACGCGAGTTGAGCGCGTGCCTTTGCATCAGCCGGAGCCAGCCCTTTTTTCTCATACAGGGAGGCTACGAAGCCGATTCTGCGTTGCTCGATTTCCACGAGACGTTTGGAAAGGGCAGGATGTTGTTTCGCCCAATTGTAGATAGCGGCTTCGGTTTTTCGCTCGCTGCTAAAAACGCTCGACAAAAGCTGTTCCAACGAGATGCTGTCCGAGTGTGGCGCTCGAATGATCCGCTCGGTCGCATGCTCCTCCCAATAATCGATCATGGAGTCTAACAGTGCTTGACGATCTAGAAAGTGATGATAAAAGCTCCCCTTGCTGATCTTCAGTTTTCTGGCGAGAGGCTCCACACGAACAGCGTCAATGCCTGCTTCAGCCAACATATCGAGCCCCGCCCGAATCCAATCTTCACGTACGTATTGCATAGTTCACCTCAAAAGATACGGTATCGTATGTTTCTGATTCCATGTTATTCCACTGGGTGTGAAGTGTCAAGAAGAGTTGTATTTTGTATTGACATTCACACTAGTGTAAAGCTTTAGAATCGCAATCAAGAGCGATAGACCTTGCATGAAGTGCTGGATCTTCTCGCTTAGAAAAATAAAACGAATGGAGTGTCGACCTATGAATTCAGCATCAATTCCTGAGTCTGTAACTGTTATTGGCCTTGGCAATATGGGAGTAGCACTCGCGGATGCTTTTCTAAAAGGCAGTCACCCAACGACTGTCTGGAATCGTTCAGCAGATAAAGCCAAAGGTCTGGTTGAGAAGGGAGCAGTACTGGCGGGTAGTGCAGCAGAGGCAATCGCGGCAAGCAACTTGGTCGTTGTTTGCTTATCAACCTACAAAGTCATGCAAGAGCTGCTTGCGCCCTTGGAAAATGAATTATCAGGTCGTGTCATCGTCAACCTCACTACCGGAACACCGGAGGATGCACGCAAGACAGCCAATTGGGTGAGCGAGCACGGTGGGCAATATCTGGATGGAGCGATTATGGCTATCCCTCAAATGATCGGACTGCCCGAGACACTCATTTTCTACGGTGGGTCGAAGGCTCTATTTGAAGCATATGAACCGACATTGAAACTGTTGGGAGGTAACGCTGCCTATCTCGGTGAAGACTATGGTGTTCCGTTGATCTATGATTTGTCGCTGCTTACCATGATGTATGGGGCTTGGTATGGCTCCATGCATGCACATGCCCTATTAAGTACGGCAAACATAACAGGAACAGAGTTTCTTCCATACGCAACCAACTGGGTAAATCACTTGATTGCCCCGCTCTTAACAGATCCGGTTGCCGCACGTGCACGTGATGAAGGAAACTTCACGACAGATGTATCCAATTTGAATACGAACAAACTAGGACTTGAACACATCATCCATGCCAGCAAGGAACAGGGAATCCCTGTTGAGTGGTTGATGCCATTGCTAACATTGGCCACACAGAAAGTAACAGAGGGCTACGGTGCTGACTCTTTTGATCGCGTCATTGAGGCCATCCGGAAACCGCTGGTGAAATAATTCTTTTCTCTCGGGCAAATGAAAAACAACCTTGTTTCGCATGCTGATCATAGCGAAAACGAGGTTGTTTTTCTGAATGAGGGAATGGAGCTACACGCAGCTTCTCTTATTCGCGAATGGATTTGACCATCGCAATATGCTCGATACCTGCATCGTCAAATAAGTCGCCAAAAGGTTCATAGCCGAGCTTTTCATAAAACCGTTGGGCTTGCGTCTGTGCATTCAGCTTCAGGCTGTCATACCCGTGTTGCTTGGACAGTTCTTCCATCTCAAGCATGATTTGGCGGCCCAGCCCGGTGCCTCGTTCTGTTTTGGCAACCGCCACCCGTTCGATTTTTCCCACTCCAGGTGCGTAGGTGCGGATACGGCTAGCGCCCACTGGCTTTCCATCGCGGTAGGCCACAAAATGAATCGTCCCGCCATCAAGGGTGTCATGCTCATCGATTTCCAATTCTTCTGGTACTTCCTGTTCCTCGATGAAAACGATTCGTCGTACCGACAGGGCATCCGCCAATTCTTGTTCCGTGGTGACTCTTTGGATCTGGTAGGTTTGCAGGTTCATCGGTATTCGTCCTTTTTTAGAAAATATCCCTCCCTACGATGGATACGCAGGGAGGGTTGGTGGTTGAGGATAGGGTGTTTATTTTTTGAGAAGGAAAGTCTGGTAAACGCTCCAGATGCCATCCTCAAGCTGATAAACCAAGTGGAAGCGATCAATTTCGCTGTTCAGGTCAATTTTTGCCATGCTTAGTTGACCGGTTACATCACGCAGCTCATCGTCGGACAGGTCGCGCCCGATGGTCAGATGCGGTACGTATGCGTAGGTTTCTTTTTCATTCACACACTGATTGGCAATCTTTTGATGCAGTTCGTTAAATGGTTCTTTGTTTTGCACAGCCAAATAGATCACGTTGGTGGTAGGGTGGAAAGAAGATACCCGATGGAAATGAGCCGAAAAGCTGTCAGTAGAGGAGGCAACCTGCTCCAGATGGCTCACCAGCTCAGGCAGCTTGGCTTCGTCCAGCTCAAAGGCTTCCTTCAAACGGATATACGGAGGAACCAAAGCATAGCCCGGGTCATAACGTTTCCGGTAAGAGTTGGCTACTTCTTGCACCTTGCTAGATGGGAATATTACGATACTGTACATCATCAGAACCACTCCTCCTTACTATCTATCATGCTCTACAAGATATTATTTTAACAGAAAATTCTTCATTTGTGTAATGTTAAGCGTGGGTCCGTATATTCCTTGTGCCAAAGGAAAGACTGTGTAGTGCAAGGAGGTGCCGCATGGCATGCATACGGCTATGATGATCACATTCATTTTTCTCGTCCTGCTTCTACTGTCTGTGCTGACCTTCACGATCTTGACTGCGATACGAAAAGGAGAATTCGAAGAGGCTCTCGTATCGACGATCAAGGATGAAGGCCCACAAGAAGAACAGCCACGGTAAGTTTACCCGTAAAGCGTCTTTAGCATACGCGGTAGATTGCGCTGCCAGTGGCCCCACGTATGGTCACCCTCAAACGTTTCATAAATGAGGGTGGCTTTTTTCGTGCCCAAAATCTCGCGCAGTTCCTCATTGGCCGCAAGAAGATTCAATGTGCCACGCCCCGTGCTTACTTCCGTTTCCTCCGTCCCGATTTCCATATAAATGGTTTGCGGAACGGAAAAGTCAGCGTCAGCTACCAAACGATTTAGTTTTGCGTCCATGGCAATCGACTGGCAGGCAACTTGTCCAAACGTATGTGGATAGTTAAGCGCAGTGAACAGAGAGACAACCCCGCCCAAAGATTCGCCAAGAAGTGTTCGTGCGTTTCCCAAAGGATGTGTGGAGTAATGCGTATCGACATAGCTCACGACTTCTTCAGCGAGGAAGCGGCGGTAGGCCATGTGCTCCTTGCCATCCGGATGATAACGGTCGTTCCGTTTGCTTTTCTCGACAGGGAGAAAGACAGCGATGATATCAGGCAATTCTTTGTCCCCATTTAATTGATCCAGCAAAGAAGCCATTCTACCCATCGCCAAGTAATCTTCCCCGTCCTGTACGTAGAGGACTGGATACGAGTAGAGTGGCGAGTAGCGTTGGGGTGTGTAGACAATCAGCTTTTCCGGCGTCCCCAAATGCCGGCTTTCCAAGATGATTTCCTCAAGGGCCACTGCGTTGTCCTCCTTATTGGGATATTCCTGTTCATTATTATACAGGAGCGAGCGGGCATGCCCAATAGTTTGGGTGCAGAGTCCGGCTTTGGGCGAAAGATTGTCGCAATTTGGTTCGTGTGTGATACTATGGTAGGAAACGACTTCACTCGATTTGTGGAAGGGGTTGTCTCTTATATGAAGAAGCAAGTACACAGCATCGAAGTCAGAAACGCTGCTCTCGCACGTTTGGCAGAACGCGGAGTGACGTTGGATGATATCGCAGAGATCGTCTATCTCATGCAGTCGCCTTACCATCCAGATCTCACAATGGCGCAGTGCATCGAGAGCGTAAAAGCGGTCTTGGAAAAAAGAGAAATGCAGCACGCCATCCTGGTTGGCGTTGAGTTGGATACGTTAGCAGAGAAAGGCCTCTTGTCCGAGCCGCTCCAATCCATCATTGCGTCAGATGAAGGACTATTCGGATGCGACGAAACATTGGCGCTAGGCTCCGTATTTGGATATGGAAGTATCGCAGTGACCACCTTTGGGCATTTGGATAAGCACAAGGTCGGGGTGATTAAAAGGCTGGATACCAAGTCGGGAGAGGGACGTGTTCACACGTTTTTGGACGACCTCGTGGCGAGTGTGGCAGCTAATGCGTCTAGCCGCATGGCCCATCGGATGAGAGATGAGCAGGAGGCCGAGTTGGCACGAAGTGAGGCGTCGAAGCAATAGAAAGCCGAGCTGCGTGTCGAGGCGAAAGCGAAAGGGACGGAGCAGGCGGGTTAGGTTTGGGATGAGGGTGTTTGCTTCAATCGTTACCTAATTATCTTGTTTGTTCTTGTTAGCTTTATTGGATCTTTTTTGTCTGGCAGAGTCAATTCTCCACTGGTGAAGCTCATATGCTTGATGCAGCCATGTAAGAAGTGATGCGATCAGGTAGGTGATCTCCCTGTTTTGTAGGGGGGATGTGGGCAGCAGCGGTGGGGAATGGCTTTTTACAAGGGGAAAACAAGCCTGATTTCACTGGGTTTCTTAGTGTTCTTTTGGTACGAGTGAAAATTTTTACAAGAAATTATTCATTTCCTCTTGAAATCCATTTTACGATGCTGTATAGTAATAAATGTGATCGACGTCCGATACGATTCGGGCCCTTAGCTCAGTTGGTCAGAGCGGTCGGCTCATAACCGATTGGTCGTAGGTTCGAGTCCTACAGGGCCCACCATTAAACGATCACACATATATCCCATGATCCGGTAGCTCAGTTGGGAGAGCACCATCTTGACAGGGTGGGGGTCGCTGGTTCGAACCCAGTCCGGATCACCATATGAATTGATAGTAAAAACCCTTATCCAATAAGGGTTTTTTGTTGTTTTATGCCCTGATCAACAAGAGCAACAACGTTTTTTGATACCATCTGCCAACGTTCAGCTTTATTAAGAGAGACTTTTATGATGGTGTATATTTTTTGCATTGTTGAACCAGCATATTATTTTTATCAAGATCCAACATGAATTTCTCAACACGTTGAGGTGAAATTTTTGATATTTCTAGATCGCCCAATGCGGGAATGATATGCAAACACGTACCCAGTCGCTATAACTTTTCCATGTACTTTCTCAACGCTGATCTGTTTGAATCAAGCCAATCAGTAAGCTAGTAAATCTGCCAATGCTTGTTGAGCTTCTTTCTTGGTTTTAAATCTCTTCTTCTTTCTTGTCCTCTCCCCATTCTCATCTACTTCTAATGTTGCTTCGTAGTACCAAGAATCCCTTTGCTTGTCCTATTTGACAAAACCAGTCTCCAATAATATCAGTCCTTTAAAGTTAGTAAGTTTCGGGGTCATTACCTGTTTGATGTTATTAATTCTAAGTTGTCTTTCCACCCATTCTTTTTCCTTTAAGTATAGGGGGGAGTCATGCCATTTTTATCTCAATACAAAAGGATACTAACTTTGTTGGGTTAATGTCCTTTTGTATTGGTTGTGTGACAGTCCATATAGCTCGTGAACAGTGTCCATAAAATGAAGAGTAAATACTATATCGTGAAACAGTAAAACTGACCTAAAAACACCCAGCTACAGTCGCGGTAATGGTTCGAATGGTATAGAAATATTTGGTATAATTAGAAGTGCTGGATTCGTATAAAAGATGGTTTTGATCGTAATTCAACATTGGGGTGAGTATTGTGGAAAAATGGGAATATAAAACTCTCAAGTTTCAAACAGGTGGATTCTTCGGAGGAAAATTGAACGCTGAAGGATTTGATGGAATCCTAAATAAGATGGGCAATGAAGGATGGGAACTAGTTTCTTGTTTCGATACAAGCCAAACACAAGGTGTTTCAAGGGACGTCATTACAGTTTTTAAAAGAAAGAAACAATAAAATGAAGTTTTAATTAGGGAGAGTGTTGCATGGATTACCCTTTAGTTGTTGCAGTTATAAAAGAGCCTTATTATCAGATGCCTGATTGGTTGAATACGGATGTGGCTTATACTGAATATGTCAAGTTAACAGGTCAAACTACTAGTGATGAAGTTGATTTGTTTATTGCGATGCTTTTGGGATATAACAATATAGACATTAAGGGTACACCTCATGAAGTGTTAAAGCGAATGTTTGATGAATCAGATGTAGTAATTGGAGGAGGAATCTATTTCGAAAGCAATGATAGGATAATTCCTCCGAGTTGTTGTTCTGGTCTAGAGGCTTGGAGAGATGTGCTAGATAGTGTTATTAACAGGAAAAGCCCTTGGATGGGTCATAATCCAACACCAAGAATGGAATTCGCTGATAATATAGTGCGTGTTTGGTCGGATGATTCTAATGAAGAAGATGTAGACAAGAATGAACTGTACTATATTGATTTTGATTATGTGGAGTTTATTGCAAAGCTAGAAATGGTTGAATCGGACTTAATAGAATTTGCAAGAGTGCCTCTCTTCAATAGATTTTTAGAGTTTGACCTTGCGTTAGCCAATGATGTGGTGAAAAGGTTTGAAAGTTGGTTTATCTTCAAAGGTGACTAAGAGGGGCAGTAAAGAATTGAATAAAACGGTGATTTGAACAGCATATAGTTGTCTGGAGAGAGGATGATTTCATTTCCAATTAATTGGGATTGGGATGGGCTAGAGCCTCGCACAAAGCCAATTGAAAAAAGTGATCCATTATTCAAAGAAAGTCAGAAGGTATTAACTAAAGGCGGTCTTGAGGCAACTGTTGATAAGCAATACAGTAATTTTTTAGAGTTTATATACGCTATTTCTTATGGAAAAATGGTAGAAAATACGCAACGAATGTAAAAGAGTCAAGTTTAGGATTAGTTCCATTCCATCCAAAACCAGAAAAGCCTAAAAAAGATTATGAGGCAATTAGGCAGTGAGTTATTGAGAAGGCAGAAGAACAAAAGAAACGTGTTGACTTAATTGGGAGACTTGTAGAAGTGAAAGATTCCAATTCTGATACTTCAACCAGTGGGGATATATTTTCCACCGAGAGGATTTTAGCTATAGTGTTGCGTTTATTTCAGTCAGTGGAGTTGACGTATTTACTAGAGAACAGCTCATGTTTCCGCACTACAGAAGAAAGAAAAAGACAAAAGAATTCTTTCCAGCTTGGAAGGTTGAATCCGAATAAAAACAAGAATTCATTGGAAAAGATGACGCAATGAACACTTTCGTCAAACATGTAAATGGATACACGATCAGACAATGGACTCTTGGTGATGTGTTTTACATCCAAGAAGGTGATGATTGGATTGTTGAGGACAGGGATCTTAATGCAGTGATTGATTATGCGATGAAAAAGTAAATTTGATTAAAAAGCGAGGCGGTATTAGAATGGTGAAAATTAAAGACCTTGATCTGATCCGTTCAAATTTATTGGTTTCACATGACGTATTTACTGGATTTGATTGGATCTTTGAACATCAGAAAATGATACAGAATTTCACTGCAATGGCGCCTAAACTGGACGATGCCTTCCAACAATCTTTAGAGATCTCCGAGATGTTTGGTGGCAGAGGTATACAAGGTTTTGATTTTGAATCTTTAGGTTTTAAAAGCAACCATCTTTTAAACTCATCTTTTCTTAATAATGATGTGTATAGTGATTTAATGCGTAATGTTGAACTTTTTACAAGTATTGATACTAAGTCGTTCGTAGACTTAACATCATATCCACACGAGGCGTTTCGCTCAATTTCTAACTATTCTTCAGCATTTGACGCCATTAGGAACGCAGGTATGCCGTCATTTGATTTCTTAAATGCTACTTTAAATGTGGAGTTGCATAATTTAGGGTTTTATAGTCCTGACTTGACCACAGAAGAAAAGTTGAACAAAATTAATGACGAGATAGACTCTTCAACAGAAAAACCAGAATGGGCAAAGCAAGTTTTAGTGTGGTTTTTGGGGATGCTGGTAAATTATCTAATAATATTTGGGATGACTAATTATTCTAATACTGGCGACCTCCAATTTCCCTTACCATCAGTAGACACGACCATGTTCTTTTCATTAATGCTTGGGAAAAAATCGACCTGCTTTAGGTATGTAAGGATTGATAATCTTGAAGTTAAGGAAATTGCAAAAAATCGTTCTAAAACAATCTCAATTCTTGAAAAAGAGCAGGAAGTGGTTGTTTTAAGAAGAAGAAAAGACTGGTCTTTTGTTGAATTCATGGAGGATGGAGCAGTTGTAAGTGGTTGGACTTTAACGAGATACCTCGAAAAATAACATATCATTTTAATGGGAGGATATTATGTTTCACCCTAAAATGAATAGAAATTGTACGAGTAGAGAAAAGCGAAGAGAGCCTAAATAAGATTATTGGATTATTAACGTCTCAAAAACTCCCTGTACTTATTTACGAGAAGAGTTTTGTTGCTTTCAATGTGATGCCACTGTCATTAGAAATGATTGAAGAGGATGAGTATCTAGTTGGACTTTATGTACTGGGCGATGTTCTGGCGATTGAGAGAGGTTAATAATACAAAAAATAGTGGCATATGCGTTGCATGGGACTATGTGCAACAGACAATCAATGCAAAGGTGAAATCAATATCTACTCTATTCACTCTAAAGCGGATCACATATACCCTAATCGCTATTGGGGAAACGTTACTTACTGTGAGACTGCCAAAGAGGATGATGAAGGGAAGGACTCATTATTACGCCAAGTAATGACACCAATCTGGTTGTATTGTAAGCATTATTGATGTACTTGCTAAATCTTCTGGTGGTGTATGGTTCATATGTGAAAGCAAGTAGACTGCCGAGTGCAGTCTTTTCTTTTTGTTGCGATAAATTACTTAAAACAATATTTCGGAATAAGGAATTGTAACAAAAATGTAATAATTACATATATTTACATAAATAATGGATTGGTATATATTGTAATTGTCCAATGAAAGCTACTTTACATCGTGCACATAGAAAATAGAGGAGTGGTTAGAATGAAGAAGTTTATTACTAGTTTAGCAACACTGGCATTGTTGACCTCAGCAACACCTGCGTTTGCACAAGAGGGACAAAAAGCACATGTACCTACTTCAAGCGCTCAATCTAAATCACTTAGCGATTCATCAACATCTTCTTATGAGGAAGAGTATCAAGATATTGACGTGCGATTTAGCTATGTTTCAGGTGCAGATAGATATAAGTGGGTTCGTTATAATGTAACCGATGGATATGAAGATGCGACTGGTACTTCGTACTCAACTAGCTCAAAAATCTATAGTTTAAGAATTGGAAAACTATATAGAATACAAGCTTATGCTGTAGATCAAAACAATAATGTCTTAGCTGTATCAAACTCGGTAGAAGTTAGAGGGGAAAGAGGCGAAACAGTTATATTTCTAAATTTCCGTTGATGGTTTTAAATAAGCGTCCAGTTCAGCAGGTTGTCGAGTTTCTCGACAGCTTTTTTGTTTCATTATCATGACATAGAATCAAATTGCAGTTTTATTAGTGCTGTTATCATGCATAAGAAACGGACAACTCTGGTATATACGTTGTCCGTTTCTCTAAGGTTAATAACTAAATTAACTAACTTTATCGTTGTGTATAATTGAAAAATTAGTTATTCCTATTATAATTAATGAGATGCTTTCTATCATGATCACAGGTTCGGGCCTTGAAAAATGTAGATTTTCTTAAATATTCTGTATATCACTATATGACATGAATCTCGCTCAAACCCCTTCGGAGACAAGGGGTTTTTCTTATTTTGAAAAATGAAGCTATGGTAGAACAGCAGGAGATCGAGCTCATCGAAATCGGCATGGCCCAAGTGATTTACTTGGAAACGTATCCGGGCTACTCGTATGCATTAAAGGAGGGAAAGCATGTCTGGCTCGATTATGATAAAGGCACCTTTGAGTATAAATTGGTGGCAGGATTGTCTAGGGGAACGGATTATCTGTATCAATATGATCAGTACGGAGTTTATCTCAAAACCATCAAAGTAATTGTCAAATAAGCAGAGTGTGTCCATCAAAAGATTTACCGAAAGCTTTTGTCTGGTGAAGAGAAAATAGGCCGATCACGGTCAATTTTTATTTTGTTGCTTGAGACGAAAGGAACCGGGATGTTTTCTAGTATCCACTTATAAAAACATTTGTTAAAACCTTTGAGAAACAAGGTTTTTTTATGCCCTCAACCATTCTCCCTAATTACATACCCCCCTAAGAGGTGGTTACCGCTTGATTATTTTTCACCTTGATTCAACAAAAGCATTTCAGCTTTCTCTCGAAGTTATCAGCAGCCTCTTTTTGCATTTTTGGCACCACATGGCAATATTCGTTTATTTTAATCCATGTTGCAGGTATATCGAGCAGGGCAGACTCAAAACCGAATAAGGTGGTTTTTTTGTACATAAAGGTGTATTTGTAACTTTATACCTATCGCTCGTAATCATTCTACATCCGATACCTCAAAATGTGGGTATTATTTCCTTTTTACATATAGATTGGATATCTAGCATATCGATCACCATGAGTCTTCCATCTGTATTGAATCCTTTACAGAGAGGAGGAGACTGAATGCCCAATATTGAAGGTATCAACATCCATCAATCAAGTGCGGAACGCAAGAGCTACGTGGTTGTGGGAGCTATTTTATCTTGCAGCAACGGAAGTAAACAGAGTCGGCTGAAAATGCCGTTCAGCCATGGTGTTTTTGTAAAAGGAAAGCCGCAAATGAACATCATGGATTTTGTTCCAAATGTAAATATCATGCCCTTTGGAAAGTGCAGCAGCTTACAAAATCCCACAGTCGCTTCAGCCACGGCAGCTAACAACGTTGTACTTACGCCAATGCCGTGCATACCTCTGACAACAATGCCATGGATAGATGGGAAAGCGGACAAAATGGTCGGTGGTCATCCTGCATTGCATAATAAATCAACAAATATGTGTTTTTATTGTGGGCAGATCAAGATAGAAGATGACGGGCAGGATTTGGGTGGTGTGACGATAGGAAATCAGTCGTCAACAAATAGCGAGTCGTCTACTGCTGGTTTTGGACAAGGACCAGCTTGCGAAAAGCCGCAGGAAAAGCCCGGCATGTGGGACAGTTTCGTCAAAGGAATCTCGATGCTGGGAGACGTTCCAGCTGCGATGCAAAAAGCGGCAAGTGAACTGCCAGGGGCTTTAGAGAAAGCTGCTAATGATTTGCCAAAAGGTTTGAAAAAGGCAGCGGAGGATTTACCAAAGGGTATTGAAGTGTTTGTAAAGGAAGGCTTTATCGAGCCAATGCAAGAAGACTTGGATACGTTGCGGGATGAGGATATCAATCTCGAAGATGCACTTGCAATCAGCGGGCTTGCTGTACATGCACTGACGTTGGGGAGAAGTAAAAATGTTAAGGATATAGTGAATGCGTTGAGGAAGGGAAAGAAGGGGACGGGCAAAGCCCCTGTTCCTACAAAACCCGGTGGGGGAAGCAATCCCAAAGATTTTGTCAATCCACATTCTGAAAAGCACCTGTATGACCCAAGTAGACCCTCTACCCCTAATAGGTCACAATATGGGAAAGATGTTGATGTAGAGAAATTAAGGCTAGAAACAATGACTAATTCGGATAAGGCATTTTCAAACTGGCCAAATCCAAATAATCCGAATCCAAACCGGATCACCAAGTATTATAAAGAATTTGACGGAAACATCAGTACACCTGATACTCCAACGGGAAGTCACAGAGTTTTTGAACATCTAGATGACCCTACCAGAAGTTCACATTTCCCTTATGTGCCAAGAAATAAAGAATGAGTGGGTGAGAGAAAGTGAGTTTATTGTTGTATCATGCTTATTTACCTGAAAATCACGCACATTTTGTTTCGGAAGAACAAGTCATGCAAGAAGGAATACAATACTTTACAAAGTCTAATAATCGTTATAGTAACGGTGGTAGAGTAAAAAATGAAAAGACTGAAAGTTTGAGACCTTTTGGTATCCCGGATTGGGTTAATTTTAAAGAATCTATAGGTGTTGATATATCTAATCGCTTCTTTAAGTCGTTTTGTTTTCCTGTGTTTACGGATAAAATTCTCGTATTTGATAGTGAGATATCTATTTCTATCTATGATCAAGCGTTCTACGATGATTTCAAGGATTTTGATGAAGAAGCCTTGAACTTTGACACGGGAAAAAGCATTGAGCATTGGATTAAGTTGTATTGGGATAGCATGATGACACTTCAAGAATACTTGCTAAAAAGACCTTATCCAAAACCAGAGATATTAGTGTTTGAGTCAATACCTAAAGAGATTATTCGAGTGTGTGAAGAAAAATCGTAAACTGTGATTATTTGGCTTGGTAGGGCTACCCAGTGCCGAATGAGTCCTTCATCTTACAATCCCTAACATAACCTTTGTTCTTCATGAAGAGCACTTAATTATGATGATTTGAAAGGTTGACGCTCTATAAGAAGGCTACGCACGATGAATAAGCCGCTCGGGTAAAGTACCGGTCGGCTCTTTTGTTGAAATGGTAGGTGAAGGACATAGTGTTGAAAATACTTTCGTAAGTCAGGTTTTTCCAAGCTAACGACTGACGAATACTGCAAGCACATAAGCGAGGTTGTTCGGTTAAACAGTAAGAATTAATCGAGCAAATCGAGACAATGAAAGAAGACTTAGATACATTGCTGGATGAGGATATCGATCTTGAGGATACACTTGCAATCAGTGGGCTTGCCGTACATGCACTGACGTTAGGGAGAAGTAAAAATGTCAGGATATAGTGAATGCACTAAAGAAGGGAAAGAAGGGGACGCGACAAGCTTATAGACCTATAATCACCGGCGAGATGAAAGGAAAAATACTTTAAGGTCAACGTAAAGACCCTGCTAAAAATGAGGGAAGTCTCCAGAAATTACAATTTCCCATCCTAATGTATGCCGTCGAAGATATGTCACTTAATGCTGATGGAACAAAGAAAGTTAAATTTACAGCTCAATTTCCGGATGGTAATCTTTTGCAAATCAAGACGAGTACGCTTTTCCCTGAATCATGGTCAGATGAAAAAATAATTGATAGCATCGCCGGAATAGGAGATACTCCAAAGATTGGTGAGCGTACAAGAGATGGAGCAACATTGCACAGAGGCAGCGTTGATGGTGTGCAAGTTGAGCTATAGGCCGATCACGGTCTATTTTTTTATTTCATGAGACGAAAGGAAGCGGGATGTTTTCGAGTATCCACTTATAAAATCAGTCAGCGAAGCATGACACAACAATTGCTACGATGAAAAATGAACGCTGCTCCAATTACAAAGAAGAACCTCAATCAATGCAGGAGGTATAGTTCGTCACGGTGCTAGTAATTTGATAGTTTTGGTTAATTGTGACGGAGGCATTTCCGCTCACCCAGTTAATATTACTGCAGGTTCCTTCCATAGAGGCAGGGGCATATTTCCAAGAATTATAAATGATCTTGTTTCCGCTCACGTTCCATTTAGAACCGCCGCCCCATTCGAGCTGCAGACTGTAAGTGCCACCACCAATCAAATTATTATTAACGGTAACATTTCTGACAAGAGGGTCGACTATGAAGATGGGGGAGTTCACCTTGCTCATTCCCCTTTGATCAAACGTATTGTGTGTAACCAAGATATTAGAGCATGTAGTTTCGCAAACAGATTGGATACCGTCAGGGTGAGGGTCAGGGACATTTGGAACGCATCCTTTGTAGTAGGAATCTCGTACAATGACATTTCCAGGCTGACTAATACGGAACCCATCGTCAATGCCGCGGATACGGACACGAATCGCAGTATAGTTACTGTCTCCAACGCCTACACCTATTACACAGCCAGTAGGCGGCCCAACCGTAGAATCGGTTATCGTAAATGGGCCGTAAAAGATTCCACCGATTTCATTAGTAACCACACCATCGATTTGAGAATTTTTTATGACAACATTAGCTGCCTTAATGATTAAGTCTCCGGTAATATGCTTTTTGTCAATCACTTCGTTGTTGGTCTTTACTGTGTAGTCACCGTTAATGGTAGTAAGCACTGTACCGACTGGCACGCCGGTGCAGAGGGGGGTCGGGTAGTTCGGGAGATTGCAGGCATTCGTAGCACTGGCAGTAGAAGACACTCCAGCTTCACTTGTGACGAAAGGGATCAAACTCATAAAGACGAAGCAGAGAGTGAAAATCACTTTGTTGAGGAAGCTTTTATACATTCCATCCTCTCCTTGGTTCCATTACTTTTAGGTATAGAATCTCTTCGCGAACAACTTCTTACAAACGTTGTCGATTAGCTTAGCTTTCATAGTATGGATCTAAACTGAAATACGTGAATACATACCATAAGAAAATGGTGTTTTGGTAAAAAAGCAATCTTTATAAGGCATTGCGAAGCCAGTGTAAGCATTTGAACCATGGGGGCGTCGATGATGTGTCTTTGACAGGAAAGTCAGGTTCTGTTCGGTGGTATGACGAGAACGGGACGCAGTTTCACTGGGGAAAGTATGATGCTCGGTTGATCGTTAATCGCGGAAAAAAGCAGCTATTAACTGGAACATAGCTCCAGAAACAGCTGCCATTCATGAACCAAATAAGTAATTATGTTGTTAACCTATTCTTGAATCTTTGAAAGCTCACTTTCTGTTACCCATTTATGATTTTTTACGGGTTGTCCACCTGTTGTTGGAGTATACGAAACAGCATATGCTGTCGTATCAAAGGCACCCACGATCGTCGCTACTGCGCCTTTCATACCTGGCATATGGTCAGCTTGGATAAATGCTTGACTTCCAACGGCGTAGGCTGGATTCTCTGCTTCTTTTAACCCTTTAGGAACTTCACTTGAACTAGAATGGTTCATGTCTAAATGGTTCATGTTTGCAACAGACTGTTGGCTTGTTCCAGTTCCATATCCAACTAATGCAATAAATATGGCGACGCTAAGAAATATCAGTTTCTTTTTCATTTAGAGTACATCACCTCTATTTTTAAAGTTATTTCCTTGTGGCTCATATTCTTGATTCAACGCCTTTAGTCTGTGATGTTGTACAGTGGAGTATTCAAGGGCTACCGGGACGACGAGTTGTATATACAAGGCTACGCACAATGAATAAGCCGCTCGGGTACAGAACCGGGCGGTTTTTGTTTTGGGTTCAATAACTACGGTCTCTTAAATGTCAAATTTGGTAAAAACAAGCAGGAATCTGTCGTTTCTAGTAGAATATAACCCTCATATAAGTAATTGAGGTGAAAAAGTTCCATGCTGTTTGTCCTATTTTCAACATTGGAATACCTTGCAATATTTGCTCTTATGACTACGCTATTTCGGTTTGGTTTTTTGGCGCATATCAACCGAATTCTTTTTGTGAGTCTGGTATTAATGCTTTTCTCGTTTGGGCTACGACAATTTACGCCATATGGAGACTATGCAACCATAGCCCAAGTCGTCATAATCTTTGGGGCATTAATCCTGGTATGGAACGTGAATTGGGGACATGCTGCCTTAATGACCATTATAACAGCAGGAATCTACTTGGGGATTCAGATGATGGAAGTGTTTTTCCTGACCGTCATAGGAACCTTAGAGACAATTGAATCGTTAGAGGATCGAACCATCAACACCGGGTTCATATTCCAGACAATCTCCGCAGTACTCACCTTTGCATTATGCTACGGGCTTCGGAAATGTAAACTACAATTTACATTCGTCAGAGACGGAGCGCCTTTCTCTCTTTACCACAGAGTCAACATGGTGATTTTATCACTAATCATTGTAACAGGTGTATTGATAACGGTCCTGTTTAAATTAGCAAGTACATATGGAATTGGTTCCTTAGTGTGGATTTTCTTTGGGATGGCAATCGGAATCACAATACTGGCATGGTTGGCTATAAAAAGGGATGGGGAATATGATTGAAACTCTTGCTGAAAGAATAGCCATACAACTAAAGTCGATCAATCCACATGAAACGAAGTCAGTTCCTACCATGAAATTTGGGCTAATCCTTATCATCAACATGCTGCTCATCATTACGATTAGCCTTACCCTTTCCCTCATCATAGGGACATTTCAAGGAACATTACTCACATTGGCCGGATTTTTAGTACTACGCCAATTTTCAGGAGGATTTCACTATTCATCGTCTGTTTACTGCACCATAACAAGTATTTCGGGAGCGGTATTCATCCCTCTCATTACCCTTCCTACTGATTTTATCACCCCGATTATTATCATCACAGTAGTTCTAGTAGCACTTTTTGCTCCGCAAGATATGGAAATGCAATCACGACTATTCAAACAGAATCAGACTTTGCTCCTCAAGATCATCTCAATTCTCATCGTCAGTTTATTATTTTTCATAGAAAGCGAGACACTGGTTAAGACCTTTTTTGTGCAAGCACTGACGCTAATTCCACTGAAAGGAGGTGGAAAAGATGAAAAATAAAGCGATGATGTTCGTAGCGAAACATGTTTCAGCAATTGCTTCATTTGTTGCAGTACTGGCAGTATCTACAGCATCCTTCGGTTTCGTGGGAAAACCTGAAATTCCAGAAGAACTAAAGAAATAAGAAGCAATGAACGACACAGACCATTTCTCACTCGATCTTCATATCGAAAGGGGAAAAATGGTTGCCTCATTGAGCTTTTGTGAATCCTAACTTTAGTAAGAGATGGTATAGTACTTATAGACTGCTTCTTTCAGAGCGTTACCAATTATCTCAACCCCTTGGTAGAAAAGGGGTTTTCTTATTTTTTTGAATCAAAGGGGACTGTCGTTTAGTCGGAAAATCGACTTTTGAGACAGCCCCTTTCTCTTAACGCTTAATGAAGCTTGGAAAGAGCGAATTTAGCTGTAAAATTCATTTTCTTCATATAGGAAGAATTCGCTCCGGCTTGAAATTGTACAGAAATATTGCCGTCTTTTTCTGCTTGGAAGACGCGTCCGTAAGGTGAATTTGCGGGGTATGTACCAATCACTTGATTATCCGCATCAAAGACGGTATAAGAGATTGGGAATCCTGAATTGTTTACAAATATCGTAAGTTCTTCTCCCTTTTTCAGCGAAAAAGATTCTTTTTGCGTCACTTCGTATGAACTCAGAGAATAGTATTTCGTAACCTCTTGCATGTCTAAAGCCGTTGTTGCTGCGCTAGCTTTTGAGACTTCCACTCCTGGCAAAGATACACCCGAAAGTACTGCAATCCCTAATGCCCCTGCTAAAATAACTTTTTTCATAATCGTAATGCCTCCTTTTTTGCTCATTCATGAGCGAAAGTAAATATTTGGAAATTACAACCATTATAATCTCGCTGAAAATGATTATCAATAAGTTTTTCAAAGATTACTCTCACGGCGTGATAAGCAGGACATAAAAAAAGAGAGTGATTCAATGGAATCAACATCCCCCTAAAAATGGCACACACATCCCCGTATCTGGACAAAACCCCTCATTCTCCAAGCACAACCTCTCCGTAAATCCAGGGTCCTCCTGCGCCAGAAACTTAAAATAACAAACAATTTCATGATTCCTTACAGCTAAGCTATTCAACTGAAAATCCAACAAATGCTTCCGATCGACATGCTGGTAGTACAACCCTTTTTTCGTAAACGGAGGAGGGTACACCTTGGAAGGCAAAGTCGGAATAATATCATGAACATTCACGATCCGAACACTGTTCTTTACCGTCTCATTAAATCGCGAAGCAAAGACAGGATCTCCGACACGAGGGCTCCCATACGTATACACAAAAGGTCGCGTAAACTTCGTATTCACGGCAATATCCAAGCCGGCAAGTGCGGCCAACCCTCCCCCTAAACTGTGCCCCGCAACAAATAGTCTTTTCGATCTAGGAAGCTTGCTCAACTCCCGAATCAATTCATCTCGCGCGGATTGGTACATGCAAGTAAACCCACGGTGGGTCTTTCCTGCCTTTCTGACAAAATGATAGGGGACTTGATACAAATCCTGATCTGACTCATTGTCGTTAAACGTGCGTGTTCCCCGAAGAGCAACAACGATACTGTCTGGTGACTCGGCTACAAAACCAAATACCTCGGGCTCCGGCGTCTCGACACCAGCCAATGCTCGAATCGCAGAGCGCTGACGATACCCTTGTGGCAAGACAAGTGAATCTGTTTCAAAAAGCAGATAGGCCTGATGGATCATGGCCGCAAGTAAAATGGCATCTTCGCTGTTATAAATACGATCGATCATTCATGTGTCTCCCTTTCTCGGTTTCAAGGCTGTAAAAGCTAGCATTTGCCTTGAAACGGAATACACGTATCGGTATCGGGACAAAACCCCGGATTTTCCACACAGAGTGTTTGGGCGTAATCAGGGTCAAACTGAGTGAGGCTATGAAAATAGTAGGCGATACTATCGTTGCGAGGGGTATTATTCAGTTGAAACGAGATCGGAAACTTGTTTTTTACATGTTGATAATAGATACCTTCCTGGGTAAAAGGAGGTGGATATTTTTGGTCGGGGAAGGAAGGAAAAGGGTCGTGAACATTGGCAATGCGAAGACTATTGGCAACGACTTTATTGAACCGTGAAGCGAAGTGGGGGTCACCAATACGCGGACTGCCATAGGTATAAACGATTGGATGTCTAAACGGCGTGTTTACCGCTATATCTAAAGCTGCCAGCACAGCCAGAGCGCCACCGTAGTTGTGTCCAGTGATAATCAGCTTTTTTGTTTCGGAAAACGGTTTTATTTTTCTGAGTAATCGATCGCGTGTTGACTGATACAGGCAAGTAAATCCACGTGAGGTTTTCCCTGCATCTGTAACAAAAGGATAGGTAATTTGTAGGATGTCATAGGCTGCTAAAAGGTCTGCCGGATAGGCTGCGTACCCTCTGAAGGCAATGATGATTTGATCTTTTGATTCTGCTACAAAGCCATACATATGTTCAGTTGGATTCTCTACGTCAGCAGAAGCTCGAATGGTGTATCGGAGTTGAAAACCTTTGGGTAAGATAAGCTCGCCTTCAAAAAATAGTAAATAAGTCTGATAGCTCATGGCTGCAAGGAAAATGGCAGCCTGACTAGTAAACATGTTGTCTTCGTCCGAGAAAACCATGTAGACAAATTCCTTTCCAAACAAGAATAAGGAACAAACACTTTTAAGATCGTACATCGAACTTTTGTTTGTCCTTCCCAAATGAAAGCAGGGCAATCCTATTCGAATGTTACTTACCATGAGCCTATGTTTTTACGACGGAATGCGTGCTTGTATGAAGAAAATAAAAAGAGGGCGCGTACGCGACGCTCCCCAATTACAAAGGTTTTGAGAGAATTTCAATTCCCACATCAATTGTTTTCTCTACTCCCATGAAGGTTAAAAATATTTTAGCCCTGTTTTTGTGCTTGTCCACTTTTTTGATAATGCCTTCCAGTCCTTTGAGGGGACCAGATTCTACGATCACCTTTGAATTTTCTAGATATACTTTTGAATAATCGACAACCTCACCGTTCCCCATGAGTTGGAGTATCGGGGTGATTTCTTTTTCATCAATGCTCGAATAATAAGCGCCCTCGTCTTGCGTATAGTAACTTCCGTTATTGACCAAACGCAAGTTCCTAGGAATTTTTTTGATTTTATGGAACATTTCGTTAGTCATTTCAGTCTTAATAAGTACATATCCAGGAAAAAAGTTCTTCAGGACGTTATACACAATGCCTGACTTTTTCTCAGGTACCAATCTCTTCGGCACAATGGATTTTAACGACTGCTCATTAAAATAGAGTCTGAGGTACTTTTGAACGACTTCTTCTTTACCGGATTCTACAAAGATGGCATACCATTTCAAGATGAGCAATCCTTTCATTATGAAGTGGATTCGTAAGTATCTGGAGTGCTTACTACCTTTCCAAAAATAGGAATGATTGAGTAGATAAATTCACAAAAATTGTGGTATTATACTAAATATATCCAATTACTTCGTGTTATGCAATAAATGCGGTTGTTGTAAGATTCAGTATAAATAGAAAGAGTTAGCTACATCAGCTTCTTATCGAAAGTAAAATCTCTCAGGGAATTTAATCGATGTTTCGGCACGTTAAAGGAATGAGAGAGGTCATACGGAGAAACGGTAGTGTGTAGAACTATTTACCCACGAACCGGGGAAGCTCTGCCCTTTGGCATAGACGTAGAACGAGAGAAGGCGGAGATTGGATTGCATGTATTTCCACAGACCTTTACGAATGAATTCGTTATTACGGGTACAGATAGAGAGTTTCGTGCTAGTTTGTGCATGGGCTACTTTTCTGTTCCTGTAGATTTTTTAAAAATAGTTAAATTCCTACACCCAAAAGAATTCGAGTACTATTTTCATCTGGAGTATGAACGGAGAGTAAAAAGCTACCTGACAGGGAGATATGTCGCCAAAAGAGCCATTTCGTTTTTGACTGGAGAAGACAGTTTAGATCGAATATGGATTGAACAGGGCATTTTTCATCATCCTGTCGTAAACCTACCGAATCCAGCCAATCTCCAAGTGAGTATCACTCACTGTGATGATCTTGCAGCCGCTATTGCTTTTTCGGAGGAGCTACCGATGGGGATTGATGTTGAGAGAATTAGCGTTGATAGAAATAAAGTTCTGGAGACGCAAATGACTGTGAAGGAGAGCAGCTTGTTGTCCTGCTTGCCTTATTCCTATGAAACGACGCTCACTCTTTTCTGGACAGTCAAGGAAGCGTTATCCAAAGTTTTGAAGACTGGTTTAACAACTTCTTTTCATATCTATGAAATAAGCCAAGTGGAGATAAGGGATGGGGTTGTGTATAGTCTATTTGAAAACTTTCCTCAATACCGTACTGCCTCTTACATCCTAGGTGACTATGTGTGTTCGATCACCTATCCGAAAAAAACAGAGTGGAGTGCTGCTGTAGTAAAGGATGTACTACAGGAGATAGAACAATCGATGATAAATCATGGATAAAAATTCCCCATAAGCGGTCAGTTGACCAGGCTGTGGGGAGTTTTCTTTATAAAAACCTTTCATAGAAACAAGGGGTGCATCATACATGGAAAAGCCTGTAGTGTTTATGTTTTCTGGACAAGGGTCGCAGTACTATCAGATGGGGAAAGACCTTTTTGATCAGAATCCAATATTTCGCAAATGGATGCTTCGGTTAGATGAAAAGGTACATTCCCTGATCGGGGAGTCTGTCCTTGCCCAGTTATACGATGACACGAAGCGACGAGACGATATATTTGATCGCACCCTTTATACGCATCCCGCTATTTTTATGGTGGAATACGCTCTGGCCCAGGTTCTCATGGAAAGCGGAATAAAGCCCGACTATTGTCTGGGGAGCAGTTTGGGGGAGTTTGTGGCGGCGGCAGTGTCTGAAATCATGCCTGTGGAAGAATTGCTGCAACTCGTGGTTGAACAAGCCACCCTTTACGAAGCGTATTGTCAGAAAGGGAGTATGCTTGCGATTCTCCACAATCCCGATTTGTATGACCAAGAGCCGATCTTGCATCGAAATAGTGAGTTGGTAGCAGTGAATTTTCATTCGCATTTTGTCATTGCCGGGAGCAGTCATCAGCTACAACGCATGGAGGATTACGTCAAAGGCAAAGGGATTATTTGTCAACGACTACCTGTATCATATGCGTTTCACTCCTCTTACATCGATCCGGCTGAACCGCATTATCGGGAGGTATTGAAACAGAAATCATTTGGAATTCCCCAGATTCCCTTTGTATCGAGTGTTCATGGTGAAATCATGAAGGAGCTGCCAGCTGACTACTTTTGGCAAGTGGTAAGAAAACCAATGCAGCTTCCAAAAGCTGTCCAAGAGCTGGAGAAACAGCAAAGCTACATCTATTTGGATTTGGGACCAGCAGGCAATTTGAGTAATTTTACAAAGCGAAATTTGAGGCAAGATTCTCAGTCAGAATGCCATTCCATCATCACGCCTTTTAAAAAGGACGGAGAAAATGTAGAGCGCATCAAGCAGCTTTTCTCAAATAAAAGTTTGAAAACCAATAGAAAGGAAGGCAGAAAAATGACCACATATGTTTTCCCAGGGCAGGGCTCCCAAATAAAAGGAATGGGGGGCTCTCTTTTTGATGAGTTTCCAGAAATAACAGCCAAAGCCGATCAGATATTAGGTTATTCCATCAAAGAACTATGTTTGCATGATCCAGACAAGCAATTAGGTAAAACGCAATTTACCCAGCCTGCTCTGTATGTGGTCAATGCGCTTAGCTACCTGAAGAAAGTGGAGGAAACCGGGAAAAAGCCTGACTACGTGGCGGGGCACAGCCTGGGTGAGTACAATGCGCTTTTTGCATCAGGAGTGTTTGATTTTGAGACAGGGCTGCATTTGGTGAAAAAAAGAGGCGAGTTGATGAGTCTGGCCGTCGGTGGAGGGATGGCGGCTGTGATCGGGTTTACTTTGGAGCAAGTGGAACGGGTATTACATGAAAATCATTTGACCAGCATTGATATTGCCAATCACAATTCTCCCTCCCAATTTGTGATAGCAGGTCGGAAAGAAGATATCGAGCGTGCCAACCCTGTTTTTCAGGAAGCGGGCGTAAAAGTATACATACCGCTAAAGGTGAGCGGAGCATTTCATTCCCGTTACATGAGTGATGCGAAGATGAGCTTTGAGGACTATTTGAATCAGTTTACGTTTTCTGATATGACCATTCCGGTGATTTCCAATGTTCACGCGAGACCCTATAAACAGCGCGATGTGAAACGAAATTTGGTTGAACAAATTACACACCCAGTGAAGTGGAATGACACCATTCGATATCTTCTGGCTGTGGGGGAAAACGAAATAGAAGAAGTCGGCCCTGGTACTGTGTTGACCAAGTTAGTTACTACGATCCGAAATGAAGCAGAGCCGCTGATCATAGAAGGGGAAGAAGAGAAGGAAAGCATGGTGCAAGAGGCAAAGCCGGTTGCTTTCACCGTACAGGCTGAAGAGAGAGCAAACAACATGGAGCAGCCAAGAGAGATTACCGCTTTTTCGCTGGGAGATCAGCGATTTAAACAGGGCTACAATCTGAAATATCCCTATCTAGCAGGAGCGATGTACAAGGGAATTTCCTCGGAAAAGCTGGTCATTAAAATGGGGAAAGCCGGGATGATGGGCTTTTTCGGGAGCGGTGGCTTACAGCTGGATAGAATCGAGCGAGCCATCCAACAGATTCAACGTGAGCTACAGCAAGGCGAGCCGTATGGGATGAATTTGTTGCATCATCCAAGTGACCCATCCATGGAAGAAAAAACCGTCGAGCTGTATCTGGCTTATCAAGTCAGAGTGATTGAAGCATCTGCGTTTATGGCGATTACCCCTGCGTTGATCATCTATCGGGCCAAGGGATTAAGACGGGGGATGAACGGGCAAGTGGAGGCGGCAAACAAAATTTTTGCCAAGGTATCACAGCCTGAGGTAGCGGAAGCCTTTTTAAGTCCCGCACCTGAGTACTTGATAGAAAAATTGCTGCAAGAACAAAAGCTTACTAGGGAAGAAGCGAGTCTGTTACGGGAAGTCCCAATGGCGGATGAGTTAACGGTGGAGGCCGATTCAGGTGGAAATACCGATCACGGTGTAGCTTCTGCTTTGATGCCTGCAATGATCAGGCTCCGAGATAACATGATGCACAAGTATGGATACCGTAAGCCGATCAGAATCGGGGCTGCGGGCGGCATTGGAACTCCGGAAGCTGCAGCGGTCGCTTTCATGCTTGGGGCGGATTATATTGTGACAGGTTCGATTAACCAGTGCACAGTGGAGGCGGCGACCAGCGAGTCGGTGAAGGATTCGTTGCAGTTAGCCAATGTTCAAGACACAGAGTATGCTCCAGCCGGTGAAATGTTTGAAATGGGAGCCAAAATTCAAGTGTTGAAAAAAGGCTTATTCTTTCCAGCGAGAGCGAACAAACTGCACGACCTCTATCGCCAATACAACTCGCTTGATGAAATCGATGAGAAAACCAAGCAGCAGCTTCAGGAAAAGTATTTTAAACGCAGCTTTGAAGAGGTGTATGAACAGCTGAAAATCACTTGCCCGCCTCAGGAACTGAAAAGAGCGGAACGGACGCCGAAATACAAAATGGCGCTCCTTTTCAAATGGTATTTTAACCGCTGTTTTGACTGGGCCTTGGATGGAGCCGAAAGCTATAAAGTCGATTATCAGATTTACTGCGGCCCTGCGCTAGGTTCTTTTAATCAATGGGTAAAGGGAACGGCTGTTGAAAACTGGAGAGACCGTCACGTTGATCAAATCGGTGAAATGTTGCTCAAGGAGACAGCGAACCTCTTGAATCAGCGTATCCACGCTTTAACAGGTTCGAGCAAGTAAAGAAGGAATGACTCTCAAATAAGAAAGGAACGGCGAAAATGAATTTGGAACTAGAACTAGTAGAATACCATCCGCAGGGCGTTTCTAACGAAGCGCCTCTTCTTTTTGTGCATGGAGCATGTCATGGAGCATGGTGTTGGGAAAAAAACTTCCTTCCTTATTTTGCGAACAAAGGTTTTTCTTCTTATGCGGTGAGCCTTCGTGGACACGGTGAAAGTGACGGCTTTGACAATCTTCATACTTACACACTACAGGATTATACGGATGATGTTCTTGAAGTGATCGGGCGTCTAAAAAACAAGCCAGTGCTAATCGGGCACTCCATGGGCGGAGGCATCGTGCAAAAGATCTTGCATCAGTACCCAGATATCATCTCGGGTACCGTTCTCGTTGCCTCAATTCCTCCGCATGGCGGGATGCGTGACTTATTCCGATTGATGTTCAAAAACTTTAAAGAAGCTATGCAGCTGTTTACATATAACGAAAAAAGAGATGCCTCACTGCTTGCCAATGTCTTTTTTTCCAAGGAGCTACCGATGGAAAAAAAGGACGAGTGGGTGAAGCTCCTGCAGCCTGAATCACTGAAAGCAAGAACCGAGATGAATGGAAAAATTGTTCCCAAAACCATCAGTCCGAAAGCTCCGATGCTGGTTCTCGGCTCTAAGCAGGATCGGATGATTTCTGAGAAAACAACGCGCGGAATTGGCAAAACATACGGAATTGAGCCCGTTCTGTTCCCAAATATCAGTCATGATATGATGCTTGATCCTGAATGGGAAGCTGTTGCTGGCGAGATTTTGGCTTTTTTAAAACGAATCGATATCTGAACGGCGGAGGTAGGGAAAAACATGGAAGGTTCTTATCAAATCGCAAACATTGCAACGAATGTTGAGGTAGAAATAGAACGCTTGAAATCGCAGGTGGAGTTGTTTTGGGAGAAAGAGCTGAAGCATTATAGCGAGTTTGGTCTGACAGATGGGATGTCGGTCATAGAGCTGGGCTCGGGCCCGGGATTCGTGATGGAAAAGGTCATGCAGGCATTTCCGAATGGCAGAGTGACGGGATTGGAGCTTGATCCTCTTCTCGTTGATTATTCCAGAAACTATTTGACACAAAAGCATTCGGATCGATTTGAGATCGTCGCGGGATCGATTATGGAAACGGGCTTACCTAGTGATTCCTATGATTTTGCCATTACGCGCCTCGTTTTGGAACATTTGCCCGACCCAGTCGGTGCGGTTCGTGAAGTGGCGAGGTTGTTAAAGCCAGGTGGCAGGGCGGTATTCATCGACAATGATTTCGAGATGCACATTATGACCACCCCGCATGTACCAGAATTGAGAGAGCTGTATGATGCCTACTGTGCGGCACGCTATGCGGAAGGCGGCAACCCGAAAATCGGTCGTGAACTGCCAACGGTGCTCAAGCAAGGCGGACTTGGAAAAATAGATTTTGAAGTTATTTGCGCTCATAGTGAGCTACTCGGGTACGAAATGTTTCTAAAGTCGGAGGGTGTAGGCATTCCTGTGCAGCTGGTGCGTGACGGTTATTTATCGAGCAAGGCGTTGGGCAAGTTATCTGTGGCATGGCGAAACATGCTGAATACGGAAGGACATTCTATTCTCAGACAGCTTTACATGGCTGTTGGTGAGAAATCGTTGTAGAGATCGGGGGGAGTCGAGTATGAAGGTACTTTTTCATTCATTTCATGATGTGGAAACGATAGTGAAAGAAGTAATGACCGACTTAGTAAAAGCTACGACGAATCCCTTGGATTTCGATAAAAGCTTTGTGGAATTAGGTATTAGCTCGGTATTGTCAGTAGAAATGGTAGAGATGATGAATGAGAAGCTAGGCATAGACTTGGGGATTGAGGCCGTTTTTGATCATGAGAATACCAAGCTGCTAGCCGCGCACATTTTCGAAAAATATCAGCCAGCAAGCCGTACCCAGTCCGATAACGGTTTATCAACGATTGCGAGCAAAATAAGTACAATCATGGCTCAACTATTGAATACACCTGTGGAAACCTTGGATGTAAATAAAAGTTTTATAGAGCTCGGCATCCATTCTGTATTGGCGGTCGAATTAATAGAAGCGATCAATGCTGACTTGGGGATTCATCTTGGCGTAGAAGTTATTTTTGATTATCCAGAGGTGGGGGAGCTGGCGGAATATATCTCTCTGCAATTTGCAACGGAGATAGCAGCAAACGACAGCCAAATCCCGCCAACTGTTTTCGAAAACGAACGGAATCATTCGAATCATACAAGAAACGAAATTCGCCACTCTGATATCGCGATCATCGGTATAGCAGGCAGATTTGCTGGCTCGAATTCAGTGGAAGAGTTTTGGGAGCATATAGCATCTGGCTACAGCTGTATCGAGGAAATAACACGCAGCGGTTGGGAAGCGGATCAATATTACGGTGGGCTTCTCAAGGACATTGATCAATTCGATGCATCCTTTTTCAATATTACCCCTGATGAAGCAAAAAGTATGGACCCTCAACAGCGGTTGTTCCTGCAAGAATCCTATAAAGCTTTTGAAGATAGCGGATACTCAGTTGACCAGTTAGCGGGGAGAAAAGTAGGTGTGTTTGTTGGAGGGCGTCGTTCAGACTACCAAGAGAAATCCATGTTGGCCGAAGGTGTCTCTTCGCAAACGATGCTAGGCAATGAAATGTCGATGCTCGGGGCAAGACTCTCCTATTTTTTAAATCTCAAGGGCCCCAGTCTTGCTGTGGATACAGCTTGTTCTTCTGCTTTGGTAGCCATTCATTTGGCTTGCGACAGTCTTCGCAGGGGAGAAACCGAAATGGCTCTTGCAGGCGGCGTCGCGATTCACAGCTCCCCTGAATTTTTTGTGATGTCCTCGAAAATGGGGGTGGTCTCACCAGATGGAACATGCAACACCTTTGACAATGATGCAAATGGCATGGTGTTTGGAGAAGGCGTTGGGGCGGTCGTACTAAAACCAGTTGCGAAAGCAGTGGAAGATGGCGACCATATTTATGCAATCATCAAGGGCTCAACGGTGAATCAGACAGGAAAGTCAAACGGGATTACCGCACCGAGCATGCTTGCCCAAAAAGAATTAATTGTGGATGCCTATGAAAATGCAGGGGTTGATCCAGAGACGATCAGTTATATCGAAACGCATGGGACTGGAACGCAGCTGGGTGACCCTATTGAAGTGAAGGCATTGATTGAAGCATTTCGTTCGTATACGGATAAAGTACAATTTTGCGCGATTGGCTCACATAAGCCCAACATCGGTCATACTACGATGACATCGGGACTGGCGAGTTTGTTTAAAGTGGTCATAGCGATGAAATACAAGAAGATCGCTCCGACGATCAGCGTCAAGGAAGTCAATAAGCATATCAAATTGACCGGGAGTCCTTTTTTCATCAATACGGAGCTTATGGAATGGAATACGAGTGATGCCACTCCGCGAAGAGCAGGTGTGAGCGCTTTGGGCTCGAACGGAACCAATTGTCATCTGATTTTGGAAGAATCGCCGACGCTACAACCGCAATGCGGCAACCAGCAAGCAGGAGCCTATTACTTGTTCCCGTTTTCAGCCAAGAGCCAGTCAGCTCTCACGCAAAAACTGGATGAAATGTCCCAATGGTTAGCAAAAGAAGCGGGACGTTTTCACGAACAAGATATTTCTTATACCTTGTTCACAGGGAGAAGTCATTTTTCGCATCGTTGCATGTTTATTGCCAAGGACGTAGATGAATTACGGCAAAAAATCTCGGAAGTAATGGAAACAGGAGCAGCTGCTGACTATTTTGTCCAGGATGAAATAGACGTGCGGCTAGAAAAGAGCTTGAAAGAGTTCGGAGAAAAATTAATGGCAGAAGTAGCGGAGAACCGTTCGCTATCCAACCAGGCAAGGAAAGAAAAGCTGTCCACGCTTTCCGATTTATTTGTAAAAGGATACAAGCTGGATTGGGGTTCCTTCTATAAAAACGGCAGATACAACCGGGTTCCTTTGCCCGCCTATCCATTTAGAGGAGAGCACTATTGGCTGCCCAAAACCAAGCGACAGGTTCGTTTGCCCAATACTCATCCCGAATTGTGGAAGGAGATGGACGAGCTTCTCGCCAAGCTGTTATGGGCGCAAATGCAGTCCATCGGTTGGTTTACTGACAAGAGTGTGAGTGTCGCCGACCTCAAGGCAAAAACGGGCTTCCCTCCGCGTTATGAGAAATGGTTGGAAGAAAGTATGGCGATGCTAACCCGTCACGGCTATCTCGATGGCTATGATGGAGAACAATGCCTGGTGGTCGATCCGACTTTGATCGAAGTAGAAGCGGTATGGGAAGAGTGGGATCGACGTAAGGTGGCATGGCGAGAAGATGCCAATCTGGTAGTGCGGATCAGATTGCTGGAAGCCACGATGAAATCTCTGCCGCTCATTGTAACAGGCAAGAAACTTGCTACAGATGTCATGTTTCCAGGCTCTTCTATGGAATTGGTACAACCTATTTATAAAAATAATCCAGTGGCAGATCACTACAATGAAGTGCTCGCGGAAACAGTCGCAGCCTATGTGGAAGAACGGGTGAAAAAAGATCCTTCTGCAAAAATTCGCATCATAGAGATCGGGGCGGGGACGGGCGGAACGAGCACATTTGTCTTTGAAAAGCTGAAGCCTTATCAGCCGTTTATGGAAGAATATTGCTATACCGACATCTCCAAAGCATTTTTGATGTTCGCACAAAAGGAATATGGACCGAATGTTCCGTATTTGACCTATCAAATTTTTAATGTGGAAGCTCCTTTTGCGGAGCAAGGGGTTCAAGAGGGCTACTACGATCTAGTGATTGCGGCTAATGTGTTGCATGCCACCAAAGATATTCGCAAAACCTTGCGCCATACCAAAGCTGTATTAAGAGAAAACGGTTTGGTTCTTTTAAATGAGATTAGCAGTAATTCCTTGTTCCTTCATCTGACCTTTGGTCTTTTGGAGGGCTGGTGGCTGTCTGAAGATACAGATGTACGTATTCCTGGTTCTCCTGCCTTAACTCCGGCATGTTGGCAAACGGTTCTGGAAAGTGAAGGATTTCACACGATCTCTTTTCCAGCTCGTGAAGCGCATGATCTGGGACAACAGATTGTCATTGGAAAAAGCGATGGCGTCCTTCACCCTGATGTTCGTATCGATTCGACTGTTTTGCCGATCGCACGCGAGACTGTACAGCAGGCAAAAGTAGAAGGAAAAGTCTATTCGCAGCCTGCACCGCAAAACATTCCAAACCAATCTGTAGTGACCGAGCAGACGGTGACGGATTATGTAAAGGATTTGATTATTGAAAAGCTGGGTACCGCATTGGAAGTCGATGTCGATTCGATCGATGTGGAAGAGCCTTTCAGAGATTATGGATTGGATTCGATTCTTGGCGTTCGATTGGTGCAAGAGATCAATCAAGCGTTGATGATCGAAATTGAGACGACGATTCTTTTTGATTACAGTTCAGTAAATCAACTTACAGGCTATATTTTGTCTACGTACAAAGAGGTTATTGCTCAAGCGTTAGGGCAGAAGATCAGTCTATCCGAGCAGAGGGAAGATACCGTCCCTGCTATTCAGACCGAGCCATATATTCAAGCAGCTCCATTGCTTTCAGAGGAAACAGGGAGTGTGTCAGTAAAAGCTTCGTCCCCCACTGAACCCATTGCAATTATTGGAATGAGTGGCACGTTCGCCTCATCTGGTAACACTGACGACTTATGGGACCACTTGGTGAACGGCTCGGATTTGCTTCGGAAAGTGACTCGCTGGGATTTATCAGCGTACGGCTTGGACGAGGCAGAGGGCTATCAATACGGCGGGCTTGTAGAAAATATTGACCTGTTTGATCCGCTTTTTTTCAATATCTCCGGTTTGGAAGCTGACTATATGGACCCGCAGCAACGCTTCTTTTTGGAGGAGTCCTGGAAGGCGTTGGAGGATGCTGGCTATGCGGGTCAGGGTGTGCAAGGAATCCAATGCGGCGTCTACGCGGGATGCGCCAAAGGTGATTATGATCGTCTCGTGGGAGAGAATCCTCCTGCCCAAGCCTTCTGGGGAAATATGGAGTCTATTGTGCCTGCCCGGGTTGCTTATCATCTGGACTTGCAGGGACCTGCTGTCACGATTGATACGGCTTGCTCGAGCTCCTTGGTGGCGATTCATATGGCGTGCCAAGCCTTGCGGACAGGTGAGGTCGACATGGCATTGGCAGGTGGTGTCTTCATTCAATCTACGCCGGGCTTTTATTTATCGGCCAAGCGAGCAGGTATGCTGTCACCGACAGGACGCTGCCACACGTTTGATGAGCGGGCAGATGGTTTTGCGACGGGGGAAGGCGCTGGTGTCGTTGTACTGAAACGTCTCTCGGAAGCGATCGCTTGCGGTGATCATATTTATGGTGTCATTCGAGGCTCGGGAATCAATCAGGATGGAACGACGAATGGGATTACTGCACCGAGTGCGAAGTCCCAGGAACGCTTGGAACGCAATGTCTACGATACATTCGACATTGATCCTGAGCAAATTACAATGGTCGAGGCGCATGGAACAGGGACCAAGCTGGGAGATCCGATTGAGTATCAAGCACTTACCCGCGCCTTTCAAGCCTACACGGATAAAAAGGAATTTTGTGCGATTGGATCGATCAAGACGAATATTGGACATACCCAGATCGCAGCAGGTGTTGCAGGGGTCATCAAAGTCCTTTTGTCATTGAAGCACAAAAAAATCGCGCCATCCCTGCATTTTGAAGAGGGGAATGCCAACATTAAGTTTGCAGACAGCCCTTTTTATGTCAATACAAGCCTGCAGGAATGGTCAGTGGAGCCGCAAGCCAGACGCTGTGCTGCGATCAGTTCCTTCGGAGCCAGCGGTACGAATGCGCATATGGTAATCGAAGAGGCGCCGCAGGTAGAGCGGAATCATACAAAGAAACCGGGCTATTTGCTTGTGCTGACGGCGCGTACTTTTGAACAGTTGCGTCAGCAGGTTGCCCAATTGCTTTCGTTTTGTGAAAAAGCACCGGAGACGGATTGTGGAAATATCAGCTATACGCTGTTAGTAGGCAGAAAGCATTTCCATCACCGCTTCTCTTGCCTTGTTCAAAATACAGCCGAGCTTGTCCAGCTTTTGAAAAAGTGGCTGGAAACAGGAAAAGCATCACAGGCATATGTTTCCGAGTTACATGAAAAAGATCATCGTGAACAAATCGCCTTGAAACGCTACGGAAATCAAAGCATCGAGAATCTACATGTAACGAGCCAGGCGAGCGAATATTTGGAGCAGCTATCTGTGATCGCGGAATTGTTTGTGCAGGGATATGGATTAGACTATGACAAGCTGTTTGCGAACGATCAGTATTCGCGTATATCACTTCCCACGTATCCTTTTGCCAAGGAACGCCATTGGGTACTGGAGAGTGAAACAAAAGCATTTGCCGCAAGGAGAGCGGCGAATACCATCACAGCATCCGTGATCCATCCCATGCTGCATCAGAACACGTCTACTTTCTCCGAGCAACGGTTTAGCTCTACCTTCACAGGAGAAGAGTTTTTCTTGGCGGATCACGTAGTCAAAGGGCAGCGGGTATTACCGGGAGTTGCCTATCTGGAGATGGCAAGAAGCGCGATGGAGCACGCTGTAGGAGAAGACGTCCACGGGAATACGTCGATAAAGCTACAGAATGTCATATGGGCTCGTCCGGTCGTTGTAGGCGATCAGCCTGTTCGGGTACATACGGGCCTTGTACTTGACGAAGATGGTGGAGTATCCTACCAAATCTATAGCGAGGCAGAGGGTAGTGATGCCGAGATCGTGGTACACAGTCAAGGTAATGCCGTGCTTACTCCTCGCTCGGAGTTGCACATGCTTGATTTGTCCGTTTTGCAGGAGCAGTGCAGCGAGCAGGTGATTTCATCCGAGGAATTCTATGAGTTCTTCAGTGCGATTCAAATTGATTATGGACTCGGACATAAAGGAATAGACAAGGTATATGTCGGGCCTGGACAAGTCTTGGCAAAGCTGATTTTACCGTTATCGGTCACCGGGTCAGTGGATCAGTTTGTCTTGCATCCAAGCTTGATGGATTCAGCTTTGCAGGCATCTGTGGAGTTGACACTTTCTTCTCGTCACGTGATGTCGTCTGACAGTTTGGCAAAACGCAAGCCAGTGATGCCTTTTGCCCTGGAGGAAATGGAAATCATCCACCCGTGCACCTCTGAAATGTGGGCATACGTGCGCTATAGCGACGGTAGCCAAGCAGGGAATAAGGTAGAAAAATACGATATCGACCTATGTGATGACACAGGAACAATTTGTGTACGGATGAAGGGATTCACATCTCGGGTATTGGAAAGAGAGATCCAAACCGATCTTACAGCAGCAAAAGCGCCAGTTGAGACCGCAAGCGAATCGCTGATTGGAACCATGCTGCTGAGTCCTGTTTGGGAAGAGGTTGTAGTCGCTCATGGTTCGGAAACGCCACTTGCAAGCGATCGTATTCTGATTGTTTGTGCAGATGACAAGAACCGAAGCCTTGTTCAACAACGCTATCCGCGGGCAGCTGTTATGGAGATTACGCCTGCAGAAAGTATGGATGAACTAGCAGTGAAGCTGGAGCAGATTGGTTCGATTGATCATATCATCTGGATGGCGCCATGGATTGATTTGGAATACCTGGCAGAAGAGGCCCTGATCATTGAGCAGGAGCGCGGTGTATTTCATGTGTTTCGCTTGCTAAAAGCCCTGTTCAAGCTGGGCTACGATACCAAGGAGCTAGGATGGAGTCTCGTAACCTTCCAGACTCAACCGATTCATCCGAACGATGTGGTGAACCCTATTCATGCCAGTCTTTACGGTTTAGTTGGTTCGATGGCAAAAGAATACACGAACTGGCGTATCCGACTGGTTGATCTGGAAGCGGGTCGTGCTTGGCCTATAGAGGATGTTTTCACACTTCCGCCAGATGCTGAGGGGAATGCAACGGTTTATCGCGGAGGGAAATGGTATCGTCAGGAATTAATTCCATTGCGTCAAATGCAAAGAGAACAGGCTTCCTACAGGCAGGGGGGAGTCTATGTTGTAATCGGAGGCGCTGGCGGTATTGGCGAAGTCTGGAGCGAATACATGATCAGCACCTATCAAGCCCAAATCATCTGGATTGGACGCCGAGAAAAAAATGCAGAGATCCAAGCCAAAGTGGATCGACTTGCAAAGCTCGGACCTGCTCCTGTCTATATCGCGGCGGATGCGACGAATCGCAAGTCCTTGTACTTTGCTTATGAAGAAATCAAAAAACGATATAAACAAGTGAACGGAGTCATTCATTCCGCAATTGTTCTGCTAGATAAAAGTCTCGCGAAAATGGACGAGGAGCGCTTCCGTGCGGGGCTTTCGGCAAAGGTAGATGTAAGTGTGCGGATTGCTCAAGTATTTGATCGGGAGCCGTTGGATTTTGTCATGTTCTTTTCATCGATCAATTCCTTTACCAAGTCGCCTGGACAAAGCAATTATGCGTCAGGTTGTACGTTTAAGGATATATTCGCGCACCAGCTATCGTTGCATAGCCTCAGTGAAGTGAAGGTGATGAATTGGGGATACTGGGCGAACGTAGGCATTGTTGCCACCAAGGATTATCAGGAGAGAATGGCACAGGCAGGATTAGGCTCCATTGAACCTCGTGAAGCGATGGCGGCTTTGGAAAACCTGCTTGCAGGACCGATAAATCAAGTCGCGTTGGTGAAAACAACGAAATCACAGGCCTTGGTTAAAGTAAATCCGGATAAATCCATTTACATCTATCCTGAAAAGCTAGTATCCCACATCGAACGTGTAAAGAATGATATGCCTAAACTAGAGTTTTCGTCTCAACGCAGACAATCTGAAATGGAGGCTTATAAATGAATACAATGGATAAGCTTCTCAGTGAACTACTCTATGGTCAATTACAGTCAATCGGGCTGTTCACGGTAAAAAACCAGACGATAGGAGAACTCAAAGCCAAATTGCATAACAGGTACGGCAAATGGCTGGAAGAAAGCATAGCTGTTCTCGTACAAAACCAGTATCTTGCGTACGATGGAGAGTCACTCATCGCAAACGATACTACCCCCATCAATCTCGAAACCGCATGGGAAAAATGGGAGGAAGAAAAAACAGCATGGCTGAACGACCCGAATAGTAAAGCGCAGGTGATTCTGGTAGAAGCAACCATGCGCGTACTGCCAGATATTTTGTTAGGAAAGATTCCAGCTACAGAGATCATGTTCCCGAATTCCTCGATGGAACTGGTGGAAGGGATATACAAACACAATGAGGTTGCGGATTACTTTAACAAAGTGCTCGCCAATACGATTGTTACCTATGTGAAGCAGCGTACGGAGCAAGATCCTTCTACTCGGATTCGCATTTTGGAAATCGGGGCAGGTACTGGTGGAACGAGTGCGATCGTACTGCCAAGGCTAAAGCCCTTTCAGAAGCATATCGAGGAATATTGTTATACCGACCTTTCGCAAGCCTTTTTGCTTCACGCCGAAAAAGAATATGGAGCCGAAAATCCATATCTCACGTATCGGATTTTTAACGTGGAAAAGCCTGTTGAGGAGCAGGGGATCGCTGCGGACACCTATGATCTCGTGATTGCCACAAATGTACTGCATGCGACAAAAAATATTAGCCAAACCTTGCTCCACGCCAAAACAACGTTACAAAAAAATGGCTTGCTGATTCTGAATGAATTAACGAGCAATACCTTGTTTGCTCACTTGACGTTTGGTTTGCTGGATGGCTGGTGGCGCTATGATGATCCGGAATGGCGTATTCCTGGATGCCCCCTGTTAACGGTTGAAACATGGCAAAAGGTGCTGAAAAAGGCAGGATACCGATCTGTTTTCTTGCCAGCAGAAGACCAGCTGGATTTATGCCAACAAATTATTGTGGGAGAAAGCGATGGGGTGATTCGTCACAGCAGCCAACCGAGGCAATCGGCGGTAACAGTTGCGTATTCGCCTGCAAAAAAGCAAGCCTCAAAGCTGAAGGCGATGCCACTCAAAAAACAGGTGCCGTTACGCACTACACCAGCGAAAAAGTCAGGCAGAGTCACTGAGGAATGGCTTCGTGAAAAAAGCACGGCTTATATCAAAATGTTAATGGGGGAAACGCTTAGAATTCCGACCCACCAGATAAAATCATCTGCGCCATTCGAGCAATATGGGATTGATTCGATTCTGGTTGTGCAATTGACCAATTCGCTTCGCAAGGATTTTGCGAATATGAGTAGTACGATTTTTTTCGAGTATCAAACGATAGATGCCTTGGTAGAGAATCTCATCGAGACGCAAAAAGAAGCGTTGATCAAGGTAATAGGTGTAGAAGCACCAGAAGCAGTTGACGAAGCATACCCGAACGAGCTAGAGAATGAGGAAATGACCGTCGCTGCTTCACCAGCGTACACCGATCTTCCTGTGAGAAACACGAGACGCTTTTTATCCGTTCGGGAACAAGAAAGAAAGGAATCCATTTCGCCTTCATCGGTGGTGCGGGATGTGGCGATCATCGGTCTTTCCGGGCGTTATCCGCAGGCGAAAAATGTGGATGATTTCTGGAATCGTTTAAAAGAGGGGAAAAACTGCATTTCTGAAATCCCTAAGGATCGCTGGGATTGGCAGAGCTATTTTGACGAAGAAAAAGGGAAAAAGGAATCGATGTATACAAAATGGGGCGGATTTATCGATGATATGGATAAATTCGATCCCTTATTTTTTCAAATCTCTCCCAAAGAAGCCGAGGAGATGGACCCGCAAGAACGGTTATTTTTACAAGAAGCCTATGCGAGTATTGAGGACGCTGGATATACGCCTACAACTCTGTGTGAAAGCAGAAAAGTAGGCGTTTTTGTCGGGGTAATGAATGGCAATTACCCGACGGGAGCCACCTATTGGTCGATCGCGAATCGCCTCTCTTATCTATTAAACTTTCAAGGTCCGAGCGTGGCGGTGGATACGGCTTGCTCCGCTTCTCTCACAGCGATTCATTTCGCCTTGGAAAGCTTGTACAGCGGTACAAGCGAGTGTGCAATCGCAGGGGGAGTCAATCTCATTGTCGATCCCGTCCACTACATGAAATTGTCAGCTTTGACGATGCTCTCTCCTTCGAATCAATGCAAGTCCTTCGGCGATCAAGCGGACGGTTTTGTGGATGGAGAGGGTGTAGGAGCTATCGTCTTGAAGCCTTTGGATAAAGCAATAGCCGATGGTGACCATATTTACGGAGTCATCAAAGGAAGCATGATGAATGCCGGTGGGAAAACGAATGGCTATACCGTCCCAAATCCGCAGGCGCAAGCGCAGTTAGTGGCGGATGCCCTACAACGTGCCAAGGTACATGCAAGAACGGTCAGTTATCTGGAAGCACATGGAACAGGAACGGAGCTGGGAGACCCGATCGAGGTTGCTGGACTTACTCGTGCCTTTGAAAAAGACACTCAGGACAAGCAGTTCTGTGCATTGGGATCAGCGAAGTCGAATATTGGACATTGTGAAAGTGCGGCAGGGATTGCTGGCGTAACGAAAATATTATTGCAGCTGAAGCACGCGCAATTAGTGCCATCCTTACATTCCCGTACGCTCAATCCCAATATTGATTTCACCAAGACGCCGTTTGTGGTTCAGCAAGAGTTGGCAGAATGGAGACGGCCGATTGTAGAGATCAATGGCACAACCAATGAATATCCACGAATTGCAGGGATTTCCTCGTTTGGTGCAGGGGGAAGCAATGCCCATGTGATTATTGAAGAATATATTCCGGAAGAGCAAAAGAAATCCAGTTTGAAAATCACACCTCAGAACCCCGCTATTTTTATTTTGTCAGCAAAGAATGCGGACAGGCTGTATGAGATCGTTCAGCAGTTGTTAGCTTTTATCCAGGAACACTCCTTGTCCGATGAGCACTTAGCAGACATGGCGTACACGCTTCAGGTAGGACGTGTAGCCATGGAAGAGCGCATTGCTGTCATCGCAGGCTCTATAAAGGAGTTGCAACAAAAACTAACAGCCTATGTAAAAGGGCAAGAGCACATTGCTGATTTGTATCGTGGTCAGGTAAACCGAAATCAGGAAATGCTGGATATTTTGACGTCCGATGATGAATTAGAAGAAACGATTGGAAGATGGATGGAACGCGGAAAGTACAGCAAGCTTCTCGACCTGTGGGTGAAGGGCTTATCTATCGATTGGAACAAGCTTTATCAGGAAGAGCAACCGAGACGTATCAGTTTGCCGACGTATCCTTTTGCCAAGGAATCCTATTGGACCCGCGCCAAGTCTGGTAGCAGCAGCTCAGACGTGGGTGCGATTCATCCTTTCTTACACCAAAATACTTCTGATTTCATGGAGCAGCGGTTTAGCTCCATGTTTACGGGACAGGAGTTTTTCCTGAGTGACCATGTCATCAAGGGGCAACGTGTCTTGCCGAGTGCGGCTTATCTGGAGATGGCACGGGCAGCGATACAGCAGGCGACGGGAGGGCTTGATTCGGAGCGAGAACCGGAAGGACTCCGTTTCAAAAATGTGGTCTGGACTCAGCCTTTGGCTGTTGGGCCAGAGCCCGTTCAGGCACATATCGAACTCTATCCTGAGGCGAATGGTGAGATTGTTTTTGAAATTTACAGCGATAGCAAGCAAGACCGGGAACAAACGACGGAGATTGTACACAGTCAAGGAAGTGCCGTGTTGTGTTCCATTCCAGATATTCCATCATTCGATCTCTCCGTATTGCAGGAACAGTGCAGCCTACGCACACTCAGCCCGGAACAATGCTATGACGCTTTCAAAAAGATGGGAGTCGACTATGGGCCTGCACATCGTGGAATCGAGCAGATTTTGATTGGTCAGGAGCAGGTGCTGGCGAAGCTGTCTCTGCCTTCTTCCGTGGCGAAAACCCAAGGCCAATTTGATCTGCATCCGAGTTTGCTCGACGCAGCTCTACAGGCGTCACTTGGCTTGATGATGGCAACCAGTGATTTTTCGCTGATCCTTCCCTTTGCTCTTGAAGAAATGGTGATCGTAGGTGCTTGCTCCTCTTCCATGTGGGCACTCATTCGCTACAGGGAGGGCAGTAAGGCTGGAGACAGAGTGGAGAAGTTTGATATCGATTTGTGTGACGAGAACGGAAATGTCCAGGTGCGGATGAAGGGCTTTTCTACGCGCAGGATCGCAAATGAATCTGTTAGATCAGAAGTAGAAGCGTCAAAAGCTTCCGTTCCTCACGAAGAGGAGAAGGCAATAGATTCCTCCTCACTGATGGAACAGGCAATCCCTTATTTTAAAAAGCTGCTTTCCTCCGTGATCAAATTGCCAGCAAATAAAATGGAAGCAGACGCCTCGTTGGAAAAATACGGTGTCGATTCCATTGTGGCTATGCAGATGACCAAGGAGTTGGAAAAGCAATTTGGTTCGTTACCAAAAACGTTATTTTTTGAATACCAAACGATAAAAGAATTAACCGGGTATTTTCTTGAAAACTACCGTGAAAATCTGATGCACATCCTGGGGATGAGGGAAAATGCGGAAGCCTCACTCACGCAAGAACCAGAAGTACCGATGGTGGACGAGAGGAAAGCACAGACAGAGCGCAGGAGCAAAAAACGCAAGTCTCAACGATTCGCGTCCCTGCGCATGGAAACCCAGCGAGCAAAAGGGGCGTTGGACATTGCCATTATTGGGATGTCCGGACGTTATCCGCAAGCATGGAATATCGATGACTTTTGGAAAAACCTACGTGATGGCAAGGATTGTATTACCGAAATTCCAAAAGACCGTTGGGATCACAGTCTGTACTTTGATGAAGCGAAGGACAAGCTCGGTAAAACGTATTCCAAATGGGGCGGCTTCATAGATGGTGTTGATCAATTTGATCCGCTGTTCTTCCATATTTCCCCACGGGAAGCGGAGCTGATGGACCCGCAGGAGCGGTTATTTTTACAGTGTGTCTATGAAACGATAGAGGATGCAGGGTATACGCGCGAAACGCTAGGCAAGCACGAAGGCTTGGGAGGCAATGTTGGTGTTTACGTAGGCGTTATGTACGAGGAATATCAGCTCTATGCGTCCGCTGAACAGGCGTTGGGCAGAGCGCTTGCGATTGCGGGGAGTCCAGCTTCCATCGCAAACCGCGTCTCCTATTTTTGCAATTTCCACGGTCCGAGCATGGCGGTCGATACGATGTGTTCGTCTTCGTTGACGGGTATTCATTTAGCGTGTCACAGCTTACAGCGCGGCGAATGTGAGGTTGCGATTGCAGGTGGTGTGAATGTTTCTATTCATCCAAATAAATATTTGTATTTGTCGCAGGGCAAGTTCGCCTCCAGCAAAGGACGATGCGAAAGCTTTGGAGAAGGTGGCGACGGATATGTACCTGGAGAAGGAGTCGGAGCCGTATTGCTCAAACCTCTGGCAAGAGCAATCGCTGACGGAGACCACATCTATGGTGTGATCAAAGGAAGCGCCATTAATCATGGTGGAAAAACAAACGGCTATACGGTTCCCAATCCTCATTCCCAATCAAGGGTGATTCGCCGAGCTTTTGAAGAAGCAGGAATTCATCCGAGAACGGTCAGCTATATAGAGGCGCACGGTACAGGGACTTCCTTAGGGGACCCCATTGAAATTTCCGGATTGACGAAGACCTTTCAGGAATACACGAAGGAGAATCAGTTCTGCGCGATTGGTTCGGCCAAGTCAAATATCGGGCATGGCGAGAGTGCGGCAGGGATCGCAGGGTTAACCAAAATATTACTGCAAATGAAATACAAGAGACTAGTTCCGTCCTTGCATTCCCGCACACTTAATCCAAACATTGATTTCAGCCAGACGCCATTTGTGGTGCAGCAAGAGCTGGCGGAATGGAAGCGACCCGTCATTGAAATCAACGGGGTAACGAGAGAATATCCTAGGATTGCGGGGATATCGTCTTTTGGGGCGGGAGGGGCAAATGCTCATCTCATCATCGAAGAATACATCGAAGCGGAACACCGCCCACCAACCAGCATCTCATCAAAAAATCCAGCTGTCATCGTACTGTCAGCGAAGAATAAAGACCGTCTCCGGGAGCAAGTGCAGCGGTTGTTGTCTGCTATTCGGGAGCAAGTGTTGACGGACAACGATCTAGCTGAGATTGCCTACACGCTTCAAGTAGGACGTGAAGCGATGGAAGAGCGGTTTGCTGTGATCGTCAAGTCGATCTCCGAGCTTGAAGCAAAGCTAACGTATTATCTGAAAGATGAGGCTGATAGCCCAGACCTGTTCACGGGTCAGGTAAAGCGGAATAAAGAAACGATGGATGTTTTTGCCGCAGATGAGGATTTACAACAGGCAATCGATACATGGATCACCAAAGGGAAATACGCAAAGATTTTGCAGATGTGGGTACAGGGACTGATTTTTGACTGGAACAAACTCTACGGGGATACGAAGCCTCGTCGAATCAGCTTGCCTGCCTATCCTTTTGCAAGAGAGCGCTATTGGCTGCCAAAGGTAGAGTCACAAGCCCTTGGTTTTACCGCAGGGGCGCCGGCTTACCTGCATCCCTTGCTGCATCAAAATACGTCTACACTTTCGGAGCAACGGCACAGCTCGACGTTTACAGGACAGGAGTTTTTCCTTAGAGATCATGTCGTGAACGGACAAAAGGTCTTACCTGGGGTAGCTTATCTGGAGATGGCAAGAGTGGCTGTGGATATGGCAGCAGGTGTCCGAACGGATAATCAGTCGGCGATTCAACTGAAAAATATCGTGTGGGCGAAACCAGTTATCGTGGAAGATGCCCCCATCCAAGTACACACGGGACTATACCCGGAAGAGAATGGTGAAATTACTTTTGAAATCTATAGCCAGCCAAGGGAAGCCGAGGACAGTCTAATAGTACATAGCCAGGGAAGAGCAGTACTACGATCAGCTATGGAGGCGCCAGCGCTCGACCTTTCCGCCATTCAAGCACAGTGCACAGAGAGTAGTTACAGCTTTAGCCAGTGCTACGAAACGTTTCATGAGATTGGACTGGCATACGGTCCATCACACCAAGGGATTGAGAAGCTGTTTGTCGGGCCAGATCAAGTGCTGGCGAAGCTTGTTTTGCCTTCTTCTGTTACGGGTACAGCAGAAAAATTTGTCCTTCATCCGAGTGTGATGGACGCCGCATTACAGGCATCGCTCGGTTTCATGATGGGCACTTCCGATCTTCAGCCATCCCTGCCTTTTGCCTTGGAGGAATTGAACATTTACAGTGCTTCTACAACTGCTGTATGGGCGTTGGTTCGATACAGTGACAGCAATGCAGCTACGCAAAAAGTACAGAAGCTCGACATTGATTTGTGTGATGAGCAAGGCACGATTTGCGTTAGCATGAAGGGATTCACAACGAGGGTGCTCGAAGGTGAAAAAGCTACCGGAGTTGCAAAAAACAAAGGTACAGGTGAAGCAGGCAAAATCACTAGTACGTTGATGCTGCAGCCTGTTTGGATCGAAAAAGGCATTCCCAAGGAAGCCAAAGCTCCTGAATATGAACAGCATGTGGTGATGCTTTGCGAACCAGGGAGGAATTCTTGGGAAAGCCTTTCATCTCAGATAAACGGTGCGAGAGTCCGCGTGTTGCAATCGGATCAGCACGGCATAGCGGAAAAGTTCCAAGCGTATGCTGTTCAGGTGTTTGAAGAAATAAAAGCCCTTCTTCAAGCAAAACCAAAGGGGAAAATACTGATTCAGATTGTAGTTCCTTTCGAAACGGAACAACGACTGTTTGCTGGATTAGCTGGTCTGTTGAAAACCGCACAGATCGAAAACCCGAAAGTAATCGGACAGTTGATCGAGATTGATTTGACAGAATATTCAGCGGAATTGTCGGAGCAGTTGAGAGCAAACAGCCTTTGCCCTACAGACAGCCAGATTCGCTATCAGTTAGGGAAAAGATATATAGCGGGATGGAGTGAGGTTGCTCCCCAGGTTGAAGTCAGTATACCGTGGAAAGACAACGGGATTTATTTGATCACAGGCGGAGCAGGTGGCTTGGGACTTCTTTTTGCCGAAGAGATGGCGGAGAAAGCCCGTGGCATCACCTTGATTTTGACGGGACGCTCTGCGCTGAGTGAGGAGAAGCAAGCACAGCTTCACAAGCTTGCGGACAACGGAACCGGGACCAGAGTCGAATATCGCCAAGTGGATATCACGCAGAAACAGGCCGTGGAGGAGTTGATCCAAAGCATTCAAGCAGACTTTGGCGATCTTCACGGGATCATTCATGGGGCGGGCGTGACTCGCGACAACTTTATCCTGAAAAAAACCAAAGAAGAAGTACAAGCAGTTCTCGCGCCAAAGGTTGCGGGACTCCTTCATTTAGATGAAGCAACTAAGGGACTGAATCTGGATTTCTTTGTCCTCTTTTCTTCAGCCGCTGGAGGCTTAGGCAATATGGGCCAAGCAGATTATGCGACGGCCAACGCCTTTATGGATAACTACTCCACTTACCGCAACGAGCAGATCGCGCTAGGTAAACGGCGGGGGCAGACCATTTCCATCAATTGGCCTCTGTGGAAAGAGGGCGGAATGCAGGTAGGCGAAGAGACAGAAAAGAGATTGTGGGACGATCTGGGCATGGTTGCTATGCAGACAGCTTCGGGTATCAACTGCTTGTATCAGGGGTTAGCTTCGGGACAAGATCAGTTGATGGTCATGGAAGGTGATCGTGTACGGATGAAGCAGAGGCTGATGGGAGCAACGGCAACCTCCGTGACCGCAACAGTTCATTCGAACAGCTTGCAAAGTGAGATTCAAGCGTCCTTACGGAAAATGGTCGCTGATGTGCTCAAGGTGGAGAAAGAGGATATAGAAATCCACGCGGAGCTCCATGAGTACGGCTTTGACCAGATTAAGCTGACCGAATTTACAAAAAAGCTAAATCAAGCCTATAAGCTTGAGCTTACTCCAACTGTATTGGTAGAGTACCCGACGCTTCTTGCTGTCTCGCAATACTTGTTTGAAGCATATAAGGATCGGTTCATACAATCGTTCCACCCATCAGAGCGTGCAAGTACTTCTGCAAAAATAGAGAAAGAACAGCCAATTTCCGGTGGGCAACAAGATGTGCTTCGGGCAAAAGTAAGGGAATATTTGAAAAAAGAAGTTTCTGCTGTTATCAAGCTCCCTGCTTATAAAATCGATGAGGAAGCTCCATTGGAGAAATACGGGATCGACTCAGTTATGGCGATGCAATTGACCAATCAATTGGAAAAAGCGTTCGGTTCGCTGTCGAAAACGTTGCTCTATGAATACCAAAACATCGAGGATTTGACAGGCTATCTTGTAGCTCATCATCGAGACAAGATCATTGAAATCATGGGGGCTTTGAAAAACGCAGAGACAAGTACAGGAGAGAATGTTGCTAATGTACTGCCTACTGCTGAATCCATAACAGCCCATCGCCGTCGGTTCTCACGTTTTGTTACGCGTGAGCAGGCAAATAAACAAACAACATCTGACCTAGATATTGCAGTCATCGGTATTTCTGGTCGTTATCCGCAGGCTTCCACTATACAAGAATTCTGGAACAACTTGCGGGACGGCAAGGATTGCATTACAGAAATTCCGCAAGAGCGCTGGGATCACAGCCTGTTTTTTGACGAGACTCGGAACAGCCAAGGAAAGGCATACAGCAAATGGGGCGGCTTCATAGATGGTGTCGATCAATTTGATCCGCTGTTCTTCCATATTTCTCCGCGGGAAGTGGAAATGATGGACCCTCAAGAACGCCTCTTCCTGGAAACCGTGTGGAATCTGCTCGAAGAGGCTGGACACACGCGAGAGGTATTACAGAGTCACTATGAGAATAAAGTCGGCGTCTATGTAGGGGCAATGTACCAGCCGTATCACGCATTTGATACGGATATGGAAAAGAGCTCGATCATTTCCCTGTCTTCCTACCATTCGATTGCCAACCGAGTCTCTTACTTCTTCAATCTGCAAGGTCCAAGCATGGCGATTGATACAGCATGTTCTTCATCTGCCATTGCCATTTACCACGCCTGCGAAAGCTTGTTAAAAGGTGAAAGCACGCTTGCCATCGCGGGTGGCGTGAATGTTTCGATCCATCCTAAGAAATACCTAGGCTTAAGTCAGGCCCAAATGATTGGAAGCCACGCAGACAGCAGAAGCTTTGGCGATGGAGACGGATATTTGCCAGCAGAAGGCGTAGGCGCTGTACTATTGAAGCCTTTAGCCAAAGCGGTGGAAGATGGAGATTCCATCCTAGCTGTTATCAAATCAGCCGCGACCAATCATGGCGGACGTACCAATGGATTTTCCGTGCCTAATCCCAACGCACAAGCGCAATTAATAGAAGAAAATTTTGCGAGAGCGGGCATTGATCCACGGACGATCAGTTATGTGGAAGCCGCCGCTAATGGTTCGCTGCTGGGAGATCCGATTGAGTTGAAGGCATTAACAAATGCCTTTTCGAAGCAGACGGACGATGTTCAATTTTGTTCGATTGGGTCAGTGAAATCGAATATCGGTCACGCCGAAGCAGCTTCTGGTATTTCTCAGCTGACGAAGGTGATTTTGCAGCTACAGCATCAGGAATTGGTTCCCTCTATAAAAGCGGAGCCGTTGAACCCGCATATCCATTTTGCAGAAACGCCTTTTTATCTGCAAAAAGCTCGACAAAAGTGGGGGCGACCCGTGCTGAGAATCAATGGGGAAGAACGAGAGGTTCCGCGCCGAGCGACGATTAGTTCGTTTGGAGCAGGCGGGTCAAATGCTCATTTGATCCTCGAAGAATATATTCCGGTGCAAAGAGAGATCAAATCCATTTCTACTGAAACTTCACCCCAGATCGTGGTTTTCTCGGCAAAAAATGCGGAGCGATTGGGTGCCGTTGCCAAGCAGATGCTTGCATTTGCCCAGCAGCAAGCGTTTTCCTTGGCGGATTTTGCCTATACGCTCCAAGTGAAGCGAGAGGCCATGGAATGCAGGCTGGCTATGGTGGTTCAAGATCGAGATGAACTGGTTCATGGATTACAGGCGTATTTGGAAGCGGTCGAACTAGGTAGCGAGCCAACTGCATCGATTCCTATCTATACAGGAGACCTCGAAGAAGACCATGCAGGAGTGAGAAATCTGTTTTCTGGCAAGGTAGGAGATACCGTATTGCAGGTCCTTTTAGCAGAAAACAATCTGGACAAGCTTGCCCTTCATTGGACGCAGGGAGGTAAAATTCCTTGGGAATCCTTACATCCAGAAGAACGTCGCATGATGTCTCTTCCTACCTATCCTTTTGCCAGAGAACGCTATTGGCTCGGCACTGAAACGGTCACTCCACCTATGGAAAAAGAGACATTAGCGATTGATATCAACCCGGATAGCCCAACAGAGGAAAACATCCAGCGGGATATGGCACAATTTCTCTCACGGGAATTACACCTTTTGGAAGGGCAAATCAAGCCAAACAAATATTTCTTGGACTATGGCATGGATTCGATCATGGTGACCAAGCTGATTCGTCATTTAGAGCAGCGCTGGAACATCAAGATTAGAGGGCGGGAAGTGCTGGAGAATCCGACGATGAAGTCCCTGGCACATCTCCTTGCGATAAAAATAAAAGAGTGCAGTCATAAGGAGATCGCTTCCACGACAGATTTTGAAACAATGTCTCCGGATAGCGGGGAACGGACGGAGAATTTGGCAGTCGATATGCTGCAAAAATTCAAAGAAGGCCTGCTAAGCTTAGAAGAGATCGAACAGTTAATCGACAAAGGAGGGATAATATGATGCGACGGGAAATCCTCATGGCTTACAAAGAAGGTAAGCTGTCTGCTGCGGAAGTCCAAGAAAAGCTTCTGGAGCTGGAAAACCCATCGTTTACAAGTCCTCTGTCCGTCGGGCAGCAAGGATTGTGGATGTTGCAAAAAATGTCCCCTACGATGAGTGCGTATAATGTTCCGTTATGCTTTTGCATCCGTCAGAAATGGGACGTAGCCTTATTTAAACAGGCCTGCCACCATGTTTGGAAACAGCATCCGATTTTACAGCGTTCAATTATGGAAAAGCAGGGTGTTCCGTATCTCATTCGACGCCAGGAGCAATCGCTTGCCATTGAGCAGGAGGACATCTCAAGCCTAACGTCCCAAGATGTTTTGCCGTATCTCAGGCAAAAAGTAAAAGAGCCCTTTTCATTGGAAAAGGGTTCTTTACTCCGCATTCATCTATTGTCGCGTTCGGAAGAAGAGCATTATGTGCTGATTACGATCCATCATATGATCTTTGACGGACATTCCTCCTTGTTAATCCTGCAAGATTTGGTCCAAACCTATATCGAGCTGGTTGAAGGAAAACAGCCAAAAGTAACACAGAATTCAACCGATTACGCTGACTTCGTAAAATGGGAACAGGACATGATGGCAAGTGCGGAAGGTGGGGAACATCGTTCTTACTGGCGGGAGCAATTGTCAGGGACGCTTCCACAACTGGAGCTTCCTGTCGATCGCCCACGTTCTTCCGCACCTAGCTTTGAGGGGCAGGTTCATACGCACGTATTTTCACGAGATGTGAGTCAGCGGGTGAAGCAGCTCTCCAAGCATTACCGTATGAACCCATCTGTTCTTTTGTTAGGGATGTTTAAAGCCTTATTGTATCGCTATACAGGTCAAACTGATGTGATTGTCGGCATGCCGACGATGGGACGTCCAGAAGAGAGATTCGATTCTCTGATTGGTTATTTTGTCAATATGATTCCCATTCGCAGTCAGGTAACGGGGGAAAAGTCTTTCTCCCAGTTCGTTCGGGAATTGCAGCTTACGCTGATCGACGGGATGGATCACGCTGTCTATCCTTTTCCAGCGATGGTCCGCGAGGCAAATATTCCTCGGCTTCATGGAAATTCACCCGTATTCGATATCATCTTTACGTACCAAAATTTTCTGCGATCGCAAAACTTGCAGCACTTTTATGATGAATGTCAAAACAAGCTTGCCATCGAATTGATTGATGGCGTTCATCAAGAGGGTGAGTATGAATTTGAGTTAGAGGTGTTTGAGCAGGAAGCCGAGTTTGTCCTGAATTTGAAATACAATCCGCATGTATTTGATCAAGCGACGATACAACGGATGGCCGCGCATTATCAAAATATCGCAAACGCAGTCATCAAAAATCCTGACATCGCTTTGGATGAGATTCCACTTATTTCTGTGGAAGAACGAAACATGCTGCTCGTTGAGTGGAATGCGACGGAAGAGGCATTCCCGCAGGCTTTATGCATCCATGATTTGTTTGAGAAGCGAGTTCATCAAACGCCAAATGCTGTGGCAGTTGTTTATGAAAAGCAGTCGTTGACCTATCGTGAACTAGATGAGCGGGTTACCAAGCTGGCGATCTTTTTGCAGGCGAAGGGAGTAGGCCCGGAAGCTACAGTAGGAATTTGTGTCGAACGCGCCCTGGAAATGGTCATCGGCATTTTAGGCATTCTGAAAGCTGGCGCAGCCTATGTTCCATTGGACCCAACCTATTCCACAGAGCGGTTGGCATACATGGTAGAAGACAGCAAGAGCACCTCGGTGCTTACTCAGGCTCGCCTTTTGGACAAGGTATCTTCAGCCGCAGGAGAAAGTACGAACTGCATCGTGTTAGACAGAGATTGGGAAGAAATTGAGCAGACAGCCCAGCGACAAACAACGCTCAACCGGGTAGTAAACCCAACCAATCTGGCTTATGTGATTTATACATCCGGAAGCACAGGGAAACCCAAAGGGGTCATGGTGAGTCATGAAAGTATCATGAACACCCTCTTTTTCCTGGAAGCTCGTTATCCGGTTATGGAGAACGATGTTTATTTGCTGAAAACCAACTATGTGTTTGATGTTTCGTTGTCTGAGCTGTTTGGGTGGTTCATTGGTAAAGGACATCTGGTCATTCTCCCGCCACATGGCGAGAAGTCACCAGAAATGTTAGCGGAATCGATCGTGAAGCATCGCGTGACGCATGTCAATTTTGTTCCAGCGATGCTGAATGTCTTCGTCAACGGCGTTTCAGCGAATCAGCCATTCCTGCAGCATTGTCCGCTTAAATATGTGATGGTTGCAGGAGAAGCCTTTCCAAAAGAGTTGGTGAAAAGGACGGTTGCGACTTTTCAAAAGGCGAAGATCGAAAATATTTACGGACCAACAGAAGCCTCTATTTATGCGGCATGGTTCTCCTGCTCTGAAAATGAACTGGTCAGCAGCAATACACCGATTGGTGGACCTGTCGCAAATACGCAACTCTACATCGTTGATCGCCATATGAATCCCGTGCCGGTCGGTGTGCCAGGAGAGCTTTGTATTGCAGGAAAAGGCTTGGCTCGCGGGTATTTGAATCGCCCAGAGCTGACAGCAGAGAAGTTTGTAGATAACCCGTTTACACCGGGGACCAAGCTGTATAAAACAGGTGATGTAACACGTTGGCTCCCTGATGGAACGATTGAGTATTTAGGCCGAATCGATCATCAAGTGAAAATTCGAGGCTTTCGGATTGAATTGGGTGAGATCGAGAGTCAACTAATGGCTCATCCACAGATTCAAAGCGCTGTCGTGTTGGTGAAAGAAGAGGGAGATCATAAACGGTTGGTTGCTTATTATGTTCCGAAAGCAGATCCGAACCATGAACGGCTTGAGCCTTCAAAATTACGGGATTATTTGAGAAAGAAATTGCCAGAGTATATGCTCCCGGCATTTTTTATTTCCATGGATAAAATCCCGTTAACCGCTAATGGAAAAGTGGATCGCACAGAGCTGCTGAATCAAAAGCTTGTGGTCACACAGGCGAAGAAGCAGAGCCTTCCGCAATCTGATATAGAGCAAAGGACTTTGAAAATTTGGCAGGATGTCCTGAATGTAGAGGGGATCAGTTCAGAAGATGGCTTTTTCGATGTGGGCGGAGACTCGATTCTCGCTACCATGGTTGTCGCCAAAATGACGGAAGAGCTTCAGTGCGACCTAAATGTGACTACTCTATTTAAGTACGTCAACATTCGAGAGATTAGCGAATATATCGCGGCAAGGAAAGAGAATGAATCGGATGAGCAAATGGATTTTGCCAATTCGAACCAGACAAAGGCTTATAGCGATGGACAAGCAGAGGAGTCATATCCTGATTATTATGAGGATAGCATCGCGATTATTGGAATCTCTTGCCACTTCCCGGGAGCGAAAAATCATAGAGAGTTTTGGGAGAATTTACGAAACGGGGTAGAAAGCGTACGTTTCTTTTCTGATGAGGAAATCGATCAATTACATCTCCCTGATGAATACTTGCAAAATCCGAACTTTATTCCGGTGCAGTCCACCATAGAAGGAAAGGATCACTTCGATCCAGGATTCTTTCATCTTTCAGCTAGAGACGCAGAATTTATGGACCCGCAGTTTCGGCTGTTATTGACCCATTCATGGAAAGCAATGGAGGATGCAGGGTATACACCAAAACAGGTTCCGCAGACGGGTGTATTTATGTCGGCGAGCAATAGTTATTATCAAGCACTTTTGCCGCATTTCACTAAGGAATCACTGAATGTCATGAAAGACCCCAATGAATATGTCTCGTGGGTTTTGGCACAAGGTGGAACCATTCCCACGATGATTTCTCATAAAATGGGGCTGAAGGGACCGAGCTTTGCTGTCCATTCCAATTGTTCGTCCTCATTGGTTAGCTTGCATTTGGCTTATCGCAGCCTGCAATCGGGGGAATCGAAGGTGGCTTTAGTAGGGGGCGCAACGATTTTCCCTACGACTTATTCAGGGTATGTCTATCAAGCTGGATTGAACTTTTCCAGTGATGGTCACTGCAAGACGTTCGACGCGTCAGCAGACGGTATGATCGGTGGAGAGGGAGTCGGCGTGGTTGTCCTCAAAAAAGCTTCCGATGCGATCAAGGACGGCGATCATATTTATGCCCTCATGAGAGGAATTCGCATCAACAATGACGGGGCAGATAAAGTCGGATTTTATGCGCCAAGTATAAAAGGTCAGGCTGAGGTGATTCAGCAAGTATTAGATGACACCAAGGTTCATCCTGAAACGATTAGCTATATCGAAGCGCATGGAACGGGTACTTATTTAGGAGATCCGATAGAATTCGCGGCGCTCAATGAAGTCTATGCAAAATACACATCCAATAAACAGTACTGCGGACTTGGATCAGTGAAAACCAATATTGGACATCTCGATACAGCCGCAGGGTTAGCAGGCTGCATTAAAGTAGCATTGAGCTTATACCATAATGAAATTCCTCCCTCGCTACACTATGAAAAGCCGAATCCGAATATCAATTTGGATCAATCGCCGTTTTATGTGGTTGATACACTGAAAAAATGGGAGGATGCACCTGTTCCCCACAGAGCGGCGTTAAGTTCATTTGGCCTTGGCGGGACGAATGCTCATGCGATTTTTGAACAATGGAAGATTGGGGCAAATACGAAGCGTATCAACGTGAGTGATGATAACAATCACCGCGTTTATTTCGTGCCGTTATCAGCCAAAAACGATGATCGTGTTCTGGCATATGCCCAGCAACTCGTTGATTTCCTTAGAGGGAATCAGGAGCGAGTCCATCTAGCAGATTTGGCCTATACTCTCCAAGTAGGAAGGGAAGCAATGGAGAGCAGGGCTATTTTTATTGTCAAAGATACAGCGGAACTCATTCAAAAGCTGAGTGACCTTTTGAGTGGAGCGGAACATACAGCGGGTAGCTTTAAAGGGAATGCAAGGCAAGCAAGCCACGAAGTCTCCCTATTGAAAAAGAATGGATCTAATCGTGAGTTATTTACCAAGCTGTTTGCAAAAGACAATGGAGAAAAAGCAGCCGAGCTGTGGAGCAAGGGTCTGGATATCGAGTGGGAAGTCCTGTACAGCGATGCAAAACCGTGTCGTATCAGCCTGCCTACCTATCCTTTTGCTGAGGAGTCTTATGGTGTTCCTGAGAATGTGTATAAGGAGTCGGTAGCGGCTTCTGTACAGATTACGCCAATCTCTTCAACAGCGCCAACGCCAGAAACCCTGCTACTCCAACCGTGCTGGAATGAACAGGAGATCACCCGAAAAGCTGGCTTACCTGCTTTTGCAGAGCATCTCGTGATCCTTTGTGAATGGGCAGAGGAATTCCAAGAGCGTATTGAATCCGAAATGAACGGAGTGCGCTGCCTGGTCTTACAACCACAATCTCAGCAGGAAAGTATCGCAGAACGGTTCCAAGCTTATACCGTCCAGGCATTCACGGAAATCCAGCGAATCCTTGCCAATAAACCAAAGGGAAAAGTCCTGCTTCAGCTTGTTGTGCCTACCAAAGAGGAACAGCAATGCTTCTCGGCTCTCTCTGGTTTGCTGAAAACGGCGCACTTGGAGAATCCCAAGCTGATTGGACAGCTGATTGAAGTGCAGGCAGAGGACAATCCAGCGGAATTGGTTCATAAGCTGCAACTAAACAGCACCGATGAGAAAAGGAAGCATATTCGTTATCAGGATGGCAAGCGATGGGTGAGCAGCTGGAAAGAAATGAAAGCTTCCGGGCAACCAGAGCATGTATGGAAAGATGATGGCGTTTATCTGATTACGGGCGGTGCAGGCGGATTAGGCATGATTTTTGCCAAGGAAATCGCTCAGCAAACGAAGGGAGCGACAGTGATTATCACGGGTCGTTCTTCCTCAGTGGATGAAGAAAAGACAGCGAAATACAGCGAGTTGAAAGCACTGGGAGCCAACATTCAATATCGCCAAGCTGACATCACACAAAAGCAAGCGGTAGAAGATTTATTCCAAGGCATTAAGCAAGAGTTTGGTAGCCTCACAGGCATCATTCATAGTGCGGGAGTCATTCGCGATAGTTTCATCATTAGAAAAACAGTGGATGAAGTGGCGGAAGTGCTGGCGCCGAAAGTATCTGGACTGGTGCATCTCGATGAGGCAAGCAAGGATATGGCGCTTGATTTTTTTATTTTCTTCTCTTCTGGCGTGGGATGCTTTGGTAATGCAGGGCAGGCCGATTATGCTACTGCCAATGCCTTTATGGATCAATACGCCAAGTATCGTAGTGGTTTGGTGAAAGCAGGTGAACGTCAAGGCCACACACTCTCCCTCAATTGGCCGCTGTGGAGAGATGGCGGTATGCGTGTGGATGAAGCGACAGAGAAGATCATGGAGACTAGAGGCATGGTAGCTATGCCGACTGCAAGCGGGATACAGGCGCTGTATCAAGGGGTGGCTTCCGGCTCTGTGCAGATGCTGGTTATCGAAGGCGATCTGCCAACACTCAAGGAACAGTTGCTAGGTACTCCTTCCGTGTCGCAGCTCGGTTCCACATCGATACAGGATGCGAATCTTTTAGTCGATGCAGGCGTGTTAAAAGAGAAAACGCTCTATCAGCTAAAAATGATGTTCGGTCAAGAGACGAGGCTTGGAGCAGGTAAAATCGCTGTCGATGAACCGTTCGAAACATACGGAATCGATTCGATTATGGTGATCCAGCTGAATAAAAAGCTAGGCGATGTCTTTAGCGAATCGTCCAAGACCATCCTGTATGAATGTCAGACGCTAGACACCCTTGCAGATTATCTCGTCGCTGATCACATGCCAGAATGCATGAAGTGGACGGGGCTAGATCGTCAGGGGGCGGTCAATCGTGGAACTCCAACACCATTGGTGCAAAACGAACGTGATACAGCCAGTCATGAACCGACTCGCAGTGTAGCCGTGCAATCAGAAAAGCAGATAGCGCGGGAGCCAATTGCCATTATCGGCATGAGCGGACGTTATCCAAAAGCACGATCGTTGAACGAGTATTGGGAGAATCTGAAGTCCGGAAAGAATTGCATTACGGAAATTCCGGAAGAACGCTGGTCACTGGATGGCTTTTTCGAGCCTGATCCAGACAAGGCTGTGGCAGAAGGAAAAAGCTATGGAAAATGGGGCGGCTTTGTAGACGGATTCGCTGACTTTGACCCGCTCTTTTTCAATATGTCACCGTGGGAAGCGATGCATTTTGATCCGCAGGAACGTTTGTTTATGGAGTCATGCTGGGAAGTGCTGGAGGATGCAGGTTATACGAGACAACAGCTTGCGGAAAAGTACAATCGACGGGTCGGAGTGTTTGGAGGGATTACCAAAACCGGGTTCAGCTTGTATGGGCCTGATTTATGGAAGCAGGGTGAATTGATTTACCCACACACATCGTTTAGCTCACTGACGAATCGTGTTTCCTATTTCCTCAATCTCCAAGGTCCGAGTATGCCGATTGATACGATGTGCTCGGCTTCGCTCACAGCGATTCATGAAGCGTGCGAGCATCTGTATAACGGGGATTGTGAACTGGCGATTGCTGGTGGAGTCAATCTGTATCTGCACCCTTCCAGCTATGTCTTTTTGTCAGCACTGCATATGCTGTCCGTGGATGGACAATGCAAAAGCTTTGGGCAAGGCGGAAACGGTTTTGTACCGGGAGAAGGCGTAGGTACAGTGCTGCTCAAACCACTGTCGAAGGCAATAGCGGATGGCGACCATATCTATGGATTGATTCGTGGAACCAGTGTGAATCATGGCGGAAAAACGAATGGCTATACGGTACCGAATCCAACTGCTCAAGGAGAATTGATTCGTCAGGCACTGGATAAGGCAGGTGTTCATGCCAAGACCGTAAGCTATATCGAAGCGCACGGAACAGGCACGGAGCTTGGTGATCCGATTGAAATTTCAGGGCTCATCCAAGCCTTCCGCAAGGATACGCAGGATACGGGATTTTGTGCGATTGGCTCCGTTAAATCCAATATCGGTCACTTGGAAGCGGCGGCTGGAATCGCGGGAGTGGCAAAAATTTTGCTACAAATGAAGCATCAACAGCTGGTCCCAAGTCTGCATGCGAAAGAGCTGAATCCGAATATTCCGTTTTCGAAAACGCCTTTTGTCGTTCAGCAGGACCTGGCTGAATGGAAACGACCGCTAATGGAAGTAAATGGGGTATTGAGAGAATTCCCGAGAATTGCCGGGATTTCTTCTTTTGGTGCAGGAGGGTCCAATGCACATGTTGTGATTGAGGAATATATTCCTGAGGTTAAGGAACGCCCGTCGATCACGGTCAGTCCGCAAAATCCGGCGATCATCGTCCTGTCGGCAAAGAATAAGGAGCGTCTCATCGAACAAGTGCAAAGACTGTTAGCGTCAATTGAGGAGCAATCCTTTACAGATGTGGACTTGGCGGATATTGCGTATACGCTCCAAGTGGGACGCGAGGCAATGGAAGAACGTCTGGCCCTGCTGACGAGCTCGCTTTCAGAGCTGGTAGAGAAGTTGCGCAGCTTTCTAGCAGGTGATGACAGCATTGCCGACCTGTATCGCGGTCAGGTGAAGCGCGGCAGAGAAACAGCAGACATCTTTGCAGGCGATGAAGAGTTGCAAGAAGCGATTGAAAAATGGATGCAACGCAAAAAATTCGCCAAGCTTCTCGATTTCTGGGTGAAGGGCTTAAATATGGACTGGAATAAGCTTTATGACGACAAAAAGCCTCGTCGGATCAGCTTGCCTGCGTATCCTTTTGCCAGAGAGCATTACTGGCTGCCCAAACCGAAGACACAGCCGTTCACTCACACAAAAGGTACGTCTGGTCTGACCACTTCTCTGCATCCTTTGCTGCATCAAAATACTTCGGATCTCCGTGAACAAAGATTCAGCTCTACTTTTGATGGTCAGGAATTCTTTTTATCGGATCATGTTGTAAAAGGAAAGAGAATGCTGCCTGGGGTTGCTTATCTGGAGATGGCTCGAGCAGCTGCGGATCTCGCAGCGGGAGCGTTGGAAGACGAGCAATTCGCGATGGAGCTGAAAAATGTTGTATGGGCGCAACCGATAGTGGTGGAAGACAAGCCTGTTCAGGTACACATCGGGATTTATCCTGAGGATAACGGCGACCTTCGCTATGAAATATACAGCGAACCGCAGGTAGACCAGGCCGAATTGGTGGTTCACAGTCAAGGGTGTGTGGTGCTTGCAGGGTTTAGTGCCGCACCCACGCATAATCTCGATGCGCTCAAAGCCCAATGCAGCTATCGCACGCTTCAGGCCAGTGAGTGCTATGAAGCCTTTCAAACAATGGGACTTGCCTATGGGCCAGCCCAGCAAGGAATTGAGCAAGTGTACGTGGGAGAAGGACAAGTATTGGCCAAGTTAGCCATGCCTTCCAAAGTTGCCGAGACGCAAGGAGAATTCGTCTTGCATCCGAGCATGCTGGATTCGGCCTTACAATCCTCTATCGGTTTATTGCTTGGCACAGGCGATACAGCAATTCTGAAGCCAATCCTGCCTTTTGCACTGGAGAAGCTGAGCATTTTTAGGCAGACTTCCTCCCAGATGTGGGTATGGATTCGACAGGCTGACGGCAATAGAACGGGAGACAAGGTACAGAAAGTAGATATTGATTTATGTGACGACCAAGGAACGGTTTGCTTGCGTATGCAGGGCTTCTCGGCACGAGTGCTAGAAGGTGAAGTTGAGGCGATGGATTCCAAAGGGAAGCTCGGGACACTGCTGGTTCATCCTGAGTGGAAGGAAAAAGCGGTTGTGAGGAACGCCGAAGCCCCTGACTATACACAGCGGATCGTGATGATGGTCGAACCGGATCGCGTTTCTTGGGACAATCTCCAAGCCTACCTGAATGGAGTCCGTTGCATTCCTTTGCAATCCGCACAAGAAGGCATTGCCGAGCGTTTCATTAATTATACGACGCAGATATTGGAGGAAATTCAAGGGGTTTTCAAGCAAAAAGTACGCGGTAAGGTATTGGTTCAGATTGTCGTTCCTTTGCAAGCAGAGCAGCCGTCTTTCACCACTTTCTCTGGGTTGCTGAAAACGGCGAGATTGGAGAATCCTAACCTGATTGGACAGGTAATGGAGATAGAATCGGGCGACAACGAATTCGAGATTGCTGAAAAAATAAATGAGAATGTACGCAGTCCATTGGATGTTCAGATTCGATATCGATCTGGAAAGAGATATGTAGCTGAGTGGGTAGAACTCGATGCTCCACAAGAAACGAGCATTCCTTGGAAAGACGGTGGGGTTTATCTCATCACGGGCGGGGCAGGTGGACTGGGTTATATTTTTGCCAACGAAATTGTACAGAAGGTTCAACAGGCGAACCTGATTCTGACAGGACGTTCCCCATTGGATCAAGAGAAGCAAGGTAAACTCCATGACTTGAAAAGAAATGGTGCAAGAGTTGAATACCGCCAAGTTGATGTGACACAGAAACAGGAAATGACAGAATTGATCCGCATGATTCAACAGGACTATGGGCGTCTTCATGGCATTATTCATAGTGCTGGCGTGCTTCGTGACAGCTATATCCTCAAGAAAACCAGGGAGGAAGTTCAAACGGTTCAGGGTCCGAAGGTTACGGGTCTCATCAATCTGGATGAGGCCACTAGAGATGTAGAACTGGATTTCCTGGTGCTGTTTTCCTCGGTGGCTGGCAGCTTGGGGAATATCGGACAAGCAGACTATGCGTGCGCCAACGCCTTTATGGACGGATTTGCGCACTATCGCAATGGATTGGTTGCGTTACAGCAACGTCACGGACAGACATTGTCGATGAATTGGCCGCTGTGGAAAGAGGGCGGAATGCAGGCTGACGCAGAGGCAGGTGACGTGTTGGAGCATAGCAGAGGAGTAGTCGCTATGCAGACTGCGACGGGGATTGCAGCTATGTACCAAGGCTTAGCCTCTGGAAAAGCACAGGTCATGGTACTGGAAGGTGATCTGGCCAAGCTCATGCAAACACTGTTTTTGCAAACGCAAGGCAACAATTTTCAATCCAAGCATTCGTTCACAATGGATACCAGCAGCTTGTTGCAAAAAGTGGAATTTGCCTTGATGCATACCGTGTCGGAGCTGCTTCAGGTTCCAACCACGGATATTGATGGCAAAGTAGAGCTGTCTGAACTCGGATTTAATCAGGTTCTACTGACTGAATTCGCCAACAAGCTCAGTCAGCAATATCACATCGGACTGACTCCGACTGTATTCGTGGAGTGTCCGACACTTCAGCAGCTTGCATCTTATTTACTGGAAGAATTTGAAGACACGCTGGTAAAACAGGTGCAACCAGTGGCATCGATCACACCAACCAAGGTAGAGCCAAATGAAAAACAAGCGACAACCAGTGTGGAAAATAATATTCTCCACGAGAAAGCGACTCATTTTGTGAAAAAGGAATTTGCCGAGGTTTTGCAACTGCCTGTGAATCGAATCGAAGAAGATGCCGCAATGGAGAAATACGGAATTGATTCGATTCTATCCATGAAATTAACCAACCAACTAGAGAAAAGCTTTGGCTCACTGCCGAAAACGTTATTTTTTGAGTATCAAACGATTCAAGAATTGATTGGATATTTCCTGGATTCCTATCGAGACAAATGCATTGAAATCTTGGGTCTTACGGAACAGCAGGAAACAGTTGTTACCCGAGAAACAGCAACCGTGTCGACAGATGAGAACACGTCGAAAAGGCAAAGGAATAGCCATCGCGGAAGCAGTCGCAAAGACTCGCGGTTCATTTCGACACAGAAGGAAACCCAACCAGCCAAAGGAGCAGGAGCTTTGGACATTGCGATCATTGGGCTTTCCGGACGTTATCCGAAAGCGCGGAATATCCAAGAGTTCTGGAACAATTTGCGCGATGGCAAGGATTGCATTACGGAGATCCCCAAAGAGCGGTGGAACCACAGTCTGTATTTTGATGAGGATAAGAACAAACGGGGGAAAACCTACAGCAAATGGGGCGGTTTCATAGACGGTGTGGATCAATTCGATCCGCTGTTTTTCAACATTTCGCCTCTGGAAGCAGAAATCATGGACCCGCAGGAACGTTTATTTCTAGAGTGTGTGTATGAAACCTTAGAGGATGCAGGTTATACCCGCGAATCTCTCGGATCGTCCCAAGGCTTCGGACTTGGGGGTAATGTCGGTGTTTATGTGGGCATCATGTATGAAGAGTATCAACTGTATGGTGCACAAGAAACCATGATGGGCAGACCAATGGCACTTGGCGGAAGCTTCTCCTCTGTTGCGAACCGTGTTTCTTATTTCTTTGATTTCCATGGCCCTAGCGTAGCTGTTGATACCATGTGTTCCTCCTCGCTAACGGGCATCCATTTTGCCTGCCAAAGCTTGCTGCGCGGTGAATGCGAGGTTGCGATTGCGGGTGGTGTCAATGTTTCCATTCACCCGAATAAATATTTGATGCTCGGACAGGGGAAATTTGCTTCCAGCAAGGGACGATGCGAAAGCTTTGGGCTTGGCGGTGATGGTTATGTGCCTGGAGAGGGTGTCGGAGCCGTACTGCTTAAGCCTCTGGAGAAAGCAATCGCCGACGGAGATCAAATTTACGGTGTGATTAAAGGAAGTGCTATTAACCATGGCGGCAAAACAAATGGTTATACCGTACCGAACCTGAATGCACAAGCGAGCGTGATTGGGCGTGCCTTGAAGGAGGCAGGAATTGATCCACGGACGATTAGTTATTTGGAAGCCCACGGTACAGGTACTTCTTTAGGAGATCCGATAGAGATCGCTGGCTTGACTAAAGCCTTCCAAGCGTACACAACAGACAAGCAGTTTTGCGCCATCGGATCAGCGAAGTCTAATATTGGACATTGCGAGAGCGCAGCGGGAATTGCTGGGATTACGAAAATTCTGTTACAGCTCAAACACGGACAGCTAGCACCATCCTTGCATGCGGAGGTGCTAAACCCGAATATTGATTTTAGCACGACTCCGTTTGTCGTCCAGCAAGAGCTGGCGGAGTGGAAACGTCCCGTCATTGACGGTCAGGAAATTCCAAGACGCTCCGGTGTGAGTAGCTTTGGTGCGGGTGGCTCGAATGCTCATATCGTTTTGGAAGAGTACATTCCAGACGATGAGAAACGTCCAGCTATCCAAGTAAGTCACGCAAATCCAGCGATCATTCTCCTGTCAGCGAAGAATGAAAGCCAGCTCCACGAACAGGCACAGCGTTTGTTAGCGGTGATCAAGGATCGGACCATTTCTGACATGGACTTAGCAGATATGGCTTACACACTTCAAATTGGGCGAGAAGCCATGGAAGAGAGACTGGGTGTGATGGCCAGCTCCATTCAAGAGCTTCAAGAAAAGCTGACGCAATTTGTAGATGGACAGGAAAGTATTACAGACGTATTCCGTGGACAGGTGAAAGGCAACAAAAAGACAATCGCCGTGTTTGAAGCGGATGAAGATTTGAAACAGGCCATCGATGCGTGGATCAGCAAAAGAAAATACACCAAGCTGCTTGATCTATGGGTAAATGGAGGCGTGGTTGATTGGGACAAGCTCTACGGTGAGAAGAAGCCTCGTCGCATGAGCCTGCCTACGTATCCGTTTGCAAGAGAACGTTATTGGATTCCTCAGATGGATACGCAATTTGCGCGCGAAGTGGCAGCGGCATCAGAAGGGTTGCTCTTCCTTCACCCATTGCTCCAGAAAAACACGTCTGAATTGTTGGAACAGCGGTATAGTTCCACCTTCCGTGGACAGGAATTTTTCTTGGCAGATCATGTTGTGAATGGCCAGCAGCTCTTACCGGGTGTTGCCTATCTCGAAATGGCACGCGAGGCAATCGATCAGTCAGCGGGAGCCTTGAAAGCGGGACAGAATAGCTTGAAGCTCACAAATATTGTGTGGGCCAAGCCAATTGCTGTCGATGATCAGCCAGTCGACGTTCACATTGGTCTTCAGCTGGAGGATAGTGGGGAGATTGGCTATCGAATTTACAGTGAACATGCAGGAAATGAAGCAGAAGAGATTGTGCATAGTCAAGGAAGTGCTGGATTCCATACGGTTGCCGAGACGCCGACGCACGATCTTGCTGCGTTACAAGCCGCATGCGACCATGGCATCTTGAGCGGCAGCCAATGCTATGACGGTTATAAAAGAATGGGAATCCACTATGGTCCTGCGCTGCAAGGAATCGAGCAAGTGCATAAGGGCATGGAGCAGGTGTTGGCAAAGCTGTCCCTACCTTTCACTGTTTTGGGGACAGAAGAGCAATTTGTGCTGCACCCCAGTATGATGGATTCTGCTTTACAGGCGGCGATTGGCTTGTTTATGGGGGCTGATGACAGGAGCTTCGATTACCAGCTTGATTCGCTCAAGCCAATCTTGCCTTTTGCGCTGGATGAGCTGGAAATCTTCAGTCCATGCACGCCGCAGATGTGGGCGTATATTCGCTACAGTGATGGCAGTAAGGCTTCTGATCATGTGCAAAAGCTGGATATTGACTTATGTGGCGAGCAAGGGAACGTTTGCGTCAGAATGAAGCGATTTTCGTCTCGTAAGCTGGACGGTAAAGCGGAAGACTTCGAAACAACTGAGGCACAAGAGATGTTGATGGTTCATCCTTGCTGGAAAGAGCAAGCAGCAGTCCAAAAAACAGAGACTCCTATCTATGTACAGCATATCGTGATGATGGCGGAAGGCTTTGAATCGTCGATTGCGAGTATTTCCGCACAGATGAACGAAGTGCGCTTGATTCCTTTGCAGTCCCAACAGGATGGCATTGCCGACAGATTCGAGGCCTATGCTTCCCAAGTATTTTTGGAAATCCAAAGCATCTTTCAACAAAAGATACTTGGCAAAGTGTTCGTGCAGGTCGTCGTTCCCGACAAAGCGGAGCAAGCATACGTAAGCGGACTTTCTGGCTTGCTAAAAACAGCCCAGCAGGAGAACCCAAATGTAATCGGTCAATTCCTTGAATTAAACCCAGGTGAACATGTAGCAGAAATCGTAAACAAGCTGCAAGAGAATGCCTGCCAGCCTATGGACGACCGAATTCGCTATCAAGATGGTAAACGTTATGTACTGGGCTGGTGCGAAACCGAGCCATTGCATGATGAGGTCGCTATTCCGTGGAAAAAGCAAGGAACCTATCTGATTACGGGTGGAGCAGGCGGTTTAGGGTTGATTTTTGCCAGGGAAATCGCGAGTCAAGCGAAACAGGCAACCTTAATTCTCACAGGACGTTCTCCTTTGCGTGAAGATAAGCAAGCGATCCTTCATGATTTGCAAAGGTCAGGGGCAACGGTTGTCTACCGTCAAGTTGATGTGACGGACAAGCAGGAAGTAAACCAACTCATCCAAAGCATTCACCAGGAATTCGGAGGGCTTCACGGCATTATCCATAGTGCGGGTGTCGTGAGAGATAACTTCATCCTCAAGAAAACGACAGAAGAATGGAACCAAGTGGTAGCGCCAAAAGTTGCGGGTCTTACGAATCTAGATGAGGCGAGTAAAGATCAGCCTCTCGATTTCTTCGTCCTCTTTTCTTCGATAGCAGGAAGTATAGGAAATAGTGGTCAGGCAGACTATGCTTGCGCGAATGCCTTTATGGATGGCTATGCGAAAGATCGGAATGAAAGGGTGCGGGCAAAGCAACGTCAAGGTCAAACAGTCTCCATCAATTGGCCGCTCTGGAAAGAGGGCGGGATGCAAGTAGATGAAGCAGTTGAGGAGATGGTGAAACAAAGAGTTGGAATGACCTCTTTGCAGACCGCGACGGGTATTCGTGCTTTTTATGAAGCCGTAGCTTCTCGAAAAGATCAGGTGATGGTAATGGAAGGAGACATACAACGCCTCCACGCAGCAGTGGTGGGAAGACCGAAGACAACAGAACAAGTCAAAGCTTCTCCCGTCATACAACCAGCAAGTCATCATTTGCCAAAGGAAAAAGCCATCTATTATTTCAAAAAGCTGGTTTCGTCCGTGATCAAGCTGCCGATAGACCGCATCGAAGCAGATGCTTTGTTGGAAAAGTACGGAATTGACTCGATTATGGTCATGCAATTAACAAATGAATTAGAAAAAACGTTTGGTTCGTTGTCGAAAACGTTATTTTTCGAATATCAAACCATCGAAGAAATTGCGAAATACTTCCTGGCAGCGCATCAGGATCAAATGATGAGTATTCTGGGTATGGATGAGAAAGAAGCACCAACGGTATCCCCTGTTAAAAGATCGAGCGTTGCACCGACGATGGTTGCTGCAACGGCGAAACCGATCATCCATAACCGCAGGAGCAAAGGCAATGCGTTGAAGGAAACGACGAGTGAAACCAAACCAGCAAACGACTCCTTAGACATTGCGATTATTGGGGTCTCCGGTCGTTATCCGAAAGCGAGAACCATGAATGAGTTCTGGCGTAACCTGCGTGATGGCAAGGATTGTGTCACAGAAATTCCCGAAGAGCGTTGGGATCACAGCCTATTCTTTGATGCAGATAAGAAAAAGCAAGGAAAAACCTACAGCAAGTGGGGGGGCTTCCTGGATGGTGTGGATCAATTTGACCCGTTATTTTTCAATATCACACCAAGAGAGGCTGAAATCATGGACCCTCAAGAGCGCTTGTTCTTGGAATGCGTCTATGAAACGTTAGAGGATGCCGGGTATACTCGTGAATCTCTCGGTTCAACACCTGGCATGGGCCCAGGCGGTAATGTCGGGGTTTATGTCGGAGTCATGTACGAAGAATACCAGCTCTATGGAGCGCAGGAAACGATGCTCGGCAGACCGATGGCGCTGGCAGGAAGTCCAGCCTCCATTGCGAATCGCGTTTCTTATTTCTGCAACTTCCATGGACCTAGCATGGCGGTCGATACGATGTGTTCTTCTTCCCTGACAACCATTCATTTGGCTTGCCAAAGTCTACAGCAAGGGGAATGTGAAGCTGCTATTGCAGGTGGTGTCAACGTTTCGATTCACCCTAATAAATACTTGATGCTTGGACAGGGCAAATTCGCATCCAGCAAGGGACGATGCGAAAGCTTTGGCATTGGCGGCGACGGGTATGTACCTGGCGAGGGGGTGGGAGCAGTCCTGCTCAAACCTCTGGCGAAAGCGATTGCCGATGGAGATCAAATTTATGGTGTGATAAAAGGAACCGCCGTTAACCATGGAGGAAAAACCAATGGCTACAATGTGCCTAGCCCGAATGCCCAAGCTCGGGTTATTGGACGTGCTTTCCAAAAAGCCGGAATCGATCCACGGACGATCAGCTATCTGGAAGCACATGGTACGGGGACCTCTTTAGGCGATCCCATTGAAATGACGGGCTTAACGAAGGCTTTCCAAGCGTATACAAATGACAAACAGTTTTGTGCCATTGGATCGGCGAAATCAAACATCGGGCATTGTGAAAGTGCAGCGGGTATTGCTGGGGTTACGAAGGTTTTATTGCAGCTCAAGCATGGACAATTAGCCCCATCCCTGCATGCTGAAGTACTCAATCCGAATATAGATTTCAGCGTGACGCCGTTTGTTGTTCAGCAAGAGCTGGCAGAGTGGAAACGCCCTGTTATTGACGGACGGGAGGTTCCACGCCGTGCCGGTGTGAGCAGCTTTGGTGCGGGTGGATCGAATGCCCATGTCGTGATTGAAGAATACATGCCAAAAACGCAAGAGCAGTCTACCCTAATGGCAAGTCCGCAAAATCCTGTGTTGGTTCTCTTATCGGCCAAAAATGAAGAGCAGCTTCAACAACGGGTACAACGACTGCTCGGAGCCATTTCAGAACAGGGATTATCCGATGCGGATTTAGCTCAAATGGCGTATACCCTGCAAGTGGGACGAGAAGCGATGGAAGAACGTTTGGCTGTGATCGCGGGCTCGATGATAGAACTTGAAGAGAAATTAAAGCAATTCATAGGTAGACAGAAGGACATTGAGGACCTGTATCACGGACAGGTAAAACGTCATAAAGAGACCTTGGCAATCTTTGCAGCCGATGATGATATACCACAAATGATTGAATCCTGGATGAGCAAAGGCAAATACGGAAAATTGCTGGATGTTTGGGTGAAAGGGCTAAACCTTGACTGGAGCAGCTTGTATGGGGAGAGAAAGCCTCGACGGATCAGTTTGCCAACCTATCCATTTAGCAGAGAAGCTTATTGGGTGCCTGGTGGACAAACGTCATTTACAGATGATACAGCATCTTTCTCCACATATGAGCAGATTCCGGTTCAGCCAGACATGCGCATTATGAAAAAGCAATGGAAGGCTTGCCCAGCGATGCCAAACAGCGTAGCTCATCGAACGATTGGTATTTTCACAACGGATGAAACGAAGCAATTGGCTCTTCAACTGTCCAACCATTTCGCCAAGTGTGAAATCTTAGTGCTGAACGAGCTCGAATCACGACTCCATCAGGATGAGACGGAGTGGAAAAACTATGATGGTATCGTAGATTTGATCGGTTGTGGACATCAGCAGACCGATTCGCTGGCTTGGATTCCATGGCTGCAACAACTCATTGAGAATGGTCATAAAGAAGGCATAAAGCTATTGGGTGTGACAAAAGGTGTGGAGGCCTTTCAGAATGACGCTGTCAATTTGGCGGGTGCCTCCCGTGTTGGCTTGTACCGGATGCTGCAAAGTGAATACAAGCATCTGCAATCACGCCATGTGGATCTAGATCCATTGGCTGATGGAGACGAACTTGCGCAACAGATTGCAGCAGAGTTTTTCATGGATGATCAGGAAGCAGAGGTTTGCTATCGATCGGGTGAGCGTTATAGTGCTTATCTTCAGGAAGAGATGGTAGCTGACAGTCAGGAACCAGCGCTTGTATTCCCTGAGAACCATGTTCTATTGATTACAGGCGGTACACGAGGGCTTGGGTATTTATGTGCCAAGCATTTTGTAGAGCGTTATGGTGTCAAAAAACTGGTGCTCACAGGGAGAGAAAGCCTGCCGCCGCGCGAGCAATGGGGAGATTATCAGCAGCAAAGCACTTCCGTAGCAAAGAAAATTCAGGCGGTACAAGCTTTGGAAGCGCAAGGCGTACAGGTTCAAGTCTTATCTGTATCCTTAACCGATGAAGAGGCTTGGAAACAGTATGTACACGAGATCAAACAGACGATGGGTCCGATTGGCGGGGTGATTCATTGCGCAGGTTTTAGCGATGATCAAAATCCTGCCTTTATTCGGAAAACGATGGCTGGAATTCAGCGGGTATTACAACCAAAAGTGGCTGGGCTGCATACGCTTTACCAAATCTGCAAGGACGAGCCTTTGCAGTTCTTCGTTCTCTTTTCATCTGCTTCGGCAGTCATTCCGTCCTTGGCAGCGGGACAGAGTGATTACGCGTTAGCCAATGCCTATATGGATTATTTTGCCTACGCACATGCGGATTCTTGCCCGATCATCAGCATACAGTGGCCGAGCTGGAAGGAAACGGGAATTGGTGCAGTTACGACCAAAGCCTATCAGCAAACAGGACTCGTACACATTACGGACGAGCAAGGAATGCGATTACTGGATCATATTCTTTTGGAGAAAATGGGTCCTGTAGTTTTCCCGGCAGCTATTAACCAAGAACTGTGGGAACCCCATCAGCTGATGCAACACAAAAAGCAAGACGCTTCTGGAGCGAATCTGTCGTCTCGTCGTCCACCAGCAGGCAAGCCGACGCAAAGCTCAGTGGATCCTGTGAAGACAGCGCAAACAAGTTTGATTGAGCTGTTTGCGAAGGAACTGAAAATAGATCCTGCCAGATTGGAGATAGACAAAGAGTTTCCAGACTATGGGATTGATTCGGTGTTACTGGCTCAAGTCATTAATGAGATCAGTAAATGGTTGGGCAAGGAGTTGGACCCGACGATTTTATATGAATATCCCACCATCGAAACCCTTGCAGAATGGCTGTCCAGCAATCACGGCGATTCCATCGTTGACGATCTGAAGCTGACACCTCCTGAAATGAACAGCGATCCGAAGAGTCAGCCCATCCGTCGGGAGACTGTGAAAAGCCAAATGGCGAGTAGTCAGCAGGCTGCGCAATATCGGGAGGCAATTTCAAATCAGTCTGACATTGCGGTAGTGGGGCTCTCTTGCCGTTTTCCGGGTGCACGTAATGTGGAAGAGTATTGGAAGTTGTTAGCGGAGGGCCGTTCAGCCATTGGTGCTGTACCCAAGGAACGCTGGGGGTATGAAAATTCCTATCATGCAGGACTTCTGGACGACATCACTACGTTTGATCCTTCTTACTTCCTGATAGCAAAAGAAGATGCGAAGGCGATGGACCCGCAAGCGTTAATGGTATTGGAGGAAAGTCTTCACCTTTGGCATCAGGCTGGATATACACCGAAGGACATCAAGGGAAAATCGGTAGGCGTCTACATCGGGGCAAGAAGTAATCATCGCCCAAGCGAAGATCGTCTACATCAAACACAAAACCCGATTATGACCGTGGGACAAAACTATATGGCTACGAATATTTCCCAATACTTCGATCTTAGAGGTCCGAGTATGGTCATCGATACGGCATGCTCTTCAGCGCTGGTAGGGATGAATATGGCGATTCATTCCCTTCGAAGTGGAGAGATTGAGGCTGCTATCGTCGGCGGGGTTAACGTTTTAAACGGTGATGAAGGGCATCGGATGTTCCAGCAAAGAGGAATTTTAAGCGAAGAGCCAGCCTTCCATATTTTTGATAGACGTGCGGGCGGACTCGTATTGGGAGAAGGCGTAGGAATGGTTCTATTGAAGACCGTGGAGCAAGCACTGGCTGATGGGGATGAAATACATGCCGTCATCAAGGGGGTAGCGGTCAACAATGATGGACGAACAGCAGGTCCTGCCACCCCGAATTTGCAAGCTCAAAAAGAGGTAATGCAGTCGGCACTGGCTAAAGCTGGCGTGAAGCCGGAACAAATCAGTTATATAGAAGCGAATGGATCAGGTTCAGAGGTTACCGATTTACTTGAACTCAAAGCCATTCAGTCTGTCTATCGCTCATCTCATACGGAGACTTGCGGATTAGGATCGATCAAGCCAAATATCGGTCATCCATTATGTGCAGAAGGGATTGCCAGCTTGATAAAAGTCGTGCTGATGCTCAAACAACGACAATTGGTTCCGTTCCTGTCAGGGCAAGAGCCGATGACTCATTTCCATATGGAGTCAACGCCTTTTTATTTTCAGCGACAGCTTTCTGAATGGAACGATTCGCCCAGAATAGCAGCGATTAATTGTTTTGCAGATGGGGGAACCAACGCCAACGTCGTTTTACAATCCTGGGAGGAGGCAGTCTCACGTCCGAACAAACGACATTCGATTGCACCTCCGACGTTAAACCGATTTGACGTCTACCGTGAAGAGAAACCCAACCATACGATCAGTATTTGGAAGCGACAAATAGTGGAGGGATAAACGTGCATGATCAGTTTCTCATAACGATCAACCATCCAATCCTCAAAAATCATAAAGTGCACGGTCAGGAACTGTTGCCCGGATTAGCCCATATTGATCTGTTGTATCAAATGTTTCGAGAAAATGGCCATGATTACCGCGAGCTTGAGCTTCGTAATCTAACGATCTATCATCCGATCATGGTCGGTCAAGATTATGATGTCATGCTGAGCATTCAGTGCACGCAAGGCAAAGCAGGACAGTGGCAGATTCGGATGGAGGGTCAGACACAGCGCAACGGCATTTTAGACTCGGAGAAAAAGCTGTATGTCACTGCTGAAATGCATCACCATGCTTCCGCGCAGTTCGATGAAACGCTGAATCTTCCCTTGCTAGAGCAAGCGGCAAACAAAAAGATCAATCTGCATGACGTGTATGAGCAATGCCGCCGTCAGGAATTGGTGCATACAGGTTTTATGAAGGCAGAAGGAACGATTTTTGAAACAGATTCAGCGGCGGTACTAGATCTATCTCTTGGTAAACATGCCCTTCCCAGTGCGGAAGGGTTCATGTTTCACCCAACATTGATCGATGGGGCTGCGATCGGTTCGATGGTATTATTCACTTCAATAGTTCAAGAAGAGCAGCGACTATTTTTACCGCTTTTTTATGAATCTTTTCGCGCCACAGCTCTATTACAGCAGCATTGCTTTGTCAGCGTCCAAACCTCATCCATCCAACGAAAAAATGAACTGATGTATATGACGATGGAGTTCTTTGATCGTTCAGGCAAAAAAATTGCACATTTGCAAAATTTTGCGGGCAAGTTAGTTCGTGATCCTGGCCTGATCCAACCATCAAAGCAAACCGTATCTCTGTCAAAGGAATCGAGTAAAGCACAAGCTTTTTTACAACAACTGCTGGCAGATCGATTACGAGTTCCAGCCGCGTTGATTGATACGCAGATTGGTTACTATGAAATGGGGCTGAACTCACCGGGCTTGTTGGAAGTGGTGAAGGCTGTCGAAGCGAAAGTAGGAGCGCCACTGGCTCCTACTTTATTGTTTGAGTATACGAATATCGCCGAGTTGGCCGCCTATTTGACCGAGAATCATGATTCCGCATTCAGTGGGCTTGATTTGATGAATCAGGAAGGTGGACAAGAATGGCCGCAACCTGCGAGAGTTGTAGATTCATCAGCAAACACCAAGAGTCATGCAGCGATCGCTGATGAAGAAATTGCGATCATCGGGATGGCGGGGCGTTATCCAGAGGCAAGAAATCTCCAAGAATTTTGGATGAATCTAAAAGAAGGCAAAGACTGCATCAAAGAAGTCCCGATATCTCGCTGGGATTGGCAGCGGTTTGGAGAACTCAAATCCCCATCTGGAAAGCAGATGTCCAAATGGGGAGGGTTTATAGAAGATCCGGATTGCTTTGATTCTCCCTTTTTCAGAATATCGCCGCGGGAAGCAGAGACGATGGACCCCCAGGAGCGTTTGTTTTTGGAAACATGCTGGGAAGCGATGGAAGATGCAGGCTATACGCCAAAGACGATTGTTCCGCCTCGTGGGAGCAGTAACAGGCGGCAGGTTGGTGTCTTTGTTGGCGTGATGCACAAGGATTATTCCCTCATCGGAGCGGAAGCGATGTCCCGGGGCGAAATGTTCCCGTTATCCTTGAACTATGCACCGATTGCCAATCGCGTTTCTTATTTCTGCAATTTTCATGGTCCGAGCATGGCGATTGACACCGTATGCTCATCCTCGCTGACGGCTGTTCATTTGGCGCTGGAAAGCATCAAGCGCGGTGAATGTGAGGTAGCATTGGCGGGGGGCGTCAATTTATCCTTGCATCCTGGCAAATACTTGTCCTACGGCATGATGGATATGCACGCGAGTGATGGCTATTGTCATACCTTTGGCAAGGATGGCGATGGGTATGTTTCGGGAGAAGGCGTCGGTACGGTCGTATTAAAGCCATTGCGAAAAGCGATGGAGGATGGCGATCATATTTATGCCGTGGTCAAAGGAAGCAGTGTGAACCACGTCGGATCGGTGAGCGGGCCATCCGTGCCAAGCCCTGTTGCGCAGGCAGAAGTGATTACAGCCTGCCTGGAGAAGAGCGGTGTGGACGCGAGAACGATCAGTTATGTGGAAGCGCACGGGACTGGAACGTCTTTAGGCGATCCGATAGAAATTCAAGGATTGGTGAAAGCGTTTCGTCAATATACAGAGGATCAGCAATTTTGTTCAATAGGCTCGGTGAAGTCAAATATCGGACATGCAGAATCTGCGGCGGGTATCAGCGGTCTGCAAAAAGCTGTTCTTCAGCTTCACCATAAAACGCTTGTTGCTTCCTTACATGCCAAGGAAGTGAATCCGTTTATTGATTTTGCACAATCTCCTTTTTATGTACAGCAGCGGACAGAAGAATGGAAATCGGTGATCGTGGAAAACGGTCAAGAAGTCTCCGTTCCGAGACGAGCAGGGGTAAGTTCTTTTGGAGCTTCGGGGTCGAATGCCCATATTATTTTGGAAGAATACATCCCAGCTGAAACAAAGCCGAAAGTAAGAGTAATTGGCCATAAAAATAACCCAGTGTTGATTCCGCTATCCGCCAAGAATAAGGAACGATTGCAGGCTTATGCGCAAAAAGTAGCGGACTTTCTAAGAGAGGTATCATCTGACAATCACCTTCAAGAAATGCTGGAGAAGAAGCTCCGCAAGATTTTATCCAGTATTATTCATGTGGGAGAAAACAGCATTGAGATCGAACAAGAGTGGCATGAATACGGAGTAGACCTCGTTCAACTCACACAGCTCAAACAAAAACTGCAAGAGGAGCTACCTATTCAGCTAGATATCAAGGAGTTTGATCAAAGCAGCTCCATTGCTTCCGTCATCGCTTCTCTCATGGATAACCATCGAGATGAGATAGAGGGAAAAGTTCAGACTTTTTCTGATCGAGAAACGCAAATCGATCTGGAAAATGTGGCGTATACCCTGCAAGTTGGACGAGAAGCGATGAAAGAACGAGTAGCCTTTGTCGTCGAGGCTATACCCGAGCTGATCGGAAAATTGGAAGCTTATTCGAGAGGCGAGAATACGATCGATCATTGTTGGGAAGGGAGCTTGAAGCCGAACAACGACCAAGACCCTCAACAACTTATTCAGAGCTGGATTGCTGAAGGCAACATCAGAAAAATAGCTGAATATTGGGTGACAGGCAATGAAATGGAGTGGGAACAGCTTTACATAAATAACAAACCGAGACGTGTTCCCTTGCCGACGTACCCATTTGCGAAGAATCGTTATTGGATTCCGGAAAGCAAAAGTAAATCGGTAAGCGGCAAGACAGCAGCTTCACTCACGGGAGAAGCTGCCATTCAGCCACTGTTGCAGCGAAATACTTCTGATTTTTCTGTAACTAGGTTTAGCTCCACATTTACAGGTCAGGAGTTTTTCCTATCAGATCATGTCGTGAAGAAGCAGAGAATCTTGCCGGGAGTTGCCTATCTGGAAATGGCGAGAGCAGCAGCAGAGCAAGCAACGGCTTCCTTGACAGAAGAACCAGCCAAGATTGAACTCAAAAACGTGGTTTGGACACGGCCAATTGTTGTGGGGGACCAACCTGCACAGGTACATATCGGTCTTGTTCCCGAAGAGAATGGTGAGATTACTTTTGAAATCTATAGCGAGCTGGAGGCCATGGATGCAGAACCCGTCATACACAGTCAAGGCAGCGTCATGCTTCATTCTGTTGCGGAGAAACATGCCCTGAATCTGCCATCCTTACAAGTAGAGTGCGGTCTACGAGCGTTTTCATCCGAACAGTGCTACAGCATTTTTCATGCAATAGGAATGGAGTATGGGTCGGCTCATCAAGGAATTGACACCTTGTATGTAGGGAAGGGGCAAGTTTTAGCCAAGCTGTCCTTGCCAGCCTCCGTCTCCGAAATGGAGAACCCTTTTGTCCTGCACCCAAGCTTAATGGATTCTGCTTTGCAGGCATCTATCGGGCTCATGATGGTTGAAGAAGAGACCCCAACAGCGGATGGTCATTCAAGCCGCAAGCCGTCCTTGCCTTTTGCCATGGAGGAAGTTGAAATTCACAACAAGTGTACAGCCTCTATGTGGGCGTACGTTCGTTACAGTGCCAACAGCAGCGCAGATGACAAGATACATAAGCTGGATATTGATGTATGCGATGACCAAGGAAATGTTTGTGTACGAATAAAGGGATATTCCATGCGAGTGCTGGAGGACGGGAAGCAAGCAAGCCATGTTTCTTCGAGCATCGCTTCTTCTGTAACCTCTCTGGAGCCTCCTGTGGGGAATCTCATGCTGTCCGCTGTGTGGGATGTGACTTCAGTCGAGAAGGGGCAGCTTTTCCCTACTGCGGATGAGCAGGTTGTCATTGTGGGCGGAAATGAAGAGAATGGGAGCGCCATTCACCAGTACTATCCAAGAGCAAAAGTATTGTCCATTCAGGCTGAGAATACGATTGAGGAAATCGTACACCGACTGGAAGAGCTTGGTTCCATTGATCATCTGGTGTGGAGCGCTCCTTTTGATGCGATAGACTCCTTGGCGGATCATCGATTAATCACGGGGCAAGATCAGGGAGTGATTCTATGCTTCCGAACGATTAAAGCCTTGCTTCGCTTGGGATACGGAGGTAAGGAGTTGGGGTGGAGTGTCATCACGGTTCAATCCCAGCCCATTCGCCGTACAGATGTTGTGAATCCCTGCCACGCCAGTATTCATGGGTTAATTGGATCGATGGCGAAGGAATATCCAAACTGGAAGATTCGACTCGTGGATGTAGAGTCCGAATCTGAATGGCCATTGGATGATATGTTGAGGCTGCCAAGAGATCGTCAGGGGCGTCCGTGGGTGTATCGCCAGGGTGAATGGTATCGCCAGCAGTTGCTTGCCGTCGATCATCCTCCGATTGATCAGACACGTATGAAGCAGGGTGGCATTTATTTGGTGATTGGCGGAGCCGGTGGCATTGGCGAAGCATGGACCGAATATATGATTCGTACCTATCAAGCCCAGATCATATGGATTGGTCGCCGTCAAAAAAATGAAGAGATTCAAGCGAAGATAGATAGACTTGCCACTTTTGGACCAGCACCAGACTATATAGCAACGGATGCAACGCAGCAGAAGGATTTGCAACAAGCCTATGAACAGATCAAGCAAACGTATACACGGATTGACGGCGTTGTTCATTCTGCCATGGTCTTGGTGGAGGAGAGCTTGGAACATATGCAAGAGGAAGGCTTCCGAGCAGTGCTTTCGTCAAAAGTTGATGTGAGTGTGAACATCGCAATGGTGTTTGAGAAGGAGCCTTTGGATTTTGTCTTATTCTTCTCTTCGCTCATGGCAGTTACGAAAGCTCCGAAGCAAAGCAACTATGCGGCAGGATGTACCTTTAAGGATGCCTATGCCCATCAATTGACCCAAGCATGGCCATGTGCGGTGAAACTGATCAATTGGGGATATTGGAGCAGTGGGCAAGCGGAAGATTCTCATCAGGAGATGGTAGAAACCTATCGTCGCTTGGAGCAAATCGGCATTGGCCTTATTCAGCCGCAAGAAGCAATGCAAGCCATAGAGACACTTCTCGCAGGAGCCATGGATCAGATTGCTTTCATGAAGATCACGAAGCCTGTTGTCATTGAAGGGATGAAGGTAGAGGAATGGGTGGATGTTCATTCTGCACAGTATCTATCCATGCTACAGCTGTCTGCCCATGAAAATGAAGGGCTTGCTGATGTCGTGACGGCCTTTATCAAGGAGAGATTGAAGCAGGATTCATCAGCGCGAGTGCGGATTCTCGAACTCGGAGGAGCGGGCATAGAATCTACCAGTTCCTTGCTTTCACCAAAATTACATGCCTATCAATCATTTGTGAGCTTCCACGTTTTTGATCCAGAAGCGGCGTTAGGTGAACAAGGAAGGAATGCTGGTGAATACGACCTGATTATCACAGCTGATAACCCACACACAGCTCAACAAATCCGCCAAACCCTGCGTACCTGCAAGAATCTCTTAAAAAGGAATGGTCTGCTTCTAATAGAACAGATGACCGATCAAAACGTACGCAAAGACCTCGCAGCAGGTCTTTCACTACCTCTGGAAGCTTGGCAGAAAGCATTGAGAGATGAGGGCTACCGAGTCGTTTCCTATCCACAGATGATGATAGCGGAGAGTGACGGCGTTGTCCGAAAGTCCAAACAACAACAGAAATTAATGGAGACATCTGGCTCAACTCTAGCCATTCCTTCTCATGCAGACAGAGGAACAAGCACAGAGGATATGCTTCGTGAGAAAAGCACAGCCTATTTCAAGCAATTGGTCGGAGAGACACTGAAAATTCCATTTGACCAGATCGACTCTTCTGCCGCTCTGGAGGAATATGGCATTGATTCGATTATGATTGTGCAAATGACGAATGTCCTACGGAAAAAATTACATCAGATCAGTACGACCCTCTTTTTTGAATATCAAACGATTGATGCGCTGGTCGAGCATTTCATGACAACACAAGCGGATGAATTACTCGCATTAGTAGGAATAGACGAACAGCCGTCTGTTCAAAAGCAAATAACCAACGCAGCAGCTTCTGCAAAAGAGCAAGCTGGCTCGGCAGTTCGAAAGGCAAAGTCCCGCCGTTTCCTGCAAGTTCTTGATACGGATGCAGAAAAACCAGCAGCGCCGTCCAGACAGGATGTGGCGATCATTGGTCTTTCAGGTCGTTATCCGCAAGCGGGGGATGTCTGGGAGTTTTGGACTCGCCTGAAAGAAGGGAAGAATTGCATCACGGAAGTGCCGAAGGATCGTTGGATTTGGCAAGAATATTTCAGCGAAGAAAAAGGAAAAAGAGGATACATGTACACCAAATTTGGCGGTTTCATCGAGGATATGGATAAATTCGACCCGCTCTTTTTCCAAATCTCGCCTAACGAAGCAGAGCAGATGGACCCACAAGAGCGCTTATTTTTACAAACGGCATACGCCAGCATGGAAGATGCGGGCTACACTCCTGCCACGTTAGGAGAAAGCAGAAAAATTGGTGTGTTTGTGGGTGTCATGAATGGAAATTACCCAGCAGGAACGAGCTACTGGTCGATTGCGAATCGAGTTTCCTACTTGTTCAATTTCCAAGGACCCAGTCTAGCAGTGGATACGGCGTGCTCCTCTTCTTTGACCGCGATTCATTTAGCCTTGGAAAGCCTGTATAGCGGTACAAGTGAATGTGCCATCGCTGGCGGGGTCAATTTAATTGTCGATCCGTTCCACTATATTCGACTGTCTGGAGCGACAATGCTATCTGCTGGTGACCGCTGCAAGTCGTTTGGCGACCAAGCGGACGGCTTTGTAGATGGAGAAGGTGTGGGAGCTATCGTATTGAAGCCTCTGCAAAAGGCGATGGCAGACGGAGACCATATATACGGCGTGATCAAGGGAAGCATGCTCAATGCAGGCGGCAAAACAAATGGATATACCGTTCCCAACCCCATCGCGCAGTCGCAGGTCATCCACGAGGCATTGCAGCGGGCAGGAGTGGATGCTCGTGCCGTCAGCTACATCGAAGCCCACGGTACAGGTACCGCTTTGGGCGATCCAATCGAGATTGCGGGACTGACTCGCGCATTTGGACAATACACGAAAGACAAACAATTCTGCGCCATCGGCTCGGCGAAGTCAAACATTGGACATACGGAGAGCGCGGCAGGAATTGCAGGATTGACCAAAATATTGCTTCAAATGAAGTATGGTCAAATCGCACCATCCTTGCACGCTGAGGTCAAGAATCCAAACATTGATTTCAGGGATACACCATTTGCGGTTCAACAAAAGCTGACAGAGTGGCAAAGACCAGTCATTGAAATCAACGGAGTAACCAAGGAGTATCCGAGAATCGCTGGGCTATCATCATTTGGGGCGGGAGGAGCCAATGTCCATATCGTCATCGAAGAGTATCGCGAAAAAGATAGACAGCCCGATCGTGACATTCAGCCAGAGCATCCAAAAGTGATTGTGCTCTCAGCGAAGAACGAAGAGCGCCTATTTGCTCAAGTGAATCAAATATTGAAGGCGGTCAAAGAAGAATCATTCACGGATGCCGATCTAGCTGATATCGCTTATACGCTTCAAGTAGGGCGGGAAGCGCTGGAGGAACGCTTGGCTGTTATCGTCGGATCAGTGGATGAGCTTGCGGAAAAACTAACACATTTTGCAGAAGGCGCAGAGAACATTGCCGAGCTGTATCGTGGGCGAGTGAAACGCAATCATGACACGGTAGCTCTTTTTGCTGATGAAGATATGAAACAAACAGTAGAGACATGGATGGCCAAGGGGAAATTCGCAAAACTGATGAACCTTTGGGTCAAGGGTGTCTCTTTTGATTGGAACAAGCTTTATGGTGAAGATAAGCCGCGCCGCGTCAGCCTGCCTACTTATCCTTTTGCCAAAGAGCGGTACTGGATAGATGTTCAAAAGCCAATGGCAACAGGGGGGACTGGGGCTTCTTCCGCTAGCGGCGATATCCTCCATCCATTGCTTCATAAGAATACTTCTGACCTCTATGAGCTGAGATACAGCTCGAGTTTTACAGGGCAGGAGCCGTTCTTGGCTGACCATCTAGGAAACGGGCAGCGCTTCTTTCCACTCACTGCTTATCTGGAAATGGCACGGGCGGCAGTGAAACAGGCAGCAGGAGATAGAGCGGGGACTTTATCTGGAATCCGAATGTCTCATGTTGTCACAGATGATCCGCTATTGGTGGGCGACGATCTGGTTCAGGTACACGTAGGTATCTATCCAGGGGATACAGGAGAGCTTGCTTATAAAATCTACAGCGAATCGAATGAAGATGATACCAGGTCAGTGGTACATAGCCATGGTATGGTCGAATTCACTTCGTTCGTTGAAATACCAACGTTGGATCTACCTGCCTTGCAAGCTGAGAGCAGTGAGATGCTTACTGCCCGAGAATGCTACGAGCTGTTAAAAGAACGTGGAATGGCTGATCATTCTAAATTTCAAGGGATTGACCAAGTATACAGGGCGCAGGGACATGTTCTGGTAAAACTCTCCTTGCCTTCGATTACCATGGAGACAGCCGAACAACTCGTTTTCCATCCTAGCCTGCTGGAGTCTCTGTTGCAGTCATCTCGTTATCTCATCACGGAGGCTACATCATCTGACAGCATTCGCTCCATCCAACTAGACGGTACTTTTACCCTTGAAGAGCTGGAGATATACGAGAATCATCCTGCTGTGAAGTATGCTCTCATTCGATTCAGTGATAATGTCCAAGCGGAGAATGAGACTGCGACATTAGATATCGAACTATGCGATGAGGCAGGCAGAATAGGCGTAGGGATGAGAGGCTTTTCAATGGGGAGTGAAAAACGGGGTGCGACGGTTGGAACCACGATGCTCACTCCAGTATGGAATGCCGTGTCCGTAGAAAAAGGGGAAGTCATTCCAGCAACGAGTGATCAAGTCGTCATCGTTTGCGCCGAAGAAAAGGACGGAAGTCTCCTTCAACGTGATTACCCCCAAGCTTCGGTTATCCAGCTAGAGCCAAGTGATTCGATAGAGGTAATCGCAAGTAAGCTGGAAGAGCAGGGTGTGATCGATCACATCATGTGGGTGGCTCCTGACACTCGTGTGGAATCTGTAAAAGACGAGTCCTTGATGAACGACCAGGAGCGGGGCGTTATTCAAGTTTTTCGCTTGATCAAGGCTTTGCTTGCGTTGGGGTATCAGACGAGAGACTTGGGCTGGACGATCATTACTGTGCAAGCGCAGGCTATCTACAAAAAAGATCCGATCCATCCAACACATGCCAGCATCCACGGATTAATCGGATCGATGGCGAAGGAATATCCGAACTGGAAGGTAAGACTCGTCGATTTGGAGGCGCATACCGAGTGGCCGCTACGTGATATTTTTGCTTTGCCTGTCGATGCACATGGAAACGCTTGGGCATATCGTGGACACGCATGGTATCGTCAGCAGCTATTGCCCGTGCAGAGTCTTTCCATTAACCAAACCGTCTACCGACAACATGGCGTCTACGTTGTGATTGGAGGCGCAGGTGGGATTGGACAAGCGTGGAGCGACTACATGATCCGAACCTATCAAGCTCAAATCATTTGGATCGGTCGTCGTAAAAAAGAGGAATCGATTCAGAACAAAATCAATCAACTGGCTACCCTAGGACCGGAACCGCTCTACATCGAAGCCGATGCTACGGATCGCGAGTCGCTGCAATCTGCTTACGAAGAGATCAAGAAGCAATATGGCAAGATTAACGGCGTGATTCATTCTGCCATTGTTCTCCTCGATAGAAGTCTGGCGAATATGGACGAGATGACCTTCCGAGCCGGACTGGTACCAAAAGTGGAGGTAAGTGTGCGGATGAGCCAAGTGTTTGGCGAGGAAGCATTGGATTTCGTCCTGTTTTTCTCTTCGATTAACTCGTTTACGAAATCGCCTGGACAAAGCAATTACGCCTCAGGCTGCGCCTTTAAAGATGCTTTCGCCCATCAGCTTGCCGAGGAATGGACGTGTGCGGTGAAAGTAATGAACTGGGGATACTGGGGCAGTGTTGGAATCGTTGCGTCCAAGGGCTATCAGGAAAGAATGGAACAGATCGGCATTGGCTCGATTGAACCTTCAGAAGGGATGGAGGCATTGGAAGTCTTGCTATCAGGTCCGATGAATCAAGTGGCGCTGATGAAAACGACCAAGCCACTCGTGACGGAAGGAATCAATACAAACGAATCTGTTGCAATCGTTTCTAACAAAATTTCCTCAAGCATGGCAAGCATTAAAAACAAGGTAAAAAGAAAAGAGATACCAAAAGCAGCTTACTTTACAGCAGAAATGGATACAGACGGGAACAACTTGTTTGATGACGTACAAGCAACGATCATTCAACTCGCCTCTCTCATCCTAAAGGTAGAGAGCGAAGAAATCGATACGGATATTGAACTGAAGGAGTACGGATTCGACCCAGTCAAGCTCACCGAGTTTTCTGCCAAAATCAATCAAAAGTACAAGCTAGAACTGACACCTGCTGTGATGATGGACTACCCAACGCTTAAGCACATCACGGAATTTCTAGTCAATACCACCCTGAAATCTCAAACAGACAGAGAACAGGACAAACCGGTTCTATACGTGTAAGCCGAAGGAGTGCCTAGAATGAACAAAATGGACGAGCTTCTCTTAAAGTTACTGTGGGGTCAAATGCAGTCGCTTGGCTGCTTTACGGAAAAGAATCAAGCACTCAGCGATCTCAAAAGAAAAAGCGGTCTGCTTGACTTATATGACATGTGGCTCGAAGAAACGGTTTCTGTTTTGGCCCGGAATGATTATCTCGTTTACGATAGCGCTACGTCTACCGTGATCGATCCTGCTCCCATTTCCAGTACGGCTGTCTGGCAGGAATGGGAGCAAGAAAAAGAAGTCTGGCTAAAAAATCCGGATACGAACGCGCAAGTCAAGCTAGTCGAGGCAACCTTGCGTGCTTTACCGCAAATTCTCACTGGAAAAGTGAGGGCCACAGAGGTCATCTTTCCCCATTCATCGATGGAATTAGTCGAGAAGGTATACAAAAATAACTCGGTCTCCGACTACTTCAATGAAGTACTTGCGGATACAGTGGTTGCTTTTGTAGAGGAACAGCTGAGCCAAGATTCTGCGGCTCGAATTCGCATTCTCGAGATTGGTGCAGGTACGGGAGGAACGAGTGCCGTCGTTTTCCAAAAACTAAAGGCGTATGAAGCGCATATCCAGGAATATTGCTACACAGACCTCTCCAAAGCCTTTTTCATGCATGCAGAAAAAGAGTATGGCCCAAGCAATCCTTATTTGACCTATCAGATTTTTAACGTAGAAGAGCCAGTGATGGGACAAGGAATTGATTTGGGCGGATATGATGTTGTCATTGCAGCAAATGTCTTGCACGCCACCAAAAATATTCGCCAAACCGTGCGTAACACGAAAGCCGTTCTAAAGAAGAACGGCTTGCTTTTCCTCAATGAAATGAGTAAAAACTCCATCTTCCTCCATCTTACCTTTGGTTTGCTGGAGGGATGGTGGCTGTACGAAGACCCAGAGCTGCGCCTTTCAGGCTGCCCTGGGTTATCTTCGGCAACGTGGCAGAGAGTATTGGAGGAAGAAGGATTTCAGTCGGTCTTTTTCCCAACAGAAGAGGCGCACGCGATGGGGCAGCAGATTATTGTGACCGAAAGCGACGGCGTGATCCGCCAGCAGCAAATAAAACAACCGCCTAAACCGAAGAAGAGCGTAAATACGGAACAACCAAAAGCAAAGAGGCTCAACACACCCTCCGCTCCTAACGGAAAGGCACTCGAGGATGTCCTACGAGAAAAAAGTACGGAATACATCAAACAGCAGATCGCTGAAACACTGAAACTGCCGAGTAACAAGATGGATGCTTCCGAGCCTTTAGAGGCATATGGTATGGATTCCATTTTATCTGTACAACTCATCAATCAATTTCGGAAAATTTTCGGCGAAACCATCAGCGGTACTTTGTTTTTTGAATATCAGACAGTAGATGATTTAGTCGAGCATTTACTAGAGACACAAAGAGAAGCGCTGATTTTGCTGACAGGATTGGATGATCACAAGCAGGCACAGGAGCCAAATCGAACGGAAGATCCTGTTGAACGAGACACAAGAAAAACGAGAGCATTTGCGCCATCTGCCCATTCGCAAAGGACGACGTACAGGCCTGCATCCTCCGGTAAAATAGCGATTATTGGCATGAGTGGGCGTTTTGCTCAAGCGAACAACTTGGACGAGTTTTGGGGGAATTTGGTACAGGGTAAAAAGTCTATTTCAGAAATTCCAGGTAAGCGTTGGGATTGGACAGCGTATTATCATCCAAATCGAGAGGAAGCCATTTCCCAAGGAAAAAGCTATAGCAAATGGGGGGCGTTCTTAGAGGAATTTGATCAGTTTGATCCGTTATTCTTTCAGATGACTCCGCGAGAAGCAGAAAATATAGACCCTCAAGAGCGCCTATATTTAGAAGAGTGCTGGAAGGCGTTAGAAGATGCAGGCTATGCTTCATCCAAGATGTCTACGGAGCTCCGCAAGCGAACAGGGGTTTTTGGTGGCATTACGAAACAAGGCTTTCATTTGTATAGTACGGAAACCACCCATCACTTTCCGACAACCTCGTATTCGTCGATGGTCAATCGGGTTTCGTACTATCTCAACTTACAGGGTCCGAGTATGCCGATCGATACGATGTGCTCCTCCGCTTTTGTAGCGATTCATGAAGCATGTGAATACATCCGAAACGGGAAGGGAAGTATGGCGATTGCTGGTGGAGTGAATTTGTACACACATCCGCTTACCTACTTCGGTCTGACTGTGGGGCAGCTCATCTCACATACTTCTGACAGTGCTGCCTTTGGGAACGGCGGAATTGGTTTTGTGCCAGGCGAGGGAGTAGGGGCAGTTGTTCTCAAGGATTACGATCAGGCTGTACAGGATCGGGATCATATTTATGCCGTGATACGTGGTACCGCTGTCAACCATAAGGGCAAAGCCAATAGCTACATGACACCAAGTCCCCTCCCCATTGCAGATGTGATGGAAGAAGCGTTGAAAGAAAGTGGACTGGACCCTCGATCCATTAGTTACCTAGAAGCTTCCGCCTATGGATCAGACATCGTTGATGCCGTCGAGATGACAGCGGTGACGAAAGCTTTTCACAACCGTCAAGGAGCAGAAGGGGACTATCGACTCGGTTCGGTCAAACCGAATATCGGGCATTGTGAATCGGCTTCCGGCATGTCGCAGCTAATGAAAGTGATTTTGTCCTTACAGCATCAGACGCTGGTTCCAACCCTGATTCCTGACGAATTTAATCCGAATATTCCATTTGATCAACTTCCCTTTCAATTGCAGCGAGAGGTATCGGAATGGAAGCAGGTCACCGTAGATGGGCAGACAGTCCCCCGACGAGCAGGTATTACCAGCTTTGGCGGTGGTGGAGTGAATGCCCATCTTATCGTGGAGGAATACAACCACAATCCATCTTCGAGGAGAGTAAACGAGTCAGAACCAGAGCTGTTTGTCTTTTCAGCTAAGAATAAAGAAAGATTGCAAGCATACATTCATCGCTGGATTGGTTATTTGAATAAGAACCAGCATATCGATATAGCGAATACAGCCTACACCATGCAAATCGGAAGAGAAGAAATGCCTTGCCGTTTGGCTGTCATCATCAATAATCAGACAGAGCTTTTAGAGCAACTGGAACGCTGGTTGGAACATCAAGAAGAGACGGAGCATTGCTTTTTTGGCGATCTCAAGGAAAACAAAGAAATGATGCCAGACCGAGTTGCTCAGGCAGTCAAACCGGGAGAGATAAGGGAACTGGCAAAATTATGGGTTCTCGGCAATCCTATCCCTTGGCAGAAGCTGCATGAAGGGAAGGAGTTATCCAGAGTAGCTAAGCTCCCAACCTATCCGTTTAAGAGGAGAACGTGCTGGATAGAACGCAATCAAACGAATCGCACTAGGAGGGAGACGAGCATGAGATCCGCTCATCCAGAATTCGAAAACAAAGCCGTTGAAATTTACACATATAGCGCCAATAGCAGCGAAGCGGAGTTTTCGGAGGATTACTTGACCGTATGTCCATTTGACAAGAAGATTCCAGGCTTTTCAATGAGCCGCGTCATTTTGAACCCGGAAAAATATCCGTTGGAAAGAGAAATGGTAAGAGAGAAGCAAGTAGAGATGCGCCAGGTGCTTTTTTGTAAAGAAAATTTCTCGCGTGTGCAAAAAGTGCTGGACTTCGGATGCGGTCACGGGACAGATGTGATTCAAATAGCAGAGCTCTATCCGCATATCAAAACGCATGGATTTACGATTACGAAGGCGCAAGCTGAGCTAGGCAATCAACGAATCGCGCAGAAAAATCTAGGGGCTCGTGCGAAAATTTTCAATAAAGACAGCTCTAAGGATGCCTTTCCCGATCTCTACGATATTATCGTCGGGATTGAAGTGAGCTTCCATATTCGAAATAAACACGGACTATTTCAAAATATCTCCGCTTCTCTGAACGAAGAAGGAACCGTTCTGTTGATCGATTACATAGCCAATACGCGAGGACCAATCGTAGACCAGAACGTCGAAGTCAGCATTCCCACCGTACAAGAATGGATTGAGCTTTTAGCGGAGCATCAGTTAGTGATCGATGAAATCATTGACGTATCGCCGCAGATTGCTAACGCCTTGCATGATCCCGATGTGGAACAGTACATCAAGCATCTGCCTAAAGCTGTACAAGATTTATATATCAATACGGTGAATCAATCCATCTCTCTCGAACGAGGGTGGATCAGTTATTGCTTGTTTAAACTGAAAAAGGCTCCGCATCTTACGTACACGAAGCGTTGTGAATGGAATGCCAGCAAACTATCGAAGAAAAGACCTTATCCAGAAGCGTTAGCGGAAATGATACACAGCGGTTATATTCCGTATCCGAAACAGCAAGCGAGAACTCTGCCGAATCCAAATCAGCATGACGACAGCTCTCATTGGAAGCGGGAAACCATCAAAGAATCCTTGGTTGAGGCTTTTGCTGCCGTTTTAGGTCTTCAACCCGAAGAACTGGAAGAAGTAGAGACCCTGAAGGATATGGGGATTGGCTCACTTAACGCCGTTGCCTTATCCGAAATGATTAACAGCAAATTCAATCTGAAGCTACCGACCAGCGTTGTGTTTGAACATAATACGCTAGATGCACTGGCAAGCTATATTGCTAGCCATTTGCAGCAAGACGAGCCTAGCCAGCTCCATTCAAATAAACCATACGTGTCGGATGCTCAAAATCAACCAATTGCATCTGAATATTCTGAACGAAAACGTAATTTGTCGTCAGATCAGTTCATTCCAGATCGGACAAAAATCAAAGCGAGCCTGATGGAGGTCTTTTCTACCGTTTTAGGCTTGAGACAAGAAGAGTTGGAAGAAGTGGAAACCCTAAAGGACTTGGGTATTGGATCGCTTAATGCCGTTCAACTATCCGAAGCTATCAATAGCAAGTTTCATTTAAAACTACCAACGAGCGTCGTGTTTGAGCATAATTCGCTAGAAGCATTGGCGAGCTACATCGCGACTCATCTACCAGAGCGACAACCAGCGCAGGCAGAAGCGTTTGATAGAAATCACGGAAATCTGGAAGCGAAGCCAACGTATACAGAGATAGTCCCATCGCGAAATATTGCCTACGATCCACCTAGAGCAGCATCCGATGATATTGCGATCATTGGGATTTCCTGCCGCACAGCAGGTGCTCGGGGGCAAGATGAATTCTGGGAGCTTGTCAGTGAGGGCAGAGATTGCATCAAAGAAGTGACCAATCCAGACTGGCGTGCCTTTTTCAAAGAAAATGCACTCGTCGATATGCCAATCAAATACGGGGCGATGGAGGATATTGAATATTTTGATCCAGCGTTTTTTAAAATTTCTCCGACCGAAGCCCAATCGATGGATGTCACGCAGCGCATCCTTTTACAAGAGAGCTATAAAGCATTAGAGGACGCAGGTTACACCCCGTCCATGCTGAGGGGACAACCTGTTGGAACGATCATTGGCGCTATGGCGGGAATGACCGTAGAACAAGATTTCTCTCATTTTGGCATGCTCGGATCAGATACGAGTATACTCGCCTCGCGAATCGCTTATTTCCTTGACCTGAAAGGACCAGCGTTAGCTGTGAACACAGCTTGCTCATCCTCATTGGTTGCGATCGATATTGCTTGCCAAAAGCTGAAGACGGAAGAGGTCAATCTTGCTATCGCAGGAGGAATTACGATTTATTCCCATCCTGCTCCGTTTATCTCGATGAGTAACGCAAGGATGCTATCTCCTACAGGGGAGTGCCGCCCGTTTGACAATGGTGCGAATGGCATTGTCGTTGGGGATGGGGTTGGTGTTGTGATTTTAAAAAGATTGCAAGATGCAGTACGGGATAACGACAGCATCTATGGTGTTATCCGCGGCAGTGGAACCAATCAGGATGGACGAACATTGGGCATTACCGTGCCTAGCTTCCAAGCGCAAAGCGACCTGCAAAAATCCATTTACGCGAAAAAACAGATTGAAGTGGAAGACATTCAATATATCGAGGCGCACGGAACCGCGACAAAATTAGGGGACCCTGTAGAGATTCATGCGCTGAGTGAATCGTTCCGCCAATTCACGCCGAAGAAACGATTCTGCGCAATTGGTTCTTTGAAAGCCAATATCGGGCATACCACAGCGGCGGCTGGGGTGTTGAGTGTCATTAAGGTTTTACTCAGCATGAAAAACAGAAAGATGGCTCCTTCGATCCATTTTGTCAAAGAGAATGAACACATTGATTTTGAAAACAGCCCTGTTTATGTGAATACCAAGCTGCAGGATTGGCAGACCAATTCCAAAGGCTCTCGATTGGCTGCGGTCAGCTCTTTTGGCTTTAGCGGCACCAATGCTCATCTAGTGATCGAAGAGTTTGATAGAAGTAACATAAGATCCGCTACTCCTGATGAGGGTCAAGAGATCGCGACGGGAGTCTTCGTGCTGTCAGCTGAATCACGTGAGCAACTAGTGGCCTATGCCAAGCAAACCAAGGCATTTGTAGAGAAGCACCCTGATGTGAACCTGGCAGATTTCCTGTACACCTATCAGACTGCAAGGGAACCCATGTCTCATCGAGTAGCAGTCGTGGTACACAGTAAAGAACACCTCATTGCGCAGCTAGAGCAATTCATACAAGGGAATGGGGAAAAAACGGCTGATCTGTTTATCGGAGAAAAAAACAAAACGGGCGGCATCAAGATCGGTGATACAGAAGAGGGAAGGGATTTTATCCGCAATCTCGCTCTGAACAAGAAAATCAAAAAGCTGGCGGAGCTATGGGTTCATGGGAACGAAATAGAGTGGGAGGCTCTTTATTCAAAAGGAATGGTGAGCCGTCTATCAGGTCTGCCAAGCTACCCATTTGCCAAGGAGCGATACCATTTACCCAAAGTTGTCGTACGCAACCAAACCCATCAAGAAGCCGCCGCCACCACGGAACTGACAGCAGATAAACAGGGGATTAGAGCAGCAGATATAGCCCAACCAACGGAGGTAACTCGTGTTCAGACTGAAGAAGACGACACACAACGTAATGAACTCGTGAGAAAAATTGCTGCAGCTTGGGAAGAGGTACTTGGCGTGAAGAAGGTTGATATCCATAAAAACTTCCAAGACCTGGGCGGCGATTCAATCATGGCCACTCAGATTATTTCCAGATTGAAAAATAGCTTCCCGGTTGATTTGAATCTGGACAATCTCTTTTCGGCGCCAACCGTTGCAGGAATGGCGGAGCTGGTTGAAGAGGAACTAATTGCTGTTATTGATGAACTTCCAGAAGAGGCGATTTTGGAGCTATTAAGTTGATGAATTCAACATGTGGGAAGGAGCAATCCGATGATCAACGATAAGGAATCCGCGAAATCAAGAGATGAGATACTTGCCGAGAGCAGATCGAAGCTTTCTGAGAAGAAACTGGCCTTGCTGGAGAAGCTGAAAGGCTCAAAACTGGAGACGAAAAAGACAGGGATTCCACGGCGTTCAAGAGAGGGCTTTGTGCCCCTCTCTTTTGCCCAGCAGAGACTATGGTTTTTAGACCAGTTGGTACCAAACAGTCCTGCTTATAATGTGGTGGCCGCCTTCCATCTATCGGGTGAGCTTCACACAAACATCATGGAGCGGTGCGTGAATGAAATCGTGAAGCGCCATGAAGCCCTGCGAACCACCTTTCAAGTCGCAAACGGAGAGCCTTATCAGCTAATTGCTCCTGCGTTGCAAATTCCATTTCCCATCGTCGATCTGACAGGACATCCCGAGGCAAAGAGGGAGGATGAGTTTCGCCGACTCGCAAAAGAGGAAAGCTTGCATGTTTTCGATTTAACCAAGGGACCCCTGTTGCGTGTTACGTTATTCAAACTCGGCGAGGATTTGAACATCCTACTTTTGAACGTTCACCATATCATCATTGACGGTTGGTCTGTTGGGGTTTTCTTCAGAGAAATGGTTCTGCTTTATCAGGCCTATCTGGCGGGCAAGCCTTCCCCATTGCCTGAGCTTCCGATCCAGTATGCGGATTTTTCAAGCTGGCAGCGGGAGTGGCTTCAAGGAGAAGTGCTGGAGAAACAGCTATCTTACTGGAGAGACACTCTTGGAAAAGAAAGCAGCGTGTTAGAGCTGCCAGTAGACCGTACAAGACCTCCCATCCAAACGTTTCAAGGAGGGAGCCTAAAGCTACAAATTCCCTCTTCCCTTTCCCATGCCATAAAAGCGCTGAGCGAGCAGGAAAATGCCACGCTGTATATGGTCATGATCACTGCGTTAAAAATATTGCTGCACCGTTACAGCGGGCAAAATGATATCCGGGTGGGAGTGCCCGTAGCAAACCGTAACCGAGTGGAAATAGAAAATTTGGTTGGATTTTTTGTAAATACGTTGGTTCTCAAAACGGATGTTTCCGGCAATCAAAGCTTTAGAGAGCTGTTGTCACGTGTGAGAGAAACAGCGAACAGCGCATACAGGCATCAGGACGTACCGTTTGAACGATTGGTGGATGAATTGCAGCCTGAGCGTAATATGAGTCAAAATCCATTATTCGAAGTCTGCTTTGTGTTGCAAAACTTTCCAATGCCGAAAAAATCGGACATGTCTGCATTAGGCTTTTCCTTGGTCAAATTTGAAGAGTTCCGTAACAACACATCCAAGTTTGACCTCTGGATTCAGGTTGTAGAAAAAGGGGATATCCTTGACCTCGACGTTGAGTTCAATTCTGATATTTTTAATGAATCGACAATCAGTCGTCTGCTAGAAAGCTTTACAGTCGTGCTGGCAGGTATTGTCGCGAATCCGAACCAGCTGATTGCTGATTTGCCGATTTTGACCGCTGCTGAAGAGCAAAAGCTGTTAGTTGAATGGAACGATACAAAGACGTACTACCCAGAGCAAGATATGTGTCTTCATGAAATAATCGAAGCGCAGGCTGCCAAAACACCAGATGCGCCAGCCGTTATTTTTGAAGAGGTGCAACTCACTTACCGTGAATTGGATCATCGGGCGAATCAACTGGCGAATTATCTCCGTAAACAGGGGGTAAGAGCGGAAACACTTGTGGGTATTTATATGGAGCGCTCCTTTGAGATGGTCATTGGGCTGTTAGGTATCCTCAAAGCAGGCGGAGCCTACGTTCCCCTAGATCCGAGCTATCCGCAAGATCGGGTGGCCTTTATGATCACGGATGCGAATCCTTCTTTCCTCTTGACTGCGGAGGCACTGAAGAACACGCTGCCTGAGTACGGTGGACAACTCATTTGCCTCGATTCAGATTGGGAGACAATCGGCATGGAGAGCCATGTGGCGCCTGCAAGCGGAGTCAACAGCGACAATTTGGCGTACATGATTTACACCTCAGGTTCTACTGGTAAGCCAAAAGGGGCGATGAATGCCCATCGCGGTATCGTCAACCGACTTTTGTGGATGCAGGAACAATATCAACTGAATGAAACCGATCGGGTGATGCAAAAGACGCCTTTCAGCTTTGATGTATCGGTATGGGAATTTTTCTGGCCGTTAATGACGGGCGCTTGCATGGTAGTAGCTCGTCCAGAAGGACACAAGGATACGACCTATCTGGCACGCCTGATCAAAAAAGAGAAAATCACCACCATGCACTTTGTTCCTTCGATGCTTCAAGTATTCCTGGAGGAGACGGAAATTAGTGGCTGCGATACGCTTCGACGCGTCATTTGCAGTGGGGAAGCCTTATCTTATTCAACGCAGGAGCGCTTTTTCGAGTGTCTCGATGCGGAATTGCACAACCTGTATGGTCCTACCGAAGCGGCGATTGATGTCACGTACTGGGCATGTCAAAAAGGAAGCAAGCTTAGATCCGTGCCGATTGGACGTCCTGTGGCAAACACCCAAATCTATCTGTTAGACGAGCACTTAAAGCCTGTTCCCGTAGGTGTCTCTGGCGAGCTGCACATCGGTGGTGTGCAACTGGCTCGCGGATACTATAACCGACCTGAGCTGACAGAAGAGAAATTCATCCCTGATCCGTTCAGCAAAAAAGAAGGGGCACGCCTTTATAAAACAGGGGACTTGGCGCGTTACATGCCGGATGGAACCATCGAGTATTTAGGCCGAATTGATTTTATGGTCAAACTCAGAGGGTTCCGTATCGAGCTGGGTGAGATTGAAGCTGTATTAGATGAACATCCACGTGTACAAAAATCGGCTGTGATCGTACATGAATCCGAGCAAAGACCAGGGCATAAGCAGTTGGTATCTTATATCGTGCCAGATTCACAGTCCAAGGAACAATTGAAAAAGGCAGCAGAAGAAGCACTTCCTGCGGAACAGGTATCAGAATGGCAGGATGTCTTCGATAAAGCCTATGATGATGAAAATAAATATGAGGCCGATTTTAACATCACCAGCTGGAACAGCAGCTATACGGGTGAGCCTCTTTTAGCGGAAGAAATGCGCGAATGGGTCAATTCGACGGTGGATCGTATCCTAGCCCTGCAACCGAAAAAGGTACTCGAAATCGGGTGCGGTACAGGGCTGTTGTTATCTCGAATTGCGCCTCATTGTGAACAATATTGGGGAACGGATTTTTCGTCGATGGCGTTGGATTATATTACTGCGAATCTGATCAACCAACGAGAGGATTTATCCAATGTCACCCTGCGTAAGAGCTATGCGGATGATTTTAGTGGGCTAAAGGGACAGAAGTTCGATGTGGTCGTGCTCAACTCTGTTGTGCAGTATTTCCCGGATGCGGACTACCTATTGGATGTGCTGAAAAAGGCCATACATGCCATGAATGACAAAGGATCGATTTTTGTCGGTGATGTTCGTAATCTTTCATTACTGCAAACCTTCCTCACTGAGGTAGAGATGGAAAAGTCACCGGGGACGTTGACCATGGATCAATTGCAGCGCCGCGTGCAGAAACGAATGAGACAAGAGCAGGAGCTGGTTATCGATCCTGCCTTTTTCTATGCGCTTCAAGAGCAGTTGCATCAAATCAGCCATGTAGAAATCAAGCTGAAGCGTGGAAGTCATCATAATGAATTAACACGCTATCGCTATGATGTGGTTCTTCATCTCGGCAAAAAAGTGCAGCCGATTGAGAACTTTTCCTGGCTGGATTGGCATGAAGAGGGACTCCAAAATATAGATGGACTTCGCCAAATCATGACCAAGTATAAACCGCAAATCTTGGGTCTTACGAATATTCCTAATCTACGGTTGGACAGGGCGAATCGATACCAGTCGTTGCTTGCTGACAAAGATGTAGTCAAAACGGTGGAAGAGCTAAGAACAGACCAAAACCTTCAAGGCATTGGAATAGACCCTGAGGAGCTTTGGAAGTTGGGTGCTGAGCTTCGATACAGCGTAGATATCGCTTGGATGGGGGATAGAGAGGATGGCAGCTATGAAGCTGTGCTCCGACCTGAGCATTTACTAGAAAAAAGACAGCGTAACACAGTGGTCACCCCGTGGCACCGTCAAGTGAAGAACTACCAGCCGATCGAATCGTATGCGAACGATCCTTTGACAGACAGAGTTGCTCGCCAGTTCATTCCAGAGCTGCGCAGTTATTTACGGGATAAGCTGCCAGATTACATGGTTCCGTCCATCTTTGAGTTTATCAAGGAAATGCCAGTGAACATGAATGGAAAATTGGATCGCAAAGCGCTTCCTACGCCGCTTATGGAAGTGCCAGAGATGGAGGGAGATTTTGTACCACCGACGACGGAGACGGAAAAAATTCTTGCCGATGTTTGGGCTGAAATATTGGGCTTGGACAAGGTTGGCATACATAATAGCTTCTTCGGATTGGGTGGCGACTCCATTCATACCATTCGAGTGGTTGCGAGAGCAAAACAACACGGTTTGGAATTGACTCCACAGCAAATTTTCCAATTCCAGACGATAGCTGAACTGGCAGAGGTTGCAGGTGCGGCTTCCACCCAAAGTGCGAAACGAACGGCAACAGTAGAGTTACCCACGCTTGATAAACATCAGCTGGAACGGATAAAAGCAGACAACCCATATATGGAGGATGTATATCCGCTGACGATCATGCAAGAGAATATGCTCTATCGATACAAACATCATCCAGAGCCCGGTTTAAATGTGGTTCATCATGCTTTTCGCATCGAGGGTGGTCCTTTCCACGTAGCTGCTTTTGAGCAGGCATGGCAGCATCTTATCCAACAATTCCCTGCCTTGCGAACCTCCTTCATCTGGGAAGAGCTGGAGGAACCGATGCAGATCGTGCATGAGAAAGTAGATATCCACATCAAACAGGAAGATTGGCGCGGCATTCCGGAAGAAAATCAACAGGAACAACTTCAATCCTATATTCAAAAGCTAAGACAACAAGGATTCGAGATGGGCCAAGCACCACATGCGCATTTGGCTCTGCTTCAAGTAGGAGAGGATGTCTACTACTTTATTTACGTCTTCAACCTGATGTTGCAGGACGGCTGGAGTTATACGTTGATCGTGAAGAGACTTTTTGAATATTATCAAGCGTTTTCTCAAGGGAAGGCGATTGATATTGTGCCTGTATATCCGTATCGGGACTATGTTGTGCTACAAAAACAGCAGGATTTAACGGATGCCGAGCTGTTTTGGAAGAAAAATCTGAAAGGAATGACCAGCTCCACTCTTGAATGGGCGCAAGCGAGCAGGAAGAATCCTTCTGCTGACGAGCCTCCTTATTCTCAAGAAAGGTTCATCGTATCACCAGAAGTCTCCTCGGCGTTGTTATCCTTGTCCAAGAAGTATCATCTGACGCCATATACATTGGTACAAGGAGCTTGGGCATTGCTGCTCCACCATTACAGCGGCAAGGAAGACGTTGTATTTGGAACGATTTTCTCCGGCCGTAGTATAGCGATGATGGAGGTCGAGCATTCTGTCGGGCTTTTCTTCAATATTCTGCCCATTCGCGTGAGCATTGAGCAAAACATGAGGTTCTTGTCCTGGCTCCAAAACATGCAGTCCAAGGTAGTAGAGACGAGTCAATATGAATACACGCCGTTGAAAAAAATATACGAGTGGTGCGATATTCCACGGGATCGGCTTTTGTTTGACAGCTATCTGGTGAGCGAACAGCTCCCAGATTTCTCTTCCGTGTTTAGAGGATTTCATGATGTCCTCGGTGCTACCATCTATGATTCGATCGCGCAGACGGAGCATCCATTACGAGTCGAGATCCTTTTCTATGAACAAGTGCTAGTCTTGCATATCAACTACTATCGTCGCTTCTTCCACGATCAGGAAATTAGCAGTATGCTGCAGCACTTGAATGCTCTTTTAGAAGGATTGGTAGCGAACCCAGAGCAAAAGGTAAGCGAGCTAATCCGTGAGATGACGCATCATCCCCAACACTAAATTTGCGAACAAGAGGAGAGGTTACTATGTGTGGAATTGTGGGATGGCTTGATTGGGATGACGATTTGTCATCCCAGCATGCTATTTTGCAGAAAATGGCTCAAGCGATCCAACATCGCGGGCCAGACGAAGAGGGGTATTGGTTGTCTCCACGGGCAGCGATTGCGCATCGGCGCCTGATCGTGATCGACCCAGAAGGTGGCAAGCAGCCCATGATCTACCGAGAAGGAGATCAGACATGTGTCTTATCGTTCAATGGCGAAATCTACAATTATTTGGAGCTACGCCGCCAGTTAGAGCTGCTTGGACACTCCTTTCAAACCAATTCTGACACGGAAGTATTACTGCACGCCTTTTTGGAATGGAGAGAGGAATGTGTCCGTCATCTCAATGGAATTTTTGCATTCGCCATTTGGGACGAAAAAAATCATCGCTTGTTTTTAGCACGTGACCACTTGGGTGTAAAACCATTGTTTTATTGTCAACGTGGGAGCTCGTTCTTGTTCGGCTCTGAACTGAAAGCTTTGCTTGCCCATCCAAAAGTGAAGCCTGAAGTTGAAGCGGATGGGTTAGCAGATATTATCGGACTCGGTCCGGCGAGAACGCCTGGATTTGGCATTTTCCGCAATGTAAATGAAGTTCGAGCTGGACATTGTGTAACAGTCACAAAGGATCAAATCAGGACAAGGCCATACTGGAAACTCGAGAGCAAGGTGCATACCGATGATTTGGATACAACGACAGAAAGAATACGCGCCCTGCTACAAGACACGGTAAAGCGTCAGTTAATCTCTGACCTGCCATTGGTTAGTATGCTGTCTGGAGGTTTGGACTCTAGTGGCTTGGTCGCTTTAGCCGCTGAAGAGCTTCGTAAAAAAGGGCAGAGGTTGCAAACCTATTCGGTAGATTTTGTTGACAATGATCAGCATTTTGAAGAGGGTCTGCTGCACATTAGCTTGGATGCGCCATGGGCGAAATCAGTCTCAGAGCATGTACAAACGAGACATCAAGAGATTACCTTCAACGCTCAAGATCTGATCACTCATTTTCATATGCCGTTGCGAGCGCGCGATCTCCCGGGATTAGGGGAGACAGATACCTCACTTTATTTGTTCTGCCGGGAAATGAAGAAAAAAGCGACCGTCTCGCTATCAGGTGAATCGGCAGACGAAGTGTTTAACGGGTACCCTTGGTTTCAGAAGGAGAAATTCTTGAATTCAGGCAAATTCCCTTGGATGGAGCATGACGGGTGGAGTTCCTTTTTAAATGAAGAAGCCATCGAGAAGATTCGCCCACAAGAATACCTTCGCAGGCGGTATGAGGAAGGAATTGCAGAGGTGCCCCCTTTGGAAGGGGAGACAGCTCTGGAAGCTCAACAACGCAAAATGTCGTACCTTTTTATCACACGCTTTCTCCCGCTGCTGTTGGATCGCAAGGATCGAATGAGCATGTATACGGGGTTTGAAGTACGTGTTCCCTATTGTGATTACCGTTTGGTTGAATATTTATGGAATGTCCCATGGAAAGTAAAAAATATTGATCAAATCGAAAAAGGCTTGCTTCGCAGAGCGTTCAAAGGCTATTTGCCGCAGGAAGTATTGTACCGCAACAAAAGCGCATATCCGATGACCTATCATCCAGAGTATTACCATGCGATTTTGGACCATATGAAGCAAATTCTGGCGAATCCCAATTCGCCTCTATTACCCTTGATTAATAAGTCTGTGATCCAATTTGTACTGGATGGTAAAGCGCCTATGAATCTCGCTCAATCAACCAAACTGATCGAATACCTCGTCCAAATTAATATGTGGTTAGAGGAATACAAGATTTCCATTCGATAGAAGCCCAAGGATCTGCTGATAAAAAGGACAGTCAGGATGTTTTTTAGTTGAAGGGGTGTGAAAGAAATGAATGTCAGTGAAGTAAATCAGAACATGGCAATCCCGCAACGACTGCCTGCAAACGGGAGTGACAGGTTTAATTACATGGTTAGCTATCTTTCCGATTGCCAGCTACAAATGGTGCTGGAAATGGACGGACAGGTGAATCAACAGCGATTGCTTCAAGCGATGGAGGCAAGCACCATTGCGGAACCGATCATTGGTTGCCGTTTTATAAAAGATCCAGTCCGCCCCTATTGGGAGCGACGCAACGATTTGGCGTCAAGTGGTTGGTGTTCCTTGCAACTTCTCAGTGAGTCCGATTCCGAAGAAAAAGCCATACAGGAGTGGCTTTCGAGCCCAATAGACATCGATGCTGATGCGATGGTCAAAATTCGCATTCTGCGTACCTCGTCCAAAGATATCATTTGCATCAAACTGAATCATCTATGCAGTGATGGTGCAGGGTTGATCGAGTATGTTCACTTGTTAGCATCGCTATATAGTGAGCTTGCACAAAACCCTCGCTACGTTCCCAAATCAAAGCCTGAGGGCAGGGATCAGAGCCGTTTGTTCAAGGAGATGGGTATCCCAGCTGGCGGGATGCCGGAAGCCCCAGAACCCCAGGGACCAACACTTCCGTTTACGCCTGGAGAACCAGCCAAAAGGAAACAAGCCATTCGCAGAATACCGCGCGAAGAATGGCTAGAGCTTGTGCATGGATTTAAACAAAAAGGATTCACGGTAAATGATGTGCTATTGGCTGCCTACATGCGAGCTTTATATCAACAGATGGAGAATGTTCCGGCTGAGCAAATCAAAGTCATGGTGACAGTTAATGTAAGGAAATTCTTACCCAAAGGCAAGGCAGACGCGATTTACAACTTGTCTGGCGTTGTTCACGCTACTATGAATCAAGCAACAGAGACATTTGCAGATAAGGTAAAAGAAGTGGCCGAATTCATGAAGAATCAACGCGATAATAAAGAGATTTTGCATGATGCAGTAAACACGTTTGCTTTTGTGGAAAATTTCGAGTTCGATCACACCTTGAAGATCATTCAAGATGTAAGAAAACAAATTGTAGCAGATGGAAAAAGTACACCAATATTATCAAATTTCGGTATGATTAGTACGAGTCAAATAACATTCGATGAGGTGAAAGTCGCAGGGGCGTATATCGTCTCGCCAGCCTATTACGCACCAGGATTGATGCTTGGAGTCAGTACGTATCAAGATTGCATAACCCTCACTATTTCCTTCTTTGAATCGAATACAGATAGTGGGTTAATAGAAAAACTCCTAGATACCATGATAGAGGAAATCAAATCCTACCGAGTGTAGTAGTTTGCAGCAATTCCCTACTTATTTAAATAAGGAGTGATTGAAATGAATAAAATAGTATTCCCTAATGAAATATCAGGTGCCGAGAATCTGCAACAACAGTTTGAACCATACGGCTGGTATGCGGAAATGAGAAAAAATAGCCCGGTCCATTACGATGAAAAGCAACAGGTTTGGAACGTATTTCTCTATCCGGATGTAGAACGTGTGCTGACCGATTACCATCTCTTTTCAAGCGATACAGGCAAACGAATCGCCGGTTCCCTCGCATTGAAAGAAAAGGGCATCACAGAGATGGACCCGCCTGATCATGGAAAAAGGAGAGCGCTTTATACAAAGGCCTTTTCAACCAGAACACTTCAGGAGTGGGAGCCGCGCATTCAAGAAATTTCACGTCATTTGCTAGAGGAAGTAAAAGAAAAGCAAAGCATCAGAATTTTAGGTGATCTCGCAACCCCGATGCCGGTCATTGTCATTGCCGATTTGCTCGGTGTACCGTCCAGTGATTGGATGCTGTTCAAACAATGGTCCGATGTTCTCATCACTTCCGGGACCCGCGAAACGTATGAGGATATTACACTTAAAAAAGAAGAAATTATGAAGGAAATGGCTGTTTATCTCTCGCCGATCATTCAAGAAAAAAGAGAGAACCCGGCAAAAGATTTTCTCTCCGATTTAACGCAAACAGAATATAAAGGCCAAAAACTATCTGACCGCGAGATTATTGATATTGCAATTAGCTTGCTGCTCGCAGGAAATGTAACGACAAGTACGCTCTTGTTCAGTGTTTTCTACTGCTTTTTACTAGATCGACCAGGCGTATATCGTGAATTAAGAGACAATCCGGAACTGGTAGATCAAGCGATCGAGGAAGTGTTACGCTTCCGTCCGCCAGCACAGGTTTTGATGCGCAAGGTTCAAGAAGATACGGATATGTTCGGAAGTCTGATGAAAAAAGGCGAAATCGTCATGGCATGGCTCGGTTCTGCCAATCGTGATGAAAATACCTTTACACAGGGAGATCAATTCGATATCCATCGACCGAATAGCAACAAGCATTTATCCTTTGGAAAAGGCTGCCATTTGTGCCTGGGAGCACCACTATCCAGACTGGAAGCAAAGGTGATGCTAACAGAAATGCTCAAGTGCTATTCTGACATCTCAATCGGCGGATTTGAGAACGATCTGATCCTCCATGTGACGAGAGACTAATCCTATTTTTTTATCAAGCAGTTGAGCAGGAAGGGATTCCTGTTTGACTGCTTTTTTTTATTTCGGAAAATCAGATGTGGAGGGATGTACGAAGAGAAAATAAAAAAGTAAGGACAGGGAATTCCTTACTTTTCAAAACTTATCTTTCCGAATCAATAAATAAACAATTAACCCAATAATCGGAAAAAACAACAAAGCAATAAGCACGATGATGGAGAACTCCTTGCTATTCCCTCGTCTCCTTGCATCACGGTATGCCCAAATGCTGATGACAATATTAATCACGTTCAATAATAAGAGGAGAAGGACGGGGAGAAACACAAAAAAGGTAGAAGGGGCATCGCCTACACTAACCAAAGGATCACCTGCTTTTGAATGTTTTCAAGACTTTCCCAATTATATAAAAAGATGATCGAATTGTGAAATCAATTTATTCTATGCGCGTAAAAATTGGTATAATCTGAATGTATTATTTCTACTTCTTACCATCCTTGGGGGCGCTTAACCATTGAGAAAAACTTTGAATAAAAGAAGATGGCTTTCGATGCTCGGGATGATCGCATTGGTAACCGGATGTCAACAGGAACCGACCAAACCGATCACATTGGAGAACAACGGCCAAACAACAGAGACCACAGCAAAACCAAGCCCTACTCCATCCGTTACACCCAATCAAGAAACGGAGAAAGAACCAACATCCGAACCAATTCCAGCCTCTAGCCCAAACACAACAGTCCCTACCAACCAACCAGTGGAAGAACAACGAAAAGAACCTCTGTCTCCTTATCAAGTACTCCATAAAATCCGTGAAATAGAAAAGGTGAAAGGGGGAACATATCAGGGGGAGTGGAAGGAGGATGAATACACGTTTTACCTACCCGACAAGGACGAGGAGCGCCGAAACGCCCGCTACTATGAACGTTCGACTCATCATGTAAAAGTATATGGAAAAGATGGCTTCACGTATTACTATAATCTTGTTGATCCCGCTACTTATCCACAGGCAACCTTGGAGGCCGAAAGTATACAGGTGAGTCCGGAAACATGGCAGCAAATGGACAAGATCGAGCAAAAGCTGTATACAGGCGAGGATACCTTTCACGCCAAATGGTCGCCGAACTTTCAAGCAGTTGCCTATTATAAGGGAACGACCGAAGAGGGTCAGGCATACATCTGGAAGGTTGGCAACGATTCACCCTCCCCAATAAAAGAGGCAGTCATTGACCGCTATTTCTTTACATGGTCTCCAGATTCTGAGTATCTCCTATTGGATACGGGAACGAGCAGACATCGCGGCGGACAAATCTATCAGGTAGCAAACGATAAAATGAGTGAGCCTTTTTCGTATATTTCCCAATTTCATTTCTCACCAGATTCGAGATGGGCAGCATTTTCTTTATTAAGTGGGAAAGTTGCGAAAGAAAAATACGGGATGGAAGACGAAGAGACAGAAGACATATGGCTGTATGATTTGGCTACCATGAAGCAGAAAAAGCTGCTTCAAGCCGATGATCACACGGACTACTTTCCACTCGAATGGAAGAGTGAAACCGAGATTCTCTACTGGAAGAAAGATTATCAGAAGAATACGGAAGAAGAGTTAACGCTGACGATTCCTCAAAGGTAGTAACCCAATACCCTCTATGTGATGTAGAGGGTATTGGCTATGTTCTGGATGGAAACTTCGCCCGAACCTCCTCTAGAAAAGCCTGCATCGCCGGGGCCAAATAACGATTTTTCAAGTACGCCAAGTAAACTGTCCGCTCCAACGCAGGCGAATCAATCGTTTTCCGAACAAGCGAAGCATCTGTTGATCCAGACAAATAGTTCTCCGGAATAATCGTAACCCCCAGATTCTCCCTCACTAACGTCAACGCAGTTTCAAAGCGCTCAATCTCAAATTTGATTTGCGGGTTGACTTGTTCAAACCAAAAGGCTGTTAAAATATCCTCCCTCGTCTGAAATCCCTCTGTACTAATGATGAATGGCTCATTAGCCAAGTCTTTCAAGCGAACGGATTCCTTTTCCGCTAGCGTATGATCCTTGTGTAGCACCAGCATTAAGCGCTCATCATACAGGGGAAAGGATTCGATATCGTCCTCATCGATGAATTGGTTGGTTATGAGCAAGTGCGTATGATACTTCCGCAGTGATTCCTTTACAGCCTTCCCGCTTAGCACCTCGATTAGCTTGATGTTAATAGAGGGAAAGCGCCCCTGATATCCGCGAATGACCTTTGGAATCCAATGCTTCACGGATTCAATGATGCCGATGATGAGATCTCCGCTCCCGGTCAGTTTCACTTCTTCCATCTCTTTTTTCAGCATGTTCATTTGGGAAAGAAGCAGCAACGATTTCTGATACAAGATTTTACCAGCATCCGTCAGTTCCATTTTCCTCGTGTTTCTCTCGAGCAGTGGAGAGCCGACTTCTTGCTCCAGATTTTTGATCGCATTACTTAAGGAAGGCTGTGAAATATGCAGTTTTTGTGCGGCTTTGGAGTAGCTCAACTGATCGCAAACTGTCACAAAATAGTGCAAATGCTTGATATCCAACTGGATCGCCTACCCTTATTTATAGCTTAAAGCTATCAATTTATTTAAATTATATATTAGAAATAATAAGTTTGTCATTATATAATCAATAAACAAAAGGTTCAGAAAGGGTGAATAGCTTGCCAATGAATGTATCAGCAGATTTGTGGACCGGCCGGACTGACCATACGGAGAGAAGAAGTAGTTTTCGCTACCATCAGATTGTAGAAATAACGGACTTGGATACATTGCAAGCTGCCAAGGACCGTACAGTCGCTATCATTGGGTTTGAATGCGAGGAGGGAGTAAGGCGCAATCAAGGACGATTAGGTGCAGCCAAAGCTCCAAACGCAATTCGGCAAGCGCTTGCAAGCCTTCCTTGGAAGGTGGAGGAAGGAAAACGGATTGTTGATGTGGGGAATGTTGCTTGTCCAAACGAAGAGCTAGAAGCTGCCCAGGAAGAGTTGGGGAATGCCGTCTCTGCGATCTTTTCCAAAGCCATGACGCCCATTATTTTAGGCGGAGGCCATGAGACATTGTATGGACATTACGTTGGTGTCCGGAAGCACATTGGAAAAGAGGCTTCTCTGGGCATTATCAATATTGACGCTCATTTCGATTTGCGTTCCTATGAAGTTCAGCCTTCATCGGGGACGATGTTTCGGCAAATACTAGAGCATGACAAAAATAGCAGCTATTATGTGCTGGGGATTCAACGCTTCGGAAATACACAGGAGCTATTTGATAAAGCAGATGAGCTTGGTGTGCGCTATGTGTATGAAGAAGAGATGACAGACGCACGAATGGATGAAATTTGTTTATCTGTAAGCGAATTCATCGAAAAGCACGATCATGTCATGCTGACGCTGTGTACAGATGTTTTAAACGCAGCTTTTGCACCGGGAGTAAGTGCTCCATCTCCTTTCGGCTTAACACCGATGATTGTTCGTACTTTGATCCGTACCGTTGCCGCTCATAAGAAAACGCTTTCTTTTGATATTTGTGAAGTGAATCCGGTTTTAGATGAAAACGGAAGAACAGTAAAGTTAGGTGCTTACTTGACGAATGAAGCCATCATGGGATTACTAGAGAACTAAGGGGAGACAACTATGACGTTAGCACTTAATCAAGTAACGACGATTTTTCTCGCAGTAGCACTTCTCGTATTAGGTACATTTCTCGTAAAAAAGGCTAGCTTCTTGCAAAAATTTTGTATCCCGGCACCAGTGGTTGGGGGCTTGTTGTTCGCTATCATTGCAACGGCTTTGAAAGCGACCGGAATTTTACAAATTACATTGGATACTTCCTTGCAAAGCTTGTTCATGCTCACGTTTTTTACTACGGTTGGATTGGGAGCGAGCTTTAAGCTGATCAAGCTTGGTGGTAAGCTACTCGTTATTTACTGGATCGCCTGTGGATTTCTGGCTTTGGCCCAAAACGTAATCGGTGTGTCTTTAGCTTCCGTGTTCGGTATTCATCCGTTAATCGGGATGATGGCAGGGGCTGTCTCCATGGAAGGTGGACATGGAGCCGCTGGCGCTTTTGGACAAACGCTTGAGGATATGGGCATTCAATCTGCGTTGGCGATTGGGATCGCAGCAGCTACCTTTGGTCTCGTAGCAGGGGGCTTGGTTGGCGGACCGACTGTGAAATATTTAATTGCCAAACACGATCTGAAACCGACGGAAACGGAAGAAGTAGTAGAGACAGTAGAAGAAAAAGGACAACCGATTCACTCGAATACCTTCTTCATCCAAGTCCTGTTGATTACGTTCTGTATGGCATTGGGAACGTATTTGGGAGAGCTGTTCTCGACTGCAACCGGATTTGTTTTACCAGGTTATGTGGGAGCGATGTTTGTAGCGGTGATTGTCCGTAATATCGTAGACAAGCTCAATCCAAAGGCAATCGACATGAAGAGCATCAACCTGATCAGTGACGTGACGCTCGGAATCTTCCTGTCCATGGCACTGATGAGCATCAAGCTGTGGGAAGTTGCCGATCTAGCACTTCCAATGCTCGTAATCGTATTTGTTCAAGTAGTTTTCATCGTTTTGTTTGGGATTTTCGTTCTGTTCCGTTTGCTTGGCAAAAACTACGACGCCGCAGTCATGGTCGCAGGCTTTACAGGGCATGGTCTGGGCGCTACTCCAAACGCAATGGCGAATATGGCGGCCGTAACGGGACGATTTGGTCCTTCGCGAAAAGCATACTTGGTCGTTCCGATCGTCGGTGCCTTCCTGATTGACGTGTTCGCGATGCCAATCATTATTACCACGATTAATTTGTTTAAATAAAGACGATTCAAAAATCCCTTCATGCTGGAGAAAGTCGAGCTGGAGGGATTTTTTGTGCTTACAATTACTTTGGCTTACTCTCAACCGTTTAGAGCTTTACAAATAATAGAGAAAAAAGGAAATAATTTCTTGACTGTTCGCATCGTGTTCGTATATATTTATATAGGAACGTACGTTCCTGTTTTGAGTAACTTCGCAAAGGAAATTTCACCCAACGATACAAGTTTCAGGGTAGAGATGTGGGATGCTGGCTTGGTAAGAGACAGCAGGAAGGGGATGAAAAGGGGCAGCAACTCCTAGGCAAATTTGAGGCGCGAATGCAGAGTCAAAGTTTGCACAAGTAGAAGCCGATGAAAAATATTATTTTGTTTTTTTGAGAAAATTGTAACCTTTTGTCAATTTTTGCGTACAATCTGGAAGAAACAACCAAAAAGTAGAGAATGTGGAGGGAAGTAGAATGAGAGAACTTCATGCTGATGTGGTAATTATTGGGGGAGGTACTGGTGGCTGCGCAGCAGCACTGGCAGCAGCGAAATCAGGAAAATCAGTTATTATGACGGAAGAAACTGATTGGATTGGCGGTCAATTTACGAGCCAAGCAGTACCGCCAGATGAGCATCCATGGATCGAACAGTTCGGTTGCACGCGCAGCTATCGCACATTCCGTGATAGCGTGCGTGATTATTATCGTAACCACTATCCAATGACGGCAGAAGCCCGCGTCATCCCGAATCTTGATCCTGGTAACGGTTCGGTAAGTCGCCTTTGCCACGAACCAAAAGTAGCGCTAGCTGTTTTTTATCAGATGCTTGCTCCTTATATTAACAGCGGTAGACTTACTATTCTGACGAATCATAAGCTGCATGCTGTTCGCATGGCTGGCGATAACGTACTGTCGATCACAGTAGAAGATCAGAAGCATCATGATTTTCATGAGCTGGTAGCACCTTATTTCTTGGATGCGACAGAATGTGGAGATGTGCTCCCGCAAGCCGGCGTAGAATACGTACTTGGCGCTGAATCAGTGGATCAAACAGGGGAGCCAAATGCTGTTGTCGGGCCGCCGCAGCCAAATGATATTCAGGCATTTACGTATTGCTTTGCCATGGATTATTTGGAGGGAGAAGATCACACCATTGCCAAGCCGGAAACGTATGACTTCTGGAGAAACTACAAAGCAGATTTTTGGCCGGACAAGCTGCTCAGCTGGACAGGCTCCAACCCGCGAAATACTGCTGAATCTGTACGATATGAGCTGTTTCCGGGTACTAAGTATTTTCCGCTCTTCACGTATCGTCAGATTGCTGATCCGAAAAACTTCCAGAACGGATTGTACAAGAGTGGCGTAACGACTGTGAACTGGCCGCAAAATGATTACTGGCTCGGCTCGATCATTGATGTGCCAGAGGAAGAGCGTCAGCGTCACCTTTACGGCGGTAAACAGTTGAGTCTCTCCCTTCTGTATTGGATGCAAACAGAGGCTCCTCGCCCAGATGGTGGACAAGGGTATCCAGGACTACGACTGCGCAAGGATGTAATGGGAACAGAGGATGGACTGGCCATGTATCCTTATATTCGTGAATCCCGCCGGATCAAAGCGGAATTCACCGTATTGGAGCAACATGTGAGTGCATTTGTCCGCAAAACAGGCAAAGCAGAAGCCTTCGAAGATTCTGTTGGTGTCGGTAGCTACCGAATCGACCTGCATCCGAGCACAGCGAACCGCAATTACGTCGATGTGTCTACCTATCCGTTCCAAATTCCGTTGGGGAGCCTAATCCCTGTGCGTGTAAATAACCTGCTGCCAGCGGGCAAAAATCTTGGGGTTACGCATATTACAAATGGATGCTTCCGTCTCCACCCAGTAGAGTGGAACGTCGGTGAGGTAGCTGGTTATTTGACAGCTTATTGCTTGCAACATGGCCTGACTCCTCGCGCTGTCCGTAACACTCCCGATGAGCTGAAAAAGTTCCAAGCGTTCTTGTACGCGGAAGGCGTAGAGTACTTCTGGCCAACCATGTACGCAGTGTAAGAAGTTAGACGATCTGGTTGCCTGAGTTCGGGATTTTACCGAACTCAGGTTTTTTCACGGAGAGTAAGATTTCCTCGACAGTTTCCTGAGGCGTCTGCTCGGAAGAATCGATCCACATGCCGAGCTTTGGTGTCTCGGTCTGCAAGATTTTATTCAGGTGGGAAATCGTCCAAGCACCATACCCTGTTTTAGGACGGGAAGCTTCTCTCTCTTCAACCGCTTTTTCATTTGGCGTGAGTACTACCACATACAACGGACGGTTTTGAATCATTTCAACAAATTCGCCTAAAAAGGGGCCAATCACAACATCCTGTACAACGACATTAAATCCTTCTTCAAAAAAAGTGTCTGCCGTAGAGGCTGTTATTTTGTAGCGCAACCACAACTGACGAATGGCTTCTTCTGACGGTTCAGGCATATATTCCTCTCTGCCATTTACAATCATTCGTCGGAACGAATCACCTCGCAGATGAACGCCTCGATTTAGCTTTTCAGCAAGTAACTGAGCTACTGTTGATTTTCCCGAAGCCATAATCCCCGTAACGAGAAAAATACATCTGTCTGGTGCGTGAACATTGGCATTCTCTTGCATCATCATCCCACCTTACTAATTTGATGTTATGTGAGTTTGAACATGGAAATCATTGGATATTCTTAGCTTTTTGAATCATATCATGGCGGTCGTGAAAACGCGATTTAGAAAACGAGGCACAAATAGGATAATATTTCTGCGTGTCGAAAAAGGAAGTACAGTCACACCAAAATGAGGGGAACTTTATCGTGATAGGTCCAATTTTTTTGCGTGGGGAATGACTGATTAATAAAGGATTAGAATATGGACTAAAGGAAAGGCGTTGCAAATAGAGAATCAATAGATGACATTCTGATTAGGTTGGAAACAATGACAAGAGCAGTGGGACGAGGCGAAGCCAAGATGCATCTGCTCTAAGCGGAGAGGGCTAGCATTTCCTGCAAACATCTCTCCATTCACACAGACAAACCTCCCCCCATTTTCATATGGTAATGCTGTAATACCATAACTGTTAATGGAGGTGTTGAGGTATGAGTTCAATAAAGGGAACAAAACGAAAAAAAGCTACGATGACCATGATCGCCGTACCAACCATAATCGTAGCCGGGGAAACATCGAATCTCTCGGGACAAGTCAAGGTGAACGGACGTCCTAAAGCAGGGATCGTAGTCGTTTTTGCAACCGAAAATACTTTTGGTGTCGTAATCCCTGCCTTTACTATTACAGACGCCAAAGGAAATTTTACGGCAAAATTTAGATCGTTTATCAACCCTGATCAACCTGGATTCAGAGCAGTTATCGTCACCGCTGCACTCCCTTCTTTTCCTGGAGTCTCCGCTTCAAGTGTAATTGCAATCCTTCGAGGGCCGGGGTCTAGGAATAGGGTAAACCGACGGAAGACAGTCCAACGGAATTCAGCAAAGGTAAAAGCGGTTGGTAAAACGAAGCTCACCTTACGAAAATGAAGCCCAATCCATCCAGTCATATGGACTGTTTCTCACTGTTAGTGCGTAATGACAATTAAATCGTAGATGTTTAGAAGACCGGGACCTCTTGCACCAAAAGGGGTTCTGGTCTAAAACTCTATACCATTTTGGGACTATCATCTCGCTTTACAATATGACGAGGAAAAGAGAACAGCTGCCATCTATGAGTTACTCGTGGGTGAACTAAACCAGGATCATTGTAGAAAAGCGTTTCTCATGGCGGTATCAGTTCATTCCGCACCAAAACATCACATATTTGTCTTAGAAGAACAATCACACATGGAGGTGTCAAGGTATGGTGAACCTGATCAAAATCAGGGCAAGTGTATTTATCCCCTTATCATGGACGGAACCAAGGACTGATCCGCAAACAGGAAAAATCATTCAATTCGAAGGCGATTCGCGTGAATTTACCCCGTATACGGTAAACACCATGCGTTCCAGAGTGGAGCAAGAGGTTGTCGTAGACTTTATGAAAAAAGAAATGTTTACTTATCAGAATACGGGAATCACAACAGAGAAAATCACGAATCCTGATGGCTCGATTCAGCTGCGAAAGGGAAAAGCGAGTACGGAGGGCATTTTGTGCAGGAATATGATATGGAAAACGGATGAAGAAGTGAGCTTTGAAATGAGCGCAAGTGCGAGTAATCCCCTGAATGAGCATGCGCCACCGGTTGACTACTTATTGTCGGTAACGGCGAAAAGGGATGGTCTTGTGCAGATTGAAGGAGCGCATGATGGCTTCCCTTGCTTTGAGTTTTATAAGCAAACGGATTTTGGGCCGTTTGAAACGATTTATACCCATGATTTCCGTGAAACAGGTGATACTCTGGCAGCCTTGGGTGGAGAAATGGAATATCATTTTCGTAAGATTCTGTAGTAGGCACCAAAAATCACTCATCATACGTTTTCTAGGAGGTTCTTAGCGTGAGTAACCCGACGATGTTCGATCAATTCCCTGTCATCGAAACAGACAGATTGATCCTGCGCCAACCTGATCAACAAGACATCGAAGATATTTTTGAAGTGTTGTCACATGAAGATGCGGCGAGATATGTAGGGATCGAGAGGTTTCAATCGATTGCAGATGCTGAAAATGAACTTCGATGGTATCAAGACTTATTTGAACAAAAGCAGGGAATCAGGTGGGCGGTCACGGATCGTTCTACGGGAAAATTTCTTGGTAGCTGCGGCTATAAACATTATCATGCTGTACATAACAAAGCAGAGATTGGGTATGATCTGAATTTTTCGTGGTGGAATAAGGGGATCATGTCGGAAGCACTGCGGCCTATTATCGCGTACGGGTTTTCGCATATGCATCTAAACAGAATAGAAGCAGACGCAGATACCCGAAATACGGCATCGATCCATTTGCTCCAGAAATTTGGCTTTCAAGTGGAAGGAATCCATCGAGAAACGGAATTTGAAAATGGGATGTACATTGATCTTATGAAGCTGGCGTTGCTTCGAAAAGAATATGAATGGAATTCGTAAAAGAATCGTAGTAGATAAGCAGCGGGGGAATGTACGGAAATTTCATCGTACAGACCTCCGCTTATTTTCTCCCCACCTCTACAGCCACGCGTACAGCAGACTCAATCGCTCCTTGAATCCAGCCGTGATGTTCATTCGAGGTGTGCTCTCCCGCAAAGTAAATTTTTCCTTCAGGCGCACCAATGTAGGGAGTTAATTCCTTCTCCTGCAACGGTTTGAACAAGGCAAAGGCACCAGCAGCATAAGGCTGCAACGCCCAATTATGTGTGACCCCCGTAACGAAGGTTTTGTACACCTGCTCCCCATGAATGTCAGCCAGATGCTTTACTGCTTGCATCACTTGTTCTTCTCTCGACATGCTAAGCCATGGCAGATCGTCATCCTCCCATGTGTAACTGACCAATACGACACCTCCAGGCTGATCAAACCCGTGGCTGGGAAAGTAAGAGAGACGAATAGGTGAATCCGTTACGGTTTGTCCGCTCCTTATTCCCTGTGCTTCCCAGAAGCGCTGAGAAAACTGAACACCTATTTTGGAGGAGGAAACATAGTGGAGCTGACGAATAGCTTTCCATTTTTGATAGGAAAACAGGTCGTACGGTTCGACCTGAACAAACTGCAAGACGGTAAAAGGAATGGTAATAATCGTGATATCACCGGTCATCTGAAATCGTTCGTCTGTGTCGGTACGAACGCCAGAAATGGTCATTTGCTTTCCCGTCTGGACGATTCGCGTCATTTTATGCCGGAAGTATATATGGTCCTGTAATTGTGGAAGAAATGCCTGTGGTAGCTGGTCAAATCCCCCTGTTATTTCGTAAAAACGTGTAGAAGGATCGAACAGGATGAAGTCTCGTAAAATTTCGGGAAAAGCGAGCTCAGGGAAACCCTCGAAGCCAGTCATGACCTTGATCATATCGATAGCGGGGGCGGATAAGGAAGGGCCAACAGGATTGAAGCGCAAGAATTGATCCATGGAGAAACGATCGTATTTTTGGACGACGATGGGCCAATTCTTCGCTGGATCGAGTTTGATGAAGTCGATGACAGACTTAACGGACTGACCGGCTAACTCATTGAAAGTACGACCTTTTTCATGTGGGGCTACAGGGAAGCGGAGGATGTCGGGATTGCGTTCATAGATCCAACGTCTTGCTTTGATGCCATTTATGGAGAGGATGTCGTTGGAAGAGCTGTTGACAAATGGATGAAGGGGGAGAGAGAATTTGCTCACGTATGCTAGGGTAAGTTCGTGCGTATGAGGAATACGCATGGCCCCAGCTTCTAGATAATGCCCATGGGTAAAAGGAGAGCGCAGTGTGAAAACTCTCCCGCCTATCCGGTCCGCAGCTTCCAAAATCGTTACGTTGTGCCCTGCTGCTTTAAGCAACGAGGCGGAAACAAGACCAGCCAGTCCAGCCCCAACGATGATGATATTGAGGGGGGAGTGGGTTTTTGGGAGACCGTTGCGAATAATGGACAGCATCTCAGGTTGTGTTAAGGAGAAGGAGGGATTACCCATCGATTGTCTCCTTTCCATTCTTTTCCGGTACTATGATCCTATTCCATGGATGACTCAGGTATGCGTTGTGTAAGCCGATCATACAGGACTCTACCATTTTCATCCAAGAAATGATAGGATAGAGAAAAGGGGAACAAATGATCGGAGGGCTTCGCGTGTTACCAACGAATGTTATCTGGAAACCGACGACAGGTGTCGGATATGAGCACTTGAGAATACGGGAGGGGTCGAACAGAATCCACGTAAATAGCATAGTGATCGGGAGGATGGATGACGCTACCCTTACCAGAATCCAATATGAAATGGTCCTGGATTCAAATTGGGCCACACGAGAGGTTTCTCTGGCGATTGTAGGTGAAGAAGGAGCTTTGCATTTCTCATCGGATGGCAAGGGAAATTGGACAAACGAGGTGGGTGAGCCCATTCCTGAGCTCGTTGGCTGTATCGATATCGATATTTCTTGTACACCTTTCACAAATACTCTGCCAATCCGGCGTTTGTCGTATTCTCCGGGGGAGCCACAGTCTATCCAGGTAGTCTATTTCTCAGCCCATGAGCTGACGTATAGACAAGTTCAGCAACAATATACGCTGCTAGAAAGCAAAGAGGACTCGTCTGTCTATCAATATCGGGCAGGAACATTCGTGGAAAACATCACGGTTGATACAAACGGGTTGGTTCTAAACTATCCAGACCTGTTTATACGTGAGCAGGTATAGGAAGAAGGAGGGATGGCTCCGCATGGCTGAAAGGTTTATTGCGGGTATACTGGCCAGCTTTTTATTTACGTTTGGGGCTGCACTTCTGTATTTTCAGGATCGATCCGCGGTTCTTTTCGTTGCGATGTTTACGTTCCCGACGGTGTTTCTGTTAGGGATTCCGCAATCTATCGTTATAGATTGGATCATGAAACGATTACCAAGGAACAAGGGAAGTCTCCTTTTCCTACTAGAAGCATTGCTGTACATCGTGGCTGGAATCATCGCAACTGTGATGCTTTTCTTCATCGTTATGCATACCTTTACGCTGCTTCCCAAGTTTTATGTCCTGGGCGTAGTAGCATCTTTGCTCTATTTTGTTAGCCTGCGCTTCTTAAGGCGTAAAAGGAAAGTCCTACATGTAGCGTAAGGAAAGGAGTAAGTGTCATGAATGAATGGGTACAAATCGTGTCAGGCAACATTTTGGAAGCTACGGAAAATATCATCGTGCAACAGGTTAACTGCATGGGCGTGATGGGAGCAGGGCTTGCCAAGCAAATAAGAGCCAAATATCCAAATGTTTATACGGAATACAAGCGGCATTGCGAGCAGTATGCGGATTCGCGTGGTGATCTCCTTGGACAAGTGTTGCTTTGCCAGGTCGGGGAAGGGAAGTACATTGCCAACCTTTTCGCACAGCTCGGTTATGGGAAAAAAGGAGTCTACACGAAATATGACATGCTGCAAAAAGGGTTGGAAGAAGTTCTCTCCCTCGCGAAAAAAGAAAATCTGACTATCGCCATACCATACGGGATCGGCTGCGGATTAGCAGGCGGGGACTGGGATGTGGTGAGTAAGCAGCTTGACGAGATTTTTACTGGTTATGGTGTGAAGCTGTACAAATTCCAAGCGGATTGACGCCAGAGTATCACATGCGCTATAGTAAAAAGAACCATATCTAGGGAGAGATGTTGATGTCGGCGGTCGTTCTTAACTAAAGCAATTCCATACAAAAGGTCTAGATTCAACCTTTGAAATTTTGCCATGTAGCAAAGTTTCTTTGTGTTGGGTGATAATCGGCCTTGGAATTAGTTAAGAACAACGGATATCATACAATGCCTTAGGTGAAAATCCTATCATTGCGCCCAAAATCCGTGCTGTGTTCAGCGCGGTTTTTTATTTGGTTGCGTTTTGTTTAGGTATCCCAAAAAAAGGGCGGAGAATGACATTTGTTCATTCTTCGCCCTTTTTTATTTTCCATAAAAAAGGAGAAATCAGCCATGAATGAAAAAGCATTACAGCGTCTCGAATACGACAAGATCAAAGAAAAGGTAATGGAATACGCCTTATCGTACGCAGGGAAAAAGCATGTAGAACAAATGATGCCGATAGACTCTGCCAAAGTAGTGCGTAGTAAGCTGGACGAAACAGCAGAAGCCAAGAACATCCTGCAAAACGGAGCCAGTGTACCAATTCCCGCGCTGGAAGGGATGGAGAAGATCCTTGCCCTCTTGGGGACGGGATATGTCTTTGGCGTAAATGATTTTACAAATCTGTACTTGTTCCTAACAAGTTGCTCACAACTAATGAAGTACATGGCGACAAAAGCACAATTGGCGCCACGGGTAAGCACCTATGCAGCATCGATGTACGACTCCACAAAATTGAGGAACGAAATCGAACAATGCATCCGTCATGGGCAAGTTGTCGACTCGGCCAGCAAAGACTTGTTGAAGGTGCGTAAACGCATTGTCGTATTTGAAGAGCGCCTGAAAAGACAACTGGATTCGATCGTGAACAAATATCGTTCGATCATGCAAGAAAATGTGATTAGTACACGCAATGGACGGTATGTCATCCCCATCAAAAAAGAACATCGCAAGCAAGTGGCTGGCAGTGTCTTAGATGAATCAGCGAGCGGTCAAACCGTCTATATGGAACCGACGGAGATTAGCACCGTACAGTTCGAGCTGACAGCACTCAAGGCAGAGGAAGAACGTGAAGTAACAAAAGTTCTGATGCAATTGTCCGCGTTCGCAGAAGAATACACCCATGAACTCACCGTGAATGTCGAGACCGTTGGAATGTATGACTTCCTTTTCGCAAAAGCGAAGTACGCATTGGCAATCGGAGGCGCGAATGTCGAACTAAACGAAAAAGGGATCCTCGATGTCAAGGAAGCACGGCATCCGCTACTCGGCCCGAAAATGGTGCCGCTGCATATGAAGATTGGTCGAGAGTACAAATCGCTGATTATTACAGGTCCCAATACAGGCGGAAAAACATTGACGTTAAAAACGATCGGACTGTTAACCATGATGGTACAGTCGGGTTTGCTCGTACCCGTACAGGAAGGCAGTCATTTCTCCATTTTCCGCAACATCGCGGTAGATATTGGAGATGGGCAGAGCATCGAGCAAGCGTTAAGTACGTTTTCGGCGCATATTCATAACGTCCTGGAAATCTTAAAGATTACCGACGCCTCGACTCTCGTCTTGATTGATGAGATGGCAACGGGTACAGATCCAGGAGAAGGAGTCGCCTTGTCGATTGCGATTTTGGAAGAGCTGCATCGAAGAGGTGCGACGGTGATCGTGAATACACATTTTAACGAAATCAAAAATTTCGCCTCCGCAACTGCCGGGTTTCAAAATGCACGAATGGAATTTGACGAGGAGACCTTACAGCCACTATATCGCTTGCGAATCGGAGAAGCTGGACAGAGCTACGCATTCCTGATCGCATTGAAGCTGGGTATCCCGTCTGAGATGATTCAGCGTTCTCGGGAAATTACTCGGAATGGGTTCATGACGACGACTACCACTATGGAAAGGCTGGAACAATACCAAGACGTCAAGCAGGAAGTGGATGAGGCTCCAAGCTATGTGGAGACACGAGTAATAGAAAAGTCAGAAGAAGTGGAAGTAGAGGTGGAAGAGGAAAGACGAGAGGAGCTTCCACAGGAGATATCAGAAAACGCAGGCACACCAGCCTCGCCAAAGCGTGACAAACCATTTGCGGTTGGTGATTGTGTATTCATCTCCTATCTGGGGAGAATCGGCATCGTGTTTAGTGCGGAGGACTCCAAAGGTATCGTTGGTGTCATGATTCAAAATCAGAAATATAAAATCAACAAAAAGCGCCTCGTCTTGCATATTGAGGGCAAAGAGCTGTATCCGGCGGATTATGACATGGACATCGTTTTCGAGACAAAAGAGAACCGGAAGAAACGTAAAATGATGAGTCGCAAGCATGTCGAAGGATTATCGATCGAGACGAAGCGGGAGGAGTGACGAGTATGGGCAAAAAGCCGATTTTCTCTAAGAGAGAATCGGCTTTTTTGATGTTGAAGTTGCTGAACAGAGCGAATAGGCTATTTGGCTGTATGGCTAATCGTTATTTGTTTACTTACAAGCACCATCATGATCGCCAATAGCAAGAAGTAGATAGGCATGGTGACCAGCGAGCCGTTATGAAAATAACTCATGCCACTCGTGATGAGACTGACGATGAGATAGTAGCCCAAACCAAAAATAGCGCCAGCAGTTCCGAGTACATCACCGTAGTGGACAAGAGCTAAACTCAGGCAGTTTGGAATCGCGATCCCAATCCCCAGCAAAAGGGTAAAGAGAGAGGCTACCATGATCACCATCGAGACAACGGAAGGACTCGCGCCATACAAAGTGAAGCTTGTAAGGCATACTGCCCCAAACGTCGTTACCAGCGAGCCGATTAAAATTAGGCTCTCAGCCGGGTATTTGGTTAGCAGTTTTTTCGAGAGCATTGCCCCGATCACAGAGGCCAAAGCTACGAAAATACCCAATAACCCAAACAGACCAGGCGTCATGCCGAAAAAACCAATGAAAATAAATGGCGCTTCGGCATAGTAACTGAACAACATGCCATTTGTCGCCCCGATTAAGAAGCCAAAAGCCCAAATCCTTTTGTCCGTAAAAAGGCGTTTGGCTACAGCTAGCGTGCTTATCTTTGAAGCAGTAGACGTTTTGGTCTCAGGCAACGATACAAATGTGTAAGCAAAAATCACTACGCTCATTGCGATCAGCGTGAAGAAGACAGCCTGATAGCCAAAGGATTGATCCACCCAACCACCGATTAAAGGGCCAATTGCAGGCGTAAAAGCGAGAGCAGCGGAAATCTGAGCAAAAACAGCATGCCGCGTGGTGGTATCGGTACTCTCTCGTAGGATGGTTTGGGTTACCACCGATCCTGTACTCGCACCGAAAGCTTGGATGAACCGACTCCATAACAACCAGTCAGCCGAATCGGAGAGGTAGCAACCCAAGCTGCCAAGTCCGTAAACGAAAATTCCCCAGAGCATGGCAGGGCGTCGACCGATAGAGTCAGAGAGTCTTCCCCAGCAAAATACACCCAAGGCAAAGCCGAGGAAGTAAATACTGAGTGTCAGTTGGATCATATTGTTACTGGCATGTAGGCTATTGGCGATATCAGGTAACGAAGGTGTGTAGATCGTTTCGCTAATTTGCGGAAAACCCACCAGAATAATCAACAGTAGTAAAGATGGTGTTGAGATTTTTCTATTCACTTGTACATTCCCCCTATATTCCGAAAATCTCAAACAGCGTAGGAGGGAGATTACGGGATAGGGGGTTTACATTTTATCAATCGGGAAAATGAGAGCATATTGTCACCTTACATAATGAATAGGGGGAAATTTTTCAATAGAATAGCATTCATTGGGAATCGGTGACAAGTCATTTTCGTCTGGTGGTTTACTCACACTTTTCTCTTTTCCCACGCTGTAGGGCTGTACGGAAGCTGCTTCCACAGCCGCAGGTTGCAATTGCATGGGGGTTTTGGATCGTAAATCCACCCATCATTCCTGTTTCTTTGTAATCGATTTCGACGCCAGCGACATACGGATAGCTTTCCGGATTGACGACCAGCTTCACACCATCCATATCAATTGTGGTGTCGCCTTCTTGATACGTATCATCAAAACCGAGTCCGTAGGTCATCCCGGAACAGCCTCCGTCCTTTACGCCAAAACGAATGAAGAGAGAAGAGCTTTCTTGTTCGAGCATATGTTGAAGGCGAGTGACGGCAGCTTCGCTTATGTGAATCATTGTGAGACCTCCCTTTTTTATGCTTACTGTTCTCCTGCGATTACAACCTCAGGTATAAGGTGAATGCCTGATTGGCTGTGAACCTTTTCCTGAATCTGCCTCATGAGTGTCCATACATCAAGTGCAGTCGCATTGCCAGTATTCATAATAAAATTGGCATGTTTGCTCGATACTTCCGCGCCTCCGTACCGCATGCCCTTAAGACCAGCATCTTCAATGAGCTTTGCCGCAAAATGGCCCGGAGGATTTCTGAATACACTACCCGCACAGTCGAACGGCAGAGGCTGTGTTTGTAAACGTTTTTCTTTATAGCGGTTCCATTGGAGCTTGATGCTTTCGCTGTCGCGCATAGTCAGCTCAAAAACGGCTTCCGTGATAATCGCATTAGCATCTTGCAAGGAAGAGTGGCGATAAGAAAAATCCAAATCTACGTCACGCAAGGAGCGAATGGCTCCCGTTTGCGTGATCACTTCAGCTGAATGGAAAATGTCCGATATATCCGATCCGTTCGCGCCTGCATTCATATACACGGCTCCGCCGACAGACCCTGGTATTCCACCTGCGAACTCCAAGCCACTGAGCCTGTGCTTGTTTGCCAATGCTGCAAGCTTGATCAAGGAGTAGCCAGCCCCTGCGTAAATCTGATTTCCCACGATTCGGGCATAGTCCAAAGCTTTGTTTAATTTGATGACCGCGCCACGATACCCCTTGTCTGTGACTAAAAGGTTGGAGCCCTTTCCCATCACCATCCATGGAACATGATGTTCATTCAGGATTTGTAGGACCATGATCAGTTGGGATTTGCTGCTCGGTGTAATCAGTAAATCCGCAGGTCCGCCAATTTTCCAGGTAGTATGTGCCGCTAAAGGCTCCTGATAAGTCACTTCGACCTGTCGTTCACGGAGAAGGGAGAATACAGGTTTCATTTGTTTCACCTATCCTTCTTGGAAAAAAACACCTTGCACTACAATCACAGTATAGGAATTATTTTATATATATTCAACTAAAATGTTTAATAAATTGCAGTTGCGTAGGCTTCGCGATGAACAAAGAATGTCACTTTATAAACATGTTTATTGAATTAGTTATACAAAGGACATATACTGTGAGCGTATCGTTCTTTTCCAAATAAAGGGGCGAAGAGAAAATGGAGAGATATAGACACCTATCCACACGTGAATACATTCTTTTGCTGCTGAAAAGGGAAGGGGAGCTCAGCACAAAGGATTTGCAAAACAGGCTGGAGCTCACAAAGGTAGCTGTCAGCAGACAAATGATCTACTTGGAAAAAGACGGTTTTGTTGTGTGCAGAGTAGGTCGTCAAAAAGCAGGCAGACCAATGCACTACTACTCGTTGACACAGCAAGGTAACGAACAATTTCCGAATGATTACGGGCAATTAGCCGTGGATTTGATGGAGCATATCGTGCTGGCAGACGGGGAAGACCGCGTGGATCAATTTTTTGCAAGACAGCAAGAGAAGATTATCCAGAAATACGAGGGACAAATGGAAGGGAAAACGCTATCTGAAAAGGTGGCAGAGATGGCGCGCATCCAAGATGACAACGGATTTATGGCGAGATGGGAACAGGTCAGTGATGAGGAATATATGATTACACAGTACAATTGTCCCTATTTTAAAGTAGCAGATCGGTATCAGATGATTTGTGCAAGAGAGCTTGCTTGTTACCGAGAGTTACTCCAAACGAGCGTAGAACGGACGGAATGCGTGGCAATCGGCGGAAAGAGATGTGTCTATCAGATTCGTGATACGCAATCGTAGCTGTAAGCATTATCACGGCAGATGAAACGACAAAGGGGAGGGAACGAAAATAATGACCAACGCGAATCCATGGGATGCTGACTGGGAAGTATCTGAACCATTGGTACGCGCACTCATCCTCCGTCAGTTTCCGCAGCTCTCCTCTATGCCCATCAAGCTGATCGGCTGTGGTTGGGATAATATGGTCTTTCGAGTGGGGGACGATTTTGTTTTCCGTTCTCCCAGGCGGAAAGTCGCTGTGGAATTGATCAAAAAGGAAGGGATGCTGCTGCCAATGCTTGCGGCATTCCTGACGATACCGTATCCGAAGCCAGTTTTTTATGGGGAACCAACCACCGACTACCCATTCCCTTTTTTGGGGTACACGTATCTTCCAGGAACGTTTCCAAAGGGCTTGACCGACGAGCAGCGTGCTTCATCGGCAGTGGCCCTTGCGACGTTTTTAAAAAGCTTACATGCGTTTCCGCCCCAGCGTGCCCGCGAGAACGGGATCGAGCAAGATCATAGGAACCTCCTGGACATTGCACAGAGAAAAGCAAAAATACAGACGTTCTTGTCTACCTTGGCTGTACATATTTCTGGAGAAGATCGGGATGCGATCGCCAATTATTTAGGACAAGTCGTGATAGACCGAATAAGTCCGCGTGAAGTGCTGCTGCACGGAGACCTCCATGTGAAAAATATGCTGGTAGATGAAGCCGGGCAGATATCAGGCATCATTGACTGGGGAGATCTCAATGTGGGGCATCCAGGAGCGGATTTAAATGTGGTCTACAGTTTTTTACCGCCACATGCCCGCCAATCGTTTTTCCAGGTGTATGGAGAAGTGGATGAAGAGACAAAAATATTGGCCAGGATGATGGCGGTGTACATTCCGATGCTGCTTTGGATGCAAGCCATTGATCATAAGGATGAGATAGTAGCAGAGGAAGCAAAAATGACGATACGGCGAGCACTCGCTGACGAATAGGGCATCAGTAAACGATTTCGGGGGAAAAGCGGCTTACGCTCATCCCCCGATGTTCTTATCCGATTCCTAACTCTTCCATTTTTCGATACAGGGTACTTCGCGCAATACCTAGCTTTTTGGCAGCGGCGCTGATAGATGGAGCTTCTGTGATGGCTTGCTGGATTGTCTGTCGCTCTAATTCGCGCAATAATGGCAAAGGTTCGCTGGGTGCTTCTTGCAGACCATATTGCTGCTGCCATTCGCTCGGGAGATGGTGAGAGGTGACCCACGAATCACCGTACGCATGTAAAAATGCTCGCTCCACGATATTGCGCAGCTCACGAATATTTCCGGGCCATGAGTGCTGTTGCAAGATCGACATGGCAGATTGACAGATACCTGTCGGACCGCCAGCGTATTGGGTATGAAGCTGCTGGAGGAACTCGTTAGCCAAGGCTGCAATGTCTTCTTTGCGTTCGCGCAGAGGAGGGATGCGTATTTGCAGGATATTTAGCCGGTAGTAAAGGTCTGCACGAAACAGACCATTCTGTACATCTTCTTCAATGGAACGATTGGTGGCAGCGATCACACGAATGTCCAAGGGCTTTTCTTCGTGGGAACCCAACCTCGTCACTTTGCGTTCTTCGAGTACCCGCAACAAAAGCACTTGAAGCTCCAAGCTCATTTCCCCGATTTCATCGAGAAATAGCGTTCCTCCATTTGCCGCTTCAAATTTTCCTGGCTGTCCTCCTTTTTTTGCTCCCGTAAAAGCTCCTTCTGCGTATCCAAATAGCTCACTGGCGATCAGTTCGCGTGGAAGTGCTGCGATATTGACTGCAAGAAAAGGGCCGTCTTTTCGTGAACTGGAGGAATGGATGGCTCGCGCCAGGACTTCTTTGCCACAGCCTGTTTCTCCGAGCAATAACGTATTCGATAACGACTGTGCAGCAATACGTGCTGTATGCAGTTGAGCTTGATAGAGGGGGCTATTCGTATGTATCTCTGAAAACGAATAGCTGCTAGTAGTCTTTGACAAGATTGACGTACTTGGGCGAATCAAAAAGAGCCGATACCACGTCTTTTCCCCCAGATCGAGTTCCTCTACATACCAATTGCGTAAGCGTTCTTGTTCCCAATCCGCCTCGAGCACAAGGCCTTCCACTAACGAAAAGCGTTCCTTTGCCCGCTTGTTAGCAAAAAGTACGCTGCGCTCGTCACTGAGTGCGATGAGGCATTCTTGGCTATTTTCCGCCCATGCGAAAAGAAGACTCTTCCAATTGGGAACAGAATGAGATGCATGTCTGAGGGCTGGAATCGCATGATCAGTTTGTAGCAAATGGATAAGCGCGTCCTTGATCAGAGAAAATTCGTAGGGTGAGAGCTTCGTGGTGGCCTGTAATTGCTGGTAGAGAGAATGAAAGACAGCATGAGAGATCGCGCGATGTTGGGAACGCTCGATTGCGGAGGAAGAATCGAAAGAAGAGAGAAGCATGCCGGCTTCAAAAATCGTTCTCGCACCCTTTCTTGGTTATAGTTTGTTTGTTCGATCGTGGGACAGGTGTCCGACAAGGAAGCGTGAAACAAACGACACACAAAGACGAAAGCGATACAAGAGAAGAGGGAGTTTTCTGGTCAAGGGCAGATCAACTGCATGACCTGTTTTGCGACAAGCTCTTTGTCATAAGTATACAGGAGAAAATAGCCAAAAGAATCGGTACGATTAAATTTTTATCGGGGCCAGCAAGCATTGGCATGTCTTTTGCTTCTTTTTGTGTATGTACGCATATGTCATTTCGAACAAGTGAGGGGGAAGCAGCATGCCAGAAGTTTTATTTCGAGTTGACTTGAACAAACCGATGGAGGAGCAGGATACACCTGGTCACAACAGATGGCATCCAGACATTCCAGCAACCGTTTCCGTGAATCCGGGAGCTGTTTTTCGCATGGAATGTAAGGACTGGACGGACGGGCAGATCGCGAACAACGATGACCCTTCCGACATTCGCGATGTGAACCTCAATCGCGTCCATGTACTTAGTGGACCTGTCTGGGTGAATGGAGCAGAGCCAGGGGACCTCTTGGTTGTCGATATTCTCGATATCGGGGCACTTTCCCAATCGGAATGGGGCTTTAACGGGATTTTCGCCAAAGAAAACGGCGGGAGCTTCCTCGTTGATCATTATTCACAAGCGGCCAAGTCGATCTGGGACTTCCACGGCATTTACACGACCTCCCGCCATTTGCCAGGAGTCAAATTTGCTGGCATTCTTCATCCAGGCTTGATTGGTACCGCACCTTCCCACCAGCTATTGGATCGCTGGAACCGAAGAGAGAGCGACCTTGTAGCGACAAATCCTGAACGAATGCCGCCCCTTGCAAATTTGCCGACCCCGCACAGTGCCGTGTTGGGTAGTTTAAAAGGAGCGGAGTTTGATCGGATTGCCAGAGAAGCGGCTCGGACTGTCCCCCCTCGCGAGCATGGCGGAAACTGCGATATCAAAAACTTGTCCAAAGGCACTCGTATTTACTTCCCGGTTTATGTAAATGGGGCGAAGCTGTCCATGGGCGATTTGCATTTTTCACAAGGAGACGGAGAAGTGACCTTCTGTGGCGGAATTGAAATGGCAGGTTGGCTGGATCTTCATGTGGACATCATCAAGGGCGGGATGGCGAAGTATAACATTGTGAACAACCCTGTATTCAAGCCGGGTCCAGTAGAGCCTCGCTATACAGAATACCTCGTTTTCGAAGGGATTTCCGTCCACGAGACGACAGGCCAGCAGTTGTACATGGATGCGCATGTGGCTTACCGCAATGCTTGCCTGAATGCTATCGAGTATTTGAAAACAGCGATGGGCTTCACGGGGGAGCAGGCGTACATGCTACTGGGAACAGCGCCGGTGGAGGGAAGAATTGCGGGAATCGTCGATATTCCGAATGCGTGCTGCACCTTGTCTATCCCGACAAGCATTTTTGATCGAGATATTTTGCCGAAGTAGCCAAGACAAAGACCGCGAAAGAAGGAGCCAAATACGATGCCGAGATACGATTACATGTGCGAGGATTGTGGCCCATTTGTACTGTGGCTGAAGATGAGCGAGCTGACAGAGAGCGTTACTTGCCCCGATTGCCAATTATCCTCAAAACGTTTGTATGCTGCACCAGGATTGATCATGACACCGCAAGCGCTACGACAACGTATTGAGCGTGGTGTGGAACCAAAAGTGGTACGGAAGCATTCGCATTCCCATGAAGGAGCAGGGTGCAGCCATAGTCACGGTAGCCAGACACATCGGGGACATTCTCACAGTCGTGGGGGCAAACGCCCTTGGATGGTAGGGCATTAAACGCCCCTTTGCCATGCTATTACCGCAGATATCCGCCGTTGTTGATGTCAAAAGTCGCTCCGGTGTAGTGTTTGGACTTCTCCGATAACAGGAAAACGACGGTATCTGCCACGTCCGCTGGCATTACAGGGCTGTCGATGAGGCCGTGAGCGAGATATTCTGCCCGACGCCATTCTGGAATGGTGTCCATCATCGGTGTAGCAACCATGGTGGGTGCTACCGCATTGACCCGGATGTAGGGAGCGAAGTTCATTGCGCAGCTTTTAGTCAAGCCGAGAATTGCCGCCTTCGAGGTTCCATAGACTGCATCCGAGCTGCCCTCGATTCCGGATACAGAGGACAGGTTGACGATCGTTCCTCGTTTTTGGGCAGGAAAAAGGAGCTTTCCGAACATCTGTGAGAAATAAATGCTACCTTTTACGTTAATCGCGAGTACTTTTTCAATTGTGTCGAGGTCGTAGTCCAGAATGTTTTTCGCCAGGTAAATGCCTGCGTTATTGACGAGACTGGTACAATCCGCATGCTCTGCCTCGATATGCGCAAAAAAAGCCGCGACCTCCTCATATTTGCTAACATCCACACAATACGTATGTAGTCTTTCTGCTCGATCCATCTCTTCTTCCAGTGCCAGCAAAGCTTCCTGATTGAGGTCACACGCGATGACAGCGGCTCCTTCTTGCAAGCAGTGCATCACTACGGCTTTCCCGATCCCAGAAGCTGCTCCTGTTACGATTACTTTTTGATTGCTCAGCATACCTGTACCTCTTTCTGTTTGTGTTTTAGTAGAAACATAGGTAGAAAATATGAGATGCTTTGTTAAAATATACGATCATTTAGAAATATTTGTCTACAAAGAGTGTCATGTGAATAGCTTACGTGGAAAGAGAAAACGTCGAGTGGTCATCTTGATGATCGTTTGGCGTTTTTTTTGCTTTTTCTCACTCAAGTGTAATTGCAGTTTTGCCAAGTCTCTCGTACAATTGGTGAGAATTGTTATCAATTGCTGCATCATGATTCAAGAGGAGTTATTTATGAGAAAAACAGACACATATAGTGATCCGAATGTCATCACAGTAAATGATGTGCAAGTTTTGTCCATTTCAAAAGAATGGAAGCTTGTAGAAGCGAGAGATAGAAGCGAACAAATAATCATTTTGGTAATAGAGGGCAGGGCGTCGTTTCGGTTGGATAAGACAGGAGGGATGCTTAACCAAGGAGATTGCATGGTTATATCTCCAGAGGATATGCAGGAAGGGCTCGCCCTTTTGCCCATTACGGAGAACATCTATGTTTGTTACGTGTCGCTTTTTGCTGCTCATGCCAGAAAAGAAAGGGATGGATGGCTCATTAACGAAGTGATGCTACCGATCCAGGGGAAGCACCATATCGAAACAATCTCCTTGATTCACCATCATATCGAACAATTGCATCTGGCATGGCGAAAAGATCACTTCGATCAGGTAACCATGCAGATTCTTTTTTGGAAGCTATGGCAAGCGATTATGGCTGGAATTACGCTGCAAGAGAAAAAAACAGATCGTCAGCAACTTCTTCAAGGGATCGCAGAGCATATGGAGCAGCATAGTGAGGAGACTTTTCAGATCGAGGAGATGGCTCGCTACTCAGGAATGACACCGACCCTTTTCTATCAGCAGTTTAAGGAGTACACCTCGCTCACTCCCTTGCAATTCATCAATCGGAAACGAATGGAGAAGGCTTGTCAGCTTCTGGTGGCGGAGGACGTGATGATTCCTGAGGTAGCTAATGAAGTGGGCTATGGAGATGTGTACTATTTCAGTCGGATGTTTAAAAAGATCGTTGGCGTTCCCCCTTATCGCTTCAAGAAATCGTTACAAAAGAAAATCGCCGTACTCCATCCAGCAATCATCGGTGATCTGCTTGCATTGGGGGTTTCAATCCAACATCTGATTCCTGTTTGGGAAAAGCATCGGCAAAAGAGGCCGTACTCCCAGATGGAAACAGCCACACTGGAATTTGACTTGTACCGTCTGCGCCAGATGGAGCCGGATTTGATTGTCGGTACAGATCAGGTTGCACCTTGGCTTGAACAATTGGAAGCCATTGCACCGACACAGCTCATTCCTTTCAAAACAACGACCTGGCGGGATCATTTGCAGCAGATAGCTACCATGCTGGGAATTGCAGAAGTGGCGACGAGTTGGCTCTATTATTATGATCTGAAAGCAGTTGCAGCCCGCGAGCGTATCCGCAAAAAAATTGGGAATGAAACTGTTATGGCAGTGAGGGCTTGGGATGGGGGAGCCCGTATATTTGGTGCGAGAAGGCGGAAAATTTCCGATATTTTATACGGTGACCTACAGATGAGACCGCCAGTGGGAACAGATCATTTTGCCTTTCTGGATATCGCGAGTCTGGATGAGCTTCAAGATTTTCAGGCTGATCATATTCTGCTTTTCGACGAAAGGAAAATTCGAACGGATGTACGCAAGCATCGTTTGAAAGGGAATGTACATCGAGCTGGGGTATATCCTTGGCTGCATTATTCCGCACTCGGCCATGAGCAGGCCATATCAGAGGCGCTCACGCATCTTGCAGAGTCACAGGAATGTACAAAAAAGGAATCAGGTTCTTCAATTTTCTTGCGTCCACAAGTTTGTGATAATGATTGAGAATGAGTATCACTATTATTGGAGGGAACGAGATGGAGTCATCATTGTATCCGATTGCACAAGCGATCCGTGACCGCAGAACCATAAAGAAATTCAAAGCAGACCCGATTCCACTGGAATTGATTCGTGAGTTGTTGGATGTAGCTGTCTGGGCGCCTAACCATGGACTACGTGAGCCTTGGCGATTCGTCCTTTATATGGAAGAAGGAAAGCGGGTTGTCGTCGATGCCATTCTTCAAAACGCCATGAAAAAAAGAGATCCAGAATTGCTTTTACGCGTCCCGGCATATCTTTTGGTTATCGTAAATGAAGACTCTCGGCAAAGAGAACGGGAAGAGGACTATGCGGCAGCCTGCACGTTGATTCAAAACTTTCAGCTAGCGGCGTGGGAGCGGGGGTTGGGCGTCGTTTGGAAAACGGAACCGTTCACGTATCAAGTAGGATTTTTGCAAGCGGTAGGGGTACGTGCGGAGGAAAAGCTCGTAGGAATGCTTCAGCTTGGCTTTCCGGAGGTCATACCGGAAGCACGAGCGAGAACGGCTGCAAACGACAAGCTGACCGTGATTCATTCGAACGTTGCTTTGGAGGATAAGAAGGGAAATGTCACTGTCACAGCCGATCACTAAAAATACTTCGCTTCGAACCAGGCCGTGGATGGCGACCGTGTTGATTGTTGCGGGGATCTGCGGCATCTTGTTCGGGCTAGGTTCATCCATTATCACAGGAGTGGCTAACATCTCGTTTGCCACCGTTTGGAACTCGATTTTTCATTATGATTCTAGCAACGAGCATCACGTCATTATTCAATCACTGCGAATGCCACGTGCCTTGGCAGGAGCGCTGGTAGGAGCTGCTTTTGCCGTAGCGGGAGCCATCATGCAAGGGGTTACGAGAAATCCGATTGCGGATACGGGCTTGATGGGCATTAATGCAGGGGCTGGATTCGTACTTGTACTCGTTTTTGCTTTTGCGCCAGGACTCCCTTTTGAGTCTATTGTTCTCTTTTCTTTTATAGGAGCGGGTCTGGGAGTAGGACTTGTATATGGACTGGCCTATTTTTCCAAAAACGGTTTGACACCTTTACGGCTCGCGTTGGCGGGGGCAGTCGTTAGCTCTATCCTATCAGGGATTAGTCAGGCGATATCCCTCCTCTTTCAGATCAACTACGATCTGGCATTCTGGTCAGCAGGGGGGATCTCTACAGCGGAGTGGTTTCAAGTATCCGTCATGATGCCCTGGATTGTGGGAGGAATCATTGTGGCCATGATCCTGTCTCGCTCCATTACCATTTTGAGTCTGGGAGAAGAGATTGCAGCGGGACTCGGACAAAAGACCAGACTGGTGAAGGGTTTGGCGGCGGTTGTCGTCATGGTGCTGGCAGGTGCTTCAGTCTCAACGGTTGGCGGTGTCGGATTTGTCGGTCTTGTCGTCCCACACATCGTCCGTTTTCTGGTCGGGGTTGATTACCGCTGGATCATTCCTTGTTCGGCAGTCATGGGAGGCGTTTTGGTTGTTTTTGCAGACATCGGAGCCAAAATGATAGCGATGCCCTACGAAACACCGCTTGGCGCCATTATCGCTGTCATCGGGGTCCCCTTCTTCCTGTACCTGGCACGTAAGGAAAGGAGGGAGTGGTAGTGGACATCGATCACTTTTCTCACAAAAGAAAAAGCCGTAGTGTCCGACTGATCCTTCTTTTCGCAGTACTTTTGCTTGTCGGTTTTGTCCTGAGCTTGAACACGGGACCGTACAGTATTGGGCCCTTCGAGGTGTTGCAGACATTGCTCGGGGAGGGCTCGAAAAAGCAGAGTCTCGTGTTGTTTGAGCTGCGGCTTCCTCGTATGGTGATTGCGGTCATGATTGGGGCTGGGCTTGCTGTATCGGGGGCGATTTTGCAAGGAATCTCTCGCAATGGTCTGTCTGACCCAGGCATCCTTGGAATTAGTTCAGGTGCTGGACTGGCCGTACTATTGTTCGTCTCCTTATATCCCGCGACGAATATGGCTCCGCCTTTTTTGATGCCATTCCTCGCTCTCATAGGTGCCACTGCCACAGCGGTCATCATCTATCTGCTCGCATACAAGAAGGGGCATGGCATATCTCCTACCCGTCTCTTGCTTACAGGAATTGCAGTAGGGGCGGGACTTAGCGCCATCAGCATTATTTTGACACTTCAGTTGAATCCACGAAACCTCGAGTTTGTCGTCACTTGGCAAATGGGATCGTTGTGGGGGTCCAATTGGAAGTTTGTGCTGGCACTTTTGCCGTGGATGGTGATTCTGCTACCGTACGTGTACTGGAAGGCAAATGTGCTGAACCTGCTCAGTATGAACGAACATATTGCAGCAAGTCTGGGAGTATCTCTTCAACGGGAGCGACTGGCCTTGATGGCGGGAGCGGTTGGCTTGGCTGCGTCGAGTGTAGCGACAGGTGGAGGCATAGGCTTTATCGGTTTGCTTGGCCCGCATATCGCGCGCAGATTAGTCGGACCCCAGCATCAATACATGCTGCCCATTACGGCGCTCGTCGGTTCATTGCTCGTATTGGCCGGGGATACGATAGGGCGAAGCATCATGCCAGCTACAGAAGTACCAGCGGGTATTGTTATTTCCCTCATTGGGGGGCCTTATTTTTTGTATTTATTGATCCGGACAAAGGGGTAAGGCACGTTGAAATCAGGGGATGAAAAAAGGAGTTCAATCAATATGAAAAAGAAATTATCAGGCATTCTGTCCGTAATCTTAGCCACAGCCGTCGTAGCGGGTTGCGGAGCAGGGCAGTCGACTACAGACACAAACGCTACCAATAAAACGCAAAAGGTTGAGGCAGGAGCATCACAACCCGATACGAAAGGGACAGAGGCGGCTATGTATCCTCGAACCATCAAGCATGCGATGGGGGAAGTCACACTGGAGAAAAAGCCGGAGCGTGTCGCTTCTGTCGATATCATGGGAACCGATTACTTCCTCGTGCTAGATTTTGCTCCAATTGTATCGGAAGGCTTTGAGTCGACCAAAAGTAAGTCACCCATTTTTGCGAAGTATGCGGAAGGGAAAACGGTGAAGGATCTGGGTGGAAAAACGAATTTGGAGACTTTGTTGGAGATGGACCCTGAAGTTATTGTCATGACAAGCACCGGGAAAGGCTCCAGATTTGAAGAATTCAACAAAATGGCTGATTCCATCGTCATTGATTTCTCTGTGGATGCACCCACCCGCCTCATGAAAATAGCTGAAGTTATTGGCAAAGAAGATAAGGCGAAGCAAGTTTTGGCCGATTTTGATAAGCTGAAAAGCGAAGCAAAAGCAGTAGCAGACAAACATAAAGGAGAAACGGTGCTATTCCTTGTTTCCAATGGCAAGGATTTTACGGTGATGCATCCCAAAAACTTCCCGATTTACTATGAGGAAGTGGGACTAACGCCGATAGCAGGATTGCCCGAGGATGGAAAGATTGGGGGGCGTATCGGAATCGAGGCGTTGAGTGAGCTCGCTCCCGATCATATCTTTCTTGCTGAGAACCGCCGATCGGCAAAAGCAGAAGAGCCGGAAGGGTTGATTCATATCTGGAAGGATCATCCTGTCTGGAAAAACCTCAAAGCAGTGAAAAACAACCAGGTTTACAAGATGGATACACTCGCGGGCGATACGTTCTTCCTGGGAGAAATCGCTGGATTGGAAGCCATTAAGAACAATCTCGGGAAATAGAAATTCTCCCCGAGGTTCGTGACCATATAAGAAGCACCCTACAAGATTAGTAGAGTGCTTTTTTTCATTTCCGATTATCTGATTCCGTATAGGCAGAGGAGATAGCTTGTGTTGCTTGTGCCAATTGGATACGTGCTGGGTTTTTCATTTCCAAGGTCATAACGGACATGAAGACCGTATGCATCGTTACGAAAAAATAGATTCAAAAAAAGATGTTTTTCAACAGGGGTGATTCCACGAAAAATCGTTTCTCCTTCTCATATAAGAAAAAATAGAAAGTAGTTAGAAACGATATGTATTACACTGCCATTCACGCTCTCTTTCGTATGTCCTCGAGTCGGCTGTTGTCCTCTCGAGTGCTTTTATTATACGGAAAAAAGCGGAAAGCACGCAAAAGTGCGGATGCTTCATTTGCGTCGATTTACAGCCGGAATAGATCGTTTTTGCCAGTAGAAGACACTCGCTCTTTTTGTTAATCGCTGTGGCTCACCGGCAATCATGATTCGGTGAGAGGTCTTCTTTATTTTCTCATCCATTGCCCTTTTTATGAGTAAGGAGATCAAACAACCAGTCGAAAAAAGGAGCGAGATCCTATGAAAAAAGTAGTCATGACCACGATAGGAGCACCTTAAATTAAATAGAGGGTCGTTTTTTTTGTGCCAGGGCCTCTATAAATTCGATCGATTCTTGAACCGCAGGTATTTTTCGGACATTCTCTTCGGCAAACTGCTGAGCTTGCGGATAGTTCGTAGAAGCGATTAGTTTTGCAGCAGCTTCTACATCATAGGGTGTAAAGCGATGCTCATAGCTGTCACCATCAAGCAATAACCAGTATGCCCCCGGTTTGTCGGCATAAGGCATGCCCACACTTCCGGCATTGAGAATACGCAGATCGCTAAGGCGACGTTCAAATTGGATATGTGTATGACCACAGATGACTGTTCGTTGCTGCGTCCCCTCAAAGTAAGCGGCCACAATTGTATCCGGAGTGAGTGGGGTGAAAATATCTTCATCATTGGTGGGAATCGCGTGGCAGAATAGCACGTCCTCGAAATCTTCTCGATTTAACGTATAGGTAAGAGGGAGTTGCGCCAGAAAGTCACGATCAGAGCGGCTCAATTGCTCCGCAACCCATGACGTGATTTCTCGGACAGAATCGGATATTTCCAAGGTCTGAGCCTCTCCGTCAAATGTGAGAAGTACTTCACGCTCGCCATTACCACGGATGAATTGCACGGGTGTATTCAATTGGAAGAGCATTTCAAGTGTTTGGACGGGCATCGGGCCTGAGATCGTATCACCCCCGATGACAATAAGATCAGGCTTCACTGCTTCCAGTTCTACCAATACAGCCTGTAGTGCATGGGCATTCCCGTGAATGTCATACAGAGCTGCCACTTTCATCTCACATCGCCTCCCGTTCATTCTTGATTGATCTTTAAAATCGTATTTTCAATGATCCGATTTGAACCTATAATGTATCTTGGGCATATCCTCTAAGCTGTGGTATAATTTGGAAGCCAAATTACGATTAAGGAGTATGGATGATGGAAAAAAAACTAATCTTCGGTCATAAAAATCCAGACACAGATTCCATTTGTTCAGCACTTGTATACGCTGACTTGAAAACAAAATTGGGCGCGAATGTAGAGCCTGTACGCCTCGGTGTAATCAGCAGCGAAACAGCATTTGTGTTGAATTACTTCCAAGTAAAAGAGCCGCGCCTCGTAGAAACAGTGGCAAATGAAGTAAATGAAGTCATCCTTGTAGACCACAATGAGCGCCAACAAAGCGCAAATGACATTGAGCAGGTGCAAGTGGTAGAAGTGATCGACCATCACCGTATTGCGAACTTTGAGACGAGCAATCCTCTCTACTTCCGTGCCGAGCCGGTTGGATGCACGACTACTATTTTGAAGAAAATGTACAAAGAAAACGGCGTAGACATTCCAAAAGAGATGGCGGGCTTGATGCTTTCTGCTATCATTTCGGATACGTTGCTGTTGAAATCCCCAACTTGCACGGAGCAAGATGTAGCGGCTGCTCATGAGCTGGCTGAAATCGCAGGTGTCAATCTGGAAGCATACGGTCTGGACATGCTCAAAGCGGGGGCAGACCTGAGCGACAAAACAATCGAACAATTGCTCACATTGGATGCAAAAGAGTTCCAAATGGGCAATGCGAAAGTAGAAATCGCGCAAGTAAATGCAGTAGATGTCAATGATGTACTTGCACGCCAAGGCGAACTGGAAGCAGCTATGAATGCAAACATCGCTGAAAAAGGTTTGGACCTGTTCGTGTTTGTTGTAACGGATATCTTGAACAATGATTCTGTTGCGATCGCTCTTGGTAGCGCAACACAAGCGGTAGAAAAAGCGTACCAAGTAACATTGGTGGACAACAAAGCTGTTCTGAAGGGCGTTGTCTCCCGTAAGAAGCAAATCGTACCGGTATTGACTGATACATTCCAAGCTCTGTAAAAAAAGAAAGGTGGCTGCCATGCACAGGATGCGGGCAGCCATTTTTTATTTTTACATTCCTTGGGTAGGGTTGTTGTGCATCTGGAACAAGTTTTGCTGGGCATAAGCATCGTCACTATAATGCGTGATGGCATGTTTATCTCTCGCTTTGAGGCTAAGCAGCCCTGTTAATCCCCATCCGGCACCGACTACAGCTACAATGAAACCGATGATATAGAGCATCGAAGTCCCCCTTTGTATGGCGTTATCTTTATTTTAACAAATTATGGATAGCGAGTAACGCCAATTTTATGCTGAAAATGTGTTTGACATTGACGGTCCGTAAATGTGTACGATCAATTTGTCAGGAGGAATGAACATGGAATATACGGTGCAAAAGCTAGGACTCCTGGCGGGTGTCAGCACCCGGACGCTCCGATACTACGATGAAATTGACCTTCTCAAGCCGGCGAGAATCAATTCGTCAGGGTATCGCATTTACGGACAGCTAGAGGTTGATCGATTGCAGCACATCCTTTTTTACCGCGAGCTGGGTGTGAGCTTGGAGGAGATCAAGGAGATCCTGGATTCACCAACCTTTGATGCTGACCGAGCACTGTGGGAGCACCGCGAGAAGCTCCTGGAAAGGCGAGCGCAATTGGATGCGTTAATCGCCAATGTCGATTTGACATTAGCACAAAGAGAGGGGACCAAAACGATGAGTGACCAACAAAAATTTGAAGGCTTCAAGCAAAAGATGATTGATGAGAATGAAGAGAAGTACGGGGCAGAAATTCGAGCGAAATACGGAAATGACCAAATCGAAAAATCGAATCAGATGGTCAAAGGCATGACAGAAGAACAGTATGCCGCGCTGGAGAAATTGAACGCAGAGCTGCACGATACATTGGCGCAGGCTTTTTTGACAGGTGATCCTGCTCATGAATTGGCGCAAAAAGCAGCAGATCTTCACCGTCAATGGCTCAGCTTTTATTGGGACAGCTACAGCAAAGAAGCGCACGCAGGTGTTGCCCAGATGTATGTCGATGACCCGCGCTTTACTGCTTACTATGATAAGGAACAGCCAGGTGTAGCCGAGTTTCTCCGCGATGCAGTGGTCATTTATACCAGCAAGTAAAGAGTTTTCACACAAAGAAGCTGCGAGCAAGGCAGCTTCTTTGCGTTTTACGCTTCGTTATCCCCACCTATTGCGGGAAAAAGCTTTTGTCCCAAGGGTGTTGGCAAGCCATCCATGCTTACTACGTTGTTTTCCTTTTGATAAGCAAGCAGTTCCTGTTCGTCTTTAGCCAAAGTCCATTTCTGAAGGGTGTCGCGTTCTTTTGAGTAGGAATAGAAGGGGATAGCCCAGCCGCAAGAAGTCTTTACTTCCTGTACGTTTACGGTAATGATTTGACGAGCACCGGGCAGAGGCGGGAAGTCTTTTACGAGCTCATCCCACCGAGGCGAATCTGGGAGAATAACCGTTCCTTTGCCGAATAAGCGCATGATGAGAGGGGGGCCTTCAAAGGCGCAAAACATGAGAGTAATCCGGCCATTTTCCTGTAGATGTGCACTGGTTTCGTTTCCGCTTCCGGTCAGGTCTAAATAGGCCACCTCGGTAGGCGATATGATGCGAAAGGAATCGTACCCTTTCGGTGAAAGATTCACGTGACCATCTGTGTCCATAGGAGCAGAGGCAACGAAGAACATTCGCTGCTTCTTGATAAACTTCTCATGCTCAGGTCGTAACTCAGAGAAAAGCTGACCCATTTTGCACCCCTCCAGGTAAAGGAATTGCTTTTACTACCCTCATATTACGATGAAAATATGAAGAATTTGTGTTGATATTCCCAGTACGTCCCAAATTGATGATAAAGTGTAAATATTCTCGCAACAAAATCACCTTTGAAAAGGAGGAGCATTGACATGCAATCATCACAGCTAATTTACTTAGGGGAGCGCATCCATTTAATAGACGGTTTCGATATGGGCTGGGCGGAACGCACGGGGACTTATGTCATCGCTGAAGAAGAACTGACTTTGGTTGAAACAGGGCCAAGCCCCTCCGTCCCATACATCAAGACCGGCCTCGCCAAGCTCGGTTTTACCCCGGAACAAGTAAAATACATCATTGTGACGCATATTCATTTGGATCATGCGGGAGGAGTGGGACTTTTTCTAAAGGATTGCCCAAACGCAAAGATCGTCGTCCATCCAAAAGGTGCACGTCACCTCGTTAATCCAAGCCGACTGATCGCAGGGGCGAGAGCGGTGTATCATGATGATTTTGATCGATTGTTTGATCCGATTGAAGCTGTTCCCGAAGAGCGGATTTTGATTCGTGGAGACGGAGATATACTAAAAATCGGGGCGAATTGCATGTTCGAGTTTCTGGATTCGCCAGGGCATGCCAATCATCACTTCAGCATCTACGATCCCGTTAGCCGCGGCATGTTCACAGGTGATACGGCAGGTGTCCTTTATCCGCAGCTTAAAAAGGATGGTATACACCTCGTGCTGCCATCTACTTCTCCGAATCAGTTTGACCCGGATGCCATGTTAGCGTCTCTACGTCGATTTGAAGCGCGCAAGCTGAATCGCATTTACTTTGGTCATTTTGGGATGTCTGAACAGGTAGACGATGTGTACTGCCAAATACGTGAGTGGCTCCCTGTGTTTGTGGCGGAAGGAGAATCAACACTTGCTGCTGGACAAACATATGCTGATCTGTCTCGTAAGTTATTGGAACGAGTCTCGGAGCATCTACAGTCACAAGGCATCAATGATGACCACGAAGTTTTCGGAGTACTCAAGCTCGACTTACAGGTGTGCGCCATGGGCATTCTGGATTATTTGCACAAACGAGGGTAAAAGCTTTGCCAAAAGCAGTCCATTTGCCTGAACCTTTTGTTCAGGCGTTTTCATTTTTAGCTGGCAAGAAAGTATTGGCTTACGTGTTTGTCATTCTTTTTTCATCCAAGGAATGCTATGATGTAGGATGAGTCATGGACTGTGACAATTTCAAACGTAACAGCAAATAGGTGCCTCGTCTTTTCTCAAAAAGATCGGGTGAAAAGGGAAGTCGGTGAAAATCCGACGCGGTCCCGCCACTGTAAATCGGCTCGTTCCTCAGCCGTAAGCCAGGAGACCTGCCTGTTTGTTTTTGTGCCTGTTGCCTTCGCGGAAAGGATCGGCCTATTTCAGGAAGCAGACCATCCTGTCTGTTTGCCCTGAGGTACCGACCCTTTGATTTCCGAATGGAAGCAAGGGTCGCTTTTTTTATTGGAAGGTACAGTCAATCAGACACGCAGAAAGGAAGTTTTACATATGAAACGTTCATTGCGATTCATGATCCCACTACTTGTTGCGGCGAGCCTCGCAGGTTGTGCGGGTAACGATAACAGCCAGCCAGCACCTGGTGGACAAACCAGTGCACCGCAGACAGCACCGCAAGAGAATACAGCCGAGCAGTCTGCAAAACAAACAACTTATCCGTTGACAGTCAAGGATGCGACAGGAAAAGAAGTAACCTTTGCAAAAGCTCCTGAGCGAATCGTCTCCACATCACCTGCCGAGACAGAGATTTTGTTCGCATTAGGCTTGGAAAATCGGATCGTAGCTGTCTCAGACTATGATGACTATCCAGAAGCGGCGAAGACAAAACCGAAAATTGGCGGCGTCGTCAAACCGAATGAAGAAGCGATTCTCGCTCAAACACCAGATATGGTCGTCGGTGGGATTTCGATGGAGAAGCCAGTGGCTGACAAGCTCAAATCTCTCGGGATGCCCGTCTATATTACCCATCCGACAAAGATGGATGACATCCTAAACAATGTGTTGGCGATGGGAGTTATCACTAACAAACAAGAACAAGCCGAAAAAGTTGTCGCGCAAATGAAGAAGGATATCGCGTACGTTCAAGATGCAGTGAAAAATGTAAAACCGGAAGAGAAGAAAAAGGTATACCTTGAGTTTTCCCCAGGCTGGACAGTCGGAAAAGGTGAATTCATGGACGAGCTCATCACATTGGCTGGAGCGACGAACATTGCTTCTGACACACAGGGGTGGAATCCGATCAGTGAAGAAAAGATTTTGCAAAACGATCCAGACGTCATTTTGTATGCGAGCGGAATTACCGATGAAAAGACTGGCGTCAAGCTGGAGGATATGATCGCCAAGCGTAATGGCTGGGATAAAATGAAGGCGATTCGTGAAAAACAAATCTTTGGCATGGACCAAAATATTTTGTCCCGTCCCGGTCCGCGTATTACACAAGGCTTGATCGAAGTAGCGAAGGCGATTTACCCTGACTTGGTGAAATAAAATGAAGAAACGATTGTTCCTATGGGGAGGAGCCAGCTGTCTCGTCCTTCTGGCATCAATAGTCATCAGTATCTCGATGGGGGCGGCACACCTCCCCATTTCGCAGGTATGGCTCATCCTGCTCCATCAAATCCCGGGCTTGTCTGAGTGGATCACGGTAACGTGGCCGGAGTCATCTGAGCAAATTGTCATGAAGGTTCGTTTTCCACGCGTTGTATTGGCTGTTTTGATAGGCGCCTGCTTGTCTCTTGCGGGGGCGGGCTTTCAGGGAGTTTTGCGCAATCCGCTCGCAGATCCGTTTACGATGGGCGTGGCATCCGGTTCTGCTGTCGGAGCAGCCTTTTTGATCCTGTTTGGCTTGCAAATCAGCTTTTTGGGTGCATGGAGCACGCCTGTTGTCGCTTTTCTTACAGGACTGCTCAGTTTATGGATCGTACTCGGACTCGCGAACACGCAAGGAAAGCTGCAAACGGAGACCCTGATTTTGTCTGGTGTTGTGGTGCAGGCTTTTCTCGGCTCACTCGTTTCCTTTATGGTGTCGCTATCGGATCAGACGGTGAATGAGATCGTGTTCTGGCTGATGGGCAGCCTGTCATTTCGGGGCTGGGCCTTCACGTATGTCTTGATTCCGTACTTGGTCATAGGCGGAATGGTGCTGGTAAGCTATGCGCGTTCCTTGAACCTATTTGCGTTAGGCGAGCGGCAGGCTGCGCATCTCGGCGTCCATGTAGATCGAACGAAGCTGGTGGTTCTGGTCGTCTCGACACTCCTGACGGCAGCGGCGGTTTCTATCGCGGGAATTATCGGGTTCGTTGGCCTGGTGGTACCGCACCTCGTCCGTATGCTTGTCGGTCCTGACTATCGAATTTTACTGCCGATGGCTGCGATCTGCGGTGGTATCTATGTGCTGTGGGCCGATACTCTCGCCAGAATGCTGCTAAGTCCAACGGAAATCCCGCTCGGTGTCGTGACAGCATTTCTGGGTGCACCGTTTTTCGCGTATTTATTGAAGCAAAATAAACGCTTTAGGAAGAGGTAACGTATGCCATGATCAATGTGCACAGCTTGCAAAAATCGTATCAGGATACGCCAGTTTTGTACGGAATCGATTTTTGCGTGGACAAGGGAGAATTTTTTGGCATTATCGGACCAAATGGAAGCGGTAAATCCACCTTGCTGAAATTGATTTCAGGGGTCATCAAGGCAGATGCAGGAGATATTTTGCTTCAGGAGAAAAAGCTTCATTCCTATCCACGCAAAGAGCTTGCCAAAATACTCGCTGTATTGGAGCAAGAGGGGCTGCCGCCAGTCGGCTTTCGAGTGCGAGAGGTGTTGGAGATGGGGCGCTTTCCTTACCAAAATTGGCTGGGGGAAGAGAAGCAGGATGTCGCATCGCTCATTGATGAAATCGTACAAATGCTCGGCCTTGAACATTTGGAAGAGCGCACACTGGATCAGTTGAGTGGTGGGGAAAAGCAGCGCGTAGCTTTGGGGAAGGCATTGATCCAGAGACCTCAGGTGCTGTTGCTCGATGAACCCACGACTTACCTCGATATCGGGTACCAGATTCAGCTTATGGACATCGTGCGAAAATGGCAAAAGACGACCCGGGTGACGGTCATTGCTGTGCTGCACGATCTGAATCTGGCTTCCCTCTACTGCGATCGTATTTTGATGCTGCATAAAGGAAAGCAGATAAGCGTCGGCACACCAAAAGACATTTTGCAAAGTGACAGAATAGAGGCTGTATACGGAACCAGACCGATTGTCATGGAGCATCCTGTTCATCATTTGCCGCAAATTATTTTGCAATCGCAAGTGTAAGGAGACAAAAGCATGATCGTACTGATAACAGGTGGAGCACGCAGCGGAAAAAGCACGTTTGCCGAAAAATACGCGGCTCATTTGGGCTCCTCGGGTGTTTACATCGCGACCGCACCAATCACTGATGAGGAAATGGAAGAGCGGATCTTGCACCATCGCGACCGCCGATTGCAGTCCAACTTTCCTTGGCAAACGATTGAGGAGCCGTATGCATTGACAGAATGGCTGACGAAGCTCGGAGCACAAAAAGACATACAAGAACAGCAGACAGTGATTTTGATTGATTGCTTGATCCTTTGGCTTTCCAATTGGCTTTTGTATGATGGGGAGGAGCAGTCGTTTGAGGGTGTGCTCCAGCAGGTGGATGTGCTGGTAAACAAGCTAAAAGACTACCATGGCACCGTTTTGCTGGTGACAAACGAAGTGGGTGACGGACTCGTCCCACAACATCCGTTAGGCCGTATGTTCCGAGACTTGGCGGGGCTGATGAATCAGCGCGTGGCAGCTGTTGCCGATCAAGTTTTTCTTGTCACAGCAGGGATTCCGGTGGAACTAAAAGGACAAGCTTTCCGATTTTAACGCGGTGAAAAGACGGTTTCGAGTCGTCTTTTCACCTTTTTTATGATATAATACAAGAAAAGCCATGGAAGGGATCAGGATACCATGCGTCCCCATAGGACGATCTGGAAACGTTTTGACCTCTCCTACATCTAGCTTCGTAGTAGTCGATCGTCACTGAAGACGACTAATCTACTACGAAAGCGAGGCCATTTGTATGAGTAGCGACTTATACTTGCGATGTTCCTCGGTAGTCGGTTGGTCGTCTGTGCCTAAACCGACAAAAATGCGAGGAAACCATGATGAGGAGAGCGCTGCAGTTATCTAAGCGTTATAGTATGATTTTGTTTGGAGCTTGTTTACTTGCTTTTGCGTATTATCACATTAACTTTCAGAACCACTTGTCTGAAGGTGGGTTTGTTGGCTTGGGGTTACTGGCGAAATACGCCTTTGACTTGTCGCCAGCGATGGTGATGCTTTTGCTGGATATTCCACTGTTTTTGGTTGCCTGGTTAGTAAGAGGCCGCCAGTTCATTTGGGACACCATTTTTGCATCACTTGCTTTTACCGTGTTTTACGATTTGTTTGAACGATTTTCACCGATTGTCATGGATATGAGCAGAATGATGCCGCTGGCGTCTGTCTTGGCCGGTGTATTGACCGGGCTAGGTACCGGATTGGTTCTGCGCTATGGAGCTGCGACAGGTGGAGACGATATTTTCTCCCTGTTGATCAGTAAGTACACGGGATTGTCCATTGGTACGGTCTTTCTTTTACTGGACGTTATTGTGCTTTGCATGTCGTTCTGGTTCGTACCGATGAAAGAGATGATGTATACCATTTTGGCCGTTGTCATTTCCAGCCAAGTCATCACCTGGACCGTCAATCATGGTGCAGGCGTGGAGGTCATGGAAGAGGAGCACGGGCATGGAAGCGTCTCGATGACCCACCGGTAATGAGTAAATATTCAGTTGAAAAACATGCCTATACAAAAGCAAGCAAAAGGCCAAGTCGGTTTTCATGTCGACTTGGTCTTTTGAGTGTTTATGACCGCTTTTGTACATAATATCCTGCTTTCCTAGTGGATACTAACCAACACAGAAACTATCGATGGAAAGGACCTGCCATGAGCGATCCGTTTTTTAGCAACTATAAAGCATTCGTCGTCATACCGGCGGATGAGAAGCAAATGGGACCGGAGCCTTTTAGCCCGAACGATTACGCCAGCCATTTCATTCTGACGTTTTCGCTGTACGATGCGGTTATTTCCTCTTGGAGGGAAGCGACAAAGTATAAAGTGCAAGCAAAAAAAGGGCTGTCGAATGTGATCGAGGGTTTCAACGCCAAACGCCGCGGTACAGCCCGTCTGCATCTGTTGGAAATGGAAGAAGACCAGGCATATTTCGTCCTGGCCTTGTCGTTGAAAATCCAAAAGGACAATGAAAAAGCGGTCATGGAGACGATCACCAATCTGCTGGACAAAGATTTCGCTACCGACTTGTTGATCGGCGAGACCTGGTATCAGATCATTGGTGCCAAAGGGAAATTCGAGCGGAAGCTATTCTCCTACAATGTCCAGCCGTACGATTATCGTCCGAAGTAATCTGCTAGGGCTTCCGTAATCGCCTGGGCAGCTTTGTCCTGATAGGACGATGTACGGACGATGCCTTCATCCTTTGGATTCGATAGAAAGCCAAGCTCAATTAAGACGGACGGATCATTGTTTTCGCGCAGGACGTGATAATTGCCGAATGAAATGCCGTTGCTTCTTAAACCGATGCCACCTGCCAAGCGAGACTCAATCGCTCGAGCTAATGGCTCATCCTTGCCTTGCGAATAATAAAACGTGAGGGTACCGCTATTTGGCTTCACAGAAGAATTGTAATGGATGCTAATGAAGGCATCTGCTCCCTTTGATTCGCTAAAAGCGACACGCTGCGCTAGCGAAGGTTTTTCTGTGTCACTTGTCCTCGTCATGAAGACTTGCGCACCCCGTTGTCGCAGCTTGCTGGCGAGCAGCATGGCCGTTTTGTAATTCAACGTTTTTTCCATGCTGTTCCACTTCGTTCCCTGTGTCCCGACATCGGAACCGCCATGTCCTGGGTCGATGACGATGACTTTTCCTTTTAAGCCTGGCGATTTGGTGCTTTTGGTCACCGGAGCGTTGGCGTTGGCCTTGGCATCGCCAATATATGTCGCAGACACCCAGCCTGTCTGTCCATTGGAAGTTCTCGCTTGGATCCAGTCACCTTGCTTTTTCAAAATATCTACACGGGTTCCTCTGGGGAGCGAGAGGACAATCTCATGGCTCGTGCTTGGTCCTTTGCGCATTCGAAGCGAATCGGCCAAAACCGTACCTTGCTGGCCTTTGACAGTGGCTGTTTTGGCTGGTGAAGAAGCTGAACCCGCACTCGTTACCGCTCCTTTTTGCAAGTAATACCCCGCGACCCAGCCTACCTTTTGATTGTATCTAATTTTTGCCCAACCATATGCTTCATCCGTAATGGTCACGACGGCTCCTTGCGGCACGGTAGCGACAACAGAGGCATTGGCGGCTGGTTCACTGCGAACGTTCAGAGAGGTCGCGACCACCTTTGCCTGGATGACACTTGCTGCTTGCGCAGGCTCCGTATGAAACGGCCATGACAGACTAAGCCATAGCCCACATAGGAGAGACGCTTTTTTACATGTTGTTTTCATCATTTCTACCTCTGACTTGGATTAGCTATATCTCACCTGAACTATGATAAGGGAAATGCAGGAAATCGAATAGGGTATGATTTCCTGATTTTTTGGGACAATTAAAGTGGAGTTTCGGTATATCTTGCCAAGGCGTTCGTTGCCGACTCTGCCATTCGCTGTTTGAGCTGATTGTTTTCTACTACTTTTACCCGCAGGCCGAGAAAACGAATGCGTGATAAAATAAACTCCTGTTCGTCGGATAGAAAGTGCAGGGTGATCGTGTACACCTGCGATTCTGGGTCAAAAGCGACCTCTTTGTCAAAGCAGGAAAACGCGTACAATATGCGCTGGAGCTCAGCGTTGTAACGACGGATGACTACAATTTTTGCCATCTGCTTGCGCTGTTGGATCTGTTCCAAAATAGCCGGTAAAAAACTGTCATACCATGCATCTTCTATGTAAAGCTCATCGACGGAGCGAATGAGATGCAGCGGAGTCGTGATCAGGCGATTGGTAGACATGTTTAGCCAGATCAGGTACCAGGCCTTCTTGGCAAGTGAATATTCCAGCTTGTAGGGAACCCCTCGTTGATTGCGAAAAACCGGTCCTTTGTTCGTGGCTGCGGTTATTTTTATGTGATTCTTGCCGAGAATGATTCTTCGCAGGGTGCGCACGAGTGGGCTCCAGAGCTGTTTGGCCTGTGTTTGCGCTTTTTCTACGAATCGTTCTTGTTCGGTCCATTCATTTTCTGGCGTATGTGTCAAGCGGCGAAGCTTATCGAGTGTAGCGGGCTCGAAAATTTCTGCCGCAGACGGATTCGCCAGCATCAGGGAGAGCCACGCTTTTTCGTATGAGGTGACTGGATAAACCCCCGCTTCATCTAGTCGTGTCACTAGCTGGTAATTATGTATCTTGTCAAACAGATTCATAGTAGGCGAGCAGCTCCTCCCATTCTTTTTGGAATTGCTTACGAAGAAACAGCGGTTCAAGAACTTCCACGCTCGAACCGAAGCTGCGAATCCACGGTGTAATTTCCATCGTGCTGTTCACGTTTATTTCGTACACAAAGCTCTCTCGTGATTCTTCTGTTACAATCCCCCATTGCCCCTGTGCCTCCACTCGCTCTTGGATAAAGGAATGAGGCGTGTCGCGAGGCTGAAAAAAGCGAAGGCGTACCGTTACGAGTTTTCCGGTATCAATCAGCCAACTGTGCGCAATACGCTCATCCGCACTTGCTTGCAAGGAAGTGAAGATTTCCGGCGTAACGGATTTGCCTGTTACGAGCTTGGTCATCCCTTCCACACGGTATTTGCGCAACGGACCATTGCCGCATCCTTGTGCCAGCAAGTACCATCTGCCGTATTGATGATCAAAAATAACCCGGAGTGGAATTGCTTTTTGATGTTGCCCTGTTGTATCCCGTTGGAAAGTCGGATTCGTATTTTGAGAATCGTAAAACTTCCGGCGTTTGGGCGTGTAGTAGTGAAATTCAACGATTTTTCGCTGACGAATGGCTTCCGTGAGAAGTAAAGCTTGATATTCATCGAGAATACGTGAGACGAAATGATATTTGTATAAAAACGCAGATGCATCGGTTAACTTCAAGCGATGCTTGAGATAGCGTTTCACTTTTTCTTGCAGAAGATAACCAGGGACAGCCGGCAGCTGGGTATTGGCCATGAAGTCGATGAAATCGTACAGATCCAAAAGCTCGTCGTCCGTCAATGAGTCCAGTAGCTCGTCATCGAATTGATAAACGTACGGTCTGGCCTCACTAACATTTTTTATCACACCAATTTCTTCGAGGTATTTCATGTCCTGGCGGATTGTTTTTTCATCGGGCTCTGTATCTACAAACGTCTCCAGTAATTCTTTAATGGAGAGGGGCTGCTGTTTGAGCTTTTCCAAGATGTGCGAAAGTCGCTCTACTTCCGAATCCTTCAATGATTTCGCATGGTACAAAAACATCAAGAAATTGTCCGTCACCTCAAAATAGTTGTAACGAAGCTGCGTGTAATACTCTTTTTTCTCCTCATCGCCGACATGCTGATAAAAGGTCGATTGGATGTCCTTCAGCTTTTTCATCGTTTTATCAAGCGTATGAACGGAGATCCCGAGTCGCTCGGCTAACTGTTGCCGATTGTAGGCACCAGCGGTTAAAAACAGGAGACGGAGCAATTGCAGCTCTTTGTCAAAGCTTTCGCGTGCCATTACACTCATCCTTATTCACTCGTCATTTATTTCCAAATTAGTCCTCATATTACGAAGAGGCTGGAGAGAAGTCAATGAGAAAGTGAGGTTCGTAATACTTTTACCATGTTCAAATCACATGCGCAGATGGAAAATAAGGGTATGAAAAACAGCGCAGCTGTGAGAGACAGGAGAAATAATGATGAAAACAATTTTGCATGGAAATAACCATCGTGAAGTGAAGCTGGAGCATGGAAATGTACACGTTTTTGCGAATGACGAAGTCTTTTCGAGCTTCGGTGAACGCGTATACCAAATGGCAGACAATAATTTGCGTATTCCGCGAAATGTTTATTTTTCGTATACCCCTGATGCGCATGTAGGCGTTGGGACTTGCATTGGGACGACAGCGGTTTGGAATCTTGCCGATGGATTTGTCTCGCCATCCATCGTCGGATCAGACATTGGATGTGGAATGCGTGTGCATCTGACTCCATTGCATCGAGATGACCTCAAAGACAAGAACCTAAAGCGGGCATTGATCGAAGCGATCGAAGCGTACGTCCCGACAAACGAACGGGGAAATACGCATTTTACGGATATTCGCTTGGAGGAAGTGGTAAAGCATGGCTTACAAGGACTGCCGAGCAACTACATTCCAGACACAGAAGCAGCGCCTGACACCTTTAGCCGTTCTTTCTCGCATGTGGAAAAGTACACATTTGAATTCGACCATTCCTTCCTGGAGCAAATACCGCAAAAATCTTGGAGTCGTGCGTGGGGCCAGTTGGGAACATTAGGGGGCGGTAACCACTTTATTGAAATCCAGCATATCGAGATCGCGGAGGAGAACAGGGAAATTGCGAATGCGTGGGGACTGTTCGACGGCCAGGTCGTCATCATGATTCATTCCGGTTCGCGGGCGTGGGGGGCTATGTTAGGGAGGGATTACACCAAAAGCTTCAAGGAAGTTATGTACAAATGGGGGATCCATAATCCCGAGCCAAGCCTGGTGTATGCTCCGATCCAAAGCGAGGAAGGGCAACAGTATTTGAATTTGATGTACTCCGCGCTGAACTTTGCGGTAACGAATCGGCATATGATTGGATTTTCAGTAGAGCAGGCGTTTCGCGATATTTTTGGTAGAGAGACGCGTACACCAGTCCTGTATGATCTGATGCATAATTACGCCTTGAAAGAATTCCATCGCAATACGCCGGTGCTCGTCCACCGCAAAGGAGCGACAAAGGCGTTGCCAGCAGGTCATTTCCAAAATCCGAAGGCTTACCGTAAAACGGGACATCCAGCATTGATTCCAGGTTCTATGGGAACATCGTCCTATATCATGGTTGGATCGGAGGCTGGCGCCAAAAACTTTTATTCGATCTGTCATGGTGCTGGGCGTGTTCGTTCCCGCAAAGCGACTAAGGAGCTTGTGACCATCGATCAATTCGAGCAGGCAATGCGCGTGGGACAGGAAGATGAGATCATGGTGAATCACCGTTCGCTCGCTTCCATCCTTGATGAATGCCCGCAAGCCTATAAAGATGTGGATCAAATCATTGATTCCGTTGTGGGAGCAAATCTTGCCTCTGTCGTAGCAAAATGTAACCCTCTTATTGCCATAAAAGGAGTATAATGAAGAGTGGCTTCCTGAAAATTTTGGGGGAGCCACCTTTTGTGATTTAACTTACACTAAAATACAGGAGTTAAATTGTGAACAAATTGCTGAAAAGTTTCAAAAAATAGGTTCGAATGTAACATAAATTGCATCGCTTCCTCAACCGATACCAAAAGAGAGACAAAATAGGGGAGATAGGGGAACAGATATGCCTACATACTATTACTTCACCTGCCTAAAATGCCGAACCCGGGGGGGAGTTTTCGGCGAACAGGCCTGGGGCTGGGGAAACTTTGACATGATCGAGTCCTTCAAATACCTGGCTCACCACATCCGTACTTGCGGAGAAAATTCGATTCGCGTGATTTCTGAGGATGTAGATGATTATGTAGATCAGCTACACGGAGAGTACAACACCTTCCTTGAGCAAACGAAGCATATATTTCCGCATTCCAAGGATTGGGAGTTCCTTGATCGATGGAAAACACTAAAAGTAGAAGAAATGAAACTAAAATGGGTCGAGGAAAACCGGATCATGCATCCAGATGATCGGATGAAAATATGCGGAGTGCTTGATGCCGTGGATATCTTGAAAGAAGGGGCGGGAAGAGTCTCGTTCAGTGCTAGTGTGACGGATGATGATGGGAAAGTGTGGAAAATCGTAGCGAATATGCGCGAATTACCCATCTTAAAACACGCGTATATCATCATTGGCGTCATACAAGAGCATTCTATATTAGGAGAAGTCATCGAGGTGTACAAGATGATTCCACGAGTCTCTGTTCAGGAGGAAAGGGGTAACGATCATGATTCTGGAGACAATCGGGCAATTACTAATTAAAGTGCGCGAGGAAAATCCACTCGTTCATAACATAACGAACGTAGTTGTCACAAACTTTACAGCGAACGGCTTGTTAGCTCTCGGTGCATCCCCTGTCATGGCGTACGCCAAACAAGAGGTGGCAGATATGGCAAAGATCGCCGGAGTTCTTGTATTGAATATAGGGACATTGAATGAGCACGAGATCGAAGCGATGTTGATCGCAGGAAAATCCGCGAATCAGCATGGAGTGCCTGTTTTGTTTGATCCGGTTGGAGCGGGAGCAACATCGTATCGAACCGAGACAAGTCAACGTCTTGCGCAGGAACTCGACCTTGCTTTGATTAGAGGAAATGCTGCCGAGGTTGCGAATGTCATCGGGGAGCGCTGGGAGATTAAAGGTGTAGATGCGAAGGAAGCTGGCGGAGATGTCGAGGACCTAGCGAGAGCAGCAGCGAAAAAACTAAGAACAATCGTTGCGATTACGGGCAAGGTCGACGTTATTTCGGACGGAGAAACGACTTACTCGATCCATAATGGTCATCCAATCTTAACGAAGGTGACCGGAACAGGCTGTTTGTTAACGTCTGTTATGGGAGCGTTTGCAGCCATTGCAAAAGACAAGCTGATCGCAGGAGCTGCGGCATTGGTATGCTACGGTGTTGCTGCTCAGCTGGCAGCCGAGATAGCAGCAGAAGTAGGTCCAGGCAGTTTCCAAATCGAATTTTTGAATGCCTTGCATAACTTGACCGCAGACGATGTTCGCCGTCTTGGATACATCGAAAAAAGGGAATAAAAATTCCCCTTTAAAAAAGGGGAGAAAAATGGCCGTAGAACGATTAAGCTAGATATGTTAGACAGTAGCTGTAATTTCGTAGTGAATAAGACAGCAGCTTCTTCTGGTGCTCTGAGAGTGATAGGAATATAAATTCAACGTGATCATCATCGTATGGACGGACATAAAAACGGGAAATACCATGACAAATAATTTCTCTCTTTAACGTCAGTGCCACACTGGCGTCTGTTCGTATGTGCAATTCCACGTTGCGTACCCTCCTTGGACATTCAATAGAGTACCAAAAAAATACAAGGAAAAACAAGGTAATTATGTCTGAATCATGTCCAAGTTGTTACCGTTTTTTGGATGAAAACTGACAAGGAAAACGATTCAGAAAAGGCTAGCGAGGATTGCTGGGAAAGCACCCTGTACGAGAGAAAAAATTCGAGATGATTCCGGCCATTCTCCCTTTTTCCGTTGTGTTGTTTACTTTATTTCGAAGGCAGCGTACGAGCTCCTGATCGCAATGACAAGAGAAATAGCCATGCTTTACATAGCATTCATCATGCCTCTTGCAGCATCTGTCGACATTATCAATTGGCGCAGCCGGCCCGGAGCATCCAGGCCCACACCAGTTTCCGTACAAACAGGGGAAGCCTACTGAACGGCGTTTTCTTTTTGACAACTAACATCACTCCGTCTTGTAAAGGAATACTACTTGTATCATATTGAACAAGAAGGGAAGTTGCTTTAGGCAATCTCCCTTTTTTCGTTTCGATAGATAATCGCCTGACATGAATGGCTCGGAGTTGGACAAAGGGAAAAACTTTCAAAATATCACTTGATATCATGTTGTGAATATGATAGATTAATTCTTGCCGAAGCGAACGCTTGCAGGCTTAATGGATGGATGTCCGAGCGGCCGAAGGAGCACGATTGGAAATCGTGTAGGCGGTGTCGAACCGTCTCGTGGGTTCAAATCCCACTCCATCCGCCATCTTACTTGGCCCGTTGGTGAAGCGGTTTAACACAGCAGCCTTTCACGCTGTCATACAGGGGTTCGAATCCCCTACGGGTCACTTAGAAAAATCCCTACATCTTGTAGGTGATTTGGAGGCTTAGCTCAGCTGGGAGAGCATCTGCCTTACAAGCAGAGGGTCGGCGGTTCGATCCCGTCAGCCTCCACCATTTTTATATGCGGTCGTGGCGGAATTGGCAGACGCGCTAGATTCAGGTTCTAGTGGTGGCAACACCGTGGAGGTTCAAGTCCTCTCGACCGCACCAAGCAAACCCTATATATGGCGGTCGTGGCGAAGGGGTTAACGCACCGGATTGTGGCTCCGGCACTCGTGGGTTCAAGTCCCATCGATCGCCCCATCTATTTATATTCAAAATGTAAAAATGAAATAGCCCAGCGGTGGCTCCTGTAAAGGAACTCCGGCTGGGCTTTCTTTGTATTTGTTTACGAGTGATCAGGCTGATAAAAGTGAAGGCGATTTCCAAAAGGATCGGTCACGCTCACTTCACGCGTTCCCCACGGCGTCTCCTCTAAACCAGGACGAGCATACTTGTACTCTTGGCGCAACAGGGACTGATGAAAAAGATCAATGTCCTCTACCTGTACGCGAATCGCTGAGCCAGGACAAGCATCCCCGTGATGCTCAGACAGATGAAGTGTGCACGATGGAGAGGAAATTTGCATGTATAAAGGAAAATGATCCTCGTACTGATGCTCCCAATCAATCTGAAAACCTAGAAACTCCACATAAAACTCTCTTGCCTTCTCAACATCAAACATACGAAAAATCGGCGTAATAATCTGATTCATTTGCCTAGGCACCTCCGGATTGTATTGAGGGAGGCGAGGTGCATCCCTTCGTGAAAAATCGTTCGGACAAGCACGGCGAGTTTCGGTGGCTGCGTATCCCAATCAGCAGGCTTTGTCCCGAAATGAACCCATTCGCCATCGATTGCTTTTAATGTCTCCTGTCGATAATCCTCTAGCTGCTGGAATAACACTTTATGCCGTTTTTCCATATCCCTCCCCCTAGAGTGGCAGTCTTCGCTAATAAATTCGAGTCAAAGATTCTACCTTCCTTCTATAAGAAGAGGGAGCATCGTCAAAAAAAGCGTGCAGAGCCAATTCGTCTGCACGCTTTTTGTATGCGGTTATAAGAAACGGCGCTACATTCTTTCCTGCTCGAGGGCGTGAGAAGGGGAGAATAGTTTCCGCCATTTTACTTGCGGTACGCAGATGGCAGCAAGGATCATGAATACGCCACCCCATTGAGGGAGAGAGACAGTCTCTTGAAGTACGAAGCTCGACAAGAGCACGACGGTGGGTAGCTCGACTGCACTTAAAATGGTAGCCAGTCCATTGCCGATCCGTGGCACACCGACAGCCAAACAGAAGATGGGAATGACCGAACCGAAGATCGCAACCAAAAGACCAAGCGGCAGCAAACCTTGCAGAAGCTGACCATTTACCAGGAAAGTTGGTGGATAAACGATCGAGAGCATCAGGGCAGCCATACTAATCGAAATCGCGCTTCGCAAGTAGGGGTCCATTCCTGGAAGAATTCGCCCGCTAAAGAAAATAACCAAGGCAAAGGTCGCGCCCGACATCAGACCGAAGATCAGTCCGACCATGTCTACACTCTGAATTCCGCTTTCGCTAAGTCCACTTGCAAGAACGGTCCCTGCTCCAAGCATAGCCAGAGACACCCATTTTTCAGCGGTTGGCCATTTGCGATCCACAATCGCCTCCAGCAAAACGCCGATCCAGGTAAACTGAAAGAGAAGAACGATTGCGAGCGAAGCCGAAACCCGGCTAACGGCCTGATGGTAAAAAAGACTGGTTGAGGCCATCATGAGGCTGGCTGGTGCCAAAAGCAACAAATACTTGAACGAAAACCGTTGCTTGGAGAAAAAGATGGCCATGGCCGTCATGATCAATCCGCCAAAAATCAATTGGCTTCCACTCATTTCAAATGGCGTAAAGCCGAGTTGAAAAGCATGCTTCATGAAGATCGAGAGGACACCGTAGCTGCACGCACCGAGTAAAACTAAAAAGATAGATCGCCAGTATGTCATAAGTAAAAGTTCCTTTCGTATGACTAAACTCGGAAGAATAATGACTATTGTACTACAGGTCTAAAAGTGGTACAATAAAATTTTTATCCATACTTTACTATGCTACTAAGGTAATTAGATAGCTGCATGCATTGGTAGTATGGTAACGGATGAAAGTGTAGGGGACACCTTCTTTTACGTGAGAATACATAGCTGTTTTTTCGTATTTCCGTTACACTACTTCATAGAGAAGAAGTTTAAAAGTCGTCTATAGAGAAAGAGAAGGCGAAACACATGGAGGAGCAGGATGAGACAGGGGATTATTTATGCAATTGTGGCGTATTTGGCTTGGGGTTTACTCCCGCTCTATTGGAAGCTGTTTCAGGCAATGGGGGCATGGGAGATACTCGCTCATCGAATCGTCTGGTCGGTTATTTTTGTCGCAATCATTATTCAGGTAACGAAACGCTGGCGCAGTATGTGGGGAGCGGTCACTGGTTTTAAAATGTTCGGGGCATTAGCGATATGTTCACTGCTAATCAGCGCAAACTGGCTTATTTTTATCTGGGCAGTGAATAACAATCATGTCATGCAAACGAGTCTTGGTTACTATATGAATCCTCTCATCACTGTACTGCTTGGAGTCCTTTTCTTAAAAGAAAAAATGCATGCTGGGCAATGGTTCGCGCTTATACTCGCGGCTTTCGGAGTCCTGTTCATCACCTTCCAGTACGGTGAGATTCCATGGGTCTCTCTATCACTTGCTCTGACCTTTGCTTTTTACAGCTTGGCGAAAAAACTCGTCCGGCTGGAGGCGATGGTCGGACTGGCGTGGGAGACGCTGTTTGTGGCCCCTATTGCTTTCGGTTATTTGTTGATGCTACAGGTCAATGGGACGGAGACGATGACATCCTTAGCGTGGTGGCAACTTTTGTTGCTGACACTGGCGGGGGTAGCTACTGCCATGCCGCTCTACTGGTTCGCTCAAGCGGCGACTAGACTCCCACTTTCCGTTGTGGGCTTCATTCAATACTTGGCGCCTACGATATCGCTTTTATCTGCTGTTTTCTTGTTCGGTGAGCCTTTCACCCAAACACATTTCATCAGCTTTGGTTTCATCTGGTCTGCGCTCATCGTATTTACAGTGTCTTCTGTACGCATAAAACGAAAAGCTGCCCCAATCAATCCTGAGGTTGCTATCAAAAAACAAGCGTAACCATAAGAAAACTCCTGGCCCGCCGAGAAAGACTCGGAGCTGGTCAGGAGTTTTTGTTTACCAAGATGTGATTAGCAAATTGCTTCGCCGTGCTTTTTCATGCGGTACGCGCCGTGATTAGTAGGTCCCACATATTGATTGAGCGCAAACGAGTGACGAATCGCTTCGGTAATAAATTCTTTGGCAACAGCTACTGCGTTGTGTACAGAGCTTCCTTTTGCCAATTCAGCACAGATTGCAGCTGAGAACGTGCAGCCGGCACCATGAGTAAAGCTCGTCTCAAAGCGCTCTGATTCCATTACCTCGATCGTTTTCCCGTCATAGAAAACATCTACGGCATTTCCGCTTTGAAGCTTGCTTCCACCTTTTACCACAACATAAGAGGTGCCGAAGTCGTGGATGCGCTTCGCCGCTTCCTTCATGTCATCGACACTTTTCAGCGCGCCCATTTGGCTAAGAATACCAGCCTCGAACAGGTTAGGAGTCGCAACTGTTGCATGCGGGAGCAAGACTTCGCGCAGGCTGACTGCAATTTCTGGATGGAGAGCTTCATCTGCACCCTTACAGATCATCACAGGGTCAACGACAACATTTTTCAATTCGTATTGTTTTATTTTACGGGTAGCGAGGTCAACCAATTCAGTGGTTCCGAGCATCCCTGTTTTTACAGCATCTACGCCAATTCCTGCGAGTACGGTTTCGATTTGTTTTTCTAGGATCGCAACATCGATCGGAAACACTTCGTGGAACCATTCGTTATGTGGATCTTGGGCTACGATAACGGTGAGGGCGGTCATCCCGAAAACACCAAGCTCCTGAAACGTTTTGAGGTCTGCTTGCTGACCAGCTCCGCCGCTGGTGTCGGAACCTGCAATGGTGAGTGCTTTCTTCATGGTCATTGTGATTATCTCCCTTTGTATACCGCTGCACAATCGAAGCGGATCTATACTGTCATGCGCTGTAATGCCTCTCTCTCTATTAAAGAGGAAGAAATCGGTGCTGTCAATAATATCCCCAAAATATAAAAACCGCCTCCCTTAGCGGGAAAGCGGTTTATGTATGTGTGCACTTATGCTTGAGAAGCAGCGTGGTGAAAAGAGAAGCTGATGGTAGTGGACATGGACTTGGAACGCTTGGTTGCAAGCTGTTTGGCTTGTTTTGCTGCCTCAAACATACTGGGTGCCTTGATGATTTCAACCCATCTGCGTGTTGCTGTTTCAAATAAAAAGCGATAGATAGTCATCTTTTTCGACCTCCATGGTTTGTTGACATCTACATTGTAATACGTAACAGGCTGCAAGAGGTTACATAGCTGTTACATATTTTTGAAGAAAACATGGTTATTCTGTAAATCGTAAAATGTTTCCGAAAGAAGCGTTACGTTTTGCGAAATGTTACGTCTTTAGTATGTGATGTTTACGAAAGCTTCCATTTTTAGAGAACGAATGAGGTGCGACAAACGATGGTCAATTCAACAGGAGAGCTGACGGTGACAGGGGTCAATCACAGCTACGGAACGGGAAAAATCAAAGTACCCGTGCTGTATGATATCAACCTTCATATCAACCAGGGAGAATTCGTAGCTCTGTGCGGCTCGTCGGGGTCAGGGAAGTCTACGCTCTTGAATTTGCTTGCAGGTTTGACCAAGCCGGAGGAAGGGAGTGTCATGGTTAGCGGAGCAGAGATTTCCAGCTATAACGAAAACGAACTATGCATGTTTCGCCGGAAAAGCATGGGCTTCATCTTCCAGTCATACAATCTGCTCCCAAATCTGACAGCGTTGGAAAACGTAGAACTTCCCTTGATTTTTGCAGGCGAAAGCAAGAAAAAACGTCGGGCGAAAGCAACGGAAATCCTACACCGCGTAGGGTTGGAAGGTCGTATCGACCACAGACCCAATGAGCTTAGTGGTGGACAGCAGCAGCGTGTCAGTATTGCAAGAGCGCTCGTCAATCAGCCTGGCATCATCTTGGCGGATGAGCCGACGGGGAACCTGGACTCGAAGACAGAACAAGAGATTCTCCTTTTAATGAGAGAAATGAACAAGGAAAATGGGACTACGTTCATCATCGTTACCCATGAGCAGGAAGTCGCGGAACAGTCCGACCGCGTTATTTATCTCCAGGACGGACGTGTTGTACAAAAAAGGACAAGACCAGCGTAGGCGAGGGTATGAGGTGAACAAACAGTGAAAGTAATGGATTCTTTTCGCATCGTCTGGAGGAATCTGTGGCGAATGAAGCTACGGACAGCCCTCACGTCGGTTGGTGTCATGATCGGGACGGCTGCAATCGTCGCGATGATGGCACTTAGTTTAGGGCTTAAGGAAAGTGCGGTAAAAAGCTTGGAGAACTTCGGAAACTTGACAGAAATGGACGTCGATGCATTGCGCTGGTACGAGGAAAATGGCGAGTGGATTGATGTCCCAGAGGATAAGGTCAAGAAGCTGAATATGCAAGCGGTGCAGGATTTAAAAAAGATTCCTGGTATTCAGGCAGTTATGCCGATAAAAGAATTACGAGAGCAAGCGAAGCTTAAGGTAGGTAGACGAGAAGGTTACGTACAGCTAATTGGGGTGGATGTGAACGAGTCGGCTGCCTATCGCAAAAATGACGTTGAAAAAGGAAGCTATCTGACAGGGGCGCCACAAGAAATAGTGGTTGCTTTCGATGTATCCAGAGAATTGCGTGACATAGAAAAGGAAAAGCGCGAGGAACGGCGAAGAAAAGCCGGAGCTGGACGGCATGAAATGTCCCAGATGCCACCTCCTGATATAGGGGGCGGAGATGCACTGACCTTCAATCTCGTAGACAGAGCAGGGACTCTCATCTTGTCACGCGAATATCGCATCGACGATGAACCGAAATACGAGAAAAAAGAACTGCGTGTGAAGGTTGTCGGTCAATTAAAAAAGTCAGAAGAACGTAACGCGTCAGCCGCGGTTTATGTACCAATTAACGTAGTGAAAGAGCTGAACGAGTGGGTCACGCGCAGTCGAGGTGACGAAGTCGAAGAGGGAGCATCGCGCAGATCACGCGATAAAGCCAAAAAGGATACCTTTGAATTTGACAGAATTACAGTCAAAGTAGAATCTCGTGAAAAAGTCGAGAGTGTAGTCAAAGCGTTGAAGGAAAATGGCTTTGAAGTATATTCGCCTGCACGTGAGCTGGAAACCATCAATAACTTCTTCTTCGTGATTCAGATGGTCCTCGGAGGAATTGCAGCAATCTCCTTGCTTGTCGCAACCATTGGAATCGTCAATACGATGATCATGTCGATTTTAGAGCGAACCAAAGAGATTGGTATCATGAAAGTAATTGGAGCCACTGTGTTGAATATTCGTTGGCTGTTCTTAATGGAGTCAGGCTTTATTGGCTTAATTGGTGGACTAGCTGGTCTCGGCATGGCGTGGGGAGCTGTTGAGCTCGTGAATTACTTCGGAGCGTCTGGCGGTCTTTTGGATAGTCTGAACATGGGCTATGGCGGTGGAGGAGATCCTGAGGCTGAGCCGGCAAAGCTAGCGGTCATTCCAAGCTGGCTGGCACTCTTTGCGATTGGCTTCTCCTTTGTTATTGGGGTGTTGGCTGGAATCTTCCCGGCAATCCGCGCATCTCGTTTAAGTGCACTGCAAGCGATTCGATCTGAATAAGTGATGAAATGTGGGGAACGTAAGATGAACAAGAAAAAATGGATCATTATCGCCACGGTCGTGGCCGTTCTTGGTGGAGGAAGCTATTACGGCTATTCGTACTTCAAGGGCGAAGAGGTTACAGAAGAAAAGCCAGAAGAAAAACCGAACTTCCCGACAGCGCTCGTGGAACGTGGTGAGGTCAAGAAGACGATCAACTCAGCAGGTACAGTGGAAGCGAAGGCGCGTGAGGAAGTCAAGCCAGAGCTCAATGGCAAGGTGCAACGTGTGCTAGTCAAGGAAGGTCAGTCTGTGAAAAAAGGCGATGTCTTGTTCACGATAGACAGCTCTGATGCACAGCTGGAAATTCAAAAGCTAGAGCTGGAAATTTTAAAAGCGAAAAAAGAACTAAGTGAAATTAAACAGAAAAAAGACAAGATCACGGCTACCAAGGAAGGGAAAGTCATCGAAGTCTCAGTGGAAGAAGGGCAAGATGTCAGACCAGAAACAGTAGTCGCCAAACTTGCTAATACCGACTATTTGAAGATTATTGGGCAATTTACCTCCTATGAGTCTGAACGATTCAATGTAGGTACAAAAGTGAAGGTATTCATTCCGACTTCCATGTATTTTGTGGATGGTGTTGTCACGGAAGTGGATAGAATAGGTGAAAAAGTAGAAGGTGCTGGCGGAATTCACAATGTCGAGGTATTGGTCAAGAAGCCTGGAGCCATTTATGTTGGGGACAAGGGTGAGGTACAGTTCACGGATGATAAGGGACTCTTATATGTAAGCCGAAATCAGAAAGAATTCCAGCTGCCAGATGAAATGGAGATTTTGGCTGGTACTTACGGGAAAATCGGCAAGATCGACGTGAAAAAGGACGATGTAATCAAAGTAGGGCAACAACTGTTCAAGATGGATATGGAAGCGTCCGGTATGGAGCTGATGGAAAAAGAACTAGCGCTAAAAGGGTCCTTATTGAACATGGAGCAGAAAAAGCGTGAAATTGCGAAGAACCAAGTAACGGCGCCAATTAGCGGTGTCATCACCAAGCTAGGTGTAAAAGAAGGCGAAGCGCCAGGGTCAGAGCCTGCGGCCATTATTATGGACACAACTTCTGTTTACTTTATGGCAGCCGTTGGAGAGCTTGATATTCCCGCGATTAAAATCGGACAAAATGTCGATGTTTACGTGTATGCATTTGGTACAGAGCCGTTTAAAGGTAAAGTCGTAGAGCTCCCGAAAGAAGGGAAAAAAGAAGACAAGGAAGTTCGTTTCGCGGTAAAAGTGGAACTACTAGACAAGGCTGAATTTAAGCATGGGATGACGGGAGACAACGATATTATCGTCGCCCAAGCACAGAATGTCCTGCGCTTGCCAAGCAATGCGGTTGAAATTCTGGGGCCAGGTCAGGGTACGGTAATGGTGAAAGATCCGAGTACGGGAGACCCGATGCCGAAGGACGTACAAATCGGGATTGAAGGTTATGATTTTATTGAAATCAAAGGCGGCTTGAATGAGGGAGAAGAGGTTCTGGTGACCAACGCCGAAGGCATGTAAAAGCCAATTGAATTCGTTTATAGCGACAGCCCCGTTGCCACTGGCCAAAAACCTAAGGAAACGGGGCTGTTTTTTACACGCTTACGATTTTCAACGATTTAAAAGTAATGGTAACGTTGCGGACACTTTCGACGTCAAACTATGTAAAGGATGGGAAATCTTACAGCCGTTTTCCTTTGCAAACTGATCAGCAACAGGTGCCATGGAGAGCTGTGCCACTGCAATTGGTTGGTCTGGAAACGTTTGGCGGAGCTGATGCAAGGCCTCTTTTATTGCTTCTCTGTACGCTTCTTGCTTGTTTTCCATGAGCAGGGCAAAAGCATTTTCGACGAGAGATACTTGTACCTCTGGATGAAGGTTGTGGGAATGGGCGAGCTTCACGAGACGCTCCATCGTAGGTTGGACAGTAGCGGGATTGGAGAACAGCAAAACTTGTGGCTCAGGATGACGGGCAAGCTCATGAAAAAATGGTCCATCGATCGTGAAGAGTGGGACAGTGGCAGTTGCTTCAACCTCTGGTGTTACCAGTGCGGCATACTGTGTGCAAGTGATCACGATTGCATCGACCGCGCAGCTCTGCATCCAGTTTAGCTGCTCACGTAATTTGGCTTGTGCTTGTTCCGTGGTATGGACAGGGACTCCCGCGTTTTGCAGAAGTAAACCTGGATCAACAAAATGAATGAGCTCTACTTCAAAGGCTGCGAACGCATCTGATAAGAGGGAAATATTCGAATAATGTCCATGGAGACAGGCAATCCTGGTCATTTTACAGCTCCTCCTTGTAGAGTATCCTTCTCTGATTTCTTATGGGCAAGGACGCGAATACGCTTGTAATCGAGCACCCAGTGTCCCTCTTGAAACAGAGCAGGACGCAGTATGTCAGTGACTTCCCTACATACTTGCTGGATATCATCTGAGGACAGTCCAGCAAAAAAAGGACTGCAAAAAGAATTCAGCCAATGCGAAAGCCCCAAGTCCCCATCAGCCATGACTGTCGGACGATCAAAATGGGAGGCAAATACGACATGGAAGCCTTGCTTCTCCAAAAGGGTCGTGTACTCTCCAATGCTTGGAAAATACCAAGGTGAGCGCTCATCAGCAGATATTCCTCTTCGTGCTAAAGCAGTCCGTAATGCTTTTGTGATTTGTCCGCAATTGCCGTGCCCTCCAAATTCGGCAACAAAGCGTCCACCGGGAGCAAGAGCCAACCAAATGGTTTCAACGACTTCTGCAGGGCGTTTCATCCAGTGGAGTGCGGCATTGGAAAAGACAGCGTTGTAACTGACATCTGTACGATACGTATGCGCATCGGCTACTTCAAAAGCAAACGGCGGATATTTTTTGCGAGCAGCCTCAATCATGGTTGCAGAAAAGTCGATTCCTGTCACATATGCTCCTGCAAGCGATAGTTCGGCACACAGGTCGCCTGTCCCACAGCCTAAGTCAAGAATGCTTTCTCCAGGAGTCGGCTGTAGCCAGTCCACTAACCCTTTGCCGTATTCAGAAACAAAATTCATTTTGGCGTCGTACAGTCCGGCATTCCATTGATTGGTTTGTACCATCTGAATCCCCTCCTTTTCATCCATTTTTACTGACTAGGGAGATATAAGTCAAATCTATATAAATTATAAACCGGATAGTATTTAACTATATCTAACGCGCGAAAAAGCTCTGTGTTTGTAAAGGATATTTCGCCGTTTTTGTCGAATGATCACAGTTGAAAATTGTAAGGAAGAAAGTAGGAGGACAATTCGTGAAAAAATGGGTTGTAAAAGCACTTCTAGTGTGTTTGGCAACGGGCACCCTTTTGTCAGGTGTGTCAGTACCGCCAGCCATGGGGGCCGGGGCAACAGCATCCATGAAAAAAAACAGCCAAGTATCTAAGCCACTCCGGCAGCAGCCTGTTCACGATATGGTTATCTTTAACGATTATCAGGTTGCAGGACTGGACTCAAATGGTTGGAACTGGGTGAAGAATGATGAGTTTATTCTTCCTCCCGAGACACCACTTGATATTGACGTGATACAGACTACTTATGGAACTGGCACCAACATCAATCGGAAGCAAGTTTTATTGGATGGTGTAGAGTTACCGGAGTATCAAGCCGAAAATACCTCGTCACAAACTACTTTTAAATGGCAAGTACCTCGGTTTACCATTCCAGCACAAAAGCTGTCTGCTGGCTCGCATACCTTGACCTTTGTTGTGACAGATGCCAAAGGGAAGAGCAGCACAGTGCATGTGCGATTTCTGGTAGAGGCCATAAATTACCCGAGCATATTTAACGGGGAAAAGGCAGAGGGAGAACCAGTACCAAGTGGCGGGCAAACGGCGATTTTTGGAATGATGGGTTCACACGACTTTACCAGTTCTGTACGGGGCACGTGGAAATTAACAAATAAGTCTACGAGTACAGAGATGAGGTCTGTTCAAGAAACAATATTTTCGACGGGGACATTGTTGACGGGGCAGTATGAGCTCCTCTTTGTTCCAGATGATACAACCATGTCACCTTGGATGACGACGATTCAAGTAGGCGTTGCAGAGCTGTACATGGGAACGGATGCAAGCGGTCAAAAGCTGACGCAAGATCAGAAAATAACAGCTCCAGCAGCACCAGGGAAGGTTCCATTGTATTCGCCAATCCCAGGAAGATGGTCGGTGAACGGGACAGGACAAACCTTGACAGACGCGCAACATTTTGAGGTGGACATTCCTGAGAGACTGGCTGGAATCACAATCGCTGTCACGTTTGAGCCTGTTTCGGGGCAAAAAGAGAAATCGTCTTTGTGGGGCGATACTTCGGCGACAACGGTTCAAATAGAAATACCAGGTGCACCAAATGCCTGCGGCCCTGCTGGTGGAAATGTCACGATGGATGTGTTGATGAAGCAAAACGAAAAATCAACACCGACGGTAGAAAAGATGAACCTGTATTCCTCTGATAATACAGTCAAGCTGTATCAGAATCCTGTTCATCTGATCTGGCTGACCACTGCTGCCGAGCACATTGAAAAGGGAAGTGAAGCAGATGATGAGGAGGGGCCGGGTGTATGGGCGATCGATAACGTCATTGCCGATGAGAGCAAATTGAATTGGGATCACACGGGATTGCTGTTGTCCGGCTACAAGCCAGGTCGCTACAAAGTCAACTACTATAGTAAAAGAGACCCGGCGCAAGTCTGGTGCGGCTATGTTCAAGTGATAGAAGATTCGCCTCCAATCAAGTCGTATCCGGCATGTGAGCCAGGGGATACAGGTGTGAGTCCGCCAAGTTCGCCACTTCTTCTTCGAAGCGAGAGCGGCAAGGAATACCGGGACGGACAAAAGATTACCGTGAACGCAGGCGATGATCTCGAAATGGAAGACCTAAGGCTGATCGCTACTCATGCTGAGCTAGTCGGATCCAAAAAGATCAGGGATAAGAGCGAAAAGAAGTCCTACTATATGCCGAAATTTGAGTGGAAGCACGGCGAGATCGGTATTGGTGCCAACCGGAAGCACAGTAATGGTACCATTTCCTCAGAAAATCGGATCGAAATCTTTTTCGGGGAAGAAGAGATCGCCAGCATCAAGCCCAGCAAAGGTGATGGCGACGATAGCGAGGGGCTTGAATCACTGAATTTGAACAGGTATATCGATACGGATAAGCCCGGGGAATACAAGATCAAGGTAACGAATACGCTCAGCAATAAGACCTGCACGGTTATCAACTCCAAAAGAAAGTACACGAAGAAAAACGATGTAAATGAGCGTAATGAAACATTGACGCTTACAATTGAAGTGAAATAGTAGATAGGAAAACCCCCTTGCATTTTGGCATGGGGGTTTTCGACTACAAGGGGAGGAAGTTCTGTGACAAATGAACAGAAGGTAATCTTGGAAAAGTTCGGCTTTCGGATCGAAGGAGAGCAAGTGAAACATTTGAAGCTGGGGATCGTAAGAAATATAAAAGAATTCGTCTGCCACGCCACGCCAGAAGAGTTGCAGGACTATATCAAGTCCATCTTGCGCAACCAATGTCAGTGGAAGCGAGGAGAATCTGAGTGAGCAGGCAGGGAGGTTGTTGGGGTTGAAAGAGTCTAGGGAGACATTGGTTACGGCCTTACGCGAAGTGGAGGACTGGGAGAAGGACCAGAACGACTTGTGGTTCTGGGAAAAGCTTGGCAGACTTCCTTTTGTTCTCTTGGATCGGATTACGCCTGCATTTGTTCAGGAGAAGCTGGGAAAAGCCGTAGATGAAATGGCAGCCTTTCTCGAGACAGGTGGGACTTATTTGGTGCAGGATGAAGGGATATACAAACGGTTTGGCAAGCGGTTAGAGGGATACGGTACTTCTGTAATTGGCAAGGAGGAGATTGCTACTGTACCGCTTACAACCATGAATGATGTCGCAATGGAGCTGAAGGATTCACGTGCGAATTTTGCCACAGTACAAGGTGCGACGACTGGCTTCGGGGGGATTTTTACCCTTGCGATCGATATCCCGCTATTGATGGGGACATCTCTAAAAGTATTACAAGAGATGGCGCTTGCCTATGGCTATCGACCGGAAGAGAAGAGGGAGAGGCTGTTTGTCGTCAAATGCTTGCAATTTGCTTCATCAGACATCGTAGGGAAAAAAGCGATACTTGCTGAGCTCTCCCGCTTTGATGAACCAAGTGCGCAGAGAGAGGTAATGGCACAATTGCAGGGATGGCGTGAAGTCGTGGTTACGTACACAGAAAACTTCGGGTGGAAAAAGTTATTTCAAATGGTGCCTATTGCGGGTATTTTGTTCGGGGCGTATTTGAATCGCTCAACCGTAAAGGATGTCGCCGAAGCGGGGATGATGCTGTACCGCAAACGGCGCATCCTGGAGCGGCTGCGCGAGATTGAAAAGAGCAAGGAGATTACACAGACCACTCCTCAGCAGTAAGAGCGTAGATGAGATGGTCCTCCCATACACCGTTAATTTGCAAATAGCGTAACGATAGCCCCTCCTGGCGAAACCGGTTTTTTTCCAAGACACGAATGGAAGCTTGGTTGCGAGGCATGACAGCCGCTTGTACCCTGTGTAGCCCAACATCCGTTAGAGCAAAGCGAAGGGCAAGATTTACAGCTAGTGTTGTATAGCCTTTACCATTGCAGGCCTGATCCATGAAGTAGCCAATCGTCGCATTTTGCCATGCGCCGCGTGCGACATTCGACAACGCTACACGTCCCATCATCTTTTCGGATTCCCGGGAGAATACACCAAAAGCATAGGCAGTACCACGTTCAAAATCATTCTGTGCTTGGGAAATCAGTTCTTGCTGTGCTGGAAGGGTCAGAAATGAAGCGGGGCGGATCGGTTCAAATGGTTGGAGAAATTCATGATTACGCAGCCGAAGCTCTAGGAGCTCGGCTGCGTCTTGTTGGTGGAGAGGCCGTAACAGAATCTCGTCTGTATGTAGTGACATGAGATCAATCCTCCTTAAAAAGTTGGATTGATAGTATAGCATGTGCCAGAGTATTTGGGAAACATCGATTAGCCGAGCAATTCAGCAAACGATACCCCGAATGCTTTGCAAGTTTCCACTTCTTTTGCTGTAGGAGAAAGCTCGATTTTCAAACCTTCCAGAGGAGTTTCTGCGCCGCGCTCGCTCGCCTTTTTCAGCAAAATATCAACAGCGGCACCGACATGCTCGTAAGCGGAATCGCAAGAGCCAAAAGCAACAACCTTTTTCCCGCTGAGATCAATATCGTCCATTTCCTCATAAAAATCCAGGCATTCATCTGGGAGTTCGCCATCGCCCCATGTGTAGGCACCAAGCAAGATTCCGTCGTAAGCCTCGAGTTCTTTTGCATTCGCGTCCATTACTTCTTTTATCTCCAGCTCAGCACCAGTTGAACGAATACCTTCTGCAATTGCTTCAGCAATTTCCTGTGTATTCCCTGTCATGCTCGCGTATACCATCAAAATGCTCATAAAACGTAAAACCTCCAGTTAGATAATGAGTATCATTCTCACAAATAAAATTAATGAAAATGAGAATCGTTGTCAATAACTTTTTTCATCTTGCCACGTTTCATTGATTTTGGTAGAGTTAAATAAAATTAATATAATGTACTCTAAATAGAGGTGCGCCGAAGAAGAGTAAGCCTTTTCGCAATCTGCCAGGGGGCAGGAGAAGGAAGAAAGGCTAAAGCGCCGAAGCTTATGCTATGCCCCTACGTAGCACAGGCTGGGGTGTTTCATGAAAAATGAACATCCTGTCACAAGGGACCTTACATCTTTTTGTGGAGCGCTATTTATGATTTGCTTACGTAGTATCAAAAGCAATGAGATAGCGAATGCACTCATTGCTTTTTTTGATTAACCATGCTGTTATTTTGAGGAGGATGTAACAATGAACATGATGGATGCTAACGAAATTATCGCGTTTATTCAAAAAAGCGAAAAGAAAACACCTGTGAAGGTATATGTGAAAGGGAACCTGGAAGGAATCGACTTTGGTGCGAGCTCCAAAGCCTTCATTACTGGTCCGACTGGTGTTGTTTTTGGTGAGTGGAAAGAGATTGAGCCAGTGCTCGCTGCTAACGCAGACAAAATTGAAGATTATGTAGTAGAAAGCGATCGTCGCAACTCCGCTATTCCATTGCTGGATACAAAAGGGATTCAAGCGCGTATTGAGCCAGGCGCAATTATCCGTGACCAAGTGACAATCGGTAACAATGCGGTCATCATGATGGGTGCTTCCATTAACATCGGTGCAGTGATCGGTGAAGGTACGATGATTGATATGAATGTTGTAGTAGGTGGACGTGGAACCATCGGGAAAAACTGCCACATCGGCGCTGGATCGGTTATCGCAGGCGTTATCGAGCCGCCGTCTGCACAGCCAGTTGTTGTCGAGGATGATGTTGTCATCGGAGCAAATGCTGTCATTCTGGAAGGTGTACGCGTAGGAAAAGGTGCTGTTGTTGCAGCAGGTGCTGTCGTCATTGAAGATGTACCTCCATACGTAGTAGTTGCCGGAACGCCTGCACGTGTGATCAAGCAAATCGATGAAAAAACTCGTTCCAAGACAGAGATCAAGCAGGAGCTACGTCAGCTGTAAGGGAGAGAGTGCACATGGACTGGCGTTCGCTCGATGAACAATATATTGTCTCCTCTTATAAAAGAATTCCGATTGCCATAGAGAAAGGCGAAGGAAATTACTTGTACGATACGAACGGGAAGAGTTATCTCGACTTGTTTACTGGACTCGCGGTAAATGTTTTGGGGCATTCCCATCCGCGCATTGTACAAGCTCTGCGTGAGCAGGGAGAGCGCTTCTTGCATATTTCCAATGTATTTTTAAACAAGCCGGCTATTCGATTAGCGGAGCGTTTGGTTGCGAACAGCATCAGCGGTAAGGTGTTCTTCACCAACTCTGGTGCGGAGGCCACAGAGTCTGCGATCAAGCTGATTCATAAATGGACGAAAAACGAGGGAGCAGGTCGTGAAGGCATCGTTGTTTTACGCAACAGCTTTCACGGGCGAACACTTGGAGCAGTACGTCTGACGAGGCAGGCTCACGTCTATCAAGACTTTCCTCAGCCAGCTTTTCCTGTTTATGAACTGGATGTGGAGGACACGGCAGGATTGCGAGCGATTTGCCAGGAGGCAAGACCCGCTGCTGTCCTTATGGAGCCAGTCTTGGGTTCCGGCGGTGTCGTGCCACTAACAGAAGCGTTCTTGCGAGAGGTAGCTGCCATCTGTGAACAAGAAGGCATGCTCTTTGTCATGGACGAAATCCAGACAGGAATGGGCAGAACAGGAAAGCTGTTTGCTTATGAGCATGCAGGCGTAACGCCAGACCTTATCCTATTCGCCAAAGGCATAGGCGGAGGGCTTCCACTCGGCGGTGTCATCGCTGGTCCAAAGCTGATGAACCAGTTCAAACCGGGGGATCACGGAACGACATTTGCACCATCGCCATTGTCTGCTGCCCTGGGGAATGTCGTGTTGGACGAATTGCTTAATCCAGCCTTCATCGCTCATGTAGAAGAAGTGATTGCGTACCTGTGGTCGGGCTTGGAAGCGTTGCGAACGCGTCTTCCAGATCAACTGCAATCCCTTCGCGGAAAAGGCTTGATGGTTGGAATTCCGCTCTCTTCCACCCCGGAAGAGGTAAGCCACTTGCAGCAAGCATTGCTTGACGAAGGAATCCTTGTAGACGTGACGCAGAAAACGATTGTTCGTCTGCTTCCGCCACTGACGTTGACAAAAGCCGATGTCGACCGTTTCCTTGCTGTGTTTGAAGAGCAAGTAACAGCAAGAACAGGTACGAAAAAGGAGGCGTAGACCATGACGACTTCCTTGTTTACACAAATTCGCCGAGATTTGCACCAAATACCGGAGCCAGGCTTCGCTGAAGTGAAGACGCAACAATACTTGCTCGATTATTTGAAAAAGCTGCCTCAGGAGCGAATCGAGATCAAAACGTGGCGGACAGGCATTTTGGTCAAGCTGGCAGGAACAAAGCCAAAACGACTAATTGCCTGGCGGACGGATATGGATGGCCTACCGATCGTAGAGGAAACGTCCTATCCGTTTCGATCGCTTCATGAAGGGTATATGCATGCTTGCGGCCATGACATGCATATGGCAATCGCTCTTGGCCTCCTGACGCATTTTACTGAGCATTCGATCGCAGATGATTTGCTGTTCCTCTTCCAGCCGGCAGAAGAAGGCCCTGGCGGTGCTTGGCCGATGATGGAAAGTGAAGAGTTTGCACAGTGGCGACCGGACTGCATTTTTGCCCTGCATATCGCGCCAGAATATCCAGTTGGTCAAATTGCGACAAAGCCAGGAATTTTGTTTGCCAACACTTCTGAGTTGTACATTGATCTGGTCGGCAAAGGGGGTCATGCAGCCTTCCCTCACAAGGCGAATGACATGGTGGTTGCAGGAAGCCATCTGGTGACACAGCTTCAATCGATTATTTCGCGCAATATCGATCCATTGGATTCTGCCGTCGTAACGATTGGCAAGCTGGAGAGCGGGACGAAGCAAAACATTATCGCGGAGAAGTCCAGGCTAGAAGGGACGATCCGAACCTTTTCGATGGAATCGATGGCACTTGTCAAGAGCCGCATTGAATCTCTCGTAAAGGGAGTGGAAATAGGCTTTGATTGCCAGGCAACGATTGACTATGGCGTTGGCTACTGCCAGGTTTACAACAAGGAGCAGCTAACGACAGACTTCATGCAATGGGTACAGGAGCAATGTGATGATGTAACTCTCATCACCTGCAAGGAAGCTATGACCGGAGAAGACTTCGGGTACTTTTTGAAAGAAATCCCCGGCTTTTTATTCTGGCTGGGTGTGCAAACGCCATACGGCTTGCACCATTCCAAAATTGAGCCCAATGAAGACGCGATCGAGGTTGCTATTCGACTGGTCTCCCGGTATTTTACTTGGCTTTCGCAACAGGAGTAGCAGGTGTCAGGAGTAAAAAAAAGAGTGGCTGGATAGCCGCTCTTTTTGCTGTGTCATTCCCTGCTGTATTTTGGTCAAGAGTAAGAAGTAGTTACTAACATCTCTGTGTATAAGTCTTTCTTCCTAAGGTTTTTGTGCTTGTGGATATTGTGGATATTGTTGAAAAAACTTATCAGGGCAGCACAACTATTTCCTTTTCCAAACGTATAAACTAGGGAGAAGAAATTCCGGAAAAACAAGCGCTGCCGCGCACACATACAGGAGGATTATTGACATGAAAAAAGCATGGTTTTCGGCCTTGTTGGCGTTGACTGTAGCAGCAGGGGTGGGGAGCACTACTGCGCTGGGAGAAGGTGCGATGCGCGTATTTTTCGGTGCGGAAACTGTAGCGAGTGAAATGCCAGCATCCAAGGCTGAATCAGTAGAATCAATAGTGAACAAGCTCGGTGGTTTCGTCGATTACGATCAGCAATCTGGCAAATTGCAAGTGATTAAGCCAAACGTAAATATTATTGTGGTCGAAGGGATTCAGCAGACCCGCAATAAAAATGTCGTTTTCAGCAACCCTGTCAAAGGATACAGCGATAAAAATGTGCCTCGTACGTTTAACGTTTTCGTAGAGGTTGATGACGCGCCTATCGCCAAAGACTTGCGCATGCAGCTCGTGTTGGTCGGACCGGACGGCAAAGAAGTGTCTAAAGGGAAAGAGTGGAAATACTCCACACAGAATGCAAACAGTTTTTATTTTTCTGAGCCTTTTGTATCTACGAAACTCGAAGCATACGGCACTTATAAAGTACAAGTTCAAATGAAATCAGAGAAATTCACTTCTTATGTAACCGTCGGTGAAAATACATTTACAGTTGGACGCTAAAAATTATGGCTTGGATGCGTTTCCACTTTACATGTCCCCGTGCTATAATATACGGAAAAGCCAATATACTTGGTAATAGCAAGTAAAAGAAAGGAACGATGGGAGCGAATGGAGACAAATCCCCCGCGATCGTCCACGGATGTAGAAGGCCCGAGTATACGCATTGCCTGGAAAGATGAGCAGTCCATTCAGGCAGAGTGGAGCATGACTAAGGAGTTCGAGCAAGAAATAGAGAGAAAGTTTGCTATTCCATTTGCTGAACTGCCTTTTGTCCTACGCCTTTTTGATGTGACGTACCGCAAAGAGATCCGAAATGATGGCACTGACCTTTACACTGATTTTGATATCAACCACCGTTCTTCCGAATGGATTTTGTACGGAGTGACGCAAGGATTGGAATATTGCGTCGATCTGGGAATTCGGATGGTGGACGGAAGGTTTTATTCGCTGTCCAGGTCTCAAATGATTTGATCAACGTGCTCAAGCAACGTTACGACTGAGGCAACTGCATTTTTATACGAAACAGCCCCATTACCCACAAGATTTGTTTGTGGCAATGGGGCTTTTGATTTTTATTCATGGACTCATGGTTTCTCTCGCTGTTTGTCCAGCAGTCGCAGGGCAATTGCTAAAACAGCCCATACCGGCATTGGTTCATCTAGCTTATTTAGCCAATCGGGCGAGGTCAGCAAGCCCTCCTGTAACGCACGATTTCCCAGCTCCCGTTTCCAGGGAGGAATCGATTGTGGCTCTTCCGGGCCGAATTGATCGTACTGGGTCAAGTTGTACGTCTGAATGAGGCGCGTCAGCTTTTCAGCGTACGCAGGATCGGTAGCGTAGCCAGCTTCCTCTAAAGCCTGTGCGGCTTGTGCGGGAGTCGTGGCTGCAAGCACGTTTTTGTAAGTGGGTTTGCGTAGAAACTGGGCATGGTCCTCCATGGATTGCTGATAATTTTCATAAGCGCGGAATTGGGAAGTACGTGTAACCGTCTTTCCGTTTTCTACCTCTTTGCTTTCGATGGTGACAGAGCCAGCAGGTCCCGTTCCCTTTATTCCAAAGAGGTTGTACGAGGATGTCCCAGTGGCAGGGTCAACAGGTACTTTTTGACCCCAACCTGACTCGAGTACGGCTTGCGCTATTGTAATGGAGGGGAATATAGGATGGTTCTGATAAGACTTTCTGGCGTGGTCAGCAATCAGCTGAATAAATGCTTGGGCATCCATAAGCTCCCCCCTTTCCTCTCTTTGTTATTCGTATGAAAAAAAGAGGTCGGGGGGAATAGGCCTGAACATGAAAAACAGTCGATATGACTCGACTGTTTTCCGTTTTTCTTTATGGCTTTCGAGGTTGGAAATATTGAATGCGGTTGTTGAAGAGGTGGAGCTCTGCTTTATAATCACGTGCCAAGTATCGACAGTACTCATTAGCCTTATTTTTGTCGCCATGTGTGGCTGATTCAGGGAGGGACACTTGTATGTAGTGCTTTTCGGAACCGTTTTCATTTTTGCTCCCGACTCCAACAACGATGGCTTTGTACATATTTGGGTCTTTTCCTTTGAGAAGGAACCACGCGTCCTTTCCTTCAGGGCGTTCTTCTAGGGTGTAAGGGAAAGCGGCGTCAGCATAGGTCCAGCCCAACTGCTTTCCTGTTTTTGTGGTCATGTCAACGTATCGCGTAAACTTGGCTTTCACGTCGTCAATACTTGCAGATGCTGCGGTAGAACCATCAACGAAATAGATGTAGGCCGATTGAAGTTTCACGACTGCACTCACTCCTAGTACCGGTATTCTGTGCGTTAAGTGTAGCATTGTCTTCCACTCTTTGGCAATGAGGCAGTTGGCGACCAAAAACAATTGCGCGTTTTTTCTGAAAAGTGTAAAATATATATCATATTTATATGCCGTTAGATGAACGATAAAGGATCATGGAGGAATATACGCATGCAGGAGGCCTCAATTAGACATGTATTCGAAGCTTTAAACACCATGCGCGCCATCGATGTGGTGAACAAAGAAGACTGGGAGCGGGCAGCGAAGGAAGCTGAATTGGATTCCTCCGTGCAGTTAAACATTCTCTGGATCATCTACTGCTATGAAGGTGTACGCGTCACGCAAATTGCAGATTGGACCTTTTGGCATCCCTCTTCGATTGTCATTCATATCAAGAAATTAATGGAGAAAGGCATGGTGACCATCGAAAAGTCGGAGTTGGATGGGCGTGTGGTTCACGTATACCCGACTGAAAAAGGAAAAGAAGTATTGGAAGCCAGTCGAAGAAGTGTACCAGATATTTTTAGATTGACGTATGCATTGGAGAAAATGGAGGAACGATACAGTACAGCAGTAGTTGAACTGTTCTTTGAATGTCTCTCCTTTGTCGCGCAATCGTTGCATGGTGCAGAAAAAGTAAGATGGATTCAAGAAGGCGAAGACAGGGTCATGAACCCGACACGTCTGGTAAATGATGCTGTTTGGGTGGCAAAAACGTGATTTTTCGCTTATACTAGTAAATAATCCGAATATTTTACGAAATTCGGAGGCCAAAATACTGTTGAGGAGGGATTGCTGATGGAGCACTACGACCACTTATACGACGTATCGGAGAATGCTAATGTACGTTTTCTCGGTTTTATTTCAGAGGGAACACGATACGACTTTGGCATGGTCTTTACACACAAGTTTTATGGGAAGCCGTTGGTGATCTGTATGCAGACAGGGCAATCGACTCTTCTCAGTTCTGAAGATGCGGTGAATCCAGGATACCTGCAAAAAATTTTCAGGCTGGATTCGGAGAACGAGGCAGTCGCGCTTGCTGAGTTTTTTCAGGAGCATTTACCATCCATTCCATTTGAAGAAAATCAGTATTAGGTAACGAGCAGAAGTTTATCTTCTGCTCGTTTTGGTTTTTTTTGTAAAATACGACCCTCCGTTTTTTAGTATAATCAAAAGAAATCAAGCAGTAGGAGGAACAGGGAGAATGGGTGTACATAAATGGTCGGCCAATGATTCTCGGGGAGCCATTGTTCTCGTCCATGGAACGGGAGAGCATCATGGGCGCTATGAGCATGTAGCAGCTTACTTCAATCAGGCAGGCTGGGACGTATATGCGGAAGATTTGCCGGGATGGGGGCGCTCTCCTGGGAGGCGGGGGCATATTCAATCATTCGAAGACTATTTGTCCCGTGTACGTGAGTGGACGAGTACCGCTCTTGCCGATGCATCAGGGGAGAAGCCAGTATTTTTAATGGGGCATAGTCTGGGTGGTCTCATCGCGACTCGCTTTATTCAGACGGATGAGCGGAGCAATGAGTTGGCCGGGTTAATTCTCACATCTCCATGCATGAAGCTCAAATTGGCTGTACCGGCGTGGAAGGCGCAATTGGCACAATTTCTCGATCGGGTCTGGCCAACCCTTGTCATGCCGAATGGAATCACTCCCGATATGGTATCGCGTGACGAAGCTGTTCAGGCTGCTTATCGGAACGATCTGCTCAATTATTCCAAGGTAAGTGTCAGATGGTTCACGGAATTAAACCGATCTATGGAAAAGGCGTGGGAGGAAAGAAATCGAATCAAGCATCCTGTCCTTGTTTTGCAGGCTGGTGCTGATACATTGGTTGATGCGGATGCTGTGGAGCAGTTTACAGCCGGCCTTTCAGACAGACAAACCTTTGAGCGATTCACAGGCTTGCGACACGAAATTTTGAATGAGCCTGAAAAGGAAGAAGTCTTGCAAAAAATCGTGATCTGGTTGAATGACAATATTACGCTGTAATGTGACATACTAATTATCAACAAATGCATCTTGACTCCGAATGGTGTAGCATATTAAGATGAATGTAACATAACATTTAAAGGAATATGTGAATCAATTGAATGCGGAGGGGACATAGATGGGAACTATCGTATGTCAGACTTGCGGAACCATCATCGAGCATTTTGAATGTAACTCAGTGAAAACGCTTTATGCGGTGTGCAACTGTGACTGCCAACCTGGTGAAAGACAGGAAAAAGAATAAAAAAATAGTCAACAGGCCTACGGTGAGGCCTGTTTTTTTTGACAACCTTTTCCGTATGGAGGATAATGGAGAAGAGTGAAAATCGTTGTAAAAGGAGGAATTGTTTCATGAAGCGAAAACCGATGCAGGGAATGCTGGCCGCTGCACTTTTGGTCACATCTCTGTGGAGCGGGACACCGGCGCTTGCCTACAGTATTGGTGATGAAGAAAAAATCGATGCGAGCAAGCCAGAAATTTCCGGAGCCGGTTATGACATTTCCAAAAAATATGCCGTGTGGATGGTTGAAGGGGAAGAAACCGTAACCCTTTACAATCTCGATAAAGGTACACAAACGCAAATTGGCGACAAGGAATCTGAAAAGACGAATCCGAAAGTCGATGGTGAGTATGTCGTGTGGATCGACTCCCGTGATGGAGGTTCGGACGTCTACTTGTATGACATCGCGGAGCAAAAAGAAACCCGTTTGTCAGATGGGTCAGCAACTGTCGATGGTGTGGAGATCGGGGATAAAAACGTCGTCTGGACAGATAACGGGGATGTTTATCTGTACAAAATTTCTACAGGTGATACAGAGGTCGTATCTGCGAATGGAAAAGCAAGCAACCCAGTGGTAAGTGATGCGTATGTCGCATGGGAAGATGAGCGAGATGGCAACAGCGATATTTACTATTACGATATCAAAGCCAAACAAGAAAAGGAAGCTGTCGTCCAAAAAGGCGATCAAGGGCGTCCTACTCTTTCCACAAATAAAATTTTGTATGAGAATCGCTCCTATAATCAAATATACGTGCATACCATCAGCAATGGCAGAAACAAAGAATTGACGAACGGTTCAAGTGACAAAGAATTTGTACATACGTACAAAGACGATTATGTGTATGCGGAAGGTAATGATCTGATCTATCGTACCGTCGATAAATCGTCCAAAAAGAAGATTGACTCCAACCTTTCTGGAAATGTAGGACCGAAAATTTATGGTGACTACATTTTGTATGCCAAAAAGGACAGTAATAAAAAGCTCCAGCTTCATCTGTATGATCTGGACGATAAAGAGCAAGTTCCGCTGGGTAATGTAGGTGGCGATCCTATTGATCCAGCTGGTCACGATCGTTATGTCGCGTATGTATCAAAGTCTAAGAATAACAATGCGATCGTTCTTTACGATATGGAAAAAGGAACGAGCAAAGCCATCAGTGGTTCAGATCAAGATGCTGCTCGCCCTGTCGTAAGCTCTCGTTATGTTGTCTGGTATGATCAGAAGGAAGACGCACTCTTCTCCTACGATATTCGTAAAGGCGTCCAAACGCAGATCACAAACGAAGATGATGATCAAAAGCCGAGTGAGAAGTTTTACGAAATCGACGGAGAGCGTCTATTGTGGGTTAATGTCGATCGCAGAGCAGAAGTGATCATCACAAATCTGTCCACTGGAAAGCATACTGAGGTAACAAGGCTGAAAAGTGAACCGTTAAGTGTTGATATTTCTCAGGACTATGCAACCTGGGTAGTCGAAGAAGGCAAAAAGAATGCGTCGATCGTTCTCTACGATATCGAGGCAGATAGAGAAAGAGAAATTCGTAAAAACGTAAAAATAGAGAAAGCAGCCATTGGCGATGATTTCGTGGTTTGGAGCGAAGATACTGGCAATTCCAAAGCAGGTTGGGATTTGTACTATTACAACATCGACCGTCAAAAAGTCAATCCGCTGCTACGCTATTCGGATGGCGACCAGAAAAATCCACAGGCTTCACGAAATATGATTTTGTTTGAAGACAATCGTCTGTCCGGAAAAGGCAAGCAGTTCTACTTTGAGCTATATGATTTCGAAGAGGGGTCATTTAGCGATATCGAGTGGGATGATGATGCGGAATTGAAAAGCCCGCGCATGGGTGGGAATCGCATTGTCTGGGTAGATGATCGCGACAAAACTCCTTACGTTTACACGTTGGCGTTCACTTCGGGTGCTGACGATGACGACGAAGAGGACGATGATGAAAAAGACGAGGACTGATTCCGAATAAATCGAGTCAGGCTCTCTGAGAGAAAAACAGACGAAAGGATTTCTTTCGTCTGTTTTCTTTTATGTCCGGCATAAATACGGCTTCAAAAGGACAAGTGCTATGAGAAATAAAAGGACGGCGACATAAGCAGGCAAGAGATGAATAAAATCAACATAGCCAACGGTAAAATGTATGCCTATGCCAGAAACAAAGCCTGGAATGCCTGCTAAAAACAATGTCCACCAAATCCACGCTTCTCCTCGCCTGATCCCCCAAAGACTGATTAGCAAGACGGCTAGGCCATTCGAAACTAATGCCCCGCCAAAGCCAGCGCGGTCATGAGCAATGACCGGAATTAATTGCTCGTTGTAAGACTGCAAGGTATCAGCAGACACACAGAGAAAGACGAGGTCGGAAGGAACGAAGACACCAGTGACGCCGATGATCGAAATGATGATACCAGCCCCTGTTAAACCAAATCCGATGATGACAAAGAGCAACTGTCCCCATAGTGCCATTCGCCAATCTCGATCATTGTGAAGCTGAGGAGGTAGGCGAGTCAAATGAACCTTCGCTGGTGTCCGTAATGCGAGCAAAAACATGGGGAACAATACGAGCGCTAAAATCGCGTGCAAGTAATCGAAGTACCCGTATCCAATAAATAAAAAGATGCTGGAAAATCCAACGGCTCCGGAGACGAGCAAGATGGTCCGCGTCCAGTGAATATCTTTACGTAGGCCATGGTAAGCCAGTTGGCTATACAAAATTCCTATGGATATCATCGTTCCTGCAAGACTTACCCGATCGTGTGACATAAAAGAGAGGATTTGCGCATTTAAAAATGCAAGCTGGTCGGCTGACATCCCGAGAAAGCGTTCGTCGTAGGGGAGGACAACAGTTGTTGCGGCGACCAGCCAGGCAAGTGCCCCACCGATCATCATGCCCAAGCCCAACAAGATGCCCCATACCCAAGGAGGAAATAAAAAAGCAGGTCGATTTTCTTGTGGAGGGTTTGTGGCTGGTTGTGATTGCAAGATGGCTTCGTTAATTCGTTTTGGCAAGCCAGGTCCAGAATAGACCAAGCCACTGTGCAACTGGACAAAGTCGGCACCCGCTGCCAGAAAGGTCAGGGCATCTTGTGGCTCCAGAATCCCACCTGATCCAATGATAAGAGCATCTGACCACTGTTCCCGTGTCCAGGAGACAAAATTGACCGCTTGTTTGTGTGAACTCCTCCCCGTGGTGTAAACAGAGGTTTCCGCGCATGATGAATCTTCCTGAATGATGCCTCCAGCGACAACTAGACCGTTGAGTCCTGCTTCTTTTGCCGAGGTGAGAATCGGGAGTGCTTCCGTTTCTGAAAGGCTCGGAGGAATCGCCAGCAAGAGAGGTAGATCCGTTTGACTGCGCAAACAAGAAAAATGTTCCTTCCACGCTGTATGGCTCCATTCTGGCTGTCCCAAATTCGCGCGCGTGTCAATTGTGAAAAACGAACAGATGTGCTCTAATTTGCCGATCAGCTCCTGAAGCTCCTCTGTGGCTTCTCTCAGGCTGGTTTCTGGTTGGCAGGCCAATCTGACTCCGATCGGAATTTTGACGTCAGCAGACCCCGTCAGGCGCCTCAGAAGGCTATCTATACCATTATTTACCAAATGACCTGAATAGTGGATGTTCATGGCGGTAATGTCACGTTGAACGGTGCCGTGAGAATTGATCGGTTCTTTGGACACAGGTCCCAGTTCTAGAAACCCGAAGCCGAATTTGGACAGCGCCTGAATGGCGATGCATTCCGTATCCAATCCTGCACCCAACCCGACTGGGGTAGGGAACGTGACTGGGCCCATTGTTTTGGAGAGCTGCGAGGGTGGTTCCATATGTCCCATCCATTCGATGATGGACGGACCACCCGGAATTTTGGCCAAAGTACCGATTGATTTCAAGGTAATCGATCTGGCCCGTTCGGGTGGCATGAGAAAGAGAAGTGGCCGGAATATCGTTTGATACGACCAGTCTGGCATGGCAGCATCGCTCACCTTTCCTGATTTTTCCCAATTTCATCTTATCTTAAAATGCTTGCATAAAAAATAAAAAAGCTGCTCTCTCGTGAAAGAGGCAGCCGTTTTTCGGTTCGGATCGCTTAGCCAGAAATGGCGGTTTGTCTTTTTACGACTTTGATCGTTTTCAGTGTCTCATCTTCAGGACCTTGTACGGGTAATCCGACTCGAATGTTCTCCTGGATGTATGCGATATTTTCCTCGGTGATTACCTCCCCAGGTAGGAAGATCGGGATGCCTGGAGGATACACCATGATGAACTCAGTGATGACTCGACCTGCTGCTTCCACTAATGGAATCGTCTCTGTTTCTGCATAGAAAGCATCTCGAGGGGTGGTGGACAGCACAGGGATATTCGGCAGGGAGATGGTCGGCTTGTCTTCTGCTTGTACGTGCGAAAATTCAACGGACAGATCACGCAAGCCATTTACCAGCGCACGGATGGATTCTTCCGTATCTCCGGCAGTAACGAAGCAGAGGATGTTATACAGATCGCTCATCTCTACCTCAATGTTATACTTGTCACGCAGCCAGTTCTCGACTTCCCATCCAGTGATTCCGAGATCGCGTACATGGATGAGGAGCTTGGTTGGGTCCATTGCAAAAGTCGCAGGCTTTCCAAGAATCTCCTTGCCAACGCAGTAAATACGCGGGATTTCGTTAATCATATCGCGTGCTTTTGTTGCCAGCTCCATCGCTTGATCCGCGAGCATTTTCCCGTTGAGGGCCAAGTGCTGACGCGCCATGTCCAACGACGCGAGGAAGATGTAAGACGTCGAGGTCGTCGTGAGCATACTCATGACCGTTTTCACCCGATCCACATCGACGAGCCCTTCCCGTACATTCAAGATCGACGTTTGGGTCAAAGAGCCACCCAGCTTGTGTACGCTGGTCGCAGCCATGTCGGCACCTGCTTGCATGGCTGAAATCGGGAGCTCCTCGTGAAAATGAATATGCACACCGTGAGCTTCGTCGACCAATACAGGAATTTCATAGTTATGCGCCGCCCGCACGATCTCACGCAGGTCACCTGCAATACCGAAGTACGTTGGGTTAATCACCAACAGAGCAGCAGCATCAGGGTGGGCTTCCAGTGCTTTTTGCACGGCCTTCACTGTGATCCCGTGAGAAATACCCAGACGCTCGTCCATGGCAGGGTGAATAAAGATGGGGATTGCTCCAGCGAAAATAATCGCCGACATAATCGATTTGTGCACGTTACGCGGTACGATAATTTTGTCGCCAGGACTGCAGGTCGCCATAATCATCGCCATGATGGCACCGCTTGTACCTTGTACGGAAAAGAATGTATGGTCAGCGCCGAATGCCTCGGCTGCCAAATCTTGTGCTTCTTTAATCATTGCCTTCGGGTGATGCAAATCATCCAATGGCGCAATGTTGATGAGGTCTATCGAAAGAGCGTTGTCCCCGATGAACTCGCGAAATGCCGGATGCATACCCATACCCTTCTTATGGCCCGGAATGTGAAATTGAATCGGGTTCCGGTTGGCGTGCTCCAACAACCCGCTGAACAAAGGAGTTTTCATTTGTCTCACTACGATCGCCTCACTTTACTAATCAAGAATAATAAGGGGAAAAACAAACAAATTGAGTATAGCAAAATAGGGGGGGAAAGCAAGCGAATTTTTATTCAGGTTTACGTGTGGTGGCAGGAGTTTAGCCTGTAAGCCGAGAAGGTCATTTACACGAGGTGATAAAAGGATGAAAACGAGAGTAACGGAGCTACTTCAAATAGCATACCCAGTCGTTCAAGGCGGCTTGGCTTATTTAGCTTACGCAGACTTGGCTGCGGCTGTGTCAAATGCGGGGGGACTCGGTCAAATTACGGCGATGTCCTTGCCATCGGCTAAAGCGCTGCGAGAGGAGATTCGCAAGGTTCGTGCATTGACTGATAAACCATTTGGTGTGAATTACGCAATTGGTCAACACGGTCGGCCGTATGAAGAAATGCTGGATGTGGCGATTGAAGAAGGAGTGACAGCTGTTTCGGTAACAGGAGGAAATCCAGAGCCACTGCTGCGCAGACTCGATGGTCATCCCATCAAAAAGCTTGTCTTGGTTGCATCTGCCCGCCAAGCACAAAAAGCTGAATCGATCGGCGCGGATGCTGTGATGGCTGTCGGTCAAGAAGGTGGGGGTCACCTGGGACGAGATGATATCGGTACGTTTGTTCTGATTCCGCGTGTGGTGGATTCCGTGAAAATCCCGGTATTGGCTAGCGGTGGAATCGGCGATGGTCGGGGAATTTTGGCAGCGCTTGCACTTGGTGCAGAAGGTGTGGAGATGGGAACGCGATTTATTGCGACGAAAGAATGTGCCCATGCCCATTCTGCCTACAAAGAGGCGTTAGTTACTGGAACCGAGCACGATACCGCAGTTATCAAGCGCACACTGGGGGCACCCGCGAGGGTCGTTCGTACACCAGGCTCTGATCATATTCTCCAATTGGAAAAAGAAGGGGCAGGCTACGAGCAGTTAAAGAGCTTCATCAGTGGAGAGAGCAATTGCACCTTTATTTATGAGGGCGACAGCCGGCGAGGCTTTGGGTGGGCTGGTCAGGTTATTGGATTGATTGATGATGTACCTAGTGTCCAACAATTGTTTGACCGTATGTTTGGCGATGTGAACAAGTCTTTGGATCGACTGCGGTCTTTTTCCTAAAACAAAAGAACAGGCCTGCGTTTTTCAAATGAAAGCGGACCTGTTCTTTTGCATATAACTTAATTAAAGAAAGCAGTAAGCGCTCTATCCACGAGAATTTCCTAATGTATAGAGCTTACTCAACACGCCAAATGTTTCTTCGAGTCGACTCACCAATGCTTCTCCGTCTGAAAGAATTGGATCATGACGATCAATGGTAATTCCGCAGAGCAACTCCGCTTTTTTTACCTGTGCCAGCCTGTCCACCAGCTTTTTCACGCCAGCCGTGCCCAATTCTTTTTGAGACGTACTTGCTGGTTGCATATGATCCGGGGACCAGTGAAAGTGCTCCGGAACCATCGCAAGAACCTCATCCAGATGCTTGTTAAACGCATGGCTGATGATCTCTTTGGAAGGAGATTCGTAAATTACCGCGTACCAAACGAACAAATGTGTTCCCCACAAGCCGATTTGAAAGTGCGGATGTTTTTTGTAACCGCGTTTATCATTAGCCCAGGCAACCCACGTATCAGCTGGTGGGTTCACCGTACGGCGTGCATGTTTTGCTATGTGCGTAAACATTTCATCCCCGGTTGCTACGGAAAGAAAAGGCGCAAAGTGTTGGCTGAGTACTTCGAATTTGGGACGGATATTGGTTTTGATCGCGTCCATCCGAGCATCCAGTCCATCAATGGCAAAAACATCAAAATCTTCTTGACGAAAACCTGGAAACGTTGGCATGTAACAAACACCTCTTTTAAGCATCATCAAACCCCACTGGAAAGAAAAGGGCGATCGTCCCCGTCAAGGGAGCTTGGAATCCTCCATATGATATCATACCATCCAGGAAAAAAATACATGCCGAGTTTATGAATAGCAAAACCAAAGCCTGAATAATATGATATACCACTCACTCCCTTACGGCGAAAACGATATCTGAGTATTCTGTCAACGGGAGGGGCCTGTAGAAGATGAATCTCGGCATGGAGTTGGAGTATTTCCATTTGGCAGTTTGGTTTGACCGCAAAACATTGCACGCGATGGTGCAGGCCCTGGTGGAAGCAGGGGTGAGCGTCACGTGGAAAGAATCTCCCGAGCAGTTTCACCTCCTCGTGAACACCACAGATGGCCGATCCGACTGGAAAATGCAGCGTTTAAATGGGTCCTATAAGCTGCACATTGCAGGCATTCCTGTCAATGATTCTCGGGTGGCACTCGTACTGTACCACTTCGTAGAGCGGGCAAAAGGGCATGCCATGATCAAGGTCACTTTTGAAGAGTGCGTCTTGCTGAAGCAAATCCAGTACGGAGAAGTTATCAGAATAGTGGAATTAAAAGGAGCTGAGAAAAAAGTGATCTATGAAAAATTTTGCAATGTAACGATGGATCAGGTAATTGCCGCGATGAAACGACGTGACTCGGAAGAACGCATCCCGGTACTGCGACTGGAGTTGGATTATGAACTGGCGACGTTGTATGACGCGATGCAAGCCAAAGACCAAAGTCAGATGAAACACTCCACAGAGCGATTAAAACAGCTCCGTCGGGAAATGTTGCTTTTGGAAGCGTAGGCAGACTGGAGGATAGCCAAAGGACGATGAGTTTGACACAAACCAATACGGAATGAAAAAGCGACATCTCAAACAAATGAGGGTGTCGCTTTTTTTGGTGAAAAAGTCGCTCATTTCGTAATTGTTGTTTTTATAAAAGACTTGTTTGAATGGGAGGCCCGACGGTTGTACAATAAAGAAGGTTTTTAACAGCATATTTACGTACGCGCCGGAAAGGAAGAAAAGTTTTGGAAGCATTCCTATCACAAATCCCCAATGTAGCGATCCTGCTTTTAGCCGTCATCGCATTGACACTGATCCTATTATGGATCGTGATTATGCAGTCAGTTCGGACTAGTCGATTGAGGAAATCAATCAACCGGATTATGACAGGGACGGGAGGAGCCAATCTCGAGGAAGGCTTGCATAAACTGCTGGATCAGGTAGAGGAAATGAAAAAGCAGCATAGCGATCAGCAGTTTGCCATCAATCGTCTGTCACAACGAATGGCAGCGCAATGCGGCAAAGTAGCGATTATCCGTTACAATGCCTTCGGGGATGTCGGCAGTGATCTTAGCTTTTCGTTGGCGGTAACAGATGACGTTGGGAACGGCGTCGTGATCACCAGCATTTTTGGACGAGAAGAATCTCGCGTGTACGCCAAGCCGCTTGAGCAGGGTACATCGACCTACCATTTGTCTGAAGAAGAACAAGCTGCGATCAAAAAAGCGATGACCTCAACCGTAGGGATATAAGTCGCTTTGAATTTCAATGAAACAGCAAGCATTTGAGTGAATCAGGGAGTTCATTTCATTTCCCTGCTTCTGATTGCGGATATTCCGGTTTTTTGCTAAAATTCATCGTCATTTTGCTCAAGACTTTTGAGGGCACCTGAGGTATAATAAAGATGTCAGAAATGGCTTTTTTGCGAAAAACAAAAAGTAGGTGATCCGCCTTCATTACCCAAATCGATTTTCGATGCGGAGGGCAAGGCCAGGTTCTACAGCGTTCTTTTGTTGATACTTAGCGTATCTCCTCTGTTTTGGATAACTGTTCGGTCATACTCGACCCATGCAAACCAAAAGAATTGAGGAGATATTTATGGCACAGCGTTTAGCAACTAATTACGCCAAGGCCTATTTTACGGTGAATGAAGAAGAGCTGAACCAGTTCGTTTCGCTTTTCACCAATGAACACATTTCAGTCCAAGTCAAAGTGTGTGACAATGGCGATCGTGACGTAATCTTGAATGACAAGAACGGCGAAATTCAATTGAGTTTCTGTCGGGTTGGCAGCCGCTACTCATGCGACAGCTCGTATCTGATCCGAGATCGGCAACTGGCAAATGCTATGAGAAAAGCAATGAAAGCGTTCCGAGGCTATGGAATTGTCCACCGGATTTACGACGGCTTCACAATGGTGTATCACTACGATCAAGGATCGGTTGTGAGCATTCAGGAGCTAACCGGAGACGAAGAAGTGTCCATCTTTGAAAATAACTCTCTGCACATGGCCAATGAGCTGGAGGCTTTGTTCCAGCAGGATGGTAGCGAGCAGGAGATTGAGTTCTTACGTCAAGAAACGGACCGATGGCTGGATTTGCGTAATTGGGCAAAGAGAACTGCCCCAGAAAAACTTCCAGCAATTGATGTTCGATTGGTAACGTTATCGCGACGTCTATTTGAATTAGAAGTTTAGTGAAAGAAGGGTGCCCGGGGCGCCCTTTTTTATTTATGTGATCAAGTAGCGAGTAAGAAAAAGCGGGTTTCCTCCTAACAAGAGGTGCCCGCTTTTACTATTTGTCCTTCACATTTAGCGCAAGGGTAATGGCTTGCTCATATTGTGCCAAGTTTCTCCAGCGTGATCTGAGCTGGAAACACCGTTGTTGAGGTATCCATGTCTTTCATAGTAGCCAATCAAATTATCTTTACACGTAAGAGTAATCGTCTCGCGACCGGACACTTTTGCGGATGCTTCCAGATGTGCTAGGAGCATGGAGGCAAGGCCACGATTTTGAAACGTGGGAGAAACCGCTAAACCTAAAATCGTTTGATGACCGCCAGATGCCGGATTTTCTTTAATCGTTTGAAAAAGATCATCGGTAATGAAGGGGGATTCGATGACGGGTCCATTGATCAAACCCGCAATGATCCCATCCGCTTCCGCTACAAAAAAACTGTCAGGAATCAAACGAATACGTTTCTCAAATGCTTCCTGTGTTGCAGCTTCTTCTGGTGAGAAGCAAAGGTGCTCGATAGCGATTAGTGCTGGCAAATCTTCTGGTTTGGCATTACGGATAGTAATCATGTGTTGTAATCCTCTCCATTCAGGTTCCTTTCTAAAAGTTTAGCATATATCATAATAGGTGAAAGCCACTTGTAGCAGGCGTCAGTTCTCCATTCTGTAGAGACAGCCGTCATGCCTATTTGTAATGTTCTTATAGATTATTGAAAAAGGGTATTGTCAAACTAGGCCGATGCATGGTATTGTTGTTTTCGTTGGAAACAGGATTAGGAACCAGGATTCACTTTAAAGGGTGGATAACAACGGAAACCGCCCCCGTTAGTGAATGACGCAGGTCCTAGCGATGTTTAACATTACACTCGTTAGGAAGGGGGAACCGAAAGATGGAATATTCGACTTTCGGAAGACACGTTGCTGTTGACACATGGGGAGTTCAGTTTGATTTGTTGAACGACGCAGAATTTTTGAAAAAGGAAATGATTGAGGCTGCTGAGGCATGCGGTGCTACGGTACTGAGTGTGCAAGCGAAGCAGTTTTCTCCTCAGGGTGCTACCGTACTGGTTCTTCTCTCGGAAAGCCACCTGTCCATTCATACGTATCCTGAGCGCGGCTTTGCTGCTCTGGATTGCTACACGTGTGGGGAAACCGTTGATCCGCAAATCGCCATCGACTACTTGGTATCCGTGCTGAAGCCGGAAAAAACTTACGCGAAGAAATTAGTTCGTGGTTTGGGTGAACTGCAAGTTGTTGAGCCAGAAATGAAACTGGTTGAAGCGGCAAAGTAAGTAACAAATGGAAAAGTTTTCAAGAGGTGCGGACTAATTCCGCACCTCTTTTATATGGAGCTTCGATTCCTATTTGTCATCATGGAGTGACAGTAGGAATTCTGAGACCCATATCGTGGAGCAGAGAACGAAATTCCGTGGATGTATTGGTGATTTGATTGTTCATGTCGGGTCTCACATCAACTTGATTGGTCCGATGCGTCGCTTCTTCATAAATATCTGCATGGATGGCACGAATCCGATCAAATGTGGCTGCGTCGGAGGCTACTTGGATGGAGAAGTGGGGAACACGTGAACGAACGGCTGAGTGGACTTGCTGTTCGATTATGCGCGTTTGCTCAGGGCCAAAATTTTTTCGAACACGAATTCCGATGACAGCATCTGTTCCACTCACGAGAACAGTAGCCCGCTCCACTCCAGGTACTTCATCTGCGACCAAGGTGAGCTGTTCAGCCAAATCCTGATTGAAACCATTGACCGTATAGCCTTTGTGATAATTGCGGGCATTGATTCCGCCAGTGTAGGCATGATAATCATGAGCAAGGCTTGTCCTGGCACCCGGGGCTTGCTGATAGGTGGTACTTTGTGTGTGCGCTTGATTTTTTGGATGGCTGTTCGAGCTTGCGCATCCGGTTAACATGGTTGCAATCGTAAGCAAGCCAACCAAACATTTCGGGCCATACCGATTCATACGTATGCCACCTCCATTTTCCTTAGTATGACGAAAATAAAGTTCCCTACTCTGGAAGTGGCTCCCGTAAAAAACTGCCCATTGTGCCGCGTTTCACTACCTGTTAATATGGAAGGTATGCATAATAGAGGAGGTTCACATGAAGCGTCTTGACATACGCAACATTGCAATTATTGCCCACGTTGACCACGGAAAAACCACGCTGGTTGACAAACTTTTGATCCAATCGGGCACATTCCGCTCGAACCAACAGGTAGAAGAGAGAATGATGGACTCTAACGACCTGGAGCGCGAGCGTGGAATCACGATCCTGGCGAAAACTACTTCTGTCAAATACAATGATTTCACGATTAACATCTTGGATACACCAGGCCATGCTGACTTCGGTGGCGAGGTTGAGCGTATCATGAGCATGGTGGATGGCGTTCTGTTGATCGTCGACGCCTTCGAAGGCTGTATGCCACAAACGCGCTTTGTATTGAAAAAAGCGCTGGAAGCAAAAGTTACCCCTATCGTTGTCGTGAACAAAGTAGACCGCGACAATGCACGTCCTCAAGAAGTTATCAACGAAGTGTACGACCTGTTCATTGATCTGGATGCGACGGAAGACCAGCTGGAATTCCCAATCGTATATGCTTCCGGTCTGCAAGGGATTGCAGGACTTGAGCCAGATAAGCTGGAAGGCGACCTTCGCCCACTGTTTGACACCATCGTAGAGCATATGCCTGCTCCTGACGCAGACGAATCCGCTCCGCTCCAAATGCAAGTAACCATGCTGGATTACAACGACTTTTTGGGTCGTATCGGGATTGGCCGCATCTATCGCGGAACCATGAACCTGAATGAAATGGTATCTGTCACTACACGCGAAGGCGAAGTGAAAAAAGCACGGATTCAAAAGCTATTCGGTTTCTCCGGTTTGCAACGTGTTGAGCAAAAAACAGCAAGAGCAGGAGATATCGTAGCGATTTCTGGTATTGACGATATCAACGTAGGGGAAACCGTTTGTCACGTTGATCATCCAGAGGCATTGCCACTCTTGAAAATTGACGAGCCAACTCTGCAAATGACGTTCCTTGTGAATAACAGCCCGTTTGCTGGTCGCGAAGGTAAGCACGTGACTTCCCGCAAGCTGCGTGATCGTTTGATGTCTGAGCTGGAGACAGATGTATCTCTGCGTGTAGATGAAACAGATTCGCCAGATGCGTATGTGGTTTCTGGACGCGGTGAATTGCACTTGTCCATCTTGGTAGAGAATATGCGTCGTGAAGGCTTTGAGCTGGGTGTGTCCAAGCCTGAGGTTATCATTCGTATGATCGATGGACAAAAAATGGAACCGGCTGAGCTGTTGATCATTGATGTGCCTGAGGAATACACAGGGCCGGTTATGGAGACATTGGGTCAACGTAAAGCCGAGATGGTTAACATGATCAACAACGGCTTCGGACAAGTTCGTCTGGAATTCATTATTCCATCCCGCGGTTTGATCGGATATCGTACAGAGTTCTTGACGATTACACGCGGTTACGGTATTCTCAACCACTCCTTCGACAGCTATCGTCCACTTGTACCAGGAGCGGTAGGAGGACGTCACGCAGGGGTACTTATTTCCCATGAGACAGGAACAGCTACCACGTATGGCTTGATGTCCGTAGAAGATCGCGGAACGATGTTCATTCACCCAGGTACAGAAGTATACGAAGGCATGATCGTGGGCGAGCACAACCGTGACAACGATCTTGTTGTAAACGTATGTAAAGAAAAGCATGCGACCAACGTACGTTCTGCGACCAAGGATGAGACTGTCAAAATGAAGGCTCCTCGCATGTTGTCTTTGGAAGAGGCACTGGAATATCTGAACGACGATGAGCTGTGCGAAGTCACACCTCAATCCGTTCGTCTGCGCAAAAAATATCTGAACAAATCAGATCGTGAGCGCTATGAGAAGCAAAGACGCTATGAAGCACAACCGCAAGCGTAAGATTGATTAGAAAAGAACGCCACTTGATCCTGTTGGGGATGAAGTGGCGTTTTTGTTTGGGCTTGTCCTTACAACAGACTCTCGATATCTGAGCTGAGTTCTTCGGGTTGAGTACGAGCACTGATGCGTTTCACGACACGACCGTCTTTATCCACGAGGAATTTGGAGAAGTTCCATTCGATATCTGGATTTTCTTCGCTTGGAGCATGTTCCTTCAAGTACTGATACAACGGGTGGGTACCAGGACCATTGACATCGATCTTCGCAAAAAGCGGGAACGTCACGCCGTAATTGCGATCGCAGAACGTTGCGATTTCTTCTTCTGTTCCAGGCTCTTGCCCAGCGAACTGGTTGCAAGGAAAGCCGAGAACGACGAGACCCTTATCTTGATAACGCTCATACAGCTCCTGTAGACCTTTGTATTGAGGGGTAAGTCCGCATTGGCTGGCGACGTTCACAATTAGCAGTACCTTGCCTTTGAAGGCGGCCAAAGTCTTTTCTTCACCGGAAATCGTTTTGACGGCAATATCATACAAGCTCATCTTATTCCCACCTTTTTCTACTGACATATCCTCATCATAGCATGTACGGCGAAAATCATGCCAGTTACATGGAAGGGCCTACCGTTTTTTGACACAGAATCCACCACCTGATAAAGTAAGAAAGATAGCGTTTTCCTAAGAAAAAAGGAGTGACTATTCGTTTCATTCCGCCTATGAGGTGGCATGTGAAGCGGTAGGGGTTTCACCGCTTGAAGACAGGAGAGATAAGTGATGGACTGGATACAAATCGCATCAACCTATGTGCCAACGAATCCAGATCAGCTCACAGCATTTGACAGCTTTCGCATGTGGGCTGATAAATATCGCGCTTGGATTTTGTTTGCGGAATTAATTATTGTCTATTATCTTGGCTTTGCTACCCGTATCCGTATGCCTATTTTGAAAAATGTGCTCTTGTACATCCTTTTATTTGTTGGAGCTCTCATTTTCGCTATTTTGGATGTGCAGCTTCCTGTGAAAAGTGCAATGCTGGTGGCGATCGCGATTCTCGTGATTGTAAAGGTACGGATCAAACCGGAGCAAACTGGGCGAAAGTGAGGAGAATCGCGTGAAGCGTGAAGATGCACTTTTTAATTGGCTCCAAATTCAATTGGTTGCCGATGCGCGACCAGAGGACCGCTCTGCTTTGGATACAGCTGCTTTTTTCTTGCAATTGCTACATGAGGATCATCAAATGAGCGATATCGGTTACCGTCAGGAAGGTAGCTGGTATGTGCTATCGGGGAACGCTGATTCACAGTCCGTGGAAGTGCGATACCCTGCTGAATCAGCCGAAGCTTTATTGGTCGCGATTGAAAGTGAGCCCAAGTACAACTGCAACTAACGGGACAAAGACTCCTCTCCACTTGCCGAAATGATTCGGAAGTTGGGGGGGTTTTTGTTTCAAGCGCTTTTCATAGGTAATAAGACGCGGTTTCCTGGATGCTGCAACTTTTGAAAATGATTTCCCGTCAATATGAAAGACCCAAGCAAGCAGGGGGATTTTGGCAGACTAGAAGGGGGAACTACCATTGAAGAAGTACATGACCAAGCCCGTATTAGCAGTTGTGACAGCGGCAGGTATTCTTGGCTGTTTAACGCCAATTTTTGCCAATGCAAGCTCGATTGCTAGTCCAAGTGCCACAAAGGTAGTCATGAATGACGAGGGGAAGCAAGTCACGCGCTACAATTTAAAAGAACTGGCCCAAAATGATCCAACCACGTTGAACATGCTCTTGAAAAATCAAGCGGATCACTTGTACATCATTGTAGATGAAATCAACTTGAATACGAAGCTCCAAACGTATATGGAAGAAAACAAAGCGGAGTGGGAGCGTATCTACAACGAGTACTACAGCGACATCTGGCTGGAAGTGCGCCTGACAGAGAATGCTGAAGAAATCGTGAGCGTAAATGCCAAGACTGAAAATAACAAGGTGTACATAAAGGGGATTGTGACTTCGGATGTCACCAAGGTGGTAGTGAAAAAGCCGAATTCCGACATCATTGAAGTCGTTCCGACCAACGAGCACTCTTTTACGGTCAGCTTTGAAGCTCCGGATGCATCCTATGAGCCGTATGTAACCGTAAGTGCCTATGCGGGCAGCAAGCTGGTCGATAGCGAACAGGTAAAGATCGTTCCAAAAGCAGAAGAAGATCAGGAAATGATCATCCATACTATGTCTGTATTGGATGCGAAGAAAAAGGAATTAAAGGTAAAAGGAATTGTCAAGCAGGGGGCAGATAAAGTAACTGTCACCTATAATGGCGTGAAAAAAGACGCAAACGTGAAGAAGCTGTGGGATGGCGTAGGCAGCTTTACGGTTTCAGTAAAGGATGTACAAGCAGCAAAAGATCAAAAAGCCTTGATCGAGGTTTACGAGGATGGCAAGAAGGTTGATTCCGAATCCGTTCAGGTAGAAATCGTTAACGCTCCTGACAAGGATCAAGCGACCGAATTTGTCATCAAGGCGACTGCTGTAAACAATCCTGCCGCCAAGTCCATCCAGGTGAAGGGGACAGTAAGCGGCTGGAACAAAAAGGACGATGCTGAGCTGGTTGTGATCGCTCCTGACGGGAAGAAAAAAGAGATTAAACCGAATGACAAAGGCGAGTTTTCTTTGACGTTGTCTTACAAGAATCATTCCTTTAGTGCCAAATCGATTCAATTCGCATTGTATGAAGACGATAAGCTGATTAAGAAAGCTGACGTTGCACTCAGCACAAAGGTCATTGTCGAGCCTGTGAAGCCTACAGACGGCGATGAAGACGATGATGATGACAAAAAGAAAAAAGAAAAAGGCAAGCAGAAAGATAAGCATCCCAACGGCAATGCGTATGGCTATTGGAAAAAGCACGGTAAGGAATGGAATGAAGATCACGATGATGACGATCATGACGAGGACAGAGACTAGTCTCTATCATTAAGGCCGTTGCTTGTAAGTCTCGACGTACTCCACCAATTGTCTGATGTAGTCCCCCAGAATGGGGATCGAAAGAAATTGCGTCAAGAGGGAGCCGAGGAAAGCCAAAACGATAGCAGTACCAATCGTCAATCCCAGACCCCGGGCAAGACCTGCGAGGAAATTGATCCAGAGCAGCTTGCGCGGGGCTGTGTAATTTTGGATCACATCTGCTAATCGGATATCTTCTAAGAACATCGCAATTTTGTGCATCCGCTCATTTACCTTTCGAACTTCCTGAAGCTCTTCAAGTACTTGGTCAATTTGCTGCATGAGGCGATCTGTAGGCGACAAGCTGTCCATCCCCTTCCATCATTCGGTATCGTTACCTACCAGTCTAGGGAAAAAGACAACCAGAATCAAGGTGAAGAGGAAACGTTTGCCTATCAGCTATGCGAAGGGTAAAATGAACGTACTAAACGTTTGATAGGAGGCTTTGAAATGGCTGAAACTGTTTCCCAAACTCTTTCCGAAGATTTATTCAAGCTCTTGCAAAAGGAGCGTTTTGTTACCTTGGGCACAGTAGACCATGAGTCAGGAGCACCATCGCTCAGTTCCTTGTCCTGGACGTTTGCTGTCAGCGCCGATACGATTCGTTTTGCCGTGGATAATCGCTCACGTATTTTGGCTAATATTGCGAAGGAACCGCAGGTTGTCCTGCATTTGATCGGTGCCGGCTCGTCTTTCGCCATTAATGGTCGTGCTGTCGTTAAAACAGACCGCCTGGAAGGTGTTCCGCTCAAGCTGGCCATGGTAGAGATCAAAATTGAGGCTGTTCGTGATATTATGTTTTACGGTTCCCGTATTTCCGCAGAACCACAATATGAAAAGACGTATGACAAAAACGCAGCAGCGAAGCTGGACAATCAAGTTATGACTGCCCTGAAAGATGCAAATTAACGGGTGGAAATAAATTGTTGACAAGAATCCTACCGATCCATTAGTATTAGGGTCAATCGAATTGAATAGCAATCTTCTTATCCAGAGCGGCGGAGGGACTGGCCCGATGATGCCCGGCAACCAATCACCTGTATTTTAACAGGGAGATAATGGTGCTAATTCCTGCAGAGTTATCAAACTCTGAAAGATGAGAAGGATTTGCTTACGGTGACGTAAACAAAGCCTTCTTTCAGAGGAAAGAGGGCTTTTTTGATGCCCTCGTACACTATTGGAGGGAGAGAAACAGACATGAAAATGGAAACAAAGTTGATTCAGGCGGGAGTAGGCAAAGACGAAAAAACAGGGGCGGTGAGCTTTCCTGTTTACTATGCAACGGCTTATCGTCATCCTGCCTTGGGCCAGAGCACTGGCTATGACTATACGCGCACAGCTAATCCTACTCGCACCATTTTGGAGGAGACCATCGCTATAGCGGAATCAGGAGATGCAGGATTCGCTTGCGCCTCAGGGATGGCTGCTGTTCATACCGTTATGGGTTTGTTTTCCCAAGGAGATCATCTGATTGTTTCGCTCGATCTGTACGGGGGAACCTATCGATTGTTCGAACAAGTGCTCTCTCGTTACGGTCTGACGTTTTCGTACGTGGATTTGCGTGACATTGGTGCACTGAAAAATGCGATTCGCCCAGACACAAAGGCTATTTTCGTCGAGACACCAACCAATCCGCTCATGCAGATTACCGATATTCGAGCAGTAGCACAATTGGCGAAGCAGCACAGTCTCCTGACGATTGTAGACAACACATTCTTAACCCCGTATTGTCAACGCCCACTAGAGCTTGGTGCAGATATCGTCTTACATAGTGCGACCAAGTATTTGGCAGGACACAACGATGTGTTGGCTGGACTCATCGTAACAAAAGGAGAAGAGTTGTCGGAAAAAATCCGGTTTTTGCACAATTCAATCGGTGCTGTACTCGGACCTCAAGATTGCTGGCTTCTCATTCGCGGGATGAAAACATTGGCATTGCGGATGGAGCGCCATCAATCCAATGCCTTGATTGTAGCGGAAAAGCTGCGTGAGCATCCGGCAGTAGCGGAGGTATTTTATCCGGGTCTGCCAGAGCATCCGGGACATGAGATCCAGGTGAATCAAGCGACAGGGCATAGTGGGATGGTATCGTTCCGCGTACGCGATGTGGAGCAGGTGGGATTGTTCTTGCAAAATCTGCAAATCGTGTCCTTTGCTGAAAGCCTGGGTGGTGTTGAGTCATTGTGTACGTATCCGGCGACGCAGACTCACGCGGATATCCCGCAAGAAGTCAGAGAGCATGTCGGTGTTTGTGATCGATTGTTGCGGCTGTCGGTTGGCATCGAGCATCCAGATGATGTCGTAGCCGATTTGTTTCAGGCCTTGAATGCTAGTTTGGTCGTAGGGGGGAGTGTACGATGAATTTTGCCACCAAGATCCTCCACGGTTCCACTTGCATTGACCCGTTCACAGGTGCGTCGTCGGTTCCGATTTATCAAGCTTCTACGTTTCATCAGGCTGATATCGATCAGCCAGGTGTATTCGATTATGCCAGATCAGGCAATCCGACTAGGCAGGCTTTGGAAGAAGCCATTGCGTCTCTGGAGGGAGGCGCACGCGGTTTCGCGTTCTCATCTGGCATGGCTGCCATTTCCAGCGTGTTCATGCTGTTTTCTGCCGGAGATCATGTTGTAGTGGCGGAAGATGTATACGGTGGCACGTTTCGGTTTTTGACCAAGGTATTGTCGAGAATGGGCATCTCTGTAACGTTCGTGGATGCGACAGAGACAGAAGCCGTTCGTGCGGCTATTACACCGGCAACGAAAGGGGTTTACCTGGAGACCCCCTCCAATCCTACCTTAAAGGTGACAGATATTGCAGCGGTTTCTCGTATCGCGAAGGAGCACGGCTTGCTCGTCATTGTCGATAATACGTTCCTTACCCCGTATTACCAGCGACCATTGGAACTTGGCGCAGATGTGGTCATTCATAGTGCAACAAAGTTTATTGGAGGGCATAGCGACGTCGTGGCTGGTCTGGCCGTGACCAGAGAAGCTGGGTTAGGGGAGCAGCTCTACTTTATCCAGAATGGCATGGGAGCGATTTTGGGTGTGCAGGACTGCTGGCTCGTGATGCGAGGGCTCAAAACATTGAAAGCCCGACTGGATGTGAGCACGAAGACAGCCGCGGGCTTGGCTGAGTGGTTGTCTACGCATCCACAAGTAAGTCGCGTTTACTATACGGGACTGGCGGATCACCCCGGTCACCTGATTCAAACACAACAAGCGACCGGTCATGGGGCTGTTCTTTCCTTTGATGTAGGGAGCCGTGAGCGTGCAAAAGCGCTGTTTGATCGCGTGAAATTGCCGATTGTGGCAGTCAGCCTCGGGGCAGTGGAAACGATTCTCTCGTATCCAGCTACGATGTCACATGCAGCGATGCCCGCTGAAGAAAGAGCTGCAAGGGGAATCACAGATGGTTTGATCAGATTGTCAGCTGGTTTAGAGGATTTTGATGACTTGGTGGCAGATTTGAAGCAAGCACTGGATCATTTGCCATCTGAAGCACCAGCTTATAAAGAAAAAGAGGTATTCTCCCGGGCTTAATTCCGGGGGATACCTCTTTTTCTTTAAGGTGTTCCTGTACGATTTGCGTTGATTTTGTTTTGTCCTTGTGGCTCTTTGTGCATGCGTTTTTCTTTTACTTGGGAAGGGGTTTCTTCACGAGGCTGCACACTGCGTGGCAGTTGGGGTATGATCCGACCTACCATATCCGCCAACTCTTCGGTAATTCCGGCAACAGGATGGCCGCGACGAATATCATCTCTCATTTCCCGTAACCGCTGTACGAAGGCAGGATCTGCCGTTACGACAGCATTCGCTCCTTGGGGGTCTTCTTTCAGAGCTTCCGCAACCGTATATTTAATGACGCCAACTTCTGGGCGATCCAGATTCGGATCCACAGTAATACCGACTACCGCATATTTGCCCATGACCACAGCCGTAGCGCTGTGCACCCTTTTCACACGTGTTGCTAGTTGGGCGAGACGATCAGCGGTGGCTTGGGAAGATTGATTATAAGCAGGCTGAGGAGCTGTTTGCTGAACACGCTGAGTATGAGTGGCATGCTTCGGCTGTTGTGCAGCCTGATTCGTCGGGGTTTTATTGCCTGACGTACATGCTGTAAGCAACAAGCTAAAACCGAGACAGTAGATCATGATCCGTTTCACAGGCATTCTCCCTTTCCCAGTATTGCCTTCCTTCGTTAGGAGGGCAGGGTTACAAGTATTTTGTTCTGGGCTGTCCATTTTCATTCTGCCAATGGGTCGTCTATCTCTGTCTACCTGAACATAGACTGTAGTACATCACGTCGCCGCACTTGAGCATCCCTCCAAAAATTGCATAGGGTATATAAGAAGGGTAATAGGAGGCGAGATTTTGAAGAAAATCTACGTACTGGACACCAACGTACTCCTGCAAGATCCAAGGGCGATGTTTTCTTTCGCTGACAACGAAATCGTCATACCAGCTGTCGTATTGGAAGAAATCGATTCCAAAAAGCGGTACATGGATGAAATTGGCCGCAATGCTCGGTACGTATCTCGGCTCTTTGACAGTTTTCGTGAGCTGGGGCAATTACACACTGGCATTACCCTTGAAACAGGTGGATTGTTTCGAGTGGAACTGAATCATTCCTCTTTCCACCGCCTTCAAAAACAATTCACGGAAATGAGTAATGACAACCGGATTTTAGCGGTTGCACTAAACTTACAAGAGGAGGAAAATGGAAAACCACAGCCAAGACCAGTCATTCTGGTAAGTAAGGATGCGCTTATGAGAGTCAAGGCTGATGCATTGAATATTTCCGCAGAGGATTTTCTTTCGGATCGAGTTGTGGGGGAGTTCTCCAGTATTTACCCGGGGTATCAGAAGATGATGGTAGCGTCCGATATCATCAAGACTTACTATGCGACAAAAAAACTACAGCTGGCCTCCTGTTTTCCGCGCTATCGCTTTTACCCTCATCAATTTTTAGTGCTGAAGGACGAATGCAACCCATCCATTTCAGCGATTGGAAAGGTCGACCCAGACGGAAAAATGTTAGAAATGCTTGTATCAGATGATGATCCGATTTGGGGCATCCGAGCCCGCAACGTGCAGCAACGGATGGCAACCGAATTGCTGCTACGAGATGATATTCCTTTAGTAACCATGACCGGTAAGGCCGGTACAGGAAAAACCTTGCTGGCATTAGCAGCGGGCCTGCTGCAAATCGAAGACCAGCAAAAATACAAAAAACTGTTAGTGGCAAGACCTATCGTTCCACTTGGAAAAGACATCGGTTATTTGCCCGGCGAAAAAGAAGAAAAGCTTCGACCGTGGATGCAACCGATTTATGATAATTTGGAATATTTATTCAACACGAAACGCCCAGGTGATCTGGATAAAATTTTGGCAGGCATGGGGAGTTTGCAGGTGGAAGCTTTGACGTATATTCGGGGGCGCTCCATCCCAGAACAATTTATTATCATTGATGAAGCACAGAATTTAACAAAGCATGAAGTAAAGACGATCCTGACGAGGGTGGGGGACGGCTCGAAAATTGTGCTAATGGGTGATCCTGAGCAGATCGATCATCCGTATCTGGATGAGAGCAACAACGGTTTAACCTACGTGGTAGAGGTATTTAAAGACCAAAAGCTGGCTGGACATATCCAGTTGGAAAAAGGCGAACGGAGTGTGCTTGCACAGCTGGCCGCAGATTTATTGTAAAGAGGATGTATGAAAAATCACGAGGAGGTCATACTATATTTGTCGAGCCCGATGATTCATGTGAGTAAACGGCGAAATGCCTTGCAGGAGGCGAAGATCCGTGGATAATCATGATCAAGCAATCGACGAAAGTCGTATGGAAATACACCGATTCCTTTAGCTACTTTTCTCTACGATGGAGGTTGAAGAGCCAAAGAGAATAACCGGTAGAACCCCATAAGCAATTCGGGCTCGACAAGGACCGCTCCTCATTGGAGCGGTTTTCATTTTTTTGAGCATTTGGCAGGCAAAAAGAAAAACGCGGATAAACAACCCCGCGTTTTTGTCCGATTTCCTTATTTAGCAGCTGCGATCGCTTTTCGCAATGACGAAATACATCCGATGTGCATTCCTTCATGGAAAAGAGTGAAGACCATCATTTCCCCATAAGTATGCATCGTGCCTTTGTCTCCTAGTTCAAATGGCTTTGGCAATGGATCATTCAATCGGGAATGCAATTCTTCTTTGATACGTACATGTTGTTCCTTTAGCTCGGCAGCCAAGGCTTCGAGGGAAGGACCTTCTTTTTGCCAATCAGCAGGTTTGGTTCCTGGAGCGAACATGGCAGCGTAATGCGGAGGACATTTCATTCCTTCTGGTCCGAAGAGCAAGAAATCTTGTGTCAGAAGAATATGACCAATATTCCAGCGAATGTTGTTTTGAAAGCCAACTGGAACTACATCTGCTTCTTCCTCGGTTATTTCCGTCAATCTCGCCAAAAACATTCCGCGAATCAAGTCGAACTGATTCCATACAAATGAAAAGTCCTGCATAGCAATCCCTGCCCTTCCTCATATTTACATGCACTTCACATCTTACCGCATAAACAACAAAGGGGAAATATACAAACTGCAAAAAAATTTGCAAGTTGTCCCTCCAATCCCATACATATGTAAAAAGGAGGGAAGCATGATGGTTACGTTGGATTCATCGATTTCTTTCTTGATTTATATAACAGCGGTGTCCAGCGCGGCAGCAGGGGTTACAGAAGCTTTTAAATCAGTCATTCCCTTTTTGGCGACGGATTATGAGGCGAAAGAAAATTGCTGGGAGGATCAGTATCACGCCGCTCGATTGATGCACTACAAGCGCTTTTTCAATTTGGTCATTTCCGTATTGGCTGCTGGTGTCATTTTTGGCATGCTAGGTCTGGACCCAGCCCTTATTTTAACGGGGGCGGAATCAGCTTATGTAAAAAATTCGTGGCAGTTAGGAACATGGATGTGGGGGATTGTTGCGGTGTTTGGCTCGCCTTTTTTTGCATCACTCCTCAAAATACTTGAGAGCTTCAAACAATCGGTAGACAACAATCTGCCTCCAAATCGACCGCGCCGCAAAGTCAGCGGAACACGAGAATAAGCTCGTCTTTCCATAGTTGCCCGATGCTTGCTGGATACGCTAAGATAACCAAAAGAGCGGTAGCAAAGGTGGGCACAGAAGGATGATAGCGAAATGCTTGCGAATGGCTGTGATTTGGGTGTTGACAGTAGTTGTCTTGGTGGCATGTTCAGCCCAGTCGGAACCAACTGCTACATTTGACCCCGAAAATCAAATGGAATACGGAGTAAACGGCATTTATCTCGGGCAGAACGTTAAAGAAGCAATGGATATTTTAAAGCCGACAAAAGCTGATTTTATGGATATGGTGACAAGGCAAAGCTACACGGTAGAGCAGATGGCGCAGGGTGCGGGAGATGCAGTGATGGGGATGATGCTGGTTGATCAGACCCAGATGATGATCAAAATTCACAAAGGTGAATTGACATCGATTATGCTGGGAGGAGTTCCCCGTGAGGACGCGCAAAAATTCAAAACATACCGAGGACTCGCTATGTTTGACAGTGCTCGGCAGCTAGAGAAGCTGTACGGCAAAGGAAAAGGCGAACAAGAAGTGGTGTACGAAGGCAGCAAATACACCGCCAATTTTGGTCTTGTGAATAATCAAGTGGCATGGTTCCGGTTTGATCGTAAATCGTCGTCATAAGGAAAAGGGAGTTCGCTTATAAGGCGCTCCCTTTTTTACATGGAAAGGATTTATTTAGTCGGATGGAGCCAAACGAGCTTCACTTGATAAGCCTTCGCGATTCCCTCTGCCAGTGGAATCAAGTTTTGATCGATCAGGTAGGCTTCGGGTTGGTCTGTCTTTTCAGGTATCACACCTAGAACATGCTCGCGGAGTTGTTCTAAGGCAGCCCACTGATCCTTTGATTGGGATGGAGCCGCCAGCGTTACGATGGCAACTTGATCTGCATATACATACAAATGTTCATTTTGGGAGACAAAACCGATATCGTCGAGTGGCTCGATTGTGGTTGCTGACGGCAGCAGCAATAGAGAAAAGGCATCGCCTAACATGTTGGACTTTTTCAAAATGGTTTCCAGCTTCTCCTGTTCGGCTTGATTCTCGACAATAAAAAGCAGTTTGTCCCGATCAAAGACATTGACATGATCTCCGATTTTATGTATGACTTGAGCATAGAAGCCAGGGAGCTTCCCAGCTGGTACATTCAGTTCAATTCCGTACATATGGCGCATGTCATACCCCCATGTTTGCAAACGTGTTTTTTCTATCGTATCAAAAAATCAAGGAGGTTTCCTGTGATGAATCAAAATCTTGCCATTGAATCCTATGCGTTGGGAGCATTTCAAACGAATGCGTATGTGGTGACAAATACCGCTACCAACCAAACCATTGTGATTGACCCGGGCATGGAGCCAGATCAGTTGCTCCGCGCCCTCGCAAATAAAAACGTCGTCGCCATTCTTTTGACGCATGCCCACTTGGATCATATTGGTGGACTCAACCAAGTAAGAGAATTAACAAAAGCACCCGTTTACATTCATCCACTGGAGCAGGAATGGCTCACAAACCCTGATCTCAACGGATCGCGACGCTGGAATCTACCGGAACTCATCATATGTGAGCGGGCCGAGCACGAGCTGGAGGATGGTCAGACTCTGGAAGTGGCAGGTTTTCATATTCAGGTGCTGCATACGCCAGGTCATTCACCAGGCAGTTGTTCATTCGTAATTGGCCAACACTGCTTCGGTGGGGACGTTCTGTTTAACCAGAGCATCGGGCGTACAGATCTCTTCGGAGGAGATTTTGAGACACTGATGATCAGCATCCAGGACAAACTGTTTGAGCTCGATGATGAAACGATTGTTTATCCAGGACATGGACCGAAGACGACAATCGACTACGAGAAAACGTACAATCCGTTTGTCACAGGCATGCTTCGTTAGTCAATTCATCATTCTTTATAAGTCTGGGAGAGGATTTTGTCAGGTGGTGGAGAAAAAGAAGGGGTCACCATTTACCAAAGGAGCTATTCATTATGAAGCGAACATGGAAATGGGCACTCCTTCTCGTTATCGCCTGCACGAGTCTGGTTGGGTGTGCGGCACCCGTCGCCCAAGCAGATAAGACGAGCCAAGCTCCCAACGTGAAAGTGCCTGATCCCGAAACACCACCGCAGACAGCACCCAATCAACAGGAGACACAACCTCCGACTTCGCCATCAAGATTTCCGGAACAGCGTATCTCCCTTCTCGCTGTTGGGGATATCATGATGCATCAGGAGCAGTTGGATGCCGTCTGGGACCCAGCGACGAAAAGCTATGATTTTAAACGTTTCTTCCCGAATGTCATCCCGATGTTCCGCGAGGCAGACTGGGTCATCGGCAATCTTGAGACAACGATGAGCGGCAGCGAGGCCAAATACTCAGGCTATCCGATGTTTAATTCTCCTGAGTCGCTTGCACATACGTTGAAGGAAATTGGATTTACTGCGGTAACGACAGCGAATAACCATTCGATGGACCGCAAAGAACGAGGGGTTCTGCAAACCATCAAATATCTCGATGAAGCCGGCCTACCGCACACGGGAACGTTTGCAAATCCCGAGGATCGAGATGAGCCCTTGTTGTTGAGCAAGGACGGATTCACACTAGCCTTGCTGTCGTATACGTACGGAACGAATGGAATCGCGATTCCAGAGGGCAAGCCGTATCTGATCAATCTGATTTCGCCTGAGCTGATGAAGAAAGACATCGCACGGGCAAGAGAAAAAGGAGCCGATCTGGTTGCAGTGGCGCTTCATTTCGGAAATGAGTATCAACGGATGCCTAGCCCTGAACAAATCAAGACCGCCGAGCAAGCTCTGACATTTGGAGCGGATATCATACTGGGCGCGCATCCACATGTGGTACAACCTTACGAATGGAAGACGGTTACCCTCGAAGATGGACGTCAACACAAAGGGCTGATCACCTACTCGTTAGGCAATTTCATTTCGGCGCAGCGATGGGACTACAAGGATGTTGGGGCAATTCTGAAGCTTGTGCTGTACAAGAATGAGTCAGGAGAGGCCAGCATCGAAAGTGCTGAAATGATTCCGACCTACGTTCATTTTTATCGGAAAAATAACAAGCGCAACTATGTCATTTACCCAGTGTCAGAAACATTGGAGAAGCTAAAGCAAGGGCAAAAATACCCGACGCTGACGAAAGAAGCGATCCAGTACATGACACAATTGCAGCAGGAAATGCCGGCTCATATCAATAAGGTTGTCTCCCAGAAAAAAGCCAGCTAACGAATAGCTGGCTTTACTTCTTTCCAAATCCAAAGGGAAAATTAAATTGTAGCTGGAGCTTTAATTCTTCGTCCATCAACGTGATGCCCTGCACTTGGATATTGGGGGAGATCAACTCCGGATAAAATCCGAGATCGTACGCTTTCTCCATTTCTTCCACGGTTGAAAGAGGCAAGGCAAAGCCGTCAAAGTACAGCTCGGTAATGTGGAATTTGAGATGAGTGGGAGAGACGAGCTCATAGTTACCAACGAGCTTGAGCTCCATCTGATCATACGTGCCTTCCACGGTCAGCTTGTTATCCTCAAAGGAGAAATGGGATTGTTTAAACAAGGCGTCTTTCTCTATCAAAAAATTGTTGAAGTCAGTCTGGTTGATGGTTAGCGTATGCTTGAGGAGACCTTCCGACGAAATTCGATCCGGCGTCGCCAACTCGGGAACTTGAACCATGACCTGCGCGAGCATTCCAAAGAAGGTCTGGAAAGCGGGCAAACCACGTTTTTCCCAGTCTAAAATCAAGTGATTCATCATGGATTCCACAACTGTCGGGTCATCCAGTTTTTGTACATTCTTTTCTTTTTCAGCGGCAACAGCGAGCATCTCTGACAATTGAAGCTCGTATTTTTTTCGCAGTGCTTGAAGTTGTTCCAATCGATTCTTTTTGTCGGTTTGCATCGCGGTGAGCTTCGTGCGCTCAGTATGATAGGTTTCTAGTCGAGACATGTCACGCTCGTACAAGATCTCGTAGAAATCGTACATCAATAAGAACTGATTGAAATTTTCCGCATTTAATAGTAACGTCAGAAGATTAGTACGCTCGCCCATGTAATAGGCCCGCGCTACTTCACCGGCACGACGTTGTGTCGCTTCCATCACCAGCTTTTGCCGTTGCAAGTCGAGATCCATTTGAGCGATTTCCCCGTATGTCCGCGTCTCTTCTTCCTTAAGTAAGGTGAGGGTTCGCTCCAGCTCTTTTTGTGTAAAATGCTGCTGCAGGATGAGCTGTTCCAAAGAGGTAGCGGGCTCTTCCTGGGCGAACACCGTCAGTGGACATACAAGCAGGAATAAGACGAGTAGAATTTTGCGCATGATTTCACCTTTTGCTTTTGCCTTTCCATATTGTATGCTTCTTTTCGTATTATAGCCTTATCTAGTTGAATTTGGATAGCAGGAGAAGAGCTGATGACGATGATCGAACTGATTCGCGAGGAAATAGAAAGCCAACCAGGGAAAGCCATTACGTTCGCGCGCTTTATGAAGTTGGCCCTCTACCATGACACGCATGGATATTATATGGTTGAACAACCCAAAGTAGGAAAAGCGGGAGATTTTTATACGAGTGCATCGGTGCATCCCGTCTTTGCGGAAACAATCGCAGATGCTGTCTTGGCATTATGGGAGGAGGCGGATATCACTTCGCCTGTTCTTGTGGAGATTGGTGGTGGAACCGGGACTGTCTGCCGTCACATGCTGGAGCGCATCCGTGCGTGCAAGCCAGAGATATACAAAGAATTGACGGTCATTTTGATAGAGGCGAGTCCGTATCACCGGAAAATGCAGCAGGAGGCGCTCCAGTGGCACGAGGGTCCGAAGCGTTGGTATACTTCCGTGAATGAAGCTGCCAAACAAGAAAAAATAGAAGGGGTTATTTTCTCGAATGAATGGCTGGACGCTTTTCCGGTACATATTGTGGAAAAAACCAAATCCGGCTGGCAGGAAGTGTGGGTGCGTGTTGGCGAGGACGGGTTGGAAGAGTGTCTGGGGGAGATGACACCAGCGCTAGGAGAATATTTGCGTGGGCTGAACTTGAAGTTGCCAATCGGCATGCGGATCGAGATAAATTTGGCGATGGAGCAAGCGGCACAAGATGTTTCCTACCTATTGAAAAAAGGATTCGTCATCACGATTGATTACGGTGACCTGCAAGAGGAGCTCTACCATCCCAGTCGAAAAAACGGAACACTGATGTGCTATCATCGCCATCAGGCTCATACGAATCCGTATCTCAACATAGGTGAACAAGACTTGACGACACATGTGAATTTTTCTGCGTGGAAAGAGTATGGAGAAAAGGCTGGTTTACAGGAAATAGACTATATGAGGCAGGATCGGTTTTTAATGCGGAATGGCTTGCTTCATAAAGTGGTCGGGCATATGGATAGAGACCCTTTCACGAGCGTTGCGATGAAACGGAATCGGGCTATTCAGCAGTTGATCGATCCTGCTGGCTTGGGTGGGCGTTTTTGGGTCATGGTCCAAGGAAAAGGCATCTGGGAGTAAAGAAGAAGTGAACACAAAAAAAGATGCTCATGGCGAGCATCTTTTTTCACATAATCAATTGTAGCAAAGCGTGTTCTTGTGGGCCAACAGGCATCACGAAGAACGTGTAATACGTGAATCCAACAAAAGACAGGAACATGAAGCCGAAGAAAATGTTTAAGTATACTCGTTCAGTCAGGTTCATGTAGCTCAACGCTACGAAGAAAGCAGTCAAACTGAAGAAGATGAGCGCCATCGGGTACAATTCTCCCCAAAACGCCATCAACGCGATCACAATGGTCCACAAACCAAGAACGCGATACATACGATCCATTTTTGTCCCCCCTTTTTGCCTCCAACGGTAAGATTTACAAGATTCCTCCCCCATTATATAGGAGAGGTGAACACGTGTAAACGATAAAGGTATGACGGATTATTGTCACCCGAGAAGGAGAGACTGGACTTGCGGTGCTAATACTGAATCACCGTATAGTTGCAAGATTGGCAACCGCGAATTTTGGAATCATCCTCACGTAATTCAATGTTCCCCAAGTACGTTTCGAATATTCCCATCAAGAGAGCATTGTGCATCTGGCATACGGCATTCGGATATTTTTGTGCGCTGTCAGAGAAGGTGCAATTATTCACGCGAAAACGCAGCTTTCCTTCAGCCATTGCTTCGATGTCTGGTTTCAATCCCTGAGCCACGACAATCCGATGGACCAGGTCCAATTTTTCTTCCATAGAAGCTGTTTCTAAATTGATTCCGCTTTGGACAACCGCCCGTTTTGCCATTTCTGTTCCAATGCGATGTCCCATTTTAATGAGAGCGGCTTCGCCAGCTTCGCCGAGCGATAGCAGGCTTTCAATCGCGATATCGGCCAACAGCTGATAGTCACGAGGTGGGAATTGCAGACTCACAACCTGTTCGGATAGTGAGTACAACCGACTGGGACGTCCTCCCTTACCGCTTTTGTCTGTAACAGCAGTGAGTAAATTCACGTCCTCTAACTTCGTCAAGTGCAAGCGTGCCACATTTGGGTGGATAGAGAAGTGATCAGCTATATCCTGAACCGTAATGGGATCTTTACTGTAGGCGACAAATTGGTAAATGGAAAAACGGGTGGGGTCAGCTAAAGCACTGGTTAACTTTTGCGCATCGTGGTCCATGCCGATACCCCTTTCTCAAAACAATCTTCATAATACCAAATTCAAAAAGTCGTCTTTTCAGCACCGAGAAAGTGGTGAGAACCTGAAAAAGGAGGAGCGGAGTGTAGGGGACCTACATGAGCACCGGACTTTGAAGGTGAACGCCTCTTTCGATGTTGCTCAAGCTTTCAGGGCTCCTTCGTGATCAAAAGACGACTTTTTGAAGATCTTCATAAGTGTATCCCATTTTGTGTTACTTGTTAAGGTAGCAGTGTGCTACAACAGCATATCACACGAATTTTCATCTAGTTTTTAAATTAACTACTATTGACATAGTGTTAATGAAGCAGTAAAATCCAAAGTAAGGAAGGAAAGTTAATTGACTAACCTTTCGTAAGAGATCGAACGAAACATCAAGAACTGCAAATCGCAAGACTTTTATAGATGAAATCATTCGTGATAGTTGAGATGGAGGGGTAACCAATGGCCGTTGCTGAACGTACACAAACACAAAAATTAACGTTTTTTACTTATCCGAGCTGCACATCCTGTCGCAAAGCGAAGGCATGGCTGGCAGAAAACGGAGTGAACTATGAAGAGCGTCACTTGTTCAAAAATCCACCGACAGCAGAAGAACTGCTGGATATAATTAAAATGACTTCAAATGGCTTGGATGAAATCTTGTCGACGAGAAGTCAGCGTTTTAAAAACCTGGATGTCGATATTAATGATATGTCGGTGAAGGAATTGCTCGAAATGCTTAGCGAAGAGCCTCAGCTTTTGAAACGTCCGATCCTGACTGACGGTGAAAACCTGATCGTCGGATTCAATTCTTCCGCCATGAAAAATCTGTTGTCCTAATGAAGAGGGGGTAAAGACCTCCTCTTTTTTGTTTGTCCATCGAAAGGTAAAATAAAGCCACTAGCTGATAAAAAGGTGGGAGTTCATATGGAGACCTTGCTTTTGCAAAAACAGGACGGTATTGCCACAATCACATTAAATCGGCCGCATGTACATAATGCCATCAGCGTGGAGTTGGTTGACGAGCTGCATCAGGTTCTGCAAGACTGCCAAGCCGATCCACTGGTGAAGGTTCTGATTGTGACGGGAACGGGCAGAAGCTTTGTTTCCGGAGGCGATTTGAATCAGTTTATTGCAGTGCGCGGCTTTGAACAGGCGCATCCTTTGCTCAGCAAAGTGACGGGGCTTTTGTCGACCATTGCTCAGTATTCCAAACCGGTGATAGCCATGATAAACGGTGCTGCGGTCGGAGGTGGCTGTGAGTTTGCGGGCGCGTGTCATTTTCGTTTTGCCAGTGACCGGGCCACCTTCGGGTTTGTACAAATCAGCATGCATATTACGACAGGCTGGGGTGGAGGAAGTCGGTTGTTGGACTTGCTGCCAGAATCAAAAGCACTCGCTCTCCTGCTGACTGGAGACAGATTGCGGGCAGAGGAAGCCAAGTCCTACGGTTTTGTTGACGAGGTATATACAGAAGAGAAGCTGCATGAGGAAGTATATCGTTTCGCTCGAAAAATCGCTGCCCAGCCACTTACTGGCATTGAGGCGTACATGCAGATCCTGAAGTGGAAGCGTATGGGTCTTCCGCAAGAAGAACGAATCCGGCGCGAAGTGAGTCAATGTGCGCATCTATGGGGCAGCCCCGAACACGTCGCTGTAGTGGAAAGCTTCCTGACAAAGCGCCCAACATCCTGATCGATATAGTCCTTTTCGTTTAAACATTTATTTGCTTGGACATACTTTTTCTAGTAGAAAGCGATTCTACAAGAGTAGGGAAAAGCATAGGATGAATTACATCATCCTTTTTAAAGGTAACGGGAGGGACTCATATGGTAGCTTCCAGACAAGACGCATGGACCGAAGATGACGATCTAGTGTTGGCGGAAGTCACCTTGCGCCACATACGCGAAGGCGGCACACAGCTTGCTGCATTTGAAGAAGTGGGTCAAAGGTTGGGAAGGACAGCAGCTGCGTGCGGCTTCCGCTGGAACAGTTGCGTGCGCAAACGGTACGATGCGGCCATTTCGATTGCGAAAAGCCAAAGGCAACAGTTGAAAAAGCTCGGGAGGATTCAAGCACCACCCCCTGTGGTTGCTGAGGTCGAGGTCGTCACGTTGCATACAAAACGTGCTGAGACACCAGTAGCAGAGGTACAAATGTACACCGATGTTGAGGAACAGCAGATTGAAGCAGTCATTCGTATGCTCGTCAATCAAAAAGAATTGACTCGTCGTTTGCGACAACTGGAACAAGAGTTGGAAGGAAAAGAGTTGGAGTTAAAAGAATTGAAAGAAGCCCACGAACGCGCTAGAAAAGAGCTGGATCAGGTTCAGGGTGTCAATGATGACTACCGTGCGCTGGTACAGATCATGGACCGTGCACGCAAGCTTGCTTTTTTACAAGAAGAGGATTCCAACAAAGCGATCTTCAAAATGGATGAAAACGGAAATTTAGAGCGCGTGGAAAAATAAGCGCAAGGCATGAAAAAAGAAGCGGAGTTGATCCGCTTCTTTTTGTTTACGCATTCATTGGTAAAGAGGGAGCTAGTCTTGCAGCTCTACGCTCTCTGGCAACCATACGTACGGGTTTTCGCCACGGTCACGCATGAGGTTGTACTTCACAGGCGTGAAGCCCATTTTCAACCAAAAATCGTCTGCGCGACAGCGGGAGTTGGTTTTAATAGGAGCCCCAAAGCTCTTCGCGTGGTTAACCAAAGCAGTTCCGTAATCTTTGGAGCGGTAATCAGGCAGGACCTCGAGCTTCCATAGCTCGTAATAGTCTTGCGCAGGTTGGAAGTAACGGTCGTATTTCCCGTCAATTTTGTAGAGGCTCATACGTGCTACCAGAAGATCGTTGTCATAAATACCGTAAAATGGAGATTCCGAATCGTTTTCCACGATGTTCGCCTCCAGGTCTTCCTTCATAGAAAGCTCCTCCAGGCCAAATTCGCGAAACTTCTGGAATTCCTCCAGTGTCTTATAGTTGATTTGCAAACGTCTTACTTCAAACATGGTTAGCCACTCCTCTCACAGCTCTTTGCCTTGGCCACCTTTTGGCCCCGCCCCTTTATTATACACGATGATGGGCTTTTCCGAAGTGTTTTTCTTTTTTTATTGGAGGGATTGGCAGGAAATGATTTCGCTATCTTGGAAAAATTTAAAATTTCATCCTAGAACTATGATCGTTCTCGTGGCAAAATAGAAAGTAGCATCACATGATACAAACCAGGCAAACAATTTGGAAGCGCTTACGGTTGTAGTCGGTTTGTCAAAGAGGGGAGCGTTGCCATGAATAAGGTATTAATCGCAAACCGTGGTGAGATTGCCAGACGAATTATCCGTACATGCAAGGCAAGAGGAGTGGCTACGGTTGCTGTCTATTCGGATGCAGACAAGGATCTGCCGTTTGTACGTGAAGCAGATGAGTCCGTCCATATTGGTCCACCGCCCGTTCCACACAGTTACCTGAACGTAGAGGCCATTCTTGCAGCAGCGAATAGCACCGGTGCCGATGCTATTCATCCAGGCTACGGTCTTTTGTCAGAAAACGAAGCTTTTGCCCGCCGCGTTCTGGAGGCAGGCCTCCTATTCATTGGGCCTACCCCCGAGGTCATCGGTCAAATGGGTGACAAGTTGACTGCCCGACGTATGATGGAGGCTGCGGGAGTACCAGTCGTTCCAGGGTGCGAACAGGCTATCGATTCTCCAGATGAAGCAGCTGTCATCGCGGTGTCCATCGGATATCCCGTGATGCTCAAGGCCAGTGCTGGCGGCGGAGGAATCGGGATGCACATTTGTCGAGACGAGGCAGAGTTGCGTCAAGCGTACCAATCGGCGAAAGGTCGCGCAAAAGCGTATTTCGGAAACGATGCGATGTACTTGGAGAAATACGTAGAACGCCCTCACCACATCGAAGTGCAGGTGGTCGCCGATCAGCATGGAAACGTCATCCACTTATTAGAACGGGAATGCTCCATACAGCGCAGACATCAAAAGGTGCTTGAGGAAAGCCCTTCGCCCTTTTTGAACACAGCAACTCGAGAGCTTCTGTGCCATGCAGCGGTTACAGCAGCGAAAGCAGTGGGCTACTCGGGTGTAGGAACAGTCGAATTTATCGTAGATGAGCAGAAAAACTTTTACTTCTTGGAAATGAATACACGCTTACAAGTGGAGCATCCCGTGACGGAAGAAATGACGGGCATTGACCTCGTGTCGCTCCAACTAGACATTGCTGATGGTCACCCGCTGTCAATCAAGCAAGAGGACGTCAAGGCTCTGCGTCACGCGATTGAGCTGCGTGTCTATGCGGAAGACCCTGTCACCTTCCTGCCCTCACCAGGGACGATTACGTTGTACCAGCCACCAGCATTTGAGGATGTACGAATTGATGATGGGGTAGAGACAGGTACACAGGTGACTCCTTTTTACGACCCGATGATTGCAAAGGTCATTGTATCTGGGGTGACAAGAGAAGAGGCTGTGCAACAGGCGCAGAAGGCTATGGATCATTTTCTGATTACTGGCATTAAAACGAACATTCCGTTTTTGCAAGAAGTATTACAGGACGAACAATTCCGAGCAGGTAACTATACGACATGGTTCGTTACTGAGCGTGGAGCCGCGTCAAGCTCGGAAAAACGTTAAGCTAACAATAATGATATGTAAGGGAGAGAACCATCTATGAAACAAGTAGCAGCCAATATGGCAGGAACCGTTATTAACGTCCTGGTGCAGCCAGGTGACGAGATTAATGAAGGACAAGACGTTCTTGTACTGGAATCGATGAAAATGGAAGTTCCTGTACAGGCTCAAGCCTCAGGCAAGGTTGTGGAAGTAAAAGCGAATATTGGCGATTTTGTCAACGATGGCGATATCATCGTCGTTTTGGAATAGGATTAGAATGCTTCTAAACTGAGCGACCGCTAGGTGAGGGAGGTGACTTGTTGTGCGTGTACAAATCGTGGAGGTCGGTCCTCGTGATGGGCTGCAAAATGAGAGCGCGATCGTTCCGGCAGCGGCAAAAATCGTACTGATTCATAAGCTGATGGCAGCAGGCTTAAAGCGGATAGAAGCAAGTTCGTTTGTGAATCCGAAATGGATACCGCAATTAGCGGATGCTGACGAGGTCTTGCAGGGAATCAATCGCAGCCAAGGGGTAACGCTTAGTGCGTTGGTTCCTAATATTCGCGGTCTGGAGCGGGCCCGCCAAAGCGGACTGACAGAGATTGCCCTGTTCATGTCTGCCTCTGAAACGCATAATCAAAAAAATATCAATAAACCGATAGCAGACACGTATCCAATCCTGCGGGAGGTTGCCCTGGAAGCGCTGGCTCTCGGGATGAAAGTTCGCGGATATATCTCCACGGTATTCGGTTGTCCGTACGAGGGAAACGTTCCGCTGGACAATAGCCGCAGGGTGACAGAGGCTCTGTTGGAGATGGGAGTGTACGAGATTTCTCTCGGGGATACGATCGGGGTTGCAACACCGAAGCAGGTTCATGAGGTCTTTGGAGAGCTTGTGAAAGATGTTACGAACGAGCGCTTAGCCGCCCATTTCCATGATACGAGAGGAACGGGATTGGCGAACGTAGCAGCAGCGCTAGAGGAAGGAATCCGCATCTTTGACAGCTCAATCGGTGGCCTCGGCGGATGCCCGTATGCACCAGGAGCTGCCGGCAACATTTCGACTGAAGATTTGGTCTACATGTTGCATGGAATGGACTATGAAACGGGCGTCGATCTTGAGAAGTTGATTGAGGCTGGTGCGTATATTGGGCAGCAGTTGGGCAAAGAGCTCCCCTCAAAAGTGCTGCGGGCATCTCTCGCAAGCAAACCAGCTGGATGATCTGTATTTTCCACACATTCGCAAAGAGGGGATAAAAGATGACGGTTTCCCTGCAAAGAGAGGGCGCGATCGGCGTACTAACGCTGCAACGGCCAGAAGTTTTTAACTGCCTCAATCTTGAAACACTTGTGACTCTGCGCGGCTTGATCAGTGAAATCAGCCATGATCGTGACATCCGGACAGTCATTGTGACAGGTGCTGGTGAAAAGGCGTTTTGCTCCGGTGCGGATTTGAGAGAGCGGCGCTCCATGTCACCACAGCAGGTCGATCTCTATATCCAAACGATTCGAGATACATTCACAGAGCTGGAAAAGCTACCGAAACCAGTCATCGCGGCGATTAACGGGCTGGCGCTGGGAGGCGGTACAGAATTGGCCTTGGCATGCGATCTGCGAATCATGAGTGAGCAGGCCCAGATGGGATTAACGGAGACCTCGCTCGGGATCATCCCGGGTGCTGGCGGAACACAACGTTTACCTCGGCTAGTTGGAAAAGGCATCGCCAAGGAACTGATTTTTACGGCAAGGCGTGTATTTTCGGAGGAGGCACTGTCCATCGGGTTAGTCAATCGGATAGTTCTCGCTGATCAACTCATGGCGACAGCCATTTCTTTGGCCGAGCAAATTTCAGCGAATGCTCCACTTGCCCTAGCCCAAGCCAAGTTTGCCATCGATTGTGGAGGAGAGGTCGAGCTAGCAAGCGGACTTCAGATTGAAAGCAACGCGTACAAGCTGCTCGTCCCAACGAAAGATCGCTTAGAAGGACTCGCAGCCTTTCAAGAAAAACGAAAACCGATATACCGCGGAGAGTGACGAGGGGGATTACGCTGATGACCAAACATTTGGAAGACACATTGCACGAAAAAATCGCCCAAGTAGTGCAAGGGGGCGATGCCAAGTATCATGACAAGCTCAAGGAGCAAAACAAGCTATTCGTTCGCGATCGCCTCAAGCTATTGTTCGATGACGAGTTCATGGTTGAGGATGGGTTGTTCGCGAATGTCATGGCAGGCGATCTGCCGGCGGATGGAGTTGTGACCGCAATTGGCAAGGTAAATGGTCAAACTGTCTGCGTGATGGCCAACGATTCAACAGTGAAAGCCGGGTCATGGGGATCGCGGACCGTCGAAAAAATTATTCGGATTCAAGAGACAGCCGAAAAAATGCGTGTTCCACTTCTCTACCTGGTCGATTCAGCAGGAGCGCGTATCACGGACCAATTGGAGATGTTCCCAGGCCGACGGGGGGCTGGGCGAATCTTTTACAACCAAGTGAAGCTATCCGGCAAAATTCCACAAGTGTGCATTTTGTTTGGACCTTCTGCTGCTGGTGGCGCTTATATCCCAGCTTTTTGTGACATTGTCATCATGGTCGACAAAAACGCGAGCATGTACTTGGGCTCTCCGCGTATGGCGGAAATGGTGATCGGAGAAAAAGTGAGCTTGGAAGAGTTGGGCGGTGCACGCATGCATTGCTCCGTCAGCGGATGTGGCGACGTACTAGCAGCCAATGAAGAAGAAGCGATTCAAGCAACGCGTAGCTATCTGCGTTTCTTCCCGGCGAACTATACATTGACGCCACCGACTGCACTGGCAAAAGCCCCTGTGTCAACAGCGAAAGAAATCACAAGCATCGTGCCCGAGAACCAAAATGCAGCTTTCAATATGCATGATGTCATTACAGCATTGGTCGACGAGGATTCGTTCTTTGAGATCAAAAAATTATTTGCTCAAGAGCTGATTACCGGATTGGCACGTCTGGATGGCAAGCCTGTCGGAATCATTGCCAACCAGCCGCGTGTGAAGGGAGGCGTTTTGTTTGTCGATTCGGCTGACAAGGCGGCTCGATTCATCACACTGTGCGATGCGTTCTCCATTCCACTGTTGTTCTTGGCGGATGTTCCTGGCTTTATGATTGGGACAGCCGTAGAGCGGGCAGGTATTATCAGACACGGGGCAAAAATGATCTCCGCCATGGCGGAAGCAACGGTACCGAAAATATCCGTCATTGTACGCAAAGCGTATGGTGCCGGCTTGTATGCAATGGCCAGCTCTGCATTTGAACCAGATGCTTGCCTCGCACTGCCCGGTGCTCAAATCGCCGTGATGGGACCAGAAGCAGCCGTTAATGCCGTCTACAGTAACAAAATACAGGCGATTGAGGACCCGGCAGAGCGTCAAGCGTTTATTCAGGAAAAACGTAGAGAATATCAGGAAGACATCGATCTGTACTTACTGGCATCGAACTTGATTGTAGATGCTGTTGTACCTCCAAGCGAACTGAGACGCGAATTAATCCAACGCTACGAGGTTTACAAAGAAAAGCGTCACGTTTTTTCGGACAGAAAGCATGCAGTTTACCCCGTATAAATCAGGGGTCAGGCTATCGTCAAAGGGCGATAGCCTTATTTTTTTACAAAAAATGTGAAAGGGCCTAGGAATATTTCGATAATTTCGATCTTTTTTTGTGGCAATCAATTGAACAATCCCGAAAACTCTGTTATTCTTGAAAAATAAGCATTGATTAATGTGGGTGAACAAATGCTGCTAGAACCAATGACGTGTCAGGTGGTAGTCGTAGGTGGCGGGTCTGTCGGGCTGCTGTATGCAGCGAGGCTCGCACTTGCTGGACAACCTGTCACGATTGTCACACGCAGTTCACTCCAGGCGAATCAGCTAAATGAACGCGGGCTCAGCTTTCAAAAGCTGAATGGCGAGACAGTCACTGTTTCCGTCACCGCGAGCCCCATTGAAGAAGGCTTGCCTGAAGGGAATCTGTATCTGTTAACTGTAAAGCAGCCAGATTTGCATAGCGTGCTTCCAGCCTTACGAGGGTTAGACCTCAAGGCAAGAGTGATCGCTTTGCAAAATGGCATGGGTCATTACGAATTGCTTCGAACCGTTTTAACGGAGACACAGTGCTTCTTTGCGATTAATACGGAAGGGGCAAGGAGATTGTCGCCTACAGAAGTCGTGCATACCGGTACAGGTACTTTGCGCGTAGGTTCTTGGGAGACGTCTGATTGCAATGATCCACTGATTCACACATTTGTTGAGTGGGCAATATCAACAGGCATGGAGGCTGTCTATGAAAAGGCAATACAGCCCTTCGCTTGGCGCAAGCTCATCGCAAATGCGCTGATCAATCCGTTAACCGCGCTTTTTGAAATCCCAAATGGTGCTCTCCTCGAAAATTCACATACGCAACAGCTCATGCGTGCTTTATTTGTGGAAGCAGCTACAGTGGCTGCGTATGCCGGACAAAAAATCGAGGATGCAGACTTGCAGGAAATTGTCTCCATTTGCCGAAATACTTCCCGTAATCTTTCCTCCATGCTGCAGGATATTAAGAAGCGCAGACCGACGGAAGTGCAGTCTATCAACGGCTATCTCGTCCAAGTAGGACAAAAGGCCGGGATTCCGACACCGCTGCACGAAACCTTGCTTCGCGTTATCCTTCTTAAGTCAGACATGGGAATACGGAAGGAGGGAGGCGACAGTAGATGACCTTTTTGGCGAATGTCTGGGCCTATTTGTGGGGGACGCTGACGGTTGTGCCGTTTCTCGGATTTCCGATCGTTTATTTCATCTTGTATGGAATGACGCGGAACAAGAAATTGGCAGGCCGCTTCGCGATAAATATCACGAATCTTTTGGTGATTCGCTCTGCCGTTTCCACTTACGAACTGATTTGGCCCGAGGCATTTTCCGCTTGGTGGTGGGTATTCTGTTTTTACCTGGTGGTAATCATGCTCCTTGGGTGGGTACAGATGAAGTTGAAGGGGCGGCTCTCCCTCAAAAAGGTAGGATTTTCAGCCTGGCGATTGTCGTTTCTCTGGTTTGGAATCGTCTACATAGTGCTGTTTACGACCGGAATTATCAAAACGATGGGTGTCGTGTAAAGCACTGTTGATACATATCGTATTTATTCCGATAAGAAAGAAGGTTGGAACTATGCGACTTCCCATCGAGACCATCGGTCATAAGATTCGAATGATTCGGAAAGAACGCGGCTTTACCTTGGAAATTATGGCAGGAAAGACAGGGTTGAGCAAAGGTTTGCTGAGCCAAGTAGAGCGTGGAATTTCGCAGCCGTCACTGGATTCGCTGTGGAAAATCACCAAAGCTCTGGAGTCACCCATCATTCATTTTTTCGAAGATATTGATCAAAAGCAGGTGCATGTGACTCGCTTGCAAAAACGCAGACAACTGGTCTTTCCTGAATCGACGGGCACTTATTCGCTACTCTCGATGGGAGGTAGTGCCAAGCTGGGGATGCTGGAAGTGCGACTGATGCCTGGAGAAATGGCTGTTGACAAGTTCGTGCAGTCAGAGGGAGAAGAGTGCTTCACGGTCATCACTGGAAGTGTGACAGCACGCTTCAACGATGAAGAGCATGTATTGGAAGCAGGAGACAGTATTTCATTTGACAGCAGTAAAACGCACGCAATCGAAAATACAGGAGAAACGGAAGCTTTGTTAATCTGGTCCGTCAACCCTCCGCAATTTTAATGCAAGCGCAAACAAGCTTGTATTACACTTTGACAACCCATTAAAGTGGGTTGTCTTGTTTTTTGTGGCTGTGGAGCATGTTATAATTTTGGTTGACCATGGCCCGAAGAAAGGTGAGCTTGCATGAATGTTGAATGTCTCGCGCTTCCATTGGCGAATCCGCTGGCACAGGAGTACCAGCAGCAAAATGCCTCTGCATTACAGTTTTTTACGCATAATCCCTACCGTGAACAGTCCTACCGAGAACGCGTGGAATGGCTTCAAAGTCAATCCTATCCTCACCGGAACCAGCTCGTGGAAGGTTTATATCGTTTTAATAAAGAGATGGGTTCTCACCCTGAAGCACTGAAAAATATCGAGTTGCTCAAACAGCCGGACACCTATGTGGTCATCGGCGGTCAGCAAGCAGGAGTTCTGGGTGGACCACTCTATACGGTCAACAAAGCTGTTCATCTGATCCAGGCAGCGAAGAGGTTGTCTGCCGAGCTTCAGGCGAACGTCATTCCGGTGTTCTGGATTGCTGGCGAAGACCATGACATCGATGAGATCGATCATGTGTACTGGGGAGCGGACGATGGAAAGCGCCTGCATAAAGAGCGACTGGCTCTGAACAAAAAGGGCCGCCAATCGGCAAGTGCGCTACCCTTGGACCCTGAGCTGTGTACGCAGTTTCTGGAGAGATTTTTCCAGGGACAAACAGAGACTGCCGAAACCAAACAGATTCGTGAGTTGCTGACGCAGACCGCGGCAGATTCGCGCACAGTCGCAGAGTGGTTTGCCCGCTTGATGGCAAAATTGTTTGGCAAGCACGGTCTCGTTCTGGTTGAATCCTCGTTGCCGTTTGTTCGTGAACTGCAGCAACCCATTTTTTCACAGATCATTGAAAACAATGAGCAACTGACGAAGGTGTTGTTGAGGGCAGCGGATCGGATTTCAACTGCTGGCTATCCGCTTCAATTGCAAGTGGAAGAGCATCAGGCCAATCTGTTCGTCTATGAGGGCGATGATCGATTGCTGCTGGAACGTCACGGAGAGCGCTTCATCAATCGGAGACGTGCTTACAGTCGCGATGAATTGCTCAAGCAGGTCGCAGATTCCCCGGAGCGTTTTAGTACAAATGTTGTAACCCGTGGGTTGATGCAGGAGCATCTGTTTCCTACGCTTGCCTTCATTGGAGGTCCGGGCGAGATTTCTTATTGGGCGTTTTATCGGGAGGTATTCGAGCTATTCGGGATGCAGATGCCGATCGTATTGCCTCGTATGTCCATTACCCTTGTGGAAGGTGCTCAACTGAGACTGCTGGATAGCTTGGGGCTTTCTGTTGAACGAGTCTTGACTGATTTCGCCGCTTGGAAAACCGAGTGGTCCAAAAACCAGGCGCCACATCCACTGGAGCAGCAATTCGCTTCGGCACGGGAGTCGATGATGTCGATCTATCGTCCGTTGGTAGAGGAAGTCGTTTCTCTGGATGGCGGATTGCGTGGTCTGGCTGAGAAAAATAGTAAGCTGCTGTTAGAGCAAGTCTCCTTTTTGGAAGAGCGTCTGATTCGTTCGCTACAGCAAAAGGATGACGTAGAGCACGTACGCGTCCAACGAATTGAGACCGCTTTGTTGCCCGAAGGTGGACTGCAAGAAAGAAAGCATTCGTTTTTCCCGTTTGCAAATAAGTATGGTCTTGGTTTGATTGACCGATTAGTAGATGCGCCATTCGCGCATGATGGTACTCATCAACTTTATTACCTGTAAATTGCAGCGCAAAATAGTCGGATCGTCCTAGAAGTGGACCCGACTATTTTTTTGTTGTTTAAGAAGATGGAAAACTTTTCTTCCAATTATGCCGAAACTTTTCCGACAAATTCTGCGTATTAGTAGTAATGGATTGTTTTTGGGGAAAGGTGGTACTCGGGATGCAGATTACATTACAACAAATCGGGAAAAAAGCCACTCTACTAGTTGTTAGCTTGTCGGTTTTATTGACGGGCATAGCAACCGTAGGAATGAAAAAGGCCGACGCAAGGGAAGAATACGTGGCCAATTCCCCTGCATTTATCGACACAAATGGACATTGGGCGGCAAAGGAAATAGGGATTGCTACCAAAAAAGGATTGATCAAAGGTTTTCCCGACGGAACCTTTAAGCCAGAGCAAACGGTGACGCAAGAACAGTTTTTATCCCTGATTGAACGCGTCATACCTTCCTTCACAGGCCATGAGCCTGAAAGCTATATCAAAGAGACCTACTTGCAGGCTGCTGCGGGACGTTGGTCGGAAAAAACCTATCACCATTTAGCTTCAGCGGGTATTATGCCATCCGGGAAACCGACGGAAAGCATGACACGGTTGGAAGCGGCAAGAACCTTGCTGGCAGCCATCGGGCATCAATCAGAAGGGGAAAAATATCGGGGAACGACTGCGAAGTTTTTCACGGATATTTCGGTCGAAAATGAAACACAGGTGATGACGGTCTACCCTGCCTACAAAATGGGGATTTTGGCTGGCTTTCCAGATGGAAGCTTCCGTCCTGATGACAAAATTAACAGAGCACAGGCAGTCGTCCTGTTAAATCGTTTGGAAACAAAAATCGATGAGCTGTACCCTGGCAACGTATCGGAGAGCGAGAAAAAGGCAATGACACAAGCAGTCTCGTCATTTGTAGGTGACGTGATGGATAAGCAAAAGATTCGTCGCTATGATGACTTGGTCGCTTATGTAAAGAAAAACAATCTCGCTGTGAGCGAATCATTTTTACGCGAGCATTTTTCGTTTATGCAGTATGAAGTGTATGATTATGTCCGGTTTCCGCAGTTTAATGAGCTGATGTACTTTGCCAAAATCGGAATGAATAAATATAGAATGACGATTCAATATTACGCAGGAGATTTGGGCGGAAGTGTTGATCGCACGTTTTACCTCACCTCCAGTGATGGCAAAACGTTTCGGCTGATTGGAAAAGATGAATAAGAAAAGAAGGCTGGGACAGGGACTGACCCCAGCCTTTTTTATTTCAGGTATGACGTTTTTGGCAGATAAAAAGAACGAGTGCAATCACAAGCGGATAGAGAGCGGACCACCCCAAAAAAGGATAGAGTCCTACTGTACAGACGAGAGAAGTCCAGGAAGCGATTCTGCCTACGCGACTATTGTGCAAGAGCCGGACTCCAGCTAGACATCCGCCGATGTAAGTCGCAAAAAAGGTAGCATTGGGCAGCTCGATGAGTCTCGACAAGTCGATCACGTCGAAATAGAGTACGCCAAGAACGACGACAAAACAAAGGGAGAGAAACAGAAGTCCGCCGGTTGGTGTCCGGTATTTGGCGTGGAGAGTGCCAAACCAGCGAGGAGCGATCTTTTCTTGGGCCAACGAATAAGCGATACGCGACGCAGCTCCAATGTAAGCGTTGGCTGTAGCGATACAAATGAACAAGGCGGTTACAGCTACAATCCACCCGCCGATCGGCCCTAAGGAGAGTTGAACCATGACACTGAGCGAGGCAGCCGAGATACCACCTCCGTAGCTATGCGTAGCCACAGTCATAAAGGCTACGGCAAAATACAAGAGAGCGACGATTCCCGCACTCCACAAAACACCGCGAATCGCGTTTTTTGCAGGATCAACGAATTCCTCTGAGAGATGCGTCACGGCTTCCCACCCAATGAAGCACCAGAACATCAGACCTGCTGCTTGCACGACACTCAGCCAACCGTTTGGCAAAAAAGGGGTAAAGTGAGTGACTGAGGCATGCGGAATGCTGGCGACAACGGCCAAAATCAAAATCGTGATAATCAGCGAGACAACAACGGTTTGGACACGTGCAGCTACATGCAAGCCTACAACATTCATCATAAGGACAGCGAGAAGAAGCAGACCAGCCGCCACATATACTTGCGACTCACTCCAGTTCAGCAGGATGGCAATGTAGTTGGCCCCTGTCACACTTAGAATCGGTGCGCCAATCGGGACAGATAAGAGAAAGAACCAGCCAACCATGTTTCCGAATCGATCTCCGTACGCTGTCCGTACAAATGTAGAGACTCCGCCTGAGCTCGGATAACGAGCAGATAACAGCCCCATCGTAATGGCCATGGGCAGGACGAGAATAGACATGACGAGCCAAGCTAAAATGGAAGCAGGACCAGCCTTCTCAGCTGCGAGTCCAGGGATGAGCAATACGCCGGAACCGATCACCGCCCCGATGTATAAGGCGACGATCTGCGGGAGTCGCAGTGTTTTAGCTAGACCGGGGGCTTGCGTGGATAATTTCCCCATAGGTTGATCCCTCACTTTTTACTTACCTTGTCGTTGATAACTGAAGTGTAGCATAGACATAATTATCGGAGTTATCTATAATATTAGATGATTCAAATCGATTTTTTCGATGAAATGAGGGGGGAATCTGGACACTCGTTATTTGCAAACCTTCCGTGAAGTAGCAAAATGCCAAAGCTTTACTCGTGCAGCAGAAGTGTTGGGTTACGCGCAGTCGAGTGTGACGACCCAAATTCAAAATCTGGAGTCGGAGTTCGGTGTCAGTCTATTCGAGCGTTGGGGCAAAAAGATCAGGCTTACCCATGCAGGCGAAGTGCTTCTCGGCTACAGCGAACAGCTACAAGCCGTATTAGATGAGGCAAAAGCGAATCTGTCAGAGCAAGCGCAACTGGCAGGAACGTTGCGTATCGGAACAGTGGAGTCATTGGCAGCCTTTTATTTACCCCCTTATTTGCAAAAATTCCGCTTGGAGCAGCCGCGTATGCGGATCATGCTTGCACCGGGCATCTGCCAAGACTTGAGGCAGGGAGTAAAGGAAGGGAAGTTCGATTTCGCTTTTGTGCTCGATTGGCTACAAGATCAATCTGAGCTGGCAAATGTCGTTTTAGGTGAGGAAAAACTAGGTGTTGTTGCTGCCCCTACCCATCCGCTTGTGAAAAAAGAGAAGGTAGAAACCCATGATTTTACCGGAGAAACCTGGATTTTTACAGAAAAGGGATGCAGTTACCGCGGGATGATGGAATCGGTGTTACGTGAAGCCGGCGCCACCGTGGAATCTTCTTTTGAATTTGGCAGTCTGGAAGCGATTAAACAATGCGTTGCCTATGATTTAGGAATTGCGTTACTTCCGAAAATTGTCGTACAAGAAGAAGTAAAAAATGGTACACTAGTAATACTCTCGTTTTCCCATCCGGATATCCGTGTTTTCCGACAGTTGGTCTACCATAAAAAGAAATGGATGCCGCAGGCTTTGTTACGCTTTTTGGAGCTACTTACGGTAGAAAACCGCGGAGCGTAAACTGCCTCTAATAGGAAAATAATTGGAAAAACTGATGATGGTCGAACTTGCGTATGATATGATAGACAAGGTTGCTTTATGAGATAAAAGGAGGTCCATCCGTACATGAACACAGTATCTGAAAGCATCGTAAAAGATATGGCGTTGGCGCACAACGGCCATCTGAAAATTGATTGGGTAAAAGAACACATGCCTGTCTTAAACCGCATTCGTGAGCGCTTTGAAAAAGAGCAGCCGTTTGCAGGCCTGAAAGTTGCGATCTCCTTGCACTTGGAAGCAAAAACAGCTTATCTGGCAAAAGTAGTTCAAGCTGGTGGGGCTGAAGTAACCATTACTGGTTCCAACCCGCTGTCCACACAAGATGATATTTGTGCAGCATTGGTGGAAGACGGTATTCGCGTATTTGCGAAATACAATCCAGATCCTGCTGAATACAAAGAGCATCTGATCAAAACGCTGGAAACTCGTCCTGATCTGATCATTGATGACGGTGGCGACCTGATCACGATTTTGCACAGCGAGCGCCGTGATCTGCTGTCTCAAGTGCGCGGTGGTGCGGAAGAAACGACAACAGGTATTTTGCGCCTGAAAGCGTTGGAGAAAGAAGGCAAGCTGGAGTTCCCAATGGTTGCCGTAAACGATGCATTCTGCAAATACTTGTTCGACAACCGCTATGGTACGGGTCAATCCGTATGGGATGGTATCAACCGTACAACAAACCTCGTAGTTGCTGGTAAAACAGTTGTGGTAGCAGGCTATGGCTGGTGCGGTAAAGGTGTAGCAATGCGTGCAAAAGGTTTGGGCGCAAAAGTAATCGTAACCGAAATCGACCCAATCAAAGCGGTAGAAGCTTACATGGATGGATTTGAAGTAATGCCAATGCTCGAAGCTGCGAAGCATGGTGACTACTTCGTAACAGTGACAGGTAACCGCGATATCATCAGCAAAGAGCATTTTGCTGTGATGAAAGATGGCGCAATCTTGTCCAACGCAGGTCACTTCGATGTCGAAGTAAACAAGGTTGACCTGAATGCCATGTCGACTTCTTCCCGTATTGTGCGTAAAGATATTGAAGAATTTGTCTTGAATGATGGTCGAAAAGTGTATCTGCTCGCAGAAGGCCGCCTCGTGAACCTGGCTGCTGGCGACGGACATCCGGCTGAAATCATGGATATGACCTTTGCTTTGCAAGCGGTATCCTTGGCTTATGTCAATGAACAGTACAAAAACATTGGCAAAAAGGTGCTGAACGTACCATTCGAGTTGGATCAAATGGTGGCTCAGTACAAGCTGGAAGCTCTGAACATCGGAATCGACAAATTGACAGATGCGCAAAAATCCTACCTGGAAAGCTGGGTCGAATAGTTCCTCGAATCCCGTCTTTTCCCGGCAAAAAAATATGCGAAAAAATCCTGCATACAAACGCAGGATTTTTTTTTATAATAACAAATAGGTACTAGGTGGGGAAAAGTGGGGGAAAGTGGAGCCAACCGACAGGAAAGTGGGGGACTAGGGCGTGTTCATGGGGGAATATCAGCACAGCATCGACGAAAAAGGCCGCCTGACGATCCCAGCCAAATTCCGTGAAGGGCTCGGTACTTCCTTTGTTATTACCCGCGGCCTGGACCAATGTTTGTTTGCTTATCCGCAAGATGAGTGGAAACAACTAGAGGAAAGACTTAAGTCTCTCCCATTTACAAAAGCAGATGCTCGCGCATTTACACGATTTTTCTTTTCAGGTGCCACCGAATGCGAGTGGGACAAGCAGGGAAGGGTAAACATACCCCCCAATTTACGTGAGCATGCAGGCATGCAAAAAGAATGTGTGATCATCGGGGTATCAAACCGTGTAGAGGTATGGAGCAAGGAACGCTGGGAAGATTATTTTGCCCAGTCAGAAGGCTCTTTTGGAGAAATTGCCGAAAAACTGGTTGATTTTAATTTGTAGCAGCGAGAAGAACAGGAGTGACGACATTGTCGTTTCATCACGTAACCGTTTTGATGGATGAGGCTGTCCAAGGGCTAAATATTCGTCCTGGGGGCATTTATGTAGACTGTACACTCGGCGGAGCTGGGCATAGCAGTTTGATTGCTTCCAAGCTGACGGAGGGCGGTCGACTTATCGCCATCGATCAGGACGACTGGGCACTGGATAATGCCCGCGAAAGACTCGCTTCCTATATGGACAGAGTCACGCTGGTAAAGAGCAACTTCCGCCATATCAAAGACATTGTGAGAGATTTAGGCTTGGCTGGTGTAGACGGGGTGTTATTTGACCTCGGGGTATCCTCTCCACAATTGGACGAGGGAGAGCGCGGCTTCAGCTACAATGCTGATGCGCCCTTGGATATGAGAATGGACCAGCAAGCGCCATTGTCCGCCTATGACATTATCAATGAGTGGGATGAAGAAGAGATTGCCAAGATCATTTGGCTCTATGGTGAAGAGAAATTTTCCCGCCGAATTGCCCGGCAAATCGTTCAACAAAGGAAGAAGCAGCCGATCCAAACAACAGGTGAACTCGTTGAGTTGATTAAGGAAGGAATTCCTGCCGCTGCGCGCCGTACCGGACCCCATCCGGCGAAGCGTACCTTTCAGGCAATTCGGATCGCTGTCAATGATGAATTGGATGCATTCAAAGAGGCCGTCGTCGATGCAATTGAGGTTTTGAATCCAGAAGGTCGCGTAAGTGTCATTACGTTTCATTCCTTAGAGGACAGAATCTGCAAGCAAATTTATCAAGACTTTTCAAAAGGGTGCACGTGCCCGCCAGCCTTTCCGATTTGTACATGCGGAAATAAAGCGGTAGTAAAAGTCATTACAAGAAAGCCGATTTTGCCATCAGAAGAAGAATTAGAAGCAAACAAACGTGCACGATCAGCTAAACTACGGGTAGCGGAGAAGCTGTAGACCGGGATCGACGAGAAAGGGGAGGGAGAAGCGATGAGTTATTACTACCGAGGGAATTTAGCTATGGAGCTGGAACAACAATCCCGCTCTGTAACGAAAACAACAAAGCGCACGGTCCGAATCAAGCCAACGATTCCGACCGGAGAAAAATTGCTGTATCTCTTATTTATCTCGTTAACCGTCGTCGGCTTGGGTCTAGTGGGTGTCCGCTACTCGCAAATTTCCCAGTTGAATTACGAAATCCAGACCACCAAACATGAAAACCGTGTGACGGCCGAAAAAAATGCAACGTTGAAATTGCAAATTGAACAAATGACCAACCGGGATCGCCTGCAAAAAGAAGCAGAGAAGCAGGGGATGGTATACAATCCAGCAGCTGTACATACGATCGGGAACCCAGAAGTACAGGCGAGTCTGCCAAAACCACAACCCAAAAAACCTTAAATGTTACTGCGCCTTATGTGCGGTAACATTTTTTCTTAGCTGGGCCAGTTAGCTTAGGGAGCGGGCGATCTTTGATGCGATGGAGATGAACGGAGATGGAATGGAAGCGAAAAGTAAATTGGCGAATTCTTATGGTAGCCTTATGTACGATTTTGATTTTTTCGACGTTGAGCTTTCGAATCTACTGGCTTCAGACCGTCAAAGCTACCAAAATCATGGGGATGGCTCAAGTACAGTGGGACAGGGAGCAAGTCTTGAAGCCCAAGCGCGGGGCGATCTATGATCGAAACGGCGAGATTTTGGCTTATAACGGGAAGGCGTACACGGTAAACGCAAAACTGAAGCCGAGCAATGATAAAGACGAAGATTTTGTGAAAGATCCTTACTACACAGCGAATATGCTGGCTCCTATTTTGAATGCGCCTGTTCCGGAATTGGTGAAGAATTTGACCAAGCCGAACAATGTCGTGGAATTGGGACGCTACGGCCTAAAGATCAGTGAAGAGCAAAGGAACCGAATTCTAAATTTGCAATTTCCGACACTGCCAAGTGGTGAGAAGCTCAAAAAGAATCAGCTCCCAGGAATCTATTTGACTGAAACGACTCGCCGGGTTTATCCGAATAACGCCTTCGCTTCCCATGTGATCGGTTATCTTGATTTGTATGATGAACCGAAAATGGGGATCGAGCTGCAATTTAACGACAAATTGGCTGGCAAAAAGGGACATATTGCCTACCAAAAGGATCGCGCAGGCTATCAGCTGCCGGACGGAGAAGGAGAGTACACTCCGGCAATAGACGGCGTAGATGTATATCTTACCATTGATCGCCAGATACAGGATTATGTAGAACAAGCCCTTGATAAGGTGGAACAGCAGTACAAGCCGCAGGGCATGACGGTCGTTGTAGCCGACCCGCAAACGGGCGAGGTATTGGCGATGGGCAACCGCTCTACGTTTAATCCGAATACGTACTACAACGGGATTGAAAACTACAACAACCATGCGGTCACCACGATGTTTGAGCCGGGCTCAACGTTTAAGATTATTACGCTGGCGGCAGCGATTGAAGAAAAAATGTTTAATCAGAATGAAACCTATCAATCAGGTGCTTACACTATCAAGGGGCAGATTCCGATCCGTGACCACAACAATGGTCTCGGTTGGGGAACCATCAGCTTTTTAGAAGGGGTTCAGCGATCGAGTAACGTATTGTTCGTTAAGTTGGGTTATGAACGGTTGAAGTTGGAGGGTCTAAAGAAATACTTCAAAAAATTCGGGATGGGTCAAACAACTGGAATTGAGCTTCCTTACGAAAAAGCAGGAAATTTGATCAACTTGGAAAAACCTAAGTCACCGCGTGACTGGGCTGCAACAACGTATGGTCAAGCAGCGACGGTTACGGCGATCCAGCAGGTTGCCGCTGTGGGAGCGATCGCGAATGGAGGAGAGCTTCTAAAACCTCATATCTTAAAAGAAATGCGTGATCCTCACACAGGGGCCGTTGTCGAACGCACGCAACGTGAGGTTGTGGATCGGGTCGTAAGCGAAGCGACTGCAAAACAGACACGCGACATTTTGGGTAAGGTTGTCTCAGAAAAACCTGGAACTGGTACACTATATCAGATCGAAGGGTATCAAGTCGCAGGAAAGACAGGAACTGCACAAAAATATAATCCTAACAATGGGAAAATTTTGGAAGGTCGTTACGTGGTTTCCTTCATCGGTTTTGCGCCAAAAGACAATCCGAAGCTGTTGGTTTATGTTGTCATTGACGATCCGAAAACAGATGCATGGTATGCATTGTGGGGCCAAATGATGCTTGCGCCGATGTTTACAACGATCATGGAGCGCAGCCTGCAATATTTGCAGCAGCAGCCTGATCTGTCGGTAGTTAAGAATATTGAAAAACAGACGCCGAAAAAAGAAGTACAGGCAGCGCTGGCATCCTCGCCAGCTACACAGAAGACATTGCCTAAGTTTGAAGAGATGTCCACGACAGCCGCACAATTGCGGGCGAAGCAGGACAATTTGACGGTCACGGTAGCCGGAACAGGTACGAAAATCGTCAAACAATATCCCGAAGCTTATAATCAGGTCGTTCCAGGTGAACAGATCATCCTTGTAACGGACAGGGTAAACGGAACGAAGATGCCTGACTTCAAAGGAAAATCATTGCGGGACGTTATGGAGTTCACCTCTTTGATCAATCTCGCAGTGAAATCGACTGGAACTGGCTTCGTCACCCAACAAAGTATTCCTCCGGGAACGGTGCTCAAGGGTACAGAGCTGCTTCAGGTGACGCTGCAATCTGTGTCGGAACCACCTGTACCGGCAACACCTCCTTCTAGTCAGGAGGGCAGCACAGTGCCTGCTACAACAACGCCGAACAATACAGGAACGAATCCTCCTTCAAATCCAACAGGAGGAAATAATCCGGCTCCACCATCTTCCGGTCAGCAAACCGGGCAAGGTGAAGCAGTACAGCCGCCAGCTTCTGGACAGGCACCACCTCCTGACAAACCAGGAGACCAATCAACGCAAACACCGACAACTCCATAGTTCTAACTAGTCCCCCCTGCGAATAAGGTTAAGAAGAGACAACCTATTTGAGGGGGGACTCGCTTTGCGGGTATCCAATGCTACTGTACGCCGTCGCATTTTCATAATCTTGATTGTAGGAGTCGTTTTGTATTCGGCACTTGTCACCCGTTTGGGTTATGTTCAATTGATAGAAGGACCGAAACTCTCGCAGATGTCAGATGAACTTCTCAAACGAGAGATTAAATTTCAACCCAATCGTGGTCGCATTTTAGACAGAAGCGGAAATGAGCTCGTGACGAATATGACCGTGCCTACACTGGTATCGGTAGGGGCGCAAATCAAAGACCCGAAAGAAACAGCGAGACAGCTCGCCGTCATTTTGGAGCAAAAAGAAGAAGATGTATTTCGTGCCATTACGAAAAAAGCAATGAGCAACAACCAGATTCCAGGTGGAAGAAAACTGTCTGTTGAAAAGGCGAGGAAAATACAAGAATTGAATTTGCCAGGGATATACTTGGCAGGGGATACGAAGCGTTTTTACCCGAACGGAACAATGGCAGCCCATATACTTGGTTTCACAGGCATTGACAATCAAGGGTTGACAGGTCTTGAAAAAATTTATGATCCCTTCTTGAAGGGGACCGAGGGACATATCTCATTTCCTTCAGATGCCAAAGGGCGCGTACTGCCAGGTGGAACCGAAGACTACGTAGCACCCGTGAATGGGATGGACATGTATTTAACACTCGACAGTGCCATCCAATCGTTTATCGAACGCGAGCTGGATCAGGCAGTAGTCGCTTATCAGCCAGATGATGTTCTGGCGATCGCGATGAATCCAAAGACAGGGGAAATATTGGGGATGGGGAGTCGCCCGACTTTTCAACCGGATGCGTACAGGGACTATCCTTCTGAGGTGTACAATAGAAATCTCCCTATCTGGAAAACATACGAGCCTGGTTCCACATTCAAGATTGTGACACTGGCCGCTGCGTTAAACGAAGGCGTTATCAATCTGAATGAAGGCTTCTACGATCCGGGATTCATAAACGTGGCAGGGAAGCGATTGCGTTGCTGGAAGCGTCAGGGGCATGGACAGGAAACAATGCTGGAAGTGGTAGAGAATTCTTGTAACCCTGGCTTCGTGACGATGGGCCAGCGACTTCAAAAAGAACGACTTTTTGACTACATCAAAAAATTTGGCTTCGGACAAAAGACAGGGATCGATTTGATCGGCGAAGAAAACGGGCTGTTATTCAACTTGAAAAAAGTGGGACCCGTAGAGCTGGGGACGACTTCTTTCGGTCAAGGGGTTTCGGTAACGCCGATCCAACAAATGGCTGCGGTCTCAGCCGCTATCAATGGTGGCAAACTTATGAAGCCGTTTGTCGCCAAAGAATGGCGGGATAGTGTGACACACGATGTGGTAGCGAGGACTTTGCCGACAGAGGTTCGACAGGTGATTACCGAGGAGACCTCGGCCAAAGTTCGGCATGCGCTGGAAAGTGTGGTCGCGCAAGGAACGGGAAATAAGGCATTTATTGAGGGGTATCGAGTAGGAGGTAAGACGGGAACCGCGCAAAAAGTAAAAAACGGCCGTTACGTCGATGGCGAATACATCGTGTCGTTTATCGGTTTTGCGCCGGCTGATGATCCACAGCTCGTCGTATATTTCGCTGTAGATAATCCGAAAGCACTGGCGTTTGGTGGATTGATTGCTGCCCCGAGTGTAAAAAGTATCATGGAATCCTCCCTACAGCATTTGAATGTACCCAAACGAAAAGATGGCATCCCCAAGGAAATTAACAAAGCACTGGGAGAACGGGCGCCAATCGAAGTACCAAACATGGTCGGACAATCCATGAGAGACGTAGTGACAACGTATGATACTCTGCCGCTAGTCGTTTCAGGTAAAGGTCAGTACGTTATCCAGCAGTCCCCAGCACCTGGAGTAAAAATTGATGAGGGCGGAAAAATTCGCATATACCTTGGTGACAAATCGACCAATTAGCTATAAAATGAGATTTCGAAGGCGGAGGGGAGTAGGCTTGTCTACGTTCGCTCTGCCTTTGTTCATCAAGACTGCGCCTAAATGATCGGCGTAGCCAAGTACAAATGTTCAAATTTCTGTCTATACTAGTTGGAGAATGGGGTGCCTGTTTCATGTTTCTACGGGATCTGCTCATGCCTTTGTTGCCAGTAACGGTTTCGGGGGATGACAGCATGGAGATTACGGGTTTGACAGCAGACTCGCGCCAGGTAAAGCCCGGCTACTTGTTTGTCTGTCTAACTGGATATACCGTGGATGGACATACGTTTGCGGCCCAGGCGGTGAAGAATGGTGCCGTCGCCGTGTTATCCGAACAAGATCTGGACGTGCCAGCGACTATTGTCAAAGTACCGGATACCCGGCGGGCAATGGCTATGCTGGCTGATCGTATTTTCGGATCTCCCACGAAAGAAGTAAAAGTCATTGGCGTAACCGGGACAAATGGCAAGACGACCACAACGCATCTGATCGACAAAATTTTGCGCGATCAAAGCAAGCAAACAGGCTTAATCGGAACGATCCATATGAGAATTGGAGACGTTACGGAGGAAGTCAAAAATACGACTCCAGATGCCATAGATTTGCAAAGAAGCTTTCGTCGCATGTGCGATGTAAACACAGACTATGCGATTATTGAGGTTTCCTCTCATGCACTGGAGCTGGGAAGAGTCCGCGGATGCGAAATCCATACAGCGGTTTTTACCAACCTGACGCAGGATCACCTCGACTACCATAAAACGATGGAAAACTATCGCTACGCCAAATCATTATTGTTTTCCCAGCTGGGCAACGGCTATGACACAGACCGTCTAAAAACAGCTGTACTGAATGCCGATGATGAGGCGTCCGAATTATATGCCACCGTTACACCGGCGCGAGTCATTACATACGGCATCGATCAACCAGCAGATGTAAGGGCAAAACAAATCGAAATCACAAGTAAAGGAACTTCTTTTACAGTCGAAAGCTTCGCTGGCAGTGTGCGTCTGAACTTGAAGCTGATGGGAAAGTTCAATGTGTATAACGCTTTGGCAGCCATCGCGGTTACACTCGCAGAAGGTATTCCACTCGAAGAGATTAAGGCGAGCCTGGAAGAGGTAGCGGGCGTAAATGGGCGATTTGAAGCAGTAGATGCTGGTCAGCCGTTTGCGGTGCTTGTCGACTACTCCCACACACCAGACAGCTTGGAAAATGCATTGATGACTGTCAAGGAATTTGCCCGTGGCAACGTATTTTGCATTGTAGGCTGCGGAGGCGATAGGGATCGAACCAAACGCCCAATCATGGCGCAAATTGCAACGAAATATGCTGATCTGACCGTCTTAACATCAGATAATCCACGCTCGGAGGAGCCGCAGGCCATTCTCGATGACATGCTTGCTGGTTTGTCAGAAGTGGCACCTGATCGTTATACGGCACTGACAGACCGACGCGAAGCCATTGCCCATGCAGTTTCGCTTGCAAATCCGGACGATGTGATCTTGATCGCCGGAAAAGGACACGAAACGTATCAAATTATTAAAGACCAGGTGCTGCCCTTCGATGACCGTGAAGTTGCGCGCGAAGCGATTGCCCGGTACAACCAAGACTAGAACAGATGCCACACACTGCATCGAAAGAAAGGAGGCTCGGGCATGTTCGTTGACAACGTCCTAATCGTCACGATCGTCGCTGCGTTTCTCATCGCCGTACTCATTGGCCCATTGTTTATTCCCTTCCTTCGCCGCCTGAAATTTGGGCAGGCAATTCGTGAGGAAGGACCGCAATCCCATTTTAAGAAGGCTGGAACTCCCACCATGGGAGGCACCATCATTCTTTTGGCACTCATATTTACCGTGTTGAAGTTTGCCAATGCGAAAATGGAAAATTACTTCCTGTTATTGGTGACCCTCGGATACGGTTTAATCGGGTTTTTGGATGATTTCATCAAAATCAAGAAAAAACGCAACCTCGGGTTGACTGCCAAACAGAAGTTTGCTGGTCAGATTGTCTTGGCAATCGGCGCTTATATTTTGCTGCTTATGATGGGGCATGACACGTCCATCCATCTGCCAGGTACACCGTGGAAGCTCGAGCTCGGCTATTTTTACTTCCCATTCCTGTTGTTCCTCTTGGTAGGTACAACGAATGCCGTTAACATCACAGATGGATTGGATGGACTATTGGCAGGGACGGGAGCTATTGCTTTTGGTGCTTATGCGATCATCGCATGGTTTGGTCAAGATTATGACACTGCTATTTTTAGTGCGGCTGTTGTAGGTGCGGTACTTGGCTTCCTCGTCTTCAATGCGCATCCGGCACGCGTCTTCATGGGTGATACGGGTTCACTTGGACTTGGTGGAGCGCTCGCGGGAATTGCAATCATGACCAAGACGGAATTACTTTTGGCTATTATCGGTGGGGTATTCGTTGTCGAGACGCTCTCTGTTATTATGCAGGTAGTCTCCTTTAAGACACGTGGAAAGCGTATTTTCCGTATGAGTCCCCTGCATCATCATTTTGAATTAACAGGCTGGTCAGAGTGGCGCGTGGTTGTCACGTTTTGGCTCGTCGGTATGTTCTTTGCTGGATTGGGTGTATACCTTGAGGTGGTGACAATCAGATGATGCGTTTTCATAATAAGCATGTCGTCGTTATTGGTATGGCAAAGAGCGGTGTCGCAGTGGCAAAACTGCTACACCGCTTTGGTGCTCATGTCGTCGTAAATGATAAAAAGCCACGTGAAGAAGCGGTCGGGGTAGAAGAGCTGGAATCGTTGGGGATTCCGGTCATTTGTGGTTATCATCCCGATGATCTCATTCATGAAGGCGTATCCCTTGTGGTCAAAAATCCGGGGATTCCGTATGAAGCAGCACCCGTCAAGCAGGCGCAGGCACTCGGTATTCCTGTTGTGACGGAGGTGGAGCTGGCCTCCCAGATTGCCAAGGCACCGATTATCGGCATTACAGGCTCCAATGGCAAGACCACGACTACGACGCTCGTCGGACTGATTTTCAAAGAAGCGGGTCTGGATGCGAAGGTAGGAGGCAACATTGGGACCGTATTGTGCGGTCTGGCGGAGGAAGCTGGTCCCGACGAATGGCTCGTTGCTGAATTGAGTAGCTTCCAACTGATGGGGACGAGAGAGTTCCGCCCGCATATCGGTGTTTTGCTCAATCTGTATCCTGCTCATTTGGATTACCATCACACCATGGAAGAGTATTTGGCAGCCAAACTGAAAATGTTTGCTAACCAAACGGCAGATGACGCAGCTATTTTGCCATATGACCAATCAGAGATCGTAGAAAAATGCAAAGACCTCCCTGCATCCATCTACTACTTTAGCAAGAGTCAAGAGGTGCCAAAGGGAGCTTTTGTCAAGGATGGTTTGATCCTGTTTGCGGATGGGAATGGGAATACAGAGCCAATCGTTGCGATCGCGGATATTACCGTTCCTCATTTGGACAACGCACTTGCAGCGATTCTGGTTGCGAAGCTCGCAGGCGCGGACAAGCAATCGATTGTACAAGTTCTTACTACCTTCCCAGGGGTAGAGCACCGGATGGAGTTCGTGGATTTGATTCGCGGTGTCAAATACTTCAATGATTCAAAAGCGACCAACCCGGAAGCGGCATCCCGCGCTTTGCAAGCGTGCAAGGAGCCGGTCGTATGGATTTGCGGTGGGCTGGATCGTGGTGTTGATTTTCGGGAACTGCTGCCTGTGATCCAAGGTCGGGTAAAAGCAGTCATCGCTCTCGGGCAAACGGCTCCGATTTTACTGGAACGTGCGCAGGAAGCAGGGATTAATGAGCGGATCCATGTCGATACTGTGGAAAAAGCCGTTCTTGCTGCTTCCCAGTTGGCCGAATCAGGTGATGTGGTCTTACTGAGCCCTGCTTGTGCGAGTTGGGACATGTTTCCTTCGTTTGAGACAAGGGGGAGCATGTTTAAGGACGGCGTGCATAGACTTAAAACAAGCCTAGCATAACGTCCCACTGGTACCATCACGAATATGACAAAAGCGGGACGGCATGAGAAAGGATGACCTGGCACAATGAGCAAGGTACGCTCTGCCCCCGACTTCGTAATTATTTTTGCAACACTTTTTTTATTGGGAATTGGCATCGTGATGGTGTATAGCGCCAGCGCGATCGTGGCGCAAAAGCCGCCGTTTTCCGATCCGTATTTTTTCGCCAAGCGGCAACTGATCTTCGCTCTGTTAGGGATTACATCCATGTACATTACGATGAATATCGATTACTGGGTGTGGAAGCAATGGGCCAAGCCAGGGTATTTGGTAAGCATCGGTCTGTTGATTTTGGTTTTGATCATCGGGATCGAAGTAAATGGCTCGAAAAGCTGGCTTGGTTTCGGTGCTTTTGGAATTCAACCAGGGGAATTTGCGAAACTGGGCGTCGTTGCATTCCTGGCGAAGTGGCTCTCAGATAATCAGAAGCAAATTGTCTTATTCCGAAAAGGTCTTCTGCCTGCCTTGGGAATTCCCGTTCTGTGTTTTGGCTTGATCATGCTGCAACCGGATTTGGGAACCGGGACGGTTTTGATGGGAACCGCCGTCGTTATGATTTTTGCGTCAGGTGCACGGATTAGTCATTTTGTCGGTTTGGGAATGATCGGAGTTGTTGGCTTCATCGGCTTGGTTTTGTCAGCACCTTATCGAATCAAAAGGATTACGTCCTTCCTCGATCCGTGGTCTGATCCGCTCAATACGGGCTATCAAATCATCCAATCTCTTTACGCAATAGGCCCCGGAGGTTTGTTGGGTCTTGGCCTTGGACAAAGCAGACAGAAGCATCTGTACTTGCCTGAGCCTTACAATGATTTTATTTTCTCGATTGTCGCGGAGGAGCTGGGCTTTATCGGAGGCACGCTCATTCTCCTGCTATTCCTCCTCTTGTTGTGGAGGGGAATGCGAACGGCAATTACGGCTCCAGATTTGTTCGGAAGCCTGCTTGCGCTAGGGATCATTGGTATGATTGCCATCCAGGTTGTCATCAATATTGGTGTTGTGACAGGAATGTTTCCGGTGACTGGAATCACGTTGCCGTTCCTAAGCTACGGTGGTTCTTCGCTGACACTGATGCTCACTGGTGTAGGTGTCTTGTTGAACATCTCTCGTTTTTCTCGATAACAGAAACCTCAAGAGGAGTACGCAATAAGAATGTAAATCAGCCTATTGCTACTCCTTCTCAAAAAAGGGTGTGAACGTAATGCGTGTCGTCCTAACAGGCGGTGGCACAGGTGGACATATTTATCCGGCGCTTGCGGTGGCGAGGGAAGTTTCTCGTCAATATCCGCAGGCTGCCTTTTTGTATATTGGCAGTAAAAAAGGCTTGGAAGCAGGTTTGGTTCCGCGATCCAATATTCCTTTCCAATCCGTAGAAATTAGCGGATTGAAACGCAAGCTGTCGTTGGACAACTTGAAGACCTTGTGGAAATTCGTCCGGGCTGTTGGGGATGCCAAGAAAATGCTGCGCGAGTTCAAACCGGATGTCGTAATTGGTACGGGTGGCTACGTATGTGGTCCAGTCGTATATGCAGCTTCGCGCTTGGGGATTCCAACGTTGATCCATGAGCAAAACGTAGTGCCAGGCTTGACCAACAAGTTCCTTTCTCGCTCAGTTACTCGGGTGGCCGTTTCGTTCAAAGAATCACTCGCCCATTTTCCCCCGTCTAAAACGGTACTGACCGGAAATCCACGTGCAACGGAAGTTATGCACGGTAATGCCGAGGCGGGTCGTAGCTTTTTGGGTGTAGACAATAACAAAAAAATCGTGCTGATCTTTGGTGGCAGCAGGGGAGCGCGTGCAATCAATGAGGCGGTGCTTTCGGTTGTTGCGCGTTTAGGTAAATACACAGATACTCATTTTGTATATGTGACGGGCGACGTTCATTTTGAGTCGATTTCGGCACAGCTTCGTGAACGAGGAACACTTCCAAGTAACATTTCTGTTCTTCCGTTCGTCCATAATATGCCGGATGTTTTAGCAGCGACGTATGTATTGGTTGGTCGCGCAGGAGCATCTACCTTGGCAGAAATAACGGCACTAGGTGTGCCTTCGATCTTGATTCCGTCCCCGTACGTCACGAACAACCATCAAGAGAAAAATGCAAGGGGATTGGAGCGCGTAGGGGCCGCTCATGTGATCGTTGAGCGTGACCTTACCGGAGAGAGCTTGCTACTTTCCTTGGAAGATATCCTTACCAATCCAGCGAAATGGGAAGAGATGAAAAATAGTTCACTTTCCTTGGGTATGCCGCAAGCAGCGACGGAGATCGTTCGTCAATTAGAGGCGATGACACGAAAAAAATGATCAGATAGGCGATTGTCACGCCGATCTGGGCGAAAGCATAGTATGGAGCAAACACGTGAGAAGACTAGGTCCGACCTAGCAAACGTATCAGGAGGTTCACAAATGAAAAAAATCGCAGATGAGCTCATGCAAGCAGGAATCGAAAAAGTGTGGACCGATGAACCCCTTGCTAATCATACAACGTGGCGGATCGGGGGTCCTGCTGATTTGTTAATCCAACCCAAGGATAAAGCATCCTTGCAAAAGGCCTTGCAGATCATCCATCGTCATGAAATTCCTTGGAGTGTAATCGGGCGCGGTTCAAACCTTCTGGTGAGGGACAGAGGGATACGTGGAGCCGTGCTTAAAGTGGCCGAGGGCTTGAGCCACTGTGAGTTCAGGGGCGAAGAGGTGTGTGTGGGTGCCGGATATTCCATGATCCGCCTGGCGGTGGAGACAGGCAAGATGGGATTAACAGGTATGGAGTTTGCAGGAGGGATTCCTGGTACGGTAGGCGGCGCCGTCTATATGAATGCGGGGGCACACGGATCTGATCTTTCACGTATTCTTATTGATGCCGAGATCCTTTTCGAAAACGGCGAAAGTAAAGTGTTGAGTAACGAGGAACTGAGCTTTAGCTATCGGACTTCTCTTTTGCAAAAGCAAAAAGGGATCGTGCTAGAGGCCCGTTTTCAATTGAGGACGGGCGACCGCAAGGAGATTGCGGCCACACTCGCAGTCAATAAGGAACGACGGCGCAATACGCAGCCATTGCAGATGCCGTGTGCTGGCAGTGTGTTCCGAAATCCGCCTAATGACCACGCAGGTCGCCTGATTGAAGCAGCTGGGCTGAAGGGCTATCAGATCGGAGGAGCTCAGGTTTCAGAAAAACACTCCAACTTCATCGTGAATTGCGGAGGAGCAACGGCTGCCGACGTCCTCACCTTGATTAATCACGTTCGGAGCACGATTCTCGAGAAAAATGGGATTGACCTGCATCCGGAAGTCCTGGTGGTGGGCGAGGGGTAACACGGAGGTGAAAGTTTGGAGACTTTTGCGATCGAAGGCGGAAGACCTCTGTCCGGTTCGCTTCGGATCCAAGGTGCTAAGAACGCTGCTCTTCCCATTCTTGCCGCTGCTGTGCTCGCGGAAGGGCAATTCTATATCTATGACGTCCCCCATCTAAAAGACATTAAGGTCATGCTCGAAATCTTGACGTTGCTTGGGGCGAATACGAAGCATGAGGACGGATGTGTCGATCTGGATACAACGTCTGTCTGTGTCCCGCAGGTGCCGGATGATTTAATGAGCCAAATGCGATCTTCGATTTTTTTGGCGGGACCACTCCTCGCACGTCTGGGTGAGGTCACGATTTCCAGGCCAGGTGGATGTGACATTGGAGAGCGCAGGATTGACTTGCATTTGGCTGGATTGACAGCGCTAGGAGCCAAAATCGAAGAATCGGAAGGTTACATTACATTTCGGGCCAAACAATTGCGTGGGTCCAATATCTTTCTTTCCTTCCCCAGTGTGGGCGCGACGGAAAATATCATGATGGCGGCTGTGCTGGCAAAAGGCACGACCCGAATTTGTAATGCAGCACGTGAGCCGGAAATCATCGACCTCCAGAATTTCCTGAATGCAATGGGAGCAAGGATCAGAGGGGCGGGCACCGATACGATTGAGATCAGTGGTGTACCTCGTTTGCGTTCCGTCAGTTACCGGATCATACCGGACAGGATTGTGACAGGAACTTATCTGCTGGCTGTCGGTATTTCACAGGGACATATCGAATTGACCAATACACTGCCTGAGCAATTGATGGCATTGATTGAGGTCGCCCGTAGCTGCGGTGTTGAAATCAAGACCCGCCATGATATAATGGAGATCAAAAGCACCTCCCGTCCACGTGCCTACGACCGGATCATCACCTCGCCATATCCCGGGTTTCCGACCGATTTGCAGGCGCAGCTGATGGTGTTTCTGTCACAGGCTAGGGGAACGAGTGTCATTAAAGAGACCATTTTTGAAGGAAGATTCAAACATGTGAATGAATTGGCGCGAATGGGCGCCTCTATATACGTTGATCTTGGCTCCGCAATTATTCGGGGTGTCAATAAATTGACCGCTACGAATGTCGAAGCTACTGATCTTCGAGCAGGTGCTGCCTTAGTCCTCGCAGGGCTTGCTGCAGAAGGTATTACCACGGTGAACCAGATCCATCATATTGATCGTGGATACGATCGGCTGGAAGAGCAGTTGCGTCAATTAGGAGCCGATATATCACGAGTATCGATGTAACCGAGGGAGAGTGGGCGGCATAATGTTATGCCGCTTTCCCTGTTTTGTTAAATGACATTTATTCGAAGGACATCCAGTAATTTACTTTGCTCTGGGCAATGAGCCTAAAAAACAAGAGGAAGGGTACGGCCATGGCGGTATATGAGGAACGCATTCCGCAAGTCAAGCAACAACGCCCCAGAAGAAGGGGCAACCGCAAACTGGTCTTTCTGCTGGTATTGTTTTTTCTTACCATTCTCATCATCGTTTTTATCCGTTCCCCTTACAGTAAGGTGCAAGAGATTCGAGTGACTGGTAATGATATTTATACGACAGAGCAAGTCATTACAGAATCTGGCCTAATGAAGGACATGCAGTTTCTAAACGTATGGGAGAACAGTGTGCGAAATAACTTGAAACCATTAGAGGCCATTAAAGATGTGACGGTGAGCCGCTCTTTCCCCGGGTTGATCACGCTACATATAACCGAACAAAAGCGCGTCGCTTTTTGGAGTGGGCAGGACGGAAGCCGCTATGCCTTACTGGACAATGGCTATGTGCTCAAACAGGTTAATTTCGCTAAGCGCGTAGTGGACAGGCCATTGATTAGCTCGTGGGCCTCACCGGAGCTCCTTCCCCATCTCGCCAAGTCGCTATCGAAATTATCGCCAAATGTACTCGCGGAGATTTCAGATATTACATTGACGCCGACGGTTTACGACAAGCAACGCATAACGCTGTACATGCGCGACGGGAATGAAGTAAGAAGCGTCATCTACAAGCTGGACAAGATGATGAACTGGTACCCGGCGATCATGAAACAATTGCCGCCAGATACAAAAGGGGTGCTCTCTTTGTTTGAGCAACCGTGGTTTATTCCGTACGGGGCTCAAGGGGCTATTCCTATACAGGAAGGGCAAGAGCAGCCACAGCAGCCACAGCAGTAAATGAAAAAGGGGAAAGTAGACATGAGTCGTCGCCGCAAATTTCATTTGTATTTAACCATCGTGACGTTATCTACCGGCTTTCTAGTGGCCACTTCCTTCGAAACGAACAAGCTTACCCGCAAAGAACGGATGAATGATCAGCTGTTCCAACAGGAAACGCAATTGAATGACCGGATTTTGGCTGAAAAGGAGCAAAATCGGCATCTGGAAAATCAACTGCTCGATTTGCAACGTCAGGTGGGAAAAGTGGAAGAGGCGATGGCGGAGCGCAAATCGGAGGCTGCTGATACACTCAGTCAACTGGATGCAGCGCGGATGCTAGCAGGGGTAGTCGCTGTCGAAGGGCCAGGTATTGTCATAACGATGCAGGATAGCCAGAATGCAGCGAACAGCGCAGACATCGCAAACTACATTGTGCATGAGCAGGACGTACGCCTGGTCGTAAATGAACTGCGTGCAGCAGGAGCAGAGGCCATCAGTATTAACGGGCAGCGTGTGGTAAGCAATTCCGAGATTCGTTGCATTGGACCAACGATCATCGTAAATGGCATCAAATCGGCCGCTCCATTCGTGGTAACAGCGATAGGGAATCCCGACACACTAGACAGTGCTTTGAATTTGCCGGGAGGTGTTTTACACTCCTTGCAAGATTTTGTACAAATAAGCATAGCCAAAAAAGAGCGGGTCGAATTACCTGCCTTTGTTGGTGACGCGAAAACGAAACACTCCTAAATAAAAGGATGCGTTTACCTATGTTACAAAAAAGCCGTAAAATCACATTTATTCTTGCCATCATTAGTGCTATCATAGGTGTGATGTTGACTGTGCAATTACGAAGCAGTCTTCATCCTATTCATAAAGAGTCTCGCAGCATCGCGGAACTTCGGACCACGTTGCAAAAAGAACTGGAGAAACACAAAAACCTGCTCGCAGACATTTCAAAGTATAATCAGCTGTACTACCAATACGAAACCTCACTCAGTGAAGATGAAAGTATCTCTGTTATGAAAGAGGAGTTGGCACGGACTCGGCGAATGGCTGGAATGGTAGGGATGGAGGGAGAAGGCATCGTTATTGATGTTGTCGATGCCCATACACCTGCAGAGCCAGTTGGGGATGGACATATGCCTGTGCCTGTTGTAGGAGACTATACGATTGACGATGAAGATTTGCGCTGGTTGGTAAATATCCTGTTTGCAAACGGAGCACAAGCTGTTTCTATTAATGGCCATCGACTGATTGCTACCACTGCGATCCGCAATGTGGGAGACGTCATCCAAATCGATACCAGGACGATCAGGGCTCCGTATGAGATAAAAGCATTGGGGGAACCTGAAGTATTGTTGTCCGCATTGAAGTTGGAGGGCGTAGAAGAAAACTTCCAGCTGGCGAATAAAAAGGTGCTGGCAGAAAAACGGGACAAGCTGATGATTTCAGCGAATAACGAAACACGTGTCATTCAATTTATGAAACCTGTGAAACAAAAAGGAGATTCGTAACCATGTGGCTCCCGCTTATCGGACTGATTGTCGGTCTTGTTGTCGGCTTCCTGCTGGATTGGCGAGTGCCCCAGGAGTATAGCAGCTATCTATCAATAGCCCTCTTGGCTGGATTGGATACGATCTTTGGGGGGATTCGTTCGTTTTTAGAGCGTACTTTTAACGTTCGTATTTTCATGTCTGGATTCTTTTTCAACACACTTTTTGCAGCAGGCTTGGCCTTCATTGGAGGGTACTTGGGGATTGATCTGTATTTGGCTGCGATCGTGGCTTTCGGGGTCCGTTTGTTCAACAATCTAGCTGTCATTAGGAGAATTGTTCTATCCAAATGGATCAATCAGCAAGAATAACGCGAAGAAAAATGGGAAGATGGTCATTTTTTTGCAAAAAATCAATAAGAAAAAAAGGGAATGGTTGTCCTGTGTGGAATAATTTATGCAGGTGTTCTCACTTGAGCAAGAAAAAAGACGTAGCAGGGGAGGTGTCACAGGTTTGGTAAGCAATGAACTCATAGTCAGCCTAGACATTGGAACATCCAAAGTACGCGTCATGATCGGCGAGATCAACAACGGTTCCATCAACATCATCGGCGTCGGACAATCACACTCAGAAGGAATCAAGAAGGGCGTGATTGTAGACATCGACCAAACCGTGCATGCCATCCGGGAAGCGGTTGATCATGCGGAACGCATGGTTGGCGTTTCAATCGAAGAAGTGTATGTGGGGATCACTGGAAACCATATCGATCTGCATGAAACCCAAGGGGTTGTCGCTGTATCCAGCGAAGACCGTGAGATACGAGAAGAAGATATTCAACGCGTAATTCAGGCAGCGAAGGTCGTGGCTATTCCTCCAGACCGTGAAATCATCGAGGTAGTCCCAAAGGAGTATATCGTTGATGGACAAGGGAGCATTAAGGACCCACGTGGGATGATTGGTGTCCGACTGGAAATGGAAGGGACCATTGTGACCGGGTTGAAAACGGTCGTACATAACATCGTTCGCTGTGCTCAACGAACCAATCTGCGTGTAGCTGGAATATTCTTGCAGCCGCTTGCGGCTAGCACTGTTGCTCTATCCAAAGATGACAAAAATATGGGTGTCGTTCTTGTCGACATCGGTGCGGGTTCTACCACGATCGGTGTATTCGAGCAAGGGAAACTGGCAGCGACCACCGTGATCGGCATCGGTGGCGACCACATTACGAGCGATATTTCACTCGGACTGCGAACGCATACAGATGTGGCAGATCGTGTGAAAACCAAAAACGGCTGTGCCCTTATTGACGAAGCATCCGAAGATGTGAAGTTCAAGGTGAACCGGATTGGCAGTGAAGTCGAAAAGCAATTTACGCAAGTGGATTTGGCCAATATTATCGAGCCGCGCGCTGCGGAAATATTCCAATTAGTCGAGGATGCTGTATACAAATTGGGCTATCGCGACGAAATTGCAGGTGGCTATGTTCTTACGGGTGGTACCGTAGCTATGCCGGGCATGTTGGAATTGGCAAAAGAAGAATTGGACGCACCTGTTCGAATTGCGATTCCTGATTACATCGGAGTGCGAGATCCTGCCTACACCACCGGGGTAGGTTTGATTCAATATGCCTTGCAGTTGATGGAGCGCCGCAGCATTCGCGTCACCCCCTCATTCAAGGGCACTCAGAAGCAAACCGTCTCGTCTAAGCCAAAAGAAGGCGGCGGTTTGATGGAAAAAGTAAAAAACTGGTTTAGCGAATTTATTTAATCGAGTTCGCTTTATCGAGCTTAAACTACAAGGACGAAGTGACAGGCTTCTGTAGCCACGAAGTTTTTCTTATGTTGAATTGGGGAGGACTAGCATTATGCTGGAATTTGATATGGATATGGAATCCTTTGCACGAATTAAGGTCATTGGTTGCGGAGGCGGCGGTAGTAACGCAGTAAACCGCATGATCGCAGGCGGATTGAAAGGTGTAGAGTTCATCACCTTGAATACAGATGCGCAAGCACTTCAGCTCTCTAGTGCAGATATCAAGCTGCAAATCGGGGAAAAGCTAACACGTGGACTTGGCGCAGGTGCGAACCCTGAGATCGGTAAAAAAGCGGCGGAAGAAAGCCGCGATCTGATTGAGAACGCTCTACGTGGAGCAGACATGGTATTCGTAACAGCCGGTATGGGTGGAGGTACGGGTACAGGTGCTGCACCTGTTGTTGCAGAGATCGCAAAGGAAATGGGCGCTCTTACCGTTGGGGTAGTAACCCGTCCATTCTCCTTCGAGGGTCGCAGACGTTCCCAGCACGGTGAGATCGGTATCGCTGCTCTGAAAGAAAAAGTAGATACACTGATCGTGATTCCTAACGACCGCCTGTTGGAAATCGTTGACAAAAATACGCCAATGCTCGAAGCGTTCCGCGAAGTTGACAACGTACTGCGACAAGGGGTTCAAGGTATTTCCGACCTGATTGCTGTACCTGGACTGATCAACCTGGACTTTGCTGACGTGAAGACGATCATGACTGAGCGCGGTTCTGCTCTCATGGGAATCGGTGTAAGCAGCGGCGAAAATCGTGCGGCTGAAGCAGCTCGCCGTGCCATTTCCAGCCCACTGCTTGAGACTTCGATTGATGGTGCACGCGGTGTTCTCATGAACATCACTGGCGGTACCAACCTGAGCTTGTACGAAGTAAACGAAGCAGCCGACATCGTATCTTCTGCATCCGACCCAGATGTTAACATGATTTTCGGTGCTGTGATTAACGAGGATCTGAAAAATGAATTGGTAGTGACCGTAATTGCTACAGGCTTCGAGCATAGTCAACGCGCGGCGGAAGCTCCTCGCCGTCAGCAACAGCCGATCAATACGCCTGGCAATCGTCCGACACCAGTTTCCAATACGAATAACAGCCGTGCGAAGGAAGAAGAGGAAGACAAGTCCTTCTTCTCCATGGGCAACCTGGATAATCTGGATATTCCAGCATTCCTACGCAATCGCCGCCGTAACAAAAACTAAAGCGATAAACGACTGCCAAAAGCCTTGTTCCCGTCAGTGGGGACAAGGCTTTTTTTCGTTGATTGGATGAAAAATGTTAGACAAAAAAACCAAAAAAACACCGTCAAGAATTGACAGACTTTACATACACATTGATATATACTGCTTTTACTGATAGAAGTCGTCCTACTATTTACCATTTTTGCTAGGACACATGCTTGCTGCCAAGTCGGTCAAAAGATGAGGGGGAAAGCAAGTGGTTGTGTATCTTGATATCATTCTACTCCTGAATGTGGCTATTGATACCTTGTTACTCTGGTTTACTGCTTATTTTCGCAAAGAGCGCATGGTGTGGTGGAGAATGATACTTGCCTCTCTTTTTGGCTCCGCGTATCTGGTCTTTTTCTTTTTCCCTGTGTTTTCTTCCATGTATCAATGGTGGGTCAAACTGCTCTTTTCTGTCATCATGCTGTGGATTGCTTTTGGGAACAGGAGGTTGTTGTCCTTTGCGCAAAACTTGATCATTTTTTACTTCGTCGCATTTGTGTTCGGAGGGGGAGTGCTTGGGCTACAGTATTTTTTGGCACCGCAGAGTGAAATTGTCAATGGACTGGTTGTCACGCATAATGATGGGTTTGGCGTCGGATTCAAGCCTACTTTGGGGATTGTCCTGATCGGTTTTATCCTGATCTTTTTCCTCGGGAAAAAGAGCTACCGTGCAATCCAGGAGCCACGAAGAATTGAAACCTTTCTCGTCGATGTCGTCGTTACGCTAGCAGGGGAAAAAGTCATTTGCCGTGGACTTGTGGACACAGGAAACCAGCTCCACGAGCCGATTACACGCATACCCGTCATGATTATAGAAAATCGCATGTTCGCACATTTGCTTCCGCCGTCGCTTCTCCGACAAGCCGATGAAAACGGTGGAGTGTGGGAGAAGCTGGACGGATCTTGGGATCATTTGCCGCTGGAATGGCAGTCTCGGGTACGCTTGATCCCGTATCGCAGCGTGTCAAGGGGAATGGATTTTTTGCTCGCAATCAAGCCAGACCGTGTCACGGTTGTGCAAGACGGGATTCGTTTTGAAACAGAACGGGTGTTAATCGGGCTTAACCCGATCCCATTGGCTGCTGATGGCAAGTATCAGGCTATCGTGCACCCAGCGCTGATGGAAACTTATACAGAGGAATCAACCTTTATTCTCAAACAGGAGGGCTAATCATGTTTGTAAAACTTCGCCTACAACTCCAACTGACCTGGTACCGAATCTTGCTCTGGCTTGGTGTACGCGCCGAAGAAGTCTATTATATTGGCGGGAGTGAAGCATTGCCTCCACCGTTGACCAGAGAAGAAGAGGAGCTGCTGCTCGGACGACTGCCGTCTGGTGATCCGGCTGTCCGCGGTATGTTGATTGAACGCAATCTTCGTCTGGTCGTTTACATCGCCCGCAAGTTTGAGAATACGGGGATTAACATTGAGGACTTGGTCAGCATAGGCACTATCGGCTTGATCAAGGCAGTGAATACCTTTGATCCAGACAAGAACATCAAGCTGGCAACGTATGCTTCTCGTTGTATCGAAAACGAAATCCTCATGTATCTTCGCCGTAATAATAAAATTCGTTCAGAGGTATCTTTTGATGAACCGCTTAACATCGACTGGGATGGCAATGAGCTGTTACTCTCAGATGTTCTGGGTACGGAGAATGATACGATTTATAAAAACATCGAGGACCAAGTGGATCGAAAGCTTCTGAAAAAAGCACTGGATAAACTGTCTGACCGCGAGAGAATTATCATGGAGCTGCGCTTCGGCTTGGCGGGAGAAGAGGAAAAGACACAAAAGGATGTAGCGGATTTGTTGGGAATTTCACAGTCGTATATTTCGCGTTTGGAAAAGCGAATTATAAAACGGTTGCGAAAAGAATTCAACAAGATGGTCTAACGCATATTTTCCCAGCTTGGGGGGATACTGTTCCTAAACCGAAACAGATGGTGGTTTTTGCCACCTTCTTGGTCGGCTACGCGTCAGTTACGCGGCCTTTCAAGACAACCGGGTTAGGGACTTTTTTCTTGCTTCGAGGAGGGAAAGACGTGACGCGCAATAAGGTAGAGATATGCGGGGTAGATACCTCCAAGCTTCCGGTGTTGACAAACAAAGAGATGCGGGATTTGTTTGAGCGCCTGCAAAGTGGGGAGCTGGCGGCCCGCGAGAAGCTGGTCAACGGCAACTTGCGATTGGTGCTTAGCGTAATCCAACGGTTCAACAATCGCGGAGAGTTCGTGGATGACTTGTTTCAAGTAGGCTGCATCGGGTTGATGAAAGCGATCGACAACTTTGATCTCGGGCAAAATGTGAAGTTTTCCACGTATGCCGTACCGATGATCATCGGAGAAATTCGCCGCTATTTACGGGATAACAATCCGATTCGTGTTTCCCGCTCTTTGCGAGACATCGCGTACAAGGCCTTGCAGGTGCGTGACAATTTGACCAACAAACATTCGCGAGAGCCTACCATTATCGAGATTTCTCAGGAATTGAACGTAGCCAAAGAAGATGTCGTGTTTGCACTCGATGCGATCCAAGATCCGGTTTCATTGTTTGAACCGATTTATCAGGATGGTGGCGATCCGATTTACGTCATGGATCAGATTAGTGACGAGAAGAACAAAGATGTCACGTGGGTAGAGGAAATTGCACTTCGTGAGGGAATGCAGCGGCTAGGTGACCGAGAAAAAATGATATTATCCATGCGCTTTTACGAAGGAAAAACGCAGATGGAAGTAGCAGAGGAAATCGGTATCTCACAGGCACAGGTCTCCCGATTAGAAAAAGCGGCAATTGCCCATATGCAAAAGCACGTTCAATCGTAATGAGAAACGACATAGGTGACCCGGCGGTCTTGTACCGTTCGGGTTTTTTGTACGAGCGGAAACGTTCGATTTCAATCGCCTTACTTTTTGGCAAAGAAGCGGACATATTCCTATTTGGACTCATATACTGAAAGTAACGGAGAAAAGAAGGTGAGGAAGAATGGTAAAAATCTCTGACTTCCAGACCAAAGAAGTGGTAAATATTCTCGATGGGAAACGGCTTGGGCAAATTTCAGATTTGGAGATCGATCTGCGTCACGGGCGCGTAGAGGCTATCGTCGTACCGGGACCAGGAAAATTTCTCGGGTTCTTTTCTGCCGGGAACGATTATGTCATTCCTTGGCGCAATATTGTGAAGATCGGGAAAGATGTGGTTCTTGTTCGGATGGAAGAAGCACTTAAAGTTGAAGTAAAAACTTCAGGCGGAGATGAATACTAACGAGAAAGGGAGAAAGGCACGGATAGCCTTTCTTTTCTTTTCGGCTATGGTATGATTAGCCATATGAGGATGGTGACAACATGAGAGAACCATTTGTCAGGGTAGAGGATAAGTCAATCTTATCGTTAACAGAGTGGGAGCAACAATTTCCTGGATTAGTGGCGGGGTTTACCATTCGCTCAGGCGGGGAAAGTGAACAACCGTACGGGTCTTTTAATATGGGGCTGCATGTGGGTGATGAATCTGCGAACGTAGTAGCCAATAGACGCAAGCTGGCAGAACAAGTCGGGATGTCATTTTCGGCGTGGACATGCGCCGATCAAGTACACGGGAATCAGGTATGCCAGGTTACAGCAGGCGGGGCGGGAAAAGAAAGTCTGGAGGACGTCATATCTGCAACAGATGGTTTGTTTACCCTTGAAAAAGGAGTCATGCTGACCTCGTTTTATGCAGATTGTGTGCCTCTCTATTTTCTACACCCTCAATCAGGTGCAATCGGACTTGCCCACGCAGGCTGGAAGGGAACAGTAGGCCGTATTGCCGAGGAAATGGTGAAGGCAATGACGAAGCACTATCAGGCCAAGCCAGCGGACATTTTCGTCGCAATTGGCCCATCCATTGGCGGCTGTTGCTATGAAGTCGATGAGCGAATCATGACGCAGGTTCGCACTTGTGCAGGCGATTGGGAAAAAGCAGTGATCTCCTCCACTGGGGATCGATATATGCTGGACCTCCGTCAGCTGAACACAGCGATATTGCTCGAAGCAGGAATTTCTTCCGGGAATATTTTCTCCACGCATTGGTGTACAAGCTGCAGAACAGACTTGTTTTTCTCTCATCGCAAGGAAGCTGGGATACAAGGAACTACCGGACGGATGGCTTCCTATATCGGCTGGAAGGAAAACCTGTAGAAGAAAGGGAAGGGTTCGTTATGACCAAGGAACAAGAATTGTTAAAAGAACGACTGCAATCCATCGAGGCAAGAATTCAGGCTGCTTGCGATCGGGCGAACCGCAAGCGTGAGGAAGTAAAAATTATTGCCGTAACCAAGTATGTCTACGCAGATGCTATTGGCGATTTGCTCGCTGTAGGCGTTGAGAATATCGGAGAAAATCGCGTGCAGGATGCCTTACCCAAGCATGAACTACACGGCGATAAAGGAATCTGGCATTTTATCGGGCACCTCCAGACGAACAAGGCAAAAGAAGTCGTAGGGAGATTCCCGTACATCCATTCTCTGGATCGACTTTCTTTGGCACAAGAGTTGAATCGACGCGGTGAAGCGCTGGATCATGTCGTAAAATGCTTTTTACAGATCAATATATCCGGTGAAGAGACAAAATTTGGGCTTAGTCCCAATGACGTATTGGCTTTTTTGCGCGAAACCAGTAATATGAGACATATAAGTATCGTTGGATTAATGACAATGGCGCCTGTTGTCGAAAACCAAGAGGAAGCCAGACAGGTGTTCCGTGGTCTCTATGAGTGGAAGCAACGGATTAACGAAATGGCATTCCCGCACGCACAGGTGGAAGAACTGTCCATGGGCATGTCTAGTGATTTTGAAGTGGCCATTGAAGAGGGAGCTACATATATTCGTTTAGGATCGGTATTGGTCAAGCCGGAGTAAAGGAAGGCAGGCCAAACCACAGAGTAAGAGAGGAGGAAGAGTATGGGTGTTATGAATAAATTGATGGGGTTTCTGGGGTTAGAAAACGAGGAATACATCGAAGAGACAACAACGGTGGAAGAGGAAAGAGAAGAGCAAGAGTCCTCGCACAAACGCCAGCCAGCGATCAGTCGAACTAACAACGTAGTACCGTTTCAAGCACGGGAAAAGGAGGGAATCCGTTTGATTCTCTGTGAACCCCGTCATTACAGCGACGCACAGGATATCGCGGACAACCTACGTCATCGTAGACCTGTTGTGGTCAATCTTCATCGCGTGGAAAAAGACCAAGCCAAGAGAATTATCGACTTTTTGAGCGGGACGGTCTACGCATTAAACGGCGATATCCAAAAGGTCGGAGACACGATCTTCGTGTGCACACCTGACCATGTAGATATTCAGGGTACGATCTCCAGTGTGCTGGAAGAGTAGCCATTTAAGACGAATGTAAAAGGGTGAGCTAATGAAAGTTATCGTAGATATTATAGATTTTGCCTTTACGGTATATCAATACATGATTATTGCTTACATTTTGATGTCATGGGTTCCTCAAATGAGAGGTACAGGCATTGGACAGTTACTGGAAAGACTGGTTGAGCCTTATTTGGCGCCATTTCGCCGGTTTATCCCACCGCTCGGCTTCATCGATATCTCCCCGATTGTCGCATTGATTGCCCTGCGCTTTGCCCAATCCGGCCTGTACGCCATTTTGAAACAAATCATGTTCTAGGCGAGTGAAACGATGAGCATATTTGACCATTTTTCAAAAGAAGAACGTCCCTTTGTTGAACGGGCGCTGGAAATGCTGACGCAAGTAGAGCGGAAGCAGGCCATGCGCCTTACTGATTTTGTAGACCCGAGGCAATTGCTGATTTTTCAGAGTCTATCCTCACAAGTAAGAGATGTGAAGGTTTCTCCATATGGAGGATACGAAGGTGCCGAGCGAGTTCGTATTATCATCCATCCGGAGTACCTCCCGGTCGAACCTGATGATTATCGCCTTACCTTATTGGCAATCAAGGCAGATCAGCGCTTTCATGTGCTGGAGCATCGAGATGTGATGGGGGCGATACTGGGTGTCGGGATGAAGCGGGAGAAATTCGGAGATATGCTGACAGATTCAGCGGGCAGCTATGCGATTGTAGCAGAGGAAGTTGCTGATTTTGTCTGTGGGCAGGTGACACAAATTCACCGGACATCTGTTCAGTTTGAGCAGGTAGCATGGGAGGCTTTCACACCTCCTGCACCCAAGTTTGTAGAAAAAACAATCACCGTCCCATCAGGTCGAATTGACGCGATCATCGGAGAAGTACACAATATGTCTCGTGCAAAAGCCCTGGTGCCAATTCGAGCGGGAAAAGTAAAAATCAACTGGAAAGTAATCGAAGACCCGTCATATCAACTCCAGATGGGGGATATGGTATCTCTTGCAGGCTATGGTCGGTTCAAAATTCTTGAGGTAGCAGGTCCAACGCGTAGCGGACGAATTCGAATGATTGTCGGACTGGTTACATAAGATGGACCAAGGCGCAAAAAATTGTAAAATACGGCAGGAAACACTGCTAATCCTGTCGAAATGATTAGAGACGAATTATCGGGAAAAGTGGGGGGTTCATGTGCCATTAACGCCGTTGGATATACACAATAAGGAATTCAGCACAGGCTTTCGTGGGTATAACATTGACGAAGTGAACGAATTTCTCGATCAGGTGATCAAAGATTTTGAGCTCTTGATAAAAGAGAAAAAAGAACAGGAAGAGCGCGTAGCCATTCTAAATGAGCGCGTAGATTACTATAAGAGTTTGGAAGAAAATTTGAGCAAGTCGATTCTGGTAGCGCAGGAGACAGCAGAGGATGTGAAGTCGAATGCCCGCAAGGAAGCGCAGCTCATCCTAAAAGAAGCGGAGAAAAATGCAGACCGAATCGTCAATGAAGCATTGGCGAAGTCGCGCAAAATCGCAATCGAAATCGAAGAATTAAAAAAACGTGCTTCGGTTTACCGTATGCGCTTTCGGACGCTTTTGGAAGCGCAACTGGAAATGTTGGAGAATGGCGACTGGGACAGCATCGAACAGCCACAGGTTGATTCTCCTGTAACAGTTGAATAAATCATTGACGTTCGAGCAATGATGGTATTATAATGAAAGACAACTTTTTTGAAATAAATCACAAATCATAGACGATGAACGGGAAGAGTACGTGAGCCAGCACTGCCTAGAGAGTCGGGAAAAGGTGAAAACCCGGCCAGTTGCTTTCGCAGAAAATCACCCGGGAGTTCAATATCCGAAAACCGTAGAACCTTGATGGTTGCACAGGTGAGTAAGTGAGCGCGTCATTCCCGTTACGAATGAGTGAAGTGGAACGAATCCGATGCAGGCTTTTTTGTCGTACGGGTTTGTTCAATCAGGGTGGTACCACGGGAGCTTTCTCTCGTCCCTTTTAGGGGATGAGTGAAGGCTTTTATTTATTTAAGGAGTGAATCAGGCCATGGATTACAGCAAAACTTTAGCGCTACCAAAAACCGATTTCCCTATGCGTGGCAATTTGCCAAGCCGCGAGCCACAGATGCAAGCGGTATGGGAAGAGCAAAATATTTACCAACAAGTGTTGGATCGTACAAAAGACCGCCCGTCTTTTGTCTTGCATGATGGCCCTCCATATGCGAATGGAGACATTCATATTGGTCACGCACTGAACAAAATCCTCAAGGACTTCATCGTTCGCTATAAATCCATGGCAGGCTTTTATGCGCCGTACATCCCAGGCTGGGATACACATGGTTTGCCGATTGAGCAAGCGATTATCAATGCACAAGGGCTGGATCGTCGTAGCATCGAAGTGAACGATTTCCGCCAGCGCTGTGAAGAATATGCTTGGTCCTATATCGACAAGCAACGCGACCAATTCAAGCGTCTGGGCGTTCGCGGAGATTGGGAAAACCCTTATGTTACACTCCTGCCTGAGTATGAAGCCAACCAAATTCGCGTATTCGGTGAAATGGCGAAGAAGGGTTATATTTACAAGGGTCTGCGCTGCGTATACTGGTCTCCGTCTTCTGAGACGGCTCTGGCTGATGCAGAAATCGAATACAAAGACAAGCGTTCTCCTTCCATTTACGTCAGCTTCCAAGTAGCAGATGGAAAAGGCAAGCTGGACACAGAAACAGGTGTTGTGATCTGGACAACGACTCCGTGGACATTGCCAGCAAACCTCGCGATCAGCTTGCACCCTGAACTCGAGTACAACGTCGTGAAGGTAGATGGCCGCAAATTCCTGGTAGCCAACGGTCTGATTGAAGCTGCGAGCAAAGAAATTGGCTGGGAAGGCGTAGAGATTCTTGCGACCTTTAAAGGTCAAGAACTGGAAGGTGTAGAAACGCAGCATCCGTTCTACGATCGCAAGTCTCCACTCATTCTGGGCGAGCACGTAACCCTGGATGCAGGTACTGGTTGCGTTCATACTGCTCCAGGACACGGGGAAGATGACTTTAACGTTGGTCAAAAATACAATTTGGGTGTCCTTTGCCCGGTAGATCACGAAGGTAAAATGACCAATGAAGCACCAGGCTTTGAAGGTCTATTCTATGAAGATGCCAACAAAGTGATTACCGAAAAGCTGAAAGAAAACGGAGCACTCTTGAAGCTCAGTTTCTTCACGCACTCTTACCCACATGACTGGCGTACGAAAAAACCGGTTATTTATCGCGCGACAGAGCAATGGTTCGCATCGATCGACGGATTCCGTACGCAAATGCTCGAAGCGATTAAAAATGTAAAATGGATTCCGCATTGGGGAGAAACTCGTCTGGCTAACATGATTGCGGATCGTGGCGACTGGTGCATTTCCCGTCAGCGTGTCTGGGGTGTACCGATTCCAATCTTCTATTGCAAAGCATGTAACGAACCGATCATTAACGACACGACGATCAACCATGTTGCTGATCTGTTCCGCAAAGAAGGATCGAAAGTATGGTTCTCCCGTGAAGCAAATGAGCTCGTTCCAGAAGGGCTTTCTTGCACCAAATGCGATTGCAACGATTTCCGCAAAGAAACGGATATTATGGACGTTTGGTTCGACTCCGGCTCCAGCCACCAGGCTGTTTTGCGCGAAAGAGGCATTGCTTGGCCAGCTGACATGTATCTGGAAGGCTCTGACCAGTATCGTGGCTGGTTTAACTCTTCTCTCTCAACAGGGGTTGCCGTGTATGGCACAGCTCCTTACAAATCCGTCCTGAGCCACGGCTTTGCATTGGATGGAGAAGGACGCAAAATGTCCAAATCCCTTGGTAACGTCATCGTACCACAACAAGTTATTGACAAGATGGGTGCAGATATCTTGCGTCTGTGGGTAGCTTCTGTTGATTATCAGGCTGATGTGCGCATTTCCGATGCGATTCTGAACCAGATCGCTGAGGTGTACCGCAAAATCCGCAATACGTTCCGCTTCCTGTTGGGTAACCTTGATGGATTTAATCCAGCAACAGACCGCGTAGCGTACGAAGAGCTGGGAGAGCTGGATCGTTATGTTCTGGCGAAAGCGGCAAAAGTCGCGAAGCGTACACGCAAAGCGTACGATGAATATCAGTTCCATACCGTTTTCCATGCGGTTCATAACTTCTGCGTAATTGATTTGTCCGCATTCTATCTGGATATTTGCAAGGATCGCCTGTATGTAGAAGCACCAGACAGTCTGAAACGACGTGCTGCACAGACAGTGATGTACGATTGCTTGCTCAGTCTGGTGAAGCTGGTTGCTCCACTCTTGCCGCATACAGCCGACGAGGTGTGGGCGTTCATTCCAGGTGTGGAAGAGAAGAGTGTGCAGTTGACAGACATGCCAGTAGGCGACGAACAACATCTCAGCTTTGCAGCAGAAGCAGAGAGCAAATGGGATGCGTTCCTGGCGATCCGTGACGAGGTTCTCAAAGCCATGGAAGAAGCGCGCCGCAACAAGGTGTTCGGTAACTCGGTTGATGCGAAGCTGGCTCTGTACCCACAAACGGAAGAAGTTGCGAAAACATTGGCAGCAATGGACGATCTCGCTGACCTGTTCATCGTGGCTCACGTGGATGTACACAGCGGGTCTGCTCCGGCAGAAGCAGTACAACTCGAAGGAATTGCTGCTGTGGTCTCTGCCGCAGACGGTGGAAAATGCGAGCGTTGCCGCGTAGTAAAACCTGATGTTGGCACTCGCGAGTCGCACGCGTCGCTCTGCGTACGTTGTGCTGATGTCGTCGAACAACATTACGCACATGTAACAGAATAAAATCCGTTGATCAACCTGTCATTCCCTTTGGGGGTGGCAGGTTTTTTGCGGTGAAAAACATCTCGATGTTTTTCAAAAAGGTAGATATGGCGCATGCGGACCAACAAAAAGTCATGGCCGTTTTGCTGGTCATATTTCCTTCGGGACCAAGACATACTACCTGTTGAGGAAACCAAACAAAGGTGGTGTACAGCGTGGACCAAAAGATGGTGGCCAGCTTCCGGGAAAAGCTGCTGGAACAGAAAAAAGAACTGGAAGACCGCGTACAGGACCATTATGGCATGAGAGAACCGATGACAACCTCTTTGCAGGAGTTCTCCATGTACGATAATCATCCGGCAGATATCGGCAGCGAGATGTTTGAACGGGAAAAAGATTTGGCTCTAGACAGTCTCGATCGTGAGACGTTAAAAGAGATTGATCAAGCGCTACAGCGTATGGAGGAAGGCACCTACGGCCTGTGTACCGTCTGTGGAGAGCAAATACCTGTGGAGCGACTGGAAGCATTGCCACAGTCACAAACGTGCAAGGAGCACGCACCAGCGCCAATAGTCAATGAGTCGCGTCCGATTGAAGAGGAGTTTTTGCAGCCACCATTCGGACGTACGTCTTTAGATGAAAAGGAAGGACAGAACGGATTCGACGGTGAGGATGCTTGGCAAATTGTCGAGTCATGGGGGACATCCAGCACGCCTTTTTCGTACCAGGGACCCGACAAAACGGATTACGACGAAATGTATATCGAGAGCAATGAGCCGGATGGTTTTGTAGAAGCCGTAGAGGAGATCGGTTATACCGATATTGAGGGCTATCACGGACCGGACAGTGTGCATTTTATGAGAAGCGGGACATATGAGGAGTACATGAGAAAAGGAGAAGGGAAAGGAAACTTCCTCTCCTATGACGATTATGAGGGAGAGCAAGCAGAGCGAGAGGGCAAGGATGACTATTCGTGATCAGGTAGCGATCGCAGACCTGCAAATTGAGCGCGTGGAAACGTATCCGCTTCTTCATCGTCTATCGCAAGCTTACGGTGATGCGAATGGGTATAAGCGTTATCGAACGAGTTATCTCATTCGGATTATCACACGGGCTGGAATAGATGGTTGGGGAGAAATTATCGATTGGCTGCCGACGCTCCACAAGGGCTTTTGTGAGCGCATCATTCCATACTTGCTGGGGAAGCAGGTAAATGACAGAGTAGCCATTGTCGATGTCATAGGAAAGTGGCATCAGCGATCGGCTTCAGGTGTCAGTATGGCCTTTACGGAAATTTTGGCGAAAGCGGCGGGGTTATCTGTGTGCCAACTGTGGGGAGGGCAGATTCATTCTGGTATCCCGGTATATGCCTCCCTCCAATCCTACCGTGAAACAGAAGACTGGATGCAACAGTCATGGAAGCAAGTCAGCCAGCAAGTCGACGATGGCTTCAAGATGGTGAAAGTAAAGATTGGTGGGCGTTCTGTTCAAGAGGATCAGACGCACATTGAAAAACTGATGAATTTGCTTCCTGAGAAAGTCCAAGTAGCAATAGATGCCAATCAGAGCTACGACTGTGCGACTGCAAGGAAGTGGGCAGGGCTTTTTTCCCGTTATGGTAATTGGCTTTGGCTGGAGGAGCCGATGCCTATGGATCGTACAAACGAATATGTCAAGCTTCGTTCGTCTTTATCCATTCCGCTTGCTGGCGGAGAAAACTTGATCCGTTGCACACAGTTTTTGCCCTTGTATAAGGAGGGGGCCATCGATATTGCACAGCCTGACCTGATGCATACGGGGGGCATTGACGATTATCGAACACATTTGCAAATGGCCCGTCAGTTTGGTTATCGCGTGTCTCCGCATTCCTTTGATGGCTCGCTGGCACGATTGTATACGTTATTTGCACAAGCTTGCTTGTTAGCATGGACCAAGATGGATAGCCATCCCATTGAGCCTGTCGAATGGGACGTGATGGAGAACCCCTTTACACAATTGTTTCCGCTGCGCCCCATAAATGGCGAAGTGACGCTACCCAGTGGCGTGGGAATAGGTGTTGAACCTGACTGGGAGATTATTAACGCGTTGCGCTGGGACGGTAGCGCTTATGCGTAAGACAAGGAGTTTCGTATGGCACAAAATGCGAAAAACCTAATTGGGCTTGTCGGGGTTCCATTAGTTATGGTGCTGGGCAACTCGATGCTGATCCCTGTACTGCCTACAATGAAAACGGAAATGAAGCTCACTTCCTTACAGTCGAGCTTGTTGATCACCGCTTTCTCGATTGCAGCAGGTATTGTTATCCCTTTTGCCGGCTATTTGTCGGATCGATTTGGGAGAAAAATTGTCATTATCCTCTCCCTTGCCCTGTATGGTTTGGGTGGTTTGGTCGCAGGGCTTGCCGCGTTGTGGATCGATCAACCTTATATGGCCATCATGGGAGGGCGTGTCCTGCAGGGAATCGGTGCCGCCGGAACAGCCCCCATCGCGATGGCATTGGTAGGGGATTTGTTCGATGGCGCATCGGAGAGTAGGGCATTGGGGCTTTTGGAGACATCCAATGGGATGGGAAAAGTATTAAGTCCGATTTTTGGCTCCTTGCTAGCTCTCATTTCTTGGTACATGGTCTTTTTAGCTTTTCCGATTATTTGTGGGGTCGTCCTCCTGATGTTTTTATTTCTGACCAAGGAAAAGAAACAGGAGAAGAAGCCGCTCCCCGTCAAGCAGTACATGCATTCGATCGCGCAAGTGTTCAAGCAGCATGGAAAATGGCTTGTCCCCGCGTTTTTTATAGGGAGCATCTGCTTGTTCACGTTGTTTGGTGTACTGTTTTACCTCTCTGATTTATTGGAGGAAAAATACAAGATTGATGGTGTCATCAAAGGCTTCTTTTTGGCGATTCCCTTGCTCGTAATGAGTATAGCGGCATACGTGACAGGAATCATCATTAAAAAGAAGCTGAAGCTGATGCGTCTGTTTGTGATAATCGGCATGTTTTTGTTGGCTACGTCTTACGTTCTGGCCAGCTTTGTCCAAGGGGCTTATATCCTGATTGGCATTTTGGTCATCGGCAGCGTAGGGACAGGGATGATTTTACCGTGCTTGAACTCCATGATCGTTGGGGCCGTACAAAAAACAGAGCGGGGCATGATTACTTCTTTGTATAGCGGTGTCCGTTTTATCGGTGTTGCGATTGGCCCGCCTATTTTTACCTGGTTGCTCGGAATTTCCCGAACGGCCATGTTTCTATCAATCGCAGGTTTATCGCTCGTTTTCGCAGTAGTTGCGATCTTTTTCTTGAAGCCCAAGCAGGTCGAGCAGCAAGGACATGGGACAAAAGACAGCGAGACGAAAGCGTGGCGGCAATTATCAGAGGTATTGGGAATTGAACCGGAAACGGTACATGAGGAACAACGTGAGAGAGCCATCGAAAGGTATGGTTTTGACCCAAATGACCTCGTCAAGCGTGTGTTGTCGGGAAAGAAGGAAAAGGAAAAACAATAAACAGGCTGTCTCTGCCGGTCAGTCTCACCGAATACAATGTCGGAGAGCGGCAGGGACGAGCCTGTTTATGATGGCTAGGACTCAGCGAACGGATGACGCAAAGCTCGTTCGAGTGCGAGCGGATACACATCATCTTGTAGAATGCGACTAAACTCCTGATTGCCTTTTACATCCCGCGGGATATCCGCAAACACAATAGTGGCAAGCACATCTGAGCCACTTGGCTGGTTTGTATAATGCGCTACCTTGGCGATATAAATGTCTTTTCGCATCGAGTCGTCGATGGTGTACTGTCCGATGCGCTCAATCCCTTCCAGAATAGCGCCAGTTTCTTCATAGACCTCACGAACTGCCGCTGCCAGGCTGTTTTCACCCGGTTCTACTTTTCCCCCTGGTAGCTCCACACCGCGTTTACGATGGCGCGTAAATAACAGCTTTCCTTGATAAAAAGCAAAGATCAGCACGTGACCGGCTTGGTGGTTCTGATATTCTTCTGGGGAAAAGGTTAGCTTGACAGGTAAGCCGAAATCGTCGTTAAAAGCGTACATGCAATGCTCTCCTTCTACAGGCTCATTGATTTGGTGTTTTGGATTTGCAAGGAAATATGTTTGACCGCCTTCATCGCTTGACCAACTGCTAGAGACAAACTCGCATAAGCGGCTCCGTTGCTCACGTCTCCGATTGCGTATATCCATGGAGAGTTGACTCGGTGATACGAATCGGTTTGCAAATACTCATCGCCAAACGTGTCCAAGCCTTTGAGACCAGCTGTGTTTCCATGAACGCCAATTCGTGGCAAAATCCAATCGACTATGATCGTCTCCGGATTACCTTCTCGCGTAGAGGTGAGTGACAAAACAGTCCGTGCCTCTTCGTCCTGATAGTCGCTAACTTGTGTTTCCCACAGGACTTGAATGTTGGGGAGGCCTGTGATTTTCTTTTGCCACTCCGGCCGAGCACGCCACTTCTTGCTCCGAACCAACAGATAGACCTGTCGGGCATGCAAACTCAAATTCGCAGCACTCTCTAATGCGCGATCTCCTCCGCCAATTACGGCGATATCTTGCCCGGCGATGGTGTGCGCTTGAGCAGTTGTAGAAAACCAAGGCGACAGGACGCTCGGACAACCAGCTAGGGTCGGTATCTCATTCCAACCAACGCCTGTAGCGATGAGTAAATAGTCGACACGATAAACGGATTTTGAAGTGGTCACCTGTTTCGTTTCCTGATCAATGGAAAGAATGGTCTCGTTGAATCGTATGTTTTGCTGCTGGATGAAAGGATGTTCGATCAGTACCTTTACAAGGGTAGCTCCCTGGTCATATACAAGGGGCGGAAAGTCGGTAATCTCGTTGTAAATTTGATGCAGTTGGCCGCCAAGTCTATCCGTTTTTTCGATAAGAAGACAAGAAAGACCTAATCGTTGGCACCATATTGCTGCGGACAACCCTGCGATGCCGCCACCTGCGATCAGCACCTGTATGTGTTCCACTCTCAAGTCCCTCCGATTCCCTTATTCATCTATCCGATTTTCCTCAGTTTTAGACTACCTGTTTCGATTCGCAAGTGCAAGAACTCAGAGGGAAAACCGCTCGAGTTGAATCGGCAGGATTCTACATTTTAACGGAAAATTGTGGTAAAATGAAACGGAAGTTTTCCAGAATATATTGAAAAATGAAAAGCCCAAAGCACTATGGACCCGTGATACGAAAAAGGAGTGAACCGAACGTGCAAGCCAAGAATGACAAGCCTCAAGCTCCTGCAAAACAGCCGCGTAAACGGATGAAGCGTGGCCAGCGAAGCAAGCGGATGTATCTGCTCTTGGCAGGTTGCTTATTCCTCTGTTTGTTGGCCGTAGGAGCAGGCTTCGCCCTTAACCAGTTAGACAAGACCCTGGATGTCGTAACAGCCGATCCTTACAAGTTGCCGGATCAACCTGTTGTTGAAAAGCCGTACGAGCAAAAGAAATCAATCGCCTTTGTCATCGTCGGGGTGGATACGCGCAAAAACATCGGCATGTTGAACACAGATGTTCTGGTCGTCGCAGTCGCCAATCCGGTTACGCAAAAGCTGAGCATGGTTTCATTGCCCCGTGATACCCGCGTTCAAATCCCAGGCTATCCAGGCTATCACAAGGTCAATGAAGTATTTGCATTAGGGGAAAATATTAGGAAAGATGCAGAATTCAAAGGGAAGCCTGTCACAGAAAATGGCATGACGATGCTTAAAAAAACGTTGAATCACATGCTGGGGATCTCGGTTGAGCATTATGTGCAGCTTGACTTTGAAGGCTTTACAGCGGTCATTGACAAGCTAGGTGGCATTACGGTTGACGTAGATCGAGATCTCGTATACGAATTGCCGAAGCAAGGTGTATACCGCAATTTGAAAAAAGGGAAACAAGTATTGAACGGCGAGCAGGCACTCGGCTTCGTCCGTCATCGCATCGACAGACGTGGAGACGCTTACAACTCGAGCGACTTCGATCGCAACCGTAGACAGCAGCAGGTGATTCGTGCCGTGGCAGAAAAGAGCATGTCGATGGATGGATTAACGAGTTTGACAGCTGTGCTGGATACCGTTGGTAAGCATATCAAAACCGACCTCTCGACAGACCAAATTAAAGGATTGGCACTCGATTTTGCCAGCTTTTCGTCAAGCAACATGGTTACTTTGAATAATGGGGCGATCTGGAGTTCTCCTTATTCCTTGTGGCCGAGGGAAAACATGCAAGCGGTCCGAACTGCCTTGCAAACAGAAGTGGGTGTAGCCGGACCGGGCGAAACGCTCAGTGATGCAGCTGTAGCAGAAGTAGCAAAGGTCGAAATGAAAGCGGAGAAGAGAACGCCAGCTTCAAATCCTAAGTCTACAACAGGGACAAAAGAACAGCCAAAAACACCAAAACCAGCGACAACACCAAAACCTAATCCAGAACCGACACAGGAGCCTGTAACACCACCGACTGTTCCAGATGGCAATGGCGAACTCAATCCTGCGCCGACGGATAGTAATATGCCGCCACCAGATATTTTGGCTCCGCCTGCACCGGCGACAGATAGTGCTGACATCGGGCAAACTGGATGATCTTGAGCACACCCCCCAGGCAAAAGCACATATTCTATCATACATAGACTGTCTTGCCTCTGCTGGGAAGGGGAGAGTGTACGTGATGAAAAATCTGCAAGAGACCATGAAGCAGTTGCAAAAAGCATCCGAAAGTTTGTCCAAGCTCGGTTTTAACCCAGAGCATCCGTGGAAAGCATTGAGCCAGATGGGGCAGGTGCTGGATACAAACTTTTGGGAGAATATCGCGACGCTTAATAAACAAGCTGCACAAAAAACGGCCGCTGACGCCGCGCCAACTGTACCACCCGTGAAAAAGAGAAAAAAAAAGACGAAGGAAAAACCGATGCGATTCGTGCAGGCTGACGATTCGCATTTTTCCCCAGTCTCGGATATCTTCCAATCAGAGCAAATGGTCATTGTTTCCTGTGAACTGCCGGGCTTCGATCGCGATAGTCTGGAGATTACTCTCTCCGAGCAACGGTGGTTGGAGGTCAAGGGGATCATCAAGGGGAATGAGCACCAGGGGCTTCGTACACAAGGGGAAAGAAGTTACGGCCCCTTTTATCGAAAGCTGGCTCTTCCGGTTTCCGTCAGTTCAAAAGGGATGAGGGCCCAATATCAGGACGGATTGTTAGAAATCTATTTGATGCGTGGTAGGGCTGCGAACGAAGGAAAAACAACATTTAAGGCGAGCTTGTAAAAGCAGGTGTAGTCGAAACATCAAAAAAGAACCTGGATTTTTCCGCCAGGTTCTTTTTATTGCACATAAATAGACGCGATGATACAATCAAATCACGCCTGTTATTGTTTGTGTGATCATAATTATTGCATCTTATATCATAATCGTATCATGCTGCTGAACTCTTGTCAAATGTTTTTTCTCATTTGAATGGTTAGGGGAGATATTGAATGAGTTCTTTGGTTCTCGGTTTTCAGGAAATGAAAAAGACGCAGCTTTTGCTCGTTGGCGGAAAAGGGTTACATTTAGGGGAATTATCCAAAATTCAAGGAATACAAGTACCAGAGGGATTTTGCGTGACAACAGTGGGATATCAAAAGATGGTCGAATCAAACGACATGTATCAAGCATTGTTGGATCAACTAACCATGTTAAAAGTACAAGACCGAGAACAAGTTGGAGAAATCAGCAGGAAGATTCGAGAGAGTATTATGGAAGCAGAGATTCCTTCCGATGTTGTGAAAGCCGTTACTCACTATCTCTCCCAATTTGGAGAGGAGCATGCTTATGCAGTGCGTTCTAGTGCGACAGCTGAAGATTTACCACATGCCTCTTTTGCCGGTCAACAAGACACCTATTTAAATATCATTGGCAAAGAAGCAATCTTGCGGCACATTAGCAAATGCTGGGCTTCTCTCTTTACGGATCGCGCGGTCATCTACCGTATGCAAAATGGATTTGACCACAGTCAGGTTTATTTATCGGTTATCGTCCAAAAGATGGTTTTTCCACAGGCTTCGGGGATTTTATTTACCGCTGATCCCATTACATCCAATCGGAAGTTGCTATCCATCGATGCCAGTTTTGGACTTGGTGAGGCACTTGTCTCTGGCCTGGTATCAGCTGATTGTTATAAAGTGCAGGAAGCAGAAATCGTCGATAAGCGGATAGCAACCAAAAAATTGGCTATCTATGCACGAAAAGAAGGCGGAACAGAGACACAGCAGATTGGTCCTGATCAGCAAAAGACGCAAACACTAGCAGATGAACAAATTTTACAGCTGGCACGCATTGGAAGACAGATCGAAGCTTATTTTGGGTCCCCGCAAGATATCGAATGGTGTTTGGTTGATGACACCTTTTATATTGTCCAGAGTCGGCCGATCACGACTTTATACCCGATCCCTGAAGCGAATGATCAAGAAAATCACGTCTATGTATCTGTTGGCCATCAACAAATGATGACCGACCCTATGAAACCATTAGGACTGTCTCTTTTCCTGTTAACGACTTCTGCACCCATGAGTAAAGCGGGGGGAAGGTTGTTTGTTGATGTTACAAAAATGTTGGCTTCACCTGACAGCAGACAAACCATACTAGATACCCTGGGACAATCCGATCCGCTTATCAATGACGCATTGATGACCGTCATAGAGCGAGGCGATTTTATACAATCGTCCCCAAATGATACAAATGAACAGAATCCCGGTAAAAGCAAGAATGGCATGTCGGCTTTGGGTTTTCAAGAACAATTCGAAAACGATCCGACAATTGTTTCTGATTTGATTAAGCGCAGTCAAAAATCGATTGAAGAGGTAAAGCATAACATCCAAACGAAATCAGGGTCGGATTTATTTGATTTTATTCGAGAAGACATCCAGCAATTAAAGAAGATTATATTTGATCCACAAAACATTGGTGTGATTACGGCTGCTATGAATGCTTCAAAATGGATCAATGAAAACATGAACATGTGGTTGGGGGAAAAAAACGTAGCAGACACGCTTACTCAATCTGTGGCAAACAATATTACTTCGGAAATGGGTCTGGCGCTCATGGATGTTGCGGATATCGTTCGTCCTTATCCAGAAGTCATTGATTTTTTACAGCATGTAAAAGATGATAACTTTTTACATGAAATGGTTCAGTTTGAAGGTGGACAGGAGACGCAAGACGCAATCTATGCGTATCTTACGAGATACGGGATGCGATGTTCCGGAGAAATCGATATAACGAAAACGCGTTGGATTGAAAAACCAATCATGCTTGTCCCCATGATTCTAGGTAACATCAAAAACTTTGAACCGAATGCTGGCAAGCGGAAATTCGAGCAAGGACAACAGGAAGCTTTGGAAAAAGAACAAGAGCTATTAGCGCGATTAAAGCAATTACCGGATGGTGAACAAAAAGCAAAAGAAACCAAACAAATGATCGACCTCATCCGGAATTTCATCGGCTATCGAGAATATCCAAAGTACAGCATGATGAATCGCTACTTCGTTTATAAGCAGGCTTTACTGAAAGAAGCTGAACAACTCGTACAAACAAAGGTCATTCATGAAAAAGACGATATATACTATCTCACTTTTGAAGAACTTCATGAGGTCGTACGCACAGACAAATTGGATGATCAGATCATCAACAAACGAAAAGACGAGTACAAGTTTTTTGAAAAACTGACTCCCCCACGTGTAATCACGTCTGATGGTGAAATTATTGTTGGTCAGTACAAGCGAGAAAATCTGCCAGCTAATGCGCTTGTAGGTCTACCTGTTTCAACCGGAGTCATAGAGGGGCGAGCACGCGTCATCGTAAACATGGAAGATGCTGATTTAGAAGATGGCGATATATTAGTCACCGCCTTTACTGATCCTGGCTGGACACCATTGTTTGTATCGATAAAAGGTCTAGTCACCGAAGTCGGTGGACTGATGACACATGGAGCAGTTATCGCGCGTGAATATGGCTTACCAGCTGTTGTTGGCGTGGAAAAGGCTACCACTTTGATAAAAGACGGACAACGAATTCGCGTGCATGGAACAGAAGGGTATATTGAAATATTATAGTCAGGGGGCTTCGTGCCTCCTTTTTTGTTTCGTTTTTTAGCCAAAATAAAAACAGTGTCAATGAAAAAACATTAACACTGCATGGATTAGATGTTCCCAAACAATGGCTGATCGACGAGATTGGAGTCCACAGTATTGGTTGCGTTGACACCATTGAGCGTATTTACGACGTTACCTGTGTTGCCGCCTCCTGAACCGGAGAATGTCTTGGCGGCTGTTTTTGGCGATATGTTGAGGGTGTCTCCGAAGTTAACGGTACCTGAATTGTTATTGATATTGACAGCTCCAATGACAGAAGGCAAAGGCTATCTCCTCCCCCCAGTATGTGGTTCTTCACGGAACAGGTGGCGAATGTTTACCACACGTGTTTCTAATGAAATAGACTCGTTTGAACCGATGTGGACAACAGAGGCAGCAGCTAAGAAAGGGACCCGCACATTTCGAACAAAAATGTAAGGACAGTCATGGAACGTATCGATGCAAATCGGTTCAGTCGGGCTGGGTGCGACTAAAGGAATGGAGAAGGCAGAGTAATCCTCGAACATAAATTCGTTTTCGTAAAAGATGGCCTTTTCACGCTGGACCGCCAAAATATTGGAAACAGCATCAAGGCACCGGGAATCACCTACTTGCAGAACCGATGAGGCATCTACTGAGAGGACATCTACCTTGTGGATATGACTGGTTCTCCGGCACATGGTGACCAACGTCCTTACGGAGCAGGGATTGCCGTATCAACGGGAATAGTGGCACCTACAATCATTTTTTCAGGCGGCGTTTCATAAATCGATCGGAGGTTCACCGTCTGGGTGTCTCCGATAAATAAAGAGGCGGCAGAGGAGAGAGCTTCAATGGTGACTCGCTTCACGCAAATGGCTTCGTTAATCACCTGATACATGATCAAGGTTCGTTCACCTCACGCGGCAAATTTTTTACAAACGTTTCGCATGTTTTATCAATATCGCGTTTCACTTTTTGAACGATCGTTTGCACGAAAATGTCGTGCTGCTCCGGTTCCAGCTCATCAGTAGGAAGATCGTTTAGGTAATGCTTGATGCGTTGATCAATCTGCTTTTTAATATCATCTAAAATAAACGCTCGATAATTTTGGTCAAGTGGGTAATTGCACTCCGTTTCAATTTTTTCTAAAACGAGGTAAGCATCACCCTCTAAATATTGGTAAATCTCATTTTGTACACGGTCAAAAAGAGGAGCGCTGGTTTGAGGAGGATCAGGGATGTCCATTGACTGATTGATGGAGAAATCACCGATCCCAGAATCATTTCCTTTTGGATTTAATCCGATATTGAGAGTCCCTTCGAGACGTTCAACCTTGAGCAAGTCGAATTTGTATTCATTTCTAATGACGGAAGGGATCTGCCTTTCCTTGAGGTCATTGACATCTTGTTGCAGTTGTTCAAGCATCTGCCTCATATGTTCGATCTTTTTGTTTTGCGATTGTATATAGTCATGTAACTGTTGAATATATTGCATCATTTCGTGTTCCATGTACATGACGACCATCCTTCTTCAGCCAGCATAAAGCGTATTTAGCGACGACGTAGGGACATACGTGGGGTAATGCGGGACGGCTCTACCAACGGGACAAGTGGAACGAACTCCTCCGAAACAGCTTCTGGAAGAGGACCCGCTGGTGGTGCTGGTTCTGTGAATCCCCCCGTATTGTAGAGCTTGGATAATGGCTTGATAATACCTGCACTTCCGATCTGGCATACTGAGGAGTTGGTAATGCCATCGATCTTAAGTGAGTTGATTACGATATGCTGCGTGACAAAAAAGTTCATGCGAAATCTCGTCCCTTTGCCCGGTAATCATTCGTTTCTTCTACAAAAAGAGGAATGTCATTATCCGATTGATCATTGACGTAGACGACGCTACGTGGAATTTTGAAGGACAAATTCGTACCAGAATTAAATGATCCTCCACCCGCGAAGGTTTTGGTGTAGCTGGTAGGTGCGATTTTACGGACGTCCCCGACATTGAAAACGCCGCCCACGTTGTTTACATTGATGACTCCAACGAATGCTGGCATGTTCGGCACATCCTTTTGGGAGAGATCCTCTCTGTATTGTATGTCGTAGGCCATTGGGTGTTCATACCTGTTTTTGCGACCGAACCAGTGCGAGCAGCATATGATGTATGAATAGGCGAGTTTTAGGAAAAGGAGAAAAAGTTCCATGAATATGAAGGTGACGAATAAAAAAATAGACGTCGGTGATTTCAGCTTTGGTGGGGTTTCTCAGTCGTCGATTGTGCTGATTGGGGACACCGATGTCCTGTCCTGCTACACTATTTTTGATACGCCGCTACATGCCGTGATTTATTCACCCCAAGTTCCTATCCGGCCGTTAGACCTTGGTTTGCGAAGAGGGTAGCGGTGGTTTTTACGTATTCGCGTATTTGGCCTGATAGTGGCTGAGAGCCAGCAGCGGCCAAATCCAACGATAGCTGTGATAAGCAAAGTAAGTGCCGCCAGGGCGTCCCCCGCCAGTCGGGTAGCGAGTCGTCCAGTCATTGGCTTGATTGTGAGTGAGCAAATAGCGAATTCCTCGTTGCAGCTCTGCCGTCGGCTTGGATGACACGGCTATCAGTGCATCGATTGCCCATGCTGTCTGCGAGGGAGTGCTTGCTCCGAGGGGGACGTACGTTTTCTTTAGGTCACTTTGGCAAGATTCCCCCCAGCCGCCGTCGGGATTTTGGTTGGCAACCAGCCACGCCAACGCTTTTTGGATGGCGGGATCAGTAGGAGAAAAGCCAACCGCCATCAGCCCGGTAATGGCAGCCCAAGTACCGTACAGATAAGCAATTCCCCAACGTCCATACCAGGAGCCGTCTGACTCTTGATGCGTGAGAAGCCAGCGGACTCCTTTTTCTACGTGCAGGTCAGTCAATGTTCGTCCGGCATAGTTTCCGAGGAATTCTAAGGTCCTCCCTGTCAAATCGGCAGAGGACGGATCTGTACTGACGGTATCAGCTCCTTCGATAGGCAAGTGGCGAATGAAATCAGCATCTGTATTTCGTTCAAAAGCGGGCCAGCCTCCATCGTCGTTTTGCATAGATAATAGCCATTCGAGACCCCGTTTCCATGCGGCTGCTACTGTCACATCCGTACGGGCCAGCAGGCGGAGAGAGCGCAGAGCAGCTGTCGTATCATCAATATCCGGGTTCATGGTGTTGTAATCAGAAAAGCCCCAACCGCCAGGCTTTCCATTTGGATTGCGAATTTTCCAGTCACCGTACGTATGCTGCTGTTTTCGGAGAAGGTAGCGGTTTGCTTTTTGAATCGCGGGATGTGAGGGAGAAAGTCCGCTTTTTTGCAGCGAAAAAGTCAAGAGCGCCGTGTCCCAGACGGTTGAAGTAGCTAGCTGCAAGTGTGCACCGTTTTCATAATCATAGACACTATTGGTAAGCCCTTGCATCGCTTTTTGGATCAGTGGGTCTTTCGGAGAAAACCCCCGTGCAAGTAGCGCAAATATCATGAAAAAGGTAGAGGTCGAATAATTGTACAGCGTACCGTCCGGCTCGATTCGCGCCAGGATGTATTGTTCCAGGCGACGTAGAGCGAGCTTGTGTAGTTGTCCGGGTAAAAAGGGGAGCTGCTGCAAGGAATCGTGGATGGTGGCGAGAAACGATTGTCCCTCTTTGAGGAAATTCTCTAGGAATCGATGCGGATATAGACCGCGAGAGATCGGTGTACCGGCGTATAGATCGGACAAGTCTGGTGCATTGTCAGGCTTTTTTACATAGTTGCGATCAGCCACAATCATCATGGGGGCAAGATGGACACGTGCGTACCCGACAAAATCGTAAAAGCTGACAGGGAACCTCGGGGGCAAGAGGGCAATCTCGACGGGAACGAGAAAATGCGAGGGCCACTGGTATTGGCCTGTCAAGGCTGTAGCAAATTTGGTCAGCATGTTCGCTTGTGTCAGCCCACCCTTTTCCAAGATAAACGAGCGAGCCAGAGCCATTCTCGGTTCGTTCTTCGTAAATTTGCCTGATAACAGCAGGGCGTAATACGAATCAATCGTCGTAGACAGATTGCCTTCATGCTCGTCTGGATACAGCTTCCATGCCCCATTATCGTGTTGAAGAGACGTGATGTGATTCGTGAGCTTCTCCATCAAACGTTCATCATGAATACCCAGCGTACGCAATAGGATGATCATGTGAGAATCTGTCATCGGTGAGCTTTCCAGACAAAAGCGCCATGTGCCATCCTCTTGTTGGCGCTGTAACAAAAAGGCTTGAATGCGGTTGATTTCTTGCTGGACTTCACGCAACTCATTCACCTCCCGATAAAATACGGCGCCTGAAGAAGAGAGGGGGAAGGGCAACGATGGGTTTGTCGTGGTACCAATACGCATCACGTCTGCCGCTTGCCATGAATCTGGGGAAAGTCCGTACGGCGACAGCACGATTGCCAGCACAGGATCAAAAAACGGTAGAGCAGATCAAACAGGAGACACACGCCCACAACCGTGACAACATAGACAGAACGCGCGCCTATATGTCGTTTTATCAAAAGCATCCACAGGTTCACTGGGCGCTATTGGCACATCTCGTATCGCGCAATGCGGGATGGAGTATGACTGATTTGCGGGGAGAATTATTGCCTCGCTTGCTTCGAACAAAAGAGCAGCAGGATTATTTTTCGTTTTTGGAGCGGGGAAACTGGTTGATTTTTCACGATGCGTACCCTCAATTGTTACTGTATGAAGAGAGTGTCAGGCGACAGACCAACCTTTTTTATTTACTGCCCCATCTGGGCGTCTCTACGTTCATGCAGGCGATCTGGAATCATTTTTGGAAGACCACAGATAAAGAGCTGCTCGCCATTGCTTTGATCATCAATGAACAAAACTATTTGGAAGAGCAGCTCATGAAAGACTCAAGCTATCAAAATTCAGTCGTCCGCACCATCCCGTTTGCTCTCCAGGAGATTTTGCAACTGAATTTGATCTTGTTTCCCCAGCGGAAAGTGGTCGATGAGCAGGGAAGCTTCTTGCAGCTCGTGGGGGAGCGAGTGTTTCATTTTGCCTCCTTACCAGAGAGAATCCATTTGGGAAAAAGGCTGTACAGTCTGCTGTTCGGGGGTGCGAACAGGCAGGAGGCAGCGTACGCTTGGGCATTGCAACAGCCACACACAGGTTCGCGAAAAGATTATTGGCCGCATCTTTTTCACGATGTGCATGATACAGTTCCTGGCAAGTCTTATCAGGTAAAACTAATGAACTGTCAGCTGCGCCAAGGGGCAAAGCGGCTGTTTTCCCCAACGCTTCGTCAAGTTTGGAGACCTATCCACCATGAGCCGCCAAAGGCGTTAGATTGGTACAAAAACAAGAGCGATGTATGGCGTGTGCTGACACGAATGCAGGAGACAGCATTTGCAGCAGAGATGAATGAGGCGCATTGCCAGGCGTTGGCAAAAATCGAGTGGGCTGTCGCAGCCAGGACGAGATTACTTGGCTAACTTGTAGTAAAATAGAGAGGAATCCAGAACGTTAGACTGAATCTCGACAGGCTTAGAGAGTTTTAGAAGGAGCGATAACCATTTGAAGATATTAATTATTGCGGAGAAACCTGATATGGGACGAAATATTGCCGCCGCAATAGATCCTAAAGCGAAAAATCACCGCACCTATTTAGAAGGTGAAAAATACATGATTACATGGGCAATCGGGCACTTAATTGAACTGGCAGAACCGGAGGCGTACGACCAAAAATATAAAAAGTGGAATATCAATGATCTTCCTATCATTCCCGAGCCGTTTAAGCTAGTACCCAATCGGAAAACAATCGATCAGCTAAAAATAATCGGGCAGTTGGCCAAACGAAGCAATCTGCTGGTTAATGCATGCGATGCCGGGCGGGAGGGTCAACATATTTTTTCCCTCATTCAGCGGCATCTAAAATTGACGCAACCCGTTAAAAGACTGTGGATCTCGGACTTGACCCCTGAAACGATCAGGAAAGGATTCGCAGAGATGAAGGATGCCGCAGCCTATGAGAACTTAACGCGGGCAGCAAAAGCTCGAAGTGAAGCCGATTGGCTAATCGGGATGAATGGCTCACGTGCATTTACGACCAAACATAACGTGCTCCTTTCTGTCGGACGAGTACAGACCCCTGTCCTTGCGCTCATTTATGATCGACAGAAGCAGATTGAGGCTTTCTCATCGGTTACGTTTTTTCAAGTCGAAGGGCATTTTTCGCAGGGGGAGAGGACGTACAAGGGTCTTTGGCAAGGTGATCGCTTAACCGATCCAGCTAAAGCAGAAATGTTGGCTCGTAAAGTGAAAGGAAAACAAGGGCGGATCGCCTCCTACGAAGTAAAGGATACCAAGGAGTATCCATTCAAGTTGTATGACCTGACATTGCTGCAACGTGAGGCCAATGGCAAATACGGTTTTTCCGCCAAGAAAACCTTGGATATAGCACAGGCGCTGTATGAAAAACACAAGGTGATTTCTTATCCGAGAACGAATTCCAACTATGTGACAGAGCAAAATATTCCCGAAATGCACAACACCCTGTCGTCCTTGCAAGGCACTGGATATGACGCTCTGGTAAAGGGTGCAAACCGTAGTTTGGTTCATAAAGGCAACAAATTTATATGTAATCCGGCAAAGGTAGATGATCACCATGCTATCCTGCCGACAAATCGTAAGGCTTCAGGGCTTACGCCAGATGAGCAGAAGTTATATGATTTGATCGTTCGTCGCTTTCTGTCGCAGTTTTATCCGCCAGCAGAATATAAGATGCATACGGTCATAACCGATGTGGAAAATGAGTTTTTCAGAACGTCGGTGAAAGAACAGAAAAGTCTCGGTTGGAAGATTATTTATGCCGACCAGCAGAAGGAAAAGCCCAAGAATGGAAAAGGTACGGCCAAAGAAGAAGAGGATAAAGAAGAGATTGAAGTGAACGAGCCTTTTATCATTCAATCCGATGCCAGCGTAGTATGCTCGGATGCGATGGTAAAGGAAAAAGAAACACAGCCGCCCAAGCATTTTACGGAAGGAACGCTTCTAAAGGCCATGGAAAGCGCAGGCAAGCAAATTGAGGACGAGGAACTGCGTGATGCGATGAAGGAATCTGGACTGGGAACCCCGGCAACTCGTGCCGCCACCATCGAACGGCTGAAAAAGGTCGGATACGTTGAGATGCAGGGGAAAAAGGTTCAACTTACGCTAAAAGGCCGTACCGTTATCGAATTGATTAGGGGAGCAGGTATCGAACTTTTAACCTCTCCTGAAATGACGGGGCATTGGGAGCGTCGCTTAAATGAGATCTCCCGAGGAACAGCCGCCGACGGGCAATTTATGGAGAATGTGAAGAAATTCGCTACGATGATCGTAGAAAAGGTTCGCGTACAATCTCGTGCTGAGAAGACCTTGTTTGAGAGTGAGAGTACCACGCAAAAAGGATCTTCGAAAACAAGAGGACGAGCTGGCGGGCGAAGTACAGGTAAATCAGGTGGCAGGACTGCCACAACAAAGGCTTCAACTCGAAGCGCAGCAAAGACCGCTACTACAACTTCGAGTATCATCACCAAATGTCCACGACCGGGTTGCGGAGGCTCCATTTTCATGGGACGCAAAGGTTACGGATGTTCGAATTACAACGTGGGCTGTAAATTCGTTATATGGAAAGAGAATTACGGGCGTATGCTGACGGATACGCAGATTAAAGCCCTCATTGAAAAAGGCAAAACGGGTAAAATGAAGCTTGAACGTCAGGATGGAACACCATTTCAGGCAAAACTTATTTTGAAAAGTGTAGAATCGGGCGAGCTTACTTTCGAACAGTAATTTTTTGTGACACGTAAATCACCAATTTGTTCATTCAAAGTAATGTTCTAGACTGGAGTTGTTGATCCTACGCAATTAATACAGCGGCAACCTAAGACCTGAAAATAAGTCTTAGGCAGGCCGCTGTTTTTTAAAACTAACGAACCCGTTAGTTCAATAACTGAAATTGTTCAATCACTTCCAGGTTTCACAATTTATTTTACAGACCCTAATTTTCAATTTGTCAAGGACTGAGACTCCTTACAGTAAGTTAGATCATAATTGGCTCTTGCCGCCTCGACATGCCAGTAATTTTCCCTTCCCCACTGTCTTAGCTCTCTCATCGGCTGAAGCAAGCTTTCCCCTAAAGGAGTGAGCGTATATTCAACTGTTGGGGGCACAGTTGGTGTAATATGCCGTTGGACCAGCCCATTCCATTCCAGTTTTCGTACCGTTTGCGTGAGCATTTTTTTTGAAATGCCCTCGATTCTTCTTTCCATTTCTCCGTATCGAATGCTTCCGTTTTCCAATGCATAAATGACGAGCGCTGTCCACTTATTGGAAATAATTTCAAGAACTCTGCTGTATCCGCACACCGCCAATGAGATATCAGATTGTTTTCCTTTAGCCGAAGATGTCAAATGATTACCTCCTATGCACTTCAAAGTTCCCAGGCCACCTTAAAGTGCCTACTTACATAAGTTTAGTACGTGAATTATTATATGTCTACACCAACGGAGGAGCGGCGATGCATGGCAACAATGCATTATAAGCCGACAAAGTTGAACATCAGTAGCAATCAGACAAAAACGTTACTTACATGGGAGGAAATGAACGTGCCGAATATTAGTAAAGCTCGCCCTAAGTTGTATGTGATGGATAACGGTCGAATGAGCATGGATAAAAACTGGATAATCGCCATGCATAATCCTGCTACGATCAAAAATCCGAACGCAGCTACACAGTTCGTGGAATTTCCGATTTATACGGTATTGATCGATCATCCAGAAGGAAAAATTTTGTTCGATACAGCTTGCAACCCGAACTCGATGGGCATCGAAGGACGCTGGGCCGCATCAACTCAGCTGGCGTCCCCTTGGGTGGCGAGCGAGGAATGTTACCTGCATAACCGGCTGGAGCAGATCCATGTAAGACCTGAGGAAATCAAGTACGTCGTTGCGTCTCATTTGCATTTGGACCATGCCGGGTGCTTGGAGATGTTCACGAACGCTACAATTATTGTCCATGAAGATGAGCTGAACGGCACGTTGCAAAGCTATGCCCGCAACGAAAAAGAAGGAGCCTACGTTTGGGCGGACATCGATGCTTGGATCAAAAACCACTTACAGTGGCGGACCGTCAAACGCCATGAAGATAACCTGGAGCTGGCTGAAGGAATCAAGATTATGAACTTTGGCAGTGGCCATGCTTGGGGCATGTTAGGCTTGCACATTGAAATGCCGGAAACTGGCGGGATCATCCTCGCTTCCGATGCCATCTATACGGCAGAGAGTTACGGTCCACCCGTCAAGCTGCCAGGCATCATATACGATTCGATCGGCTACCGGAACACGGTTGAGAAAATCCGCACGCTCGCTGTCCGAACGAATTCCCAAGTGTGGTTCGGGCATGATGCGAATCAATTCAAACAATTCCGCAAATCAACGGAAGGATACTATGAATAAGTAGGGCTTATCCAAACCTGCATCACATCCTCCTAACAACTCTTAAATGATAAAATGTTATTATCTTGAATATGAACTGGTACTTCCTAAGCGCTTCAGTCTCGGCTGGGTAGTTGAGCTTTTTCACATAGTATTGAAGTGAGGTCCTGGTATTCCGCAGGATGAGGCCGGTTGGCTTCATACCGACTGATGGTGGATGCGTACTAAGAGAATCTAACGTTCGCATTCTTTGGGTGGGGCATGGCTTTGCTTCTGCTATGGCCTTGGCGACATTCAACGTTTGGTGCTACATCCACAGTAGTTGAGGTTAGGGTTTATTGCGTTAACCTGCCCGTTCGTATTATGAGGTCAGCCAGTTTTTACTGGTTGACCATTTTTAATATGGTTCTACGATTACGGTAGTCGAGGTAGAACGTCCATGCCCGTGGGGCATTGACCCCGTCTGGTCTGGATGTATCTAAAGGGGAAAGTCAAGTTCAAGCATTTTTAGACAAGAGTCAGCCATACGGAAAAAGCTATAGCATTTCGCATACTGGTGCTATAATCGGTCCGTGAATAATTTGAAAAGGAAGATCTAAATGCTCAATAATGTTAAAGAGCATAGAAAGTGGAGAATACAACAGCTCCTTCAAGTAAACAAATCAAAAATAGAATTTCTATTACGGAGAACTATTTCAAGAATGTGTTGAAAGCTAAAGCAATGGAACGACAATATTGTCATTCGATCTTGGTGAGACAATTCTTGAAGGCCTCTCAGTGGACTTCCCATTTACTCTATATGGCCGAATTGACAGTTGAATCATAAGGTCTTTCACAGTTCAGAAGCGGAGCTTCAGGAATTCTTATCTAGTTACAAGATCCATACTTCTAACGTCTACATTCTTTGGAGTGATGGACTTCACCGACTGGATATCCATTAATAGAAACACAATTGATCAGGTCTGTGGGCAGATCAATGGCTAACGGCGAAGAATGCGGGAACTAGGGATCTTGAAAGCAAGGGTAAAAAACTTTATCGAGGACTTTTCAACGAGGAACGACCGCGTTTTAGCAGAGGTTTGTGAGATCCAAAAAGTTCAAGCAAGATTGCCTTAACATGGTGAAGGACTTAAACTTTCTTACACGTTGAAAAAACAATTGTAAGACTTCGGTACTTCACGTATAGTTGAAGGTAGTTATTGATTTTGCAACAATAATGGAGGTGGGGAACATGACAATGACATACATGAGTTCTATTTCAGTATGCAATCATATTCCATTTCCCCATCTGGCGTACGTGAAATCCTCCTAGTTTATCTAGCAGGTTCTCTTAGCTGTGCCTAAAACACGGGGATTACCCGTGTTTTTTTGTATGGCAACGATGTACGCGTCAAAGGCTTGGTGTAGCCAAGTTTGTTTATGTTTGACGCCGTGGGGATCGAATATCCCCACGTTTTTTGCTATCTACTGCCGTGGGGATTGAAAGCTCCACGGCTTTTTTCTATTCACATACTAATGGGAGGTTGAGACGATGAGTACAATTAACAACGGTGCAGGACTTGTAATAGCAAAAGGGCTTTCGGAAGAGTGGTTGAAACAGATTGTCCATTTGGCAAAAATATGCGAGGCATACGATGCATTTGATTTATCCGTCAACCTGAACGTATCGATGCTCCAAAACCGCCAACCTGAACAAACGAATGATTTTCTGTACGTCCAAGATGGGCAACTGGTTGGATTCCTCGGTATGTATGCGATCGTCAGTCCGAAAGAAGTGGAGATCAGCGGAATGGTTCATCCAGACTATCGACGCAAAGGAATCTTCCGCGCTCTGTATGAACAAGCAAAAGCTGAATGTGAAAAGCGTGAGGTAACGCAAATTTTACTCGTCAGCAATCGCAAGTCCAAGGAAGCCAGTTCTTTTGCAGAAGGCGTAGCGGCCACTTATCAATTCTCTGAATACAAGCTGGATTACTCCGCTACAGCGCACGTAACTGCTGTGGAATCAGATAACCGTCTACAGCTTTTCCCAGCCACCACGAATGATTTTCAGACACTGGTAGAGATTGGCGTAAGCGGTTTTGAGGATACAGCTGATCTTATGACTGCGCTAGTTACACGCAATTTGTCAGAGCCATCCTTTCAAACGTATCTGGCTCAGTACGAGTCTGAACCGGTCGGGATGATTACCGTAAGCGAAGAGGATAACGAGTTTTTCATCTCAGGATTTTGCGTAAAAAAAGGGCTCCAAGGAAAAGGGCTGGGTAGAAAAATCCTCTCTCAGACAGTAGAAATCTTGAATCAAAGAGAACACATAGGAGGAATTAGCCTAGAAGTGGCTGTCGATAATCAAAACGCCTTGTCACTCTATCAATCTACAGGATTTGAAGTCGTCTCAGTCTACGACTATTATGTCGGGTGAGGCTTGACTGAATGAAAAATCATGCTTTGCTAGATTCCAATATGCTTATGATTTTCATCTATTCCTTTTTTACGAAATTTCATTTGTGGCTTCCCATCTATGTGCTGTATTTACAGCAGGTACGAGGCCTAAGTCTGGCCACAATCGGAATAGTAGAGGGATTTGGTTGGGTAGCTGCCGCTTTGGCTGAGATACCGGCTGGAATCGTTGCAGATCGTTTCGGTCGCACCCGTTCTCTTGTGATGGGAGCCTTATTAATGGCTCCTGCCATGATCCTCTACGCATACACAGGCTGGTTCCCGATTCTTTGCTTGCTGCAAATCGTATGGAGCGTGGGAGGGAGCTTTATTTCTGGAGCTGACCAGGCACTCCTCTACGATTATCTACACGAGAAAGGTAAAGAAAATCTATTTTCCAAAGCGGTGAGCTATCAATTGGCAATGATGCGTATTGCCACTGCGTTTGCCGGAATCATTGGCGGGTGGTTAGCTACCTACTCGCTTGGTTTACCGTTTATTATTTGTGGGATTCTCTCCTTTGTTGCCGGGTGTGTTGCCTCTTTTATCAAAGAACCGAAACAATCGGGCGTGGGAACAAACAAAGAACGCGAACCTCTCATCCACTTCGTTTTCAGTACCTCAAGAAAGGTATGGAAGAGAAAGAGCTTGCGCAATGTACTGCTCTATTCTGCTATTCTGGCTGTTCCCGCTTTTTGCTTTACGTTTTTATTTGTTTCACCTTTCCTACATGAGAAAGGAATGACTATCGAATGGCTTGGCATTGTATTTATTTTCATACAAAGCACAAGTATTCTTGGTTCCGTCGTCTCCTATCACATGGAGAAACGATTGGGAGGGACAGCAACGGTTATCTTGTTCACCGTCATGATGGCTTTGAGTATTTTCATGTTTCCGTTGTTGCCTGAACTATCCGGGATCATCTGTATGATTCTCATCAGCTTCTTTTACTCCATCATCGAGCCTGTCTTAATCAATATGACGAATCAGCGAATCTCGGGGAATTCACGCAGTACGCTACTATCTTATTCATCCATGATTAAGACGATCATCTTGGCGGTTCTGGTTCCTTTTTTCGGAAAGCTCGCAGAAGATGTTGGCTACCCTATTCTATGTACACTGATCTCTGTCGTTCTAATCGTTCTACCTTTGGTTTTCTTACGCAAAGAAAAGGATACGGCTACGCTATGATCTAAGCATGCCTTTGAAGAGCCCCACAAAAAATGGTTATCCGATGCCGCGGCTGGTAAAAAACTGACCTAGCATGGATAGCCATTTTTTTCTACATCTGAGATGGACGATCCGGGAGTAGTTCAATAAATTTCTACACATCCGTGCTGTCGTTGAACAGGTGAATGGAAGCACGTACTCTTCCATCCCTGGGAATCTGAACGCCCTTGTTGAACATAACTGCCCGTTACTTCCATTACATCAAATAGGAGCTGTCCTTGCGGCAACTCCACGCTATTCATTCGATCAGGGCAAGACGGGCGCGCGGCCGGTGACAGCGAAGTCGGGAGGCACTGGCACAAGCTTCTCGCTGTCGGGCATGAGTTCAATCGGACGGCGTGCCCGGGTACCATACGCCGAGCCACTGTTCGGCGCCGTAGTCCTCGAACCGCTCTACCTCGGTGAACCCCAGCTTCGCCGCGACGCGCATCGAGGCCTCGTTGGCGGTCTGGGTGGAGAGCACCACCGGCTCGCCGGGATGCGCGTCGGCGAACCAGGCGAGCACCGCTGCGCATGCCTCGGTGGCGTACCCCCGTCCCCACGCCTGAGTCAGGAACATGTAGCCGAGCCCAGGCTCCCCGCCTTCTGGACGGATGTGACCCTTACGCTCCGGGTCGCGCCGATCGAGCGTGATCATGCCGATCGTTGTTCCGTTGAGCTCGACCACGAAAAAGCCGAAGCGCTGACCGGGCACCTCGGGCAGCGCGCGCTCGAGCTCGTCACGCGGTCGGGAGCCGCCGACGTAGGTGCCCACCTCTGGTGAGGCGAACAGGTCGATCAGCGCCGCACGGTCCCGGGCCTCGGACTGGCGGAGCACGAGCCGCTCGGTCTTGATCGGGGCAGGTGGCCAGGCGACGGGGTGCACTGTGATCTCATCCGACATGGTGTAATCTCCCTTCTCTATTTAATTCTGTTTGTCCATGTCTCCTGAATATATACCGTCAAGAAACTCGATTGAAACGCATTCTGCTTCCTTCCTAGGTACAATTTCAGAACCTTGTCGTAGTCGTTGGTACATCTTGATCGTATTTTTTAGCGCGTGGTAGCAACTTTCAAAGCTATGGATGGGAATCGTTCCTTTTAATTCCTCCAGTTCCTTGAGAGCGTATTTCTCGAGCTTTCGAACCCCTCGAGGGGAATGACCGTTGCGAATGAGTACCAACGGCCCTAATACTGCATTGCGCATAAAAGTTAGTGTATCAATTAATTCGAATAATTCGCCTCTCCCTAATTTTGTGGCGCAGTAATGCACCCATACCCAGAAGCGATCTTCAATCCATTGAGATTGAGGGAAAGGGAGAGAGGGGCTTGTTTTACTGAGTATCGTTGCAATACCAGAACCTCTCTCCCAAAGAATCAGTGGGTTTTCGACTCGGGATTCGAGCTCTTCCAGTTGGACAAATTTAAGGTCGACATGAAGAGGGGCTGGGCCATATAAACAAATAAGCAATCTCGGTTCCCCAACATGCTCGCCTGTGAATGCAGAAAGTAAATGACCGAGTCTTTCAGCAATTTGGAAGCGTTGTTCCATGATCTCATTTCGAAAAGCATAATTGTAGACGATTATTAAATCCAGATCACTATACTCATCCATTTCTCCGTACATCATAGATCCGCCTGCGAGGAGACCTATAAGTCGTTGATCTTGGCTTACATACTCAATCGCTTGCTCAATGAATCGATCGTGTAAAGGTAACTTCATGCCGAGCACTCCTTAAAAAGTGACCCATAAAATGGGTATTACTAAAAAGTAACATTTACAATTAGTGGTAGTCAAGGGTATATAGGTCAATATAGCAACAGCTCGCACTATCGGACGGGTACATTGAAAAAGGCAAAACGGGTAAAATGAAGCTTGAGCATCAGGAGGGAACACAATTTCAAGCAAAACTTATTTAAAAAAGTGTAGAATTGGGCGAACTTACTTTCGAATAGGTATTATTGTAGAGGCGTTTTTGAAACGAAATACCGGTCGCGCTCTACGAAAGCAAAGGTGAGCCAAATAAAAAATAAATTGTTGAAACTTACTTGCGTAACTATCGTAAATACATGTATAACGGGGACGGCCAATTCAGGTCGAACTACCTAGCACGTACTTGAGGAGGAATAATCCATGTCCATTTTTAAAAGACTGCGTGATTTGACCATGTCCAATTTGTACGCTTTGATTGAGAAAGCAGAAGATCCAATCAAAATGACAGACCAGTATTTGCGTGATATGCAAGAAGACTTGAGTGAAGCAGAGAAAGCAGTTGCCGCTCAAATTGCTTTGGAAAAGAAATTCAAGGTGCTGTATGAAGAACAGGAAGCCTTGGTGAAAAAGCGTGAAGAGCAAGCTCACATCGCAGCCCAAGCGCAGAACATTGATCTGGCTCGACGGGCTCTGGAAGAAAAGAAAGCTGCCGAGCAAAAAATGAACGAATACAAGGACAGCTACGAGAAAAACAAGCTGGCAGCCGATGGATTGCGCGAGAAGCTGGCTGAGATGAAAAAACAGATTACCGAACTGAAAAACAAGCGCGAGACATTGGTTGCCCGCGTCAATGCAGCCAAAGCGCAAAAGACGATTAATCAGGCGATGGGTAGCTTCGACACGAACTCGGCTATGTCTGGCTTGAAACGCATGGAAGAAAAAGCACTGCAAATGGAAGCAGAAGCAGAAGCCAGCGGCGAGATTTACAAAAAACAGAGCTCTTTAGATGATGAAATTGCGAAGCTGAATAAGGATCAAGCCGTTGAGGACGAACTGGCTGCTCTGATGAAAAAATATGAGGGGTAAACCGCTTCAAGCGGTTTCCCTTTTTTTCAGACCTTATACACTTTGATGAAAGTGGAGTGATTCGCTTTGACGTGGACAGAAATACTAGGGATGCTGGTTTGGACAGGAGCCGGCGGCATTTTGCTTTTTGTTTTGATGTGGATCGATTCGTTGTTTACGAAATACAAGGACATCACGGAAATCAAAAATGGAAACATCGCGGTCACGACGCGTTTTGTTATGAAGCTGTTTGCGCAAGGATACATCTTATCGCAATCTATCATTACCTCCAACTCATTGTGGACAGCTCTGCTCTTTTCTGTGGTCTCCTTTATTATTTTATTCCTTTTGGAAAGAATCGTGGAATGGCTGTTAAAGCAAGTAACCGGACTGGATCTGGAAAAAGGGACGCAGGAAGGAAAGGTGGCACATGCCATGATGGCTGGTTCATTCCATCTCGTGGGTGCCTTGATTTTGGCTGCATGTCTGTAAGACGTGAAAGGGAAGGGAGTACAGCATGAGTTTGATGAAGCGAATCCAAAACATTTTTGCCAAGCATGAGCCTCCTGCACCGGAGAAGAGCATCCTGACGGTGGGACCAGGTGATGTGGTCGATGTATCGCTCGTTACGTATCAAGTAATCGGGAAGGCGAGCAATGCGAGTCGCAAAGCCACGATGCTTACCTTGCAGGATGGAACGACCATTCGCTACCTGTATATCGAAGAACGGGAGAAGATCGTCTATCAGCTGTATAGCGTTATTGATGGACGACTGGATTCAATAGACGAGGTACCGACCACAATCGAGATGGATGATGTCACCTACCATTTGGAGGAGCAATATAATGGCGCCGTCCAGACTGTGGGAAAAGCGCCGTTTCACACATCAGGGGAGCAGTACATCTGGCAATTCCAATCGGATCAACGCCAATTGCTGCGGATCGAGTGGCAGGATGGCCGTTTCATGCTCTATGAGGGAGAAAGTGTTCTACCAGCGGACGTGCAGGTATTGCGCGGCACATAGAGAGGAGGGACAAGTACATGCCAAATCCATGGATGAAATCAATCAAGCTCCTACTGATTCCGGCGTTGTTCCTCCTTACGCTAGCGGGTTGTGGCAGCCCTGGGGTTGGCGAGACATATCCGCTTGAATCTGTCTCCACCAAGGACAATGGACAGTCGTCACGCATCTACCGTGCGGAAGACAAGACTGTACCGGAAGTAGCCTCGGAGCTGGCGGAACAGAATACGCCAGATGAAATCTCCAAAGAAGATCCGCAGCATATGTTCCTCATTTATCCGGACGAGATCTACCATTTGCAGCAAGACGCTGCCAAGCCGACAGATACGTTGATCGAGGTCGACAGCAAAGAGTACGTCCGGCAAAATTACGATTCTTCGTTTTTGCAGGGATATATTGTAGCCAGTGTACTGGATGATTTGTTCGACGGACTTAAGAAAAGTACAAAGGGCAGCTATCGTGGCTACTCTAGCAAGGACATATACAAGCCTTCCGGTACGTATCGCGTGCCTACAATCGAGGACAAGAAAGTAGCGCCGCCGATTACCAAAGAGGGTACGGGCAGTATTTTCAAACGGGGTAATGCGAAGAACGCGGATGGTACGGTAGGTTCTGACGGCAGCATTTTTAAGAAGAAGGCGGATTCATCTTCTAACGGTAGTTCAGGCAAAATTATTCGTTCTTCCAGCAGTCAATCGTCGAATTCGAGTGACTCTTTCTCTTCCAAACGTTCGAGCTTTTCCCCGCCGAAAAGTAAATCGCCCCCACGAACGAAGGTTGGGGGTTCTGGGCGGATTACAAAACGCCGATAACTGTAAAAACAAGAGAGAAACGAACACCCCCAAACGATTTTGATAGCTCGTTTGGGGGTGTTTTTGTTTTGCTGATTAACGCTGCTTGGTCTCTACCGTATACACAATATCTTCATTTTGATATTTGTACACATACAAGAAATATCGGTCTGGCTTTACTTGATAATAGGCACTTTGCAGATTTCCCTCCCGCTCTTGCGGGTACGTGACAGGCTGATCCAGATTTCCTTCATGGAATAGCATCCAAGTCACACCTTGTCCCTCTTGAGGGTTTAAAGAAATATGTATTTCTTCTGGTTTATCTACTTGGAAGGCAAAGATATCTTGCCAATCGTTTTCTTTCATGTCCCCTGAAACAGTCGTGCCAATCGTCAATGGACCATTTGCTTGCTCGGTAGAATCATTGCTCTCGTTTTCTTGATAGAGTTGCTCTTGTGGGCGATCTTCCCCCGTAACCAATAAGCGAAACGGTTGGTCCTCTTGTTCTGTACGATACGTATAAGCAGTCACATAGTAAGTCCCTGGTTTCGCATCGAATGATCCGATCAGCTTGTTGCCTTCACGCTTGGTGGGATAGGAGATGTAGTTCTCTCTATCGGACTCGGGGAATACAAGCCATGCCACGCCATCTCCTTGCTTCGTTTCCATCTCAACTTGAAGCTGTTGGGCTGATTTCACATCGAGACGGAACTCCTGACTCGGTTTTTGTGGATGAATGATACCCGTGATCGGCTTACCTAATGAAAGGGAAGATTCTTCAGGATCTGGATTTGGGTTTGGATTTGGCTGTTCCGTTTCGGAGCCATCTTCTTGAGCCAGCTTCCCGTGGAACACGACATCATAGGCAAAGCGTCCATCTTTTGTCGTACGATAATTGGTGAAATAGCTCGTAACCGTGTCATAGCCATTCCAGGAAAGATCTGATAACTCCTTGAGGAATCCATCTGTGAGGCGGTTCATTTCTTGCCAATCTTGATATTCCCCTTGGGAAGCTCCACCCGTATAAACCCCACGCAACGTGAAGCTGCGGAAATCTCCGGAGTCTTTTTCATCTGTTTTCACATCGACCAGAGAAGCAACCTTTTCGATTTGACGATAAACCTCTTCTTTGTTCGTCACGTCAACTTTTTGTAGGTAATCATCTGAAACGAGAGGAACATCCAATTCTTCATACTGGTCGATCAAATCTTCTAATGTTTCTTGATAGCCACGTTCAAGAGCGCGGTCACGGCTGAATTTTTCGATCAAGTCATCATAAGCAGATACATCATTGGAACGGATCGTATCATTGATTTTATCCAGACGAGCAAAATCATTCTTGAATAGATGGTACTGAAGCGCGAATGAGTAGTCGTAGAATGCCAGGGTTCCGTATTTGGCATGCATCATATCGGCCGCAGTGTAATCGAGATAAGGAGCTGCATTTCGAATATTGCCTACAACTGACTGGCGAGGCTTGATTCCTTCTGTTCGGGTAGAACCTGCGAAAAACTCAGCTCCGCCTTCCTCATACCAAGGCAAGCGACTGTTTTCATATATCTTTCCTTGTCCCCACATGCCCGGCACTTCATATCTGCCTTGCAAATAGTGGACGAATTCATGACGGAACAGCTCTTCCAGACTGTAGATGCTTTGTTCTTTTGTCCGATCGTAGGTGAAGAAAGTGCCAGTACCCTCGATGTAGATACCACCATTATCGGTGTCGTATCCGTACAAGAAGCGATTCATTTTATATTCATCAGGCGTATTGTAGATGACAATGGTTAGTACATCATCCGGATTGCCGCTCTCTAGCTCCTTGTCATTACCGATGACACGATGAAATTGTGCCTTCACTTCCTTGGATGCCCAATACAAGCGTTCAACCTGTTCTTCTGTGAGTTTATCTCCCGTTTTGAACACAACGGCTCCGTCATCAAAGGTGAATTGCTGCGGAAGATAGTGCTTTTTGCCTTCTTTTACTATTTCCTCGAGATCGATTTTTTTGCCATTGGCATCCTCACCATATGCTTCCGCGATTTGTTGCGCCGCAGTGAAGTACGGCTCGCTCATCTTTTTATACGTTTTCATCGCTTTCGTCAATATGTCATTGGCTTTGTCTGGATTACTGTAGTAGCTACCTAATTTCCCTGTGTAATACAGGGCATTGTTCGTCAACCATACGTGATCAGCGGAAGTATCCCCATTTTCTGCCATGTCAAAAATGGGGTCGAGAAATGCGTCGATGTTACCTTTTAGCTCATCTCTTCCTGAATCATCTACTCCCCAAATCAGAACATAGCCAATACCTTGAAGGACGCTGTAAAAGGCCTCGCTTGCTACGCGATCATCTGACCATTTATCCCGATTGTCGTTAAAGTCTTCCATTACTTTTGACAGAGTACCGATTGTCTCGGAATCAACAGTCGTGTTGCTAATTAATTTTCCCGTTGAATTAATGATTTCATTTTGATTCTTTGTCCCAAAGGCGAAATTTTGATTGGCAGTGATGGCTTGGAGTGCTGGAATAATCTTTTGCTTATACGTTGGCTCCATCAAATACTTTAATTCTTTATGGTAGTACCCCAAGTAATACCCCGAACGCAAAACCTCTACATAGGTATGGATGCCCTGCTCGTCATCCTTGGTGAAGTTCTTGCCACTCTCTTGCAACGCATCGATGATGGCCTGAACCCGCTCCCGATCCTCATAAAATTCCTGGGTGTCGTCGTTGTAAGTAAATAGCTCAGGGATTTGCGTCCAGCTGATTTCCTTCAACAATTCAACCAGCTCTGAATTGTCCAATGTTTTCAGATGCGAGATGCTGTACTTCTCCTGTTTGGCTGCTTGGCGTAACTGTGCTTTCGACATGTTTTCCTGAACGGGAGTATGACCAATCTGTGAATCAATGGGCTCTTGGGATGGGGTTTGCGGCGTGCTTTTAGCTTGAGCTGCTAGTGGCAAGCCTGCCGCTACCGTTGAAATGGCAATTGATCCTGCTGTTACCATGCTAATCCATGAACGATTCATAGCTTTTGTTGACTCCTTTTTCATTCATTTTGGAAGTATAAGTGAATATTTTATAGTATCGGTATCCAACATGAAAATACTTACAAATAAAACAAAAGGTGATAGAATATAGAACTTTCTTCCTATTTGGTAAAAAGAAAAGAATGTCTCGAGAAGTAGCGTTGTAAGAATGGAAGGAGAGCGACTTTTGTATGCCTGTGACGAAAACATGATTGTTGATCGACAAAAGAAGAAGGGATGTGCATTCAGCATTCGACAGTCTTTGTTAGCAGCATTGGCTATGATTGACAGTGGGAAAGCACAGATAGGCGAAGTTGGCGGAGGGGAGTGCTAGAAGATGCTGGAAAAAATTCTCGAACTGCGTTCACGATCCATGTCCATTGCACAAATTGCCAAAGAGTGCGGCTTAACGATCGGTCAAGTTAAATATCGCCTGCAAAAAGACCGGGTGAAGCCAGAGACAGCACCTCCCGCTAGAACGGAATTGGAATGGCAATTGCCTGCGTTTTATGATCGGGACATTGTCAAAGTCATGGTACAAGGACCGACTGTGTTATTCATCTATTGGGAAATCACTTGGCCGCGCATGAGAATGGTCGCCTCGTACCTGCAAGCCGATTATCGTCACATTCGGAAGGGATTGCGTCTGTATGATGTGACTGAACGTTTATTTGATGGAAAAAATGCGCATTCCGTTCGAGATGTGTTTGTACATGAAGAGGCTTATTCCTGGTACGTGAAAGATGTAGAGCCAGGACGTACATACATGGTTGATTTTGGGTTATATGAACACAATCGGTTTTGTCCGATATTACGCTCGGAAACGGTAGTTACTCCACGCCATTCAAAAGCTAGCTGGGGGGAACCGTTAGTGGAGCCCGCACACGATCCAGCTACACCTTCCTGGTTTGAGAACTTTTCCTCCTACTCGTTGTATACCAAAACATCAAATAAGTGAGGTGTCATTTGTGCACAAAGGTTATCTCTCCCTCGTGTTGCATGCCCATCTGCCTTATGTCCGACACGGGGATCGGGACGATCGCCTGGAAGAGCGCTGGGTGTATGAAGCCATGCTGGAATGCTATCTTCCTTTGCTCATGGTTTTCGACAAGCTCCTCTCAGACGGCATCGCTTTTCGCATGACCCTTGCTATTTCTCCGACATTACTTTCCATGCTGGATGATGATCTGATCGTGACTCGTTTTCGCACACATCTAGCGAAAACCGTTGAATTGGCTGGGAAGGAAGTCAAACGAACCGCCGGTCAACCTCAAGAAAACCGTATCGCCAAAATGTATGTGGAGCGTTTTCGAACGATTATTGCCTACTGCCGCAAGTGGGATTTTCAACTGATCAAGGCCTTTAGGCATATCGCGGACAGTGGATGCCTCGAACTCATCACTTGCGCAGCCACGCACTCTTTTTTGCCCTATGTGGAAACAGAAGAGGCGATTCGGGCACAGCTTCTGGTAGGGATCGATACACATGAGCGGATTCTGGGAAGACGTCCGAAGGGAATTTGGCTGCCAGAGTGCGGGTATACACCTGGACTGGATCGTTTGCTGAAAGAGGCAGGGCTCCAGTATTTCTTTGTAGACAGTCACACGATAGAGCATGCGACGCCTTTACCTCGCAGAGGGTTGCTGGCTCCCTTGTTCACGCCGCATGATGTGGCTGCCTTTGCCCGTGATGAAGTGGCTTCCCGCCAGGTATGGAGCTCGATCGATGGTTATCCAGGGGACTATGACTACCGTGAATACTACCGGGATATCGGATTTGACAGGGAGATGAGCTACATCGAGCCTTACATCCATCCTGATGGTATTCGGGTGCATACCGGCTTGAAATACTATCGGATCACCGGAAAAGAAGGGGATAAAGACTGGTATGAGCCAAGCTGGGCGCGCGAAAAAGCAGCGTCACATGCGGGACATTTCTTGTATCACCGAGAGTGTCAAGTGGAGGAAGCCAGTCACTGGATGGATCGCAAGCCATTGGTCGTCGCCACTTATGATGCGGAGCTGTTTGGGCATTGGTGGTTCGAGGGTCCGCAGTTTTTGGATTTTCTCATGCGCAAAACCGTGTGTGATTCAAAAGAAGTGAAATTAATGACACCATCTGAATATTTGGAGGAGTATCCAGAGCAGGATCGCGGTCACTTGCCGATGTCAACATGGGGGAGAAATGGCTACGGAGAAGTCTGGCTGAACGAGAACAATGGCTGGATATACAGGCATCTGCATCAAGCGGAGCGGGAATTGATCGCAGCGATTATTACCTATTCTGAAAAGAAAGGAGATCAGCTTACGTTACGGTGCCTCAAACAGGCCGCACGCGAATTGATGTTGGCCCAAAGCAGTGATTGGGCGTTTATTTTAGACGGTCAAACGGTCACTCAGTATGCGGTGCAACGCGTTCATGACCATTTGGTTCGCATGCGGGCTCTCTTGGCGATGTATCGGGAGCATCGACTGGATGAAGAGGCAATTACGCGAGCAGAAGCTGACTTTCCGATCTTTCCTGACGTGGATATCACGTTCTATTTGCCTAAACAAACGCATAGAGTGAACGTATCGCGTCAATTGGTAGCGGCTGCGCAAGATCAGTCTTCGACAAAAACAGTTTTGATGCTTGCATGGGAATTTCCCCCTCATGTAGTAGGGGGGCTTGGTCGGGCTGTCTACGATCTCGCCAGGCATCTGGCCCAGCAAGGAATCGTGGTGCATGTGCTGACACGTGCGACAGATTCATGCGCCGTAGAGGAGATGATGGAAGGGGTTCACATACACCGTTTGCCTACGTACCTTCCTTCTGAACAAGCCGACTTTCTGGCATGGGTGTTTCAACTGAATTTGGCGATGGTCGATGCTGCCTATCAGCTCTGGTCACTCGGGGTGCGACCGGATGTCATCCACGCTCACGATTGGCTAGTCAGCTGGGCTGCAATCGAACTGAAACAGAGGTACTCTCTTCCGCTCGTCAGCACGATTCATGCTTTGGAACATGGTCGGCATCAAGGCATTCATACACCGTTGCAGCAAAGGATCCATGAGTGTGAACGTACGCTAACACAAAGCTCTGACGCAATGATCGTTTGCAGCAAGTATATGGAGTCGGAAGTCAAGCGCCTGTTCGGAACACCCTCATCCCATTTACGTGTCATTCACAATGGTGTCGATCTCATTCCCCTCCCGGAGGTAAATCGTGAACAGCTTCGACAGGAATTGGCGATAGGGGATGGTCCTGTTCTCTTTTTTGTAGGGCGCTTGGTTCAGGAAAAAGGTGTTCACCTCTTGTTAGAAGCTATGGCAAGGTTACGCGCTGAGTTTCCGCATGCGAGGTTGCTCATAGCAGGCAGAGGACCGATGCAAGACGAGTGGAAGCTATTGGTTCATCAGATGGGACTTTCTGAACAGGTACGCTTCTTGGGCTTCGTAGACGATGGAAGGCGAGATGAGCTGTTCGCCCTGGCTGATGTGGCAGTATTCCCGAGCTTGTATGAGCCTTTTGGAATTGTTGCGCTGGAAGCGATGGCTCTAGGGACTCCTGTTCTGGTTGCGGATACGGGAGGGCTGCGAGAGATCGTTCGCCACGGCGAAAACGGCGCCATGATGTACACAGGCGACCCTGAATCCTTGACGAATCAACTCCGTTGGCTACTGCGCGACCCTGATCAGCGGCATCAACTGGCCCAAACGGCCATGCAAGATGTTAAACAGTTTTATAACTGGACACTTTTGGCTAGTCAAACCATCGATCTATACCGTTCACTTGGCGTACCTGCGGAAATCGGCATGACAACCTAGATTGCAACGATGAAGGAGGAAGAAAAGAAGATGAAGGCAGTAATCATGGCTGGGGGAAAAGGTACACGACTACGTCCGTTAACATGCCACACGCCAAAACCAATGGTGCCACTATTAAACCGGCCTTGCATGGAGTACACGATTGATCTATTGAAAAAGCATGGGATTACAGAGATAGCAGTGACACTCCAGTATTTGCCTGACGTCATCCGCGATACGTTTGGTGATGGATCTCGCTACGGTGTTTCGCTTGTCTATTTTGAAGAAGCCATTCCTTTGGGCACGGCAGGCAGCGTGAAAAACTGCGCGGATTTTCTCGATGAGCGTTTTGTCGTGATCAGTGGAGATACGTTGACAGACATCGATTTGTCGGCAGCCATACGTTTTCATGAGCAAAATCATGCACTGGCTACGTTGATTTTGACGCGCGTAGAAACACCACTGGAATTTGGCGTTGTCATGACAGATGAGGGCGGACGCATTACCCGTTTTTTAGAAAAGCCGAGCTGGGCGGAGGTTTTTAGCGATACGGTGAATACCGGGATATACGTCTGCGAGCCAGAGGTCTTGTCTTATATAGAAGAGGAGCGGGAAGTGGATTTCAGCAAGGAAATTTTTCCGTCGTTTTTACAAGCAGCAAAGCCTCTATACGGATATGAGGCAAGCGGCTATTGGTCTGATATCGGCTCTTTGGAGGTATACCAGCAAGCCCAGTTTGATTTGCTGGATGGACGCGTACATCTCGAAATAAAAGCACAGGAAATCGCACCGCGTATTTTCTTGGAAAATGATGTTCGCATCGATTCATCCGTCCGTTTGGAAGGCCCTGTCTATATCGGTGAAAATGTACACCTGCAAGCTGGCGTTGCCGTCGGTGCTTATTCCATTCTGGGAAAAAATACGGTGATTTCTTCCGGTACGAAGCTGTCAAGGACGATCATTTGGGAAAACAGTGTCATTGGGAAAAAAGCAGAGATCACAGGAACGACTCTCTGCCGAAACACCCGAATTGCAGATTGCGTACAACTCGGGGAAGGGGCCGCCATTGGAGACCAGTGCCTCATTGGGGCGAAGTCAGTGGTAAAGGCAGGAATCAAAATTTGGCCGGATAAGGAAGTCGGGGAAAATGCGACTGTCACCACCTCGCTTATCTACGGTGCCAAGCAAACCAAAAATTTGTTTGGGACGCACGGAATCAAGGGCACTGGCAATGTTGACATCACGCCCGAATTTGTTACAAGACTTGCTGCTGCCTATGCGTATTTACTACAAGCGGGGGACAAAATTGCGCTCTCGGCATGCGCACACCCTTTTGCTCAGTTATTGAAGCATAGCATCATGACGAGCTTGTGCTCCTCCGGAATTGATACGGTCGATCTCGGAATTGGGAATTCACCCTTGATCCGGTACGGCGTGTGCTCTCTGGCTTGCAAAGGCGGCATACATATTTATATGGCAGAGCCAGTGGATGATAAAGAGATTGTTGTCCAATTCATCGATCATGCAGGCTTGCCGATTTCTCGTGATATGGAGCGCAAAATTGAGAATGCCTACTGGCAAGAGACTTATGTTCGCAACCTGAATCGGTTGGGAGCACTGCAAGTCGAGCATCACGTACAAGAAGCTTATCTCCATGCTTTGGTCCAACAGTTGAATGTATCGTCCATCCAGCGTCAGCGCTTCCACCTGCTGATCGATTGTGAACAGCGTTTTTTCCCGACTTTTCTTGCGCCTCTTTTGCATGCACTGGGAGTTACTGTCGATTACAGCTCCATACAAGAAGGTATTCGTAAAAAGGGAGCCGATGTAGGCGTTCGTCTCGATAAAAATGGCGAGCAATTTGTCTTGTTTACCGAGCATGGAGAGAAGCTCGCAAACGAACAGATCACGGCTCTGCAGCTATTGGCGTGCAGTGGTCAACATCGGCGTATCGGTCTTCCTGTGAGTGCACCGATTGAATTGGAGCATATGGCCCAGTTGTTGCAAATGGAGGTTGTACGCACCAAGGTTTCGCCGCGATCCATGATGGAGGTATCGAGCGAACAGCGTTTTCATCCGATGTTTGACGCCGTGTACAGCCTCATGAGAATTCTTTCTTATCTGGCTTCTGAGGAAAAGCCGCTCAGCGTTTTGCTAGAATTGTTGCCAGCGTGCCATATGGAGAAAAAGACTGTTTTTTGCCCATGGGCAGCAAAAGGGAAGGTTATGCGCAGAGTGATGGAAGAAAACAAAGGCAAGCTGCTCGAGCTCGTCGATGGAATCAAGGTATACGATTCGAATGGCTGGGTACTGATTTTACCCGATTCAGAGGATTCGCACGTAAAGGTAATTTCGCAAGGGGCTACCGCAGAGACCGCGGCTACACTTGCTTCTTCTTACGCGAGACGAATTGCCGAATATCAGTTTCACGAAAAGAGAGAGATCGACAGCCTATAACGAAAAGGACGTGAAGGCATGCCGAGACCGCTCGTCGTCGGGAACGGAAAACTGCTGATTAATTTTGATGACAAGCTGCACATGCGAGATCTGTATTTTCCGTATGTTGGTCAGCTGAATCATGTTGGGGGACACTTTAGCAAGCTGGGGATTTGGGTGCAAGGTCGCTTTTCCTGGCTGGATGAAGACGGCTGGACGCGGAGGCTCGGATACGGACAGGAGTCTTTGGTGACAGATGTTCATGCGCATCATGAACATCTGGGCATCTCCTTGCAAATCGCAGATGGGGTGCATCAGCGTGACCCGATTTATTTGAAAAAGGTGTGCGTTCGGAATTTGATGAGCGAGGTTCGGGAGGTCAGGCTGTTTTTTAATCACGATTTCAGCTTGAATGAGACAGAGGTAGGGGATACTGCTGTTTTTGATCCCAATCTGCGTACGATTTATCACTACAAGCGCAATGTGTATATCATGGCGAATGGAAAAACGGATACAGGTGGGATCGATCAATATAGCGTCGGGATCAAGCGGTTCAACTATGCGGAGGGGACTTGGAGAGACGCGGAGGATGGTCATTTGTCCGGCAATCCGATTGCACAAGGCTCCGTAGATAGTACAATCTCTTTTTCCCTCATCCTTCAACCTCAAGAAGAGAAGACACTCTTTTACTGGATGTGCATTGGTGAATCGTATGAGGATGTCAAAGGATTGAACCAATATGTACTCGAAAGTGATCCAGAGAGTTTGCTCAGTCGGGTCGCTGTGTATTGGCAGCGTTGGGTCAATAAGGAAGAGCGGGACTTTGCTGATCTTCCGGCAGAGGTTGTCAATCTATACAAGACCAGCTTGCTTCTCGTTCGTACGCAAATCGATCAGAACGGAGCGATTCTCGCTGCGAATGACTCGGATATTCTTCAATTTAATCGTGATCATTACAGCTACATGTGGCCAAGAGACGGGGCGTTGATTGCGAGTGCGATGGCGAAAGCGGGCTACACGGGAGTGGTCGCACCATTTTTCCGATTTTGCGCGGACGCCTTGAACAAGGACGGGTATTTGCAGCACAAGTACAATCCTGACGGGTCTGTTGGCTCCAGTTGGCATCCGTATATTGTTGACGGAGAGGTTCAGCTTCCGATTCAGGAGGATGAGACGGCACTCGTGCTGTACGCGCTCTGGGAGCAATACAAGAGCGGTAAGCAAATTGAAGATTGCCAGGCGCTCTATCCTACGCTGGTTCGTCCGGCGGCTCGCTTTTTGCTGGAGTATGTCCATCCAGAGCTGCAACTTCCAAAACCAAGCTACGACTTATGGGAAGAGCGACGAGGAATTTTTACGTTTACCAGTGCTACGGTTTTCGCAGGCTTGATGGCTGCGGCTCGTTTCGCCCAGTTGTTCGGGGATGATCGACGCTACAAACGCTACGCAGAAGGGGCAGAGCGCATTCGTGAGGCAATGGAAAAACATCTGTACGACCCTGAAATCGGGCGTTTTCTGCGTGGGATTTATGTAAGAGCAGATGGGAGTGTCGAAAAAGATTTCACGGTGGAGAGCAGCTTGTTCGCTCTGTTTGCGTTTGATGTGTTTTCCGTAGACGATCCGAGAGTTGCGCAGACAATGGAAGCTGTCAAAAAGAGTTTGCACGTAGACACGGCGATCGGTGGAATTGCTCGCTATCAAGGGGATTACTATTTCAAAAAATCACATGACACGGTGAAGGTCCCGGGAAATCCATGGATCATTTGCACCTTATGGGTGGCTGATTGGGAAATTGCCAAGGCAAAATCACTCGATGAACTCCAAGAGCCAAAGAACAGACTGGCCTGGGTCGTACGGTATGCCCTACAAAGCGGCGTGCTATCCGAACAGCTCGATCCGTATACAGGTGCTCCCGTATCCGTTGCACCCCTGACGTGGTCGCATGCTACTTATGTCGCCACTGTTTTGCGTTATTTGGAGAAGGTGAATGAGTTGCGGTAACGAAGGGAGAGATGAGGAGATGACAACGATCCGTTTCGGTACGGACGGTTGGCGCGACATAATCGCAGATGGCTTTACCGTCGAGAATGTCCGTATTGTCGCACAAGCCATCGCCAGCTATACCAAAGAAATCGGACAACAGGAGCAGCCTGTTTTGGTCGGGCATGACACGCGGTTTCTGGGGAGACGCTTTGCAAAGGAGGTTGCAGCTGTCCTGACCGCCAATGACATTCGAACCTATTTGGTGAACGAAGCAGCGCCAACGCCTGCCGTAGCCTTTGGAGTGAAGCATTTTGCAGCGAGTGGTGCAATCATGATCACGGCCAGCCACAATCCACCCGAATACAACGGCATCAAATACATTCCGGAGTACGCTGGACCTGCAACGCCTGCGATTACGCAAAGATTGGAAGAGTGGATCACCGAAACCTGCCAGACCAACTCGGTGCGTACGATTTCTCTCGCGGAAGCAAAGGCCCGCAAGCTGCTGCAAGTCATTGTGCTGCGTCCTCATTACGAGGCGCATCTGAGACGGATGATAAACATGGATGTTTTGCAAAACTCTTCCTTGTCCGTTGTTGTCGATGCCATGCATGGTGCGGGTATGGGCTACGTGAGCGGTTTTTTGTCAGAAGCGGGGGTAAAAAACGTCGGAATCAGAGAAGTCCCGGATGCGGCTTTTGGAGGGGATTTGCCAGAGCCAAACGATAAGCATTTGCAGTTATTAAAAAAAGAAGTCGTAGAACGCCAGGCATCTCTTGGTCTTGCCAATGACGGGGATGCAGATCGCTTCGGAGTCGTCGACCGCTTCGGACAATATATCACGCCAAATGAAGCACTGGTCCTGCTCACCTATCATTTGCGAAAAAATCGAGGCTTGACCGGACGGATTGTCAGGACAGTTGCAACCACGCATCTTCTGGATCGGATGGCTACGCATTATGGTCTGGAGCTCGTAGAGACGCCGGTCGGTTTCAAGTACATCGGTGAGGAAATGCGCAAAGGCGATGTGCTCATTGGTGGAGAAGAAAGTGGCGGGGCGAGTATTCTCGGTCACATCCCGGAGAAGGACGGCGTACTTATCAATTTGTTGCTCGCCGAGATGTGCGCGTATGAAAACAAAGGAATCGATCAAATACTGCGAGACGTATACGAGCAATTCGGCGAGCTGTTCCACACGCGGCTTGATATGAAATTGCCGGAAAAAGATCAATGGGTACAGCAAATGTTCGCCAAGCCACCTGCACTCATTGGTCCTTATCAGGTTTTGGAGATTCAACGAGTGGATGGGGTCAAGCTGTTGCTCGAGGAAGGACATTGGATCTTAATCCGTCCGTCTGGCACGGAACCTTTGGTGCGCATTTATTGTGAAGCAACGAATGCGACAGCCTTGCAGAAGCTGCAAGATGCGATTCACGAATGGTTTTTGGAGATTAATGTGTAAAAAGTTGACGAGGAGAGCCTGCATAATGTGCGAGGTTCTTCTTTTTGCGTGGAGTCCTTCTATGCGGCTGCGGAGAAGAGAAGAATATTTCCAGTCTAGGCTCCAGGCTCCGTCCCGCTGTGGGCTAGACTGTCCGCTCCGAAGGGATTCGCGGGGAAACGCAAAAGTGGTAGCCGCTTTGTCGTACGGGCACGGTTGCGTTTCTTTTGCCCGCAAATCCCTTCTCCGCTGGGTAGGACTCCACAAGTCGCTACGTCTGGAAATATTCTTCTCTGGCGTAACTGATGATATTTCTTCATTCTTTCAAAGCTTTAAAAAGCGGGGGAAACTCGTAAAGCTCGTAGAGGAAACAGGAGAAAAAGCGAAGATCTTAGGGACACCGACCGAGACGCAATGCAAAAAGCGAAACACGCATTTAGCGTCCACCTCTGAAACACATCCTGAAGAGACCACTTTGGACGCGGTTTCGCTTTTTGCATGGAGTCGTGCAGTCAATCCCACAGGGGGTGGCCCTAGAATCTGAGCGTTTTCTCCTGTTTCCTCCCCACCACGACAGTTACTTGAAGATCCCTCTATGCGGCTAAGGTGAAGAGAAGAATATTTCCAGTCTAGGCTCCAGGCTCCGTCCTGCTGAGGGCTGAGACTGTCCGCTCCGAAGGAATTCGCGGGGAAACGCAAAAGTGGTAGCCGCTACGTCGTACGGGCACGGTTGCGTTTCTTTTGCCCGCAAATCCCTTCTCCGCTGGGTAGGACTCCACAAGTCGCTACGTCTGGAAATATTCTTCTCTGGCGTAACTGAGGACATCTCTTCATTCTTTTAAATCTTTAAAAGCCCGTTTAAACAGGGAAAGCTCGTAGAGGAAACAGGAGAAAAAAGCGAAGATCTTAGGGACACCGACCGAGACGCAATGCAAAAAGCGAAACACGCCTTTAAGCGTCCACCTCTGAAACACATCCTGAGAGGACAACTTTGGACGCGGTTTCGCTTTTTGCATGAAGTCGTGCAGTCAATCCCACAGGGGGTGGCCCTAGAATCTGAGCGTTTTCTCCTGTTTCCTCCCCACCACGACAGCTACTTAAGGCTTCTTCTCTGACGTAACTGATGGGGTTCTTCAATTCTTTTCAGGCATTAAAAAATCGGGATTAAACGTAAAGCTCGAAGAGGAAACAGGAGAAAAAAGCGAAGATCTTTGGGACACCGACCGAGATGCAATGCAAAAAGCGAAACACGAATTTAGCGTCCACCTCTGAAACACATCCTAAAGAGACCACTTTGGACGCGGTTTCACTTTTTGCATGGAGTCGGGCAGTCAATCCCACAGGGGGTGGCCCTAGAATCTGAGCGTTTTCTCCTGTTTCCTCCCCACCACAACAGCAACGTACAAGACTCCCATTTACCAAATCAAAAAAATGAGGTATTCTAGTCCATATGCAATCCTTTCATTGGAATCGGACAGGACTTCCTGGCCCCAACCAGTGCAAAGGATTTTTTGCCCCTTATAGGAAATGTCTGAATCATCGTAGTAGATGAACCTTCATTAATTTTGTTTTAACGTAGTTCGAAGTCAGTAACTGATGAGAGATGATGAGAAACGATGCGGATCGATCAACATATATTACAAGCTTTTTTACAAGAAGTTCAAGTGGAGAGTCTGTCGCCAGATGATCCAGTCGTTGTACACCACACGCCATACCCGTGGGAACTGGTCGGTACCGGCAATTATGCTGCCGTATTTGCCCACCCGGACTATCCAAAGGTAGTAATCAAGCTGTACGCACCTGGAAGACCAGGAGCCGAACAGGAAATCGAAGTCTATCGCAAGCTAGGGGAGACTCGTTCCTTCCCCATCTGTTATGATTATGGGGAAGGATACTTGGTCATTTCGCGGATGAACGGTATCCCCTTGTTTGACTGTGTCCGCTTTGGTATTCCGATTCCTCCGCAGGTGATTGAAGACGTGGAGGAAGCGTTAGAAGAGGCCCGCAGGAAGGGTTTGTTTCCGCATGATGTCCATGGGAAAAATGTATTAATGGATCAGGGACGAGGTTATCTGATTGACGTATCGGATTACTATGTCAATGATACAGACACCAAATGGCGAGATTTACGCAAGGCGTATTACAAGGTGTATCTGCCATTTATCAAGGATCGTGGATGGAAAATTCCATTGTGGATGCTGGAAGTCGTACGCAAAGGCTATCGACTGTTCAAAAAAGGAAAGCGCTTGTTCACGTAGGCGGTCTCTGGTAAAATGATCATTTGACATTGTGTTTGTACAGTTGCTGGTCGAAGCAGAATAAGGAGGACATTCCATTGTGGTACTATCTCATTGCGGCAGTAATTATTGCGCTTGATCAGTTTACAAAGTATTTAGTCGTGAAGTATATGGAACTGGGAGAATCCATTCCTTTGATCGCGGACGTCTTTCATCTAACTTCCCATCGAAACATGGGAGCGGCGTTTGGTATCCTGCAAAATCGACGTTGGTTTTTTATCGCCATTACCGCTGTCGTTGTGATTGGGATTGTCATTTCCTTGATTCGCTTGGGAAAAAAACAACCTCGTGCATCGTTGGCGCTGTCATTTGTCTTGGGTGGAGCCGTCGGGAATTTCATTGATCGCGCGATGTCCGGTCAAGTCGTAGATTTTCTCGACTTTACGTTGATTCACTTCCCGATCTTTAATGTGGCGGATATGGCCATCACGATTGGTGTGGGGATTTTGCTTCTCGATGTTTTTCTGGATGGGAAGAAAAACAGATAGTCATGAGAATAATAGTGGGAAAGCTCGGATAGGTGGAGAACATACATGAATGACACGCAATTGTTTGAACGTTACGATTGGACGGTAGACCCAGCAGATAAGAACGAGCGCATCGACAAGTTTATCACGCTGCAAAATGAAGATTGGTCCCGTTCACAGGTACAGGCTTGGGTGAAGGAAGGTCGTGTTACTGTAAATGGTGAACCGATCAAAAACAACTACAAGCTACAGGCAGAGGACGAAGTGACCCTCCGTGTTCCGCCGCCAAAGGAAATGGCGATCCAGCCAGAAGAGATGTCGCTTGATATTGTATACGAGGATAGCGATGTCGTGGTCGTGAATAAACCACGTGGTCTCGTCGTGCATCCTGCTCCTGGTCATTACAGTGGGACACTCGTCAATGGGCTTTTGGCACATTGCAAGGATTTGTCCGGAATCAATGGCGTTTTGCGTCCGGGAATTGTCCATCGCATTGACAAGGATACGTCCGGCCTCTTGATGGTAGCCAAAAACGACAAGGCACATATGGGGTTGGCTGAACAGTTGAAAGCACATACGGTCAATCGGAAGTATGTCGCGCTTGTTCATGGGGTCATCCCGCATGAAATGGGAACGATTGAAGCACCGATTGGACGCGATCCGAAAAATCGCCAGCAAATGGCGGTCGTTTTTGAAAACAGCAAGCCGGCTGTTACACATTTTATCGTGCTGGAGCGCTTCAAAGAGTACACGATGGTGGAATTGAAACTCGAAACAGGGCGTACCCATCAAATTCGCGTACACATGAAGTACATTGACTATCCACTGGCGGGCGACCCGAAATACGGTCCGAAAAATACATTGGAGCTCGATGGACAAGCTTTGCATGCGAAAACGCTGGGATTCATCCATCCCCGTACAGGAGAGCAGCTCGAGTTCGAAGCACCAATGCCGAAGGAAATGCTTGACGTCATCGAAGTTCTCAGACAAGCGTAGAGAACAGGGGGAATAGCCGTGCTAAAAAGATTAGCGCATGTGACACTGTACGTTCACGACTGTGAAGATGCATTGCGGTTTTACACGGAAAAACTCGGTTTCGAAAAACGCATGGATTCTCGGATGGATGATGGTTCTCGTTGGCTCACCGTCGGTCTTCCAGGGCAGGAGCTAGAGATTGTATTGCATGACCCTACCCATTGGCATCGGGAAGACGTTGCGCAGGAAATGCTTCGTCAGGTCGGCAAAAATCCAATGTGGGTTTGGCATACGGATGATTTTTGGTCCACATACGAAACACTGCGTCAACGCGGCGTGGAGTTTGTGAGTGAACCAAACGAAGTACTGTATGGCATAGAGGTTATTTTCAAGGATCTGTATGGCAATCGTTTCTTGTTGTTGCAGCAAGTCTTCCTATGACACTTACATAATGGCAGTTGGATTGGAAAACGCTAGTAGAGAGCTTATTACTTTCTTCTGGCGTTTTTTTTATCATTCAATAGAGAGTGTAAGGAGTGAATGCCTGTGATCAGAAAATGGGGGAAGCTGTTCGGTCTTTTTGTCCTTTTGGTTGTACTTGTCACAGCAAACGGTGAAGCAAAGGTGGCAGCCCAAAGCCAAGGGCCAGAGCGTGTGAACAAGGAAATAAGCGTTCCGGCAAAAATGGCATTTACGAGCAACCAGCATTTGTTTTTGGTAGATGGACGGGATGCGACGGGAAAGATTAAACAAATCACCAAGGACGGCTATGCACAGATCGTGGGCTGGTCGCCAGATGGCAAGTGGCTCCTGTTCGTGAAATACAAAGGCAACGACAATTACTCGACACCAGGCTATGTGTGGATCGTCAGAGCTGACGGAAGCAAAGCTGTGCAGGTAGACGAGCGAGCGGTTTTTGAAACACCAAAATGGTCTCCGAAAGCGAACAAGCTTGCGTACACCGTGAATGTCGGCAGTAATGAAGCCCCGAGACTATTGCTGATCGTAAAAGACGTTCAAGAGCATGGAGAATTAGCTTTGCAAAGTACAACGAAGGCTGACTTCGAAGATTTTGCCTGGATGCCGGATGGGGAAAACATGCTTGTTTCACTACCAGCCGAAAAAAATAAGCCGATGACGCTGGCCTTGCGCACACTTGCAGGTAAACCGTTGGCTGCCTACCCGATTGCAGAACCGCCAAAAGTGGAGGAAGGTATCTACCCATGGGCAGCGACAGGCTTAAAAGTATCGCCGGATGGGAAGGCTGTGGCCTACTTTGTCAGGTATAACTCAGGCTCCTTGTCTGCTGATGGCGAACCGATTCAATGGTTTGATTTGACACAGCCTGCCAAAAAGCCAATAGACCTCGGAACAGGATTGGCCTATCCTGATTGGCTTGCTTGGACACCAAATGGCGAACAGCTCGCTTTTGTCGATGGTACTGACCGGACCGCCACGACTAACAAGCAGTTAAAGCTAGCGGATCGAGCAGGAAAGGTCAAAACAGTCAGCCCTGGTCCAGTGGTGGTAGACACTTATCCAGTATGGATTCCAAAAGCTCCGTACACGCTGCTTTTCACCAGGGGCTTGGCTACAGAGTATTCATACGACCCGAAGAAGGTCATGGTACCGGAACAGGGCATCTGGCGGCGGTCCGCAGATGGAGCGGAGCAGCAGGTGACAAAAGGGGAAGCGAATACAGCCGACTATTATCCTGCACCGTCTCCAGATGGAAAACAGCTTCTTTTCTTGCGGTTGGATCGAGCGGAGCACGGCTCATTGTTTATCCAAGGAATTGGTGAGAATGCGGACAAACAAGTCCAGCTGATCAAAAACATGACAGGGGACATTGGTTATTATGCGAACTATTTGCCACCGTGGGTCAGCGTCTATTGGGAATAGTTAGACTTTTCCGGGCTGCATTGACACCCGTCCAGAATCGTGACATAATTCTACATGACGAATGGAACCTTTTAATCCAGTCCAGTGAGGCTGGCAAGGGCACGGAATGACAAACAGGCGGGACGCTTAAAAGTCCGGTCAGTTTGTCCAAGGGCTTCTTGTCTCCTGACAAGGAGCCTTTTTTCGTAAGGTCCACTGTTCCCGTCGAAAAGGGGGATATTGAGATGATCAACAAAAGCGTTATTATGGATGAAGCGGCGATCCGCCGCGCGCTCACGCGAATCGCACATGAAATTATTGAGCGAAATAAAGGCGTCGAGGATCTCATTATCGTGGGGATTAAGACCAGAGGGATCTACCTCGCGCAGCGCCTTGTGGAAAGAATCGAAATGATTGAAAATGTGAAAGTACCAGTCGGTGAGCTGGACATTACATTTTATCGCGACGATCTTCAGCACAAGTCCGAAGATGCTATTTTGCAAGGCTCCAAGCTACCGGATCAAATCACAGGCAAGACTGTGATTCTGGTCGATGATGTTCTCTACACGGGAAGAACGGTGCGTGCCGCATTGGATGCACTGATTGATAACGGTCGCCCACGGATGATTCAACTGGCTGTGCTGGTTGATCGCGGTCATCGCGAGCTGCCAATCCGCCCTGATTTCGTCGGAAAGAACCTCCCAACTGCTCGAACGGAAATTGTCGATGTACAATTGGCAGAAGTGGACGTTATGGACATTGTCTCCATCCGACAGCTACTGTAAAAAGAATAGGATTCCTCTTTAAAAACGATCCCGTGAGGTCGGCAAGAGGCAAGATACTTCCCATGACTATGGCGAAGCTAGCCTCTTTGTGCCCGCACAAAGAGGTTTTTTGTATAAAAAGAAGCTTTTTGTATAAAAGAAGTTTTGAATGAATGGAACAAAACAGGGGGCATACAGGCATGAGCCAGAAAAATTACATCGATGTAGACGAAACACCACATATTTCGCGATTGCTGCCACTTAGTATTCAACACTTGTTCGCGATGTTCGGCTCGACTGTATTGGTACCGATCTTAACGGGGCTGGATGTTGCAACGGCGCTCATGGCAAGTGGGATTGGAACCCTCTTGTTCCTGTGGATCACCAAAGGAAAGCTGCCGAACTACCTCGGTTCTTCCTTCGCTTTCATCGGTCCGATTATCGTCGTGAGTCAATCACATGGAGTAGGGACCGCACTCTTAGGTTGCTTCCTCTCCGGGATTGTGTACATCATCGTCGCCGGAATCGTGAAGAAGGCAGGGGTCAAATGGCTCGATCGGGTACTGCCACCAGTTGTCATCGCCTCTGTCATCGTCGTGATCGGTCTGAGCCTGGCTGGCGTAGCAGTAGACATGGCAACGAAAGTTACTGTAGACGGTCAATCGCAAATGTCACTGACTTCAATTGAAATCTCGCTGGTAACTGTGGTCATAACAGTGCTTGCAGCAGTTATGCTGCGCGGTTTCCTTGGTCTTATCCCCATCTTGATCGGTATGGTTACAGGTTATGTATACACACTGCTGCGTCACCCTGAACTGATTAACTTTCAAAAAGTAGTAGAAGCAGACTGGTTCATCACGCCACAAAAAATGTTTGCGGAGCACTTCAAATTTACCGAAGTGATGAGTGTGATCGGTGACGGCTCTGCATGGATCGCAGCACTGGTCATCGCGCCAGTCGCTTTCGTCACGCTGGCAGAGCATTTGGGTCACTTGCTGGTAACGAGCAAGGTCATGGATCGCGATCTGATGAAAAATCCGGGTCTGCACCGCAGCTTGCTCGGAGACGGGGTGGCAACCTCACTGGCAGCTATCTTGGGAGGTCCGCCAGCAACGACATATGGAGAAAACATTGGTGTCCTTGCAATGACTAAGGTATACAGCCGAGTGGTCATCGGTCTTGCGGCTGTACTGGCAATCATGTTCGCCTTCGCTGGTAAGGTTAGCGCCATTCTAATGACGATTCCAACGCCGGTACTTGGCGGTGTCTCCATCATCCTGTTCGGTATCATCGCAGCACAAGGCTTGCGGATGTACGTCGAGCACAAAGTGAATTTTGCAGACAAGCGGAACATGATTCTCGCAGCCGTCATCCTCGTCACGGGAATCGGCGGATACAAAATCAGTTTTGCAAGTACAGGTATCGCTTTCCTGAGCGACCTGACCATCGATAATATCGCACTCTCTACCTTCCTGGGAATTATTCTGCACCTGATCCTTCCAGGAAAAGCGTCCGCGATGGGAGAAGCGCATCTTGAAGAACAAAAATAAATAGCCTATACGTTCCCAATCCTTTAAATCTAGTCCAGAGAGGCTGGCAAGGCAAAGAACGCTGTTTCGGCTGCCCAAAAAGGCACTCAACCAGCTTCTTGTCTCGCTTGCCTCCAGATGCAAAGCGATGCCAAGAAGCTTTTTCTTTGTGAAAAACGTCTCGACGTTTTTCATAAAACAGGATTTGACCGCTTGCGGTCTGCAAAAGAACGGGCTTGACCGTTCCTTTTGACCAAAAAGAATCGGAGGGATTCATGATGAAAAATGTAGCGCATTTGATCGGCCTCAAAGACTTATCGAAAGAACAGATCATCCAGCTCCTCGAGCGAGCAGAGTATTGGGCCGCCAGACCAACTGAGCAAGCGGATATCCTGCGCGGACGGTTTGTCGCGAATCTGTTCTTCGAGGCCAGCACCAGAACCCGCTTTTCTTTTGAAGTGGCACAAAAGCGACTGGGCGCACATGTTTTGAACTTCATTCCGGAAACCTCCTCTACCGTAAAGGGCGAGACAGTCTATGACACGATCCGCACCTTGGAAGCAATGGGCGTGGAAGCAGCCGTGATCCGCACCAAGAAGGAAGGCTTGCTGCAAGAGCTGGCTGAAAGTGTAGATCTGAAGCTGATCAACGCGGGAGATGGAACGAATGAGCACCCAACCCAATGCCTGCTCGATCTTTTGACCATGAAAAGGCAGTTTGGCAAGCTCTCTGGTCTCACGGTAGCGATCATTGGAGACCTGCGACACAGCCGCGTGCTCGGTTCTCACCTGCATGCGCTGCCGAAGCTCGGTGTGAATCTGCTGCTCTCAGGTCCCGCTACGATGATGCCAGCGCATATCCCGCAAGGTGTGAAAATCGTGGAAATGGAAGAAGCGGTTCAAACCGCAGATGTGGTCATGATGCTGCGCGTGCAGCTGGAGCGCCATGCGGAATCCCTCTATCTATCGAAGGAAGAATATCACAAGGCACATGGGCTCACACTGGATAGAGCCAAAATGATGAAGCCCGGCGCAGTTATCATGCATCCGGCACCCGTCAATCGCGGGGTTGAGATTCATACCGATTTGGTAGAATGCGAAACGTCCTTGATCCAAACCCAAGTGACCAACGGAGTCGCAGCAAGAATGGCAGTTCTAGAAACTCTTTTGAAAGGGAGCGAAATGACATGGGAATCATCCTTGGCAACGGCAACGTACTAAATCAGGCGGGGGAACTCACCCCGATGGAAATATTGGTGGAAAAGGGAAGAATCACAGCGATGGGAGAAACACTCGATCGCTGTGGGCATGATTGGATCGATTGCCACGGGGGCATGATTAGCGCGGGTCTCATCGATGCCCACGTACATCTGCGTGAACCAGGCTTTGAACATAAAGAAACGATCGAAACAGGGGCAAAAGCAGCCGTACAAGGCGGATTTACAACGGTAGCATGCATGCCAAACACACGACCATCCATCGATAGTGTCGAGACTGTGACCTACATTTTGGACAAAGCGAGCGAGGCAGGTATGGCGCGCGTCATCCCGTATGGTGCAATTACTGTTCGCCAATTGGGAAAAGAGCTGACGGATTTCGCTGGATTAAAAGAAGCGGGGATCTTCGCGCTGACAGATGACGGTGTGGGTGTCCAATCAACCGCCATGATGAAAAAGGCCATGCAAAAAGCAGCAGAGCTCGGTATCGCAATCGTCGCTCACTGTGAGGACGAAGACCTGTTGATCCCGGGAGCAGCTTTGCATGACGGGGTGGTTGCAGCTCGACACGGACTCCCAGGAATTCCTTCTGAGTCAGAGTCCATCCACGTTGGCCGCGATATTTTGCTGGCAGAACAGACAGGTGTGCACTACCACGTATGTCACATCAGCGCAAAAGAGTCGGTGCGTCTGGTACGCGACGGAAAACGCGCTGGTGTGAATGTAACGTGTGAAGTCAGTCCGCATCATCTCTTGCTGTGCGACGAGGATATCCCGGACAATCTGGATACAAATTGGAAAATGAACCCGCCGCTGCGCTCTCGTGAAGATCGCGCTGCACTGATTGCGGGATTGAAAGACGGCACCATTGATATGATCGCAACCGACCATGCACCACACACCCAAGAGGAAAAAGCCAACGGGATCAACCGCGCACCATTCGGAATCGTCGGACTGGAGACAGCATTCCCGCTGTTGTACACAAATCTCGTACAAACGGGAGAGCTGACCTTGAAGAAGCTGGTTGAGCTGTTGACCGTGAAGCCAGCAGAAGCATTCAAACTGCCATATGGACGTCTGGAAGTAGGCGCACCAGCAGACCTGACTGTGATGGATCTGGAAACGGAAAAAACAATTGACCCAAGCACATTCGCAAGTAAAGGAATCAACACACCATTTGCTGGTTGGGTATGCAAAGGCTGGCCGACGCTGACGCTTGTAGATGGAAAGATCGTATATCAAAACGTGTAAAAACGACTGACAGACAAGACAAAAGTTTTTACACGACAATGGAGGAGGAGCATAAATGCGTGCAAGATTGATCTTGGAAGATGGAACAGAATTTATCGGGACGGCATTTGGAGCGACAAAGGAGTCTTACGGGGAAGTGGTTTTCAATACAGGGCTGACTGGCTATCAGGAGGTTTTGTCCGACCCATCCTACTGCGGACAGATCGTCACCATGACATACCCGCTAATCGGAAATTACGGGATCAATCGAGACGACTTTGAAGCTGTTCGTCCATACATTCACGGCTTCGTTGTTCGCGAGCATTGCGAGGCACCGAGCAACTGGCGTAATACGAACACACTCGATGAACTACTGAAAACATACGAAATTCCGGGCATTGCTGGAATCGACACCCGGATGCTGACGAGAAAAATTCGATACCACGGCACGATGAAGGGCATGATTACCACCAGTGAAGCCCCGTTGGCTGAATTGGTTGCTGCCCTGAACGGCACGACATTGATGACAGACCAAGTACCACGCGTTTCTACGAAAAGCGTCTTCAGCTGCCCAGGTACAGGGCATCGGGTAGTACTGGTAGACTTCGGAGCCAAGCACGGGATTTTGCGCGAGTTGACCAAGCGCAACTGCGACGTAGTCGTTGTGCCTTACAATGTGACAGCAGAAGAGATTCGCCGCATTCAACCGGACGGGATACTTTTGTCCAATGGCCCTGGGGACCCGAAGGACGTACCGCAAGCTGTAGAGATGATTCGCGAAATCTTGGGTGAATATCCTCTGTTCGGAATTTGCCTCGGTCACCAACTGTTCGCGCTGGCATCTGGCGCTGACACGACGAAAATGAAATTCGGACACCGTGGCGGCAACCATCCAGTAAAAGAGCTGCCAACCGGACGCACCTATATCACATCCCAGAACCACAGCTATGCAGTAAAAGAAGACTCGCTCGCAGGCACGGAGCTGGAAGTTACACATATCGCCCTGAATGATGGCACCATCGAAGGTGTACGTCATGCCGCGAAGAATGCATTCTCAGTACAGTACCATCCAGAAGCAGCTCCAGGACCGTATGATTCCGGCTACCTGTTCGACCAGTTTCTTGCGATGATGGAAACAGCTAAGGAGGAAAAAACTCATGCCAAAACAAGATAATCTGAAAAAAATCCTCGTAATCGGCTCTGGACCAATCGTTATCGGGCAGGCTGCAGAATTTGACTATGCAGGCACGCAAGCATGCGAAGCGTTAAAAGAAGAGGGTATGGAGGTAGTTCTGATCAACTCCAACCCGGCGACCATCATGACCGATACAAACATGGCGGACAAAGTATATATCGAGCCAATCACACTTGAATTCGTAGCGCGCGTCATTCGTCAAGAGAAGCCGGATGGACTTTTGCCTACACTTGGCGGTCAAACAGGCTTGAACATGGCTGTTGCCCTCTCAGAAGCAGGCGTTCTCGAGCAAGAAAATGTAAAGCTGCTCGGAACCAAGCTGGAATCGATCAAGCAAGCAGAAGACCGCGACCTGTTCCGCTCCCTCATGAATGAACTGGGCGAGCCAGTACCTGAATCAGTCATCGTGAGCACGATAGAAGAAGCGGTTGATTTTGCAAACGAAATCGGTTATCCCATCATCGTTCGTCCTGCCTACACCTTGGGTGGTACAGGCGGCGGAATTTGTGATGATGAAGAAACCCTCCGTGAGATTGTCGCAAGCGGATTGAAATACTCCCCGATTACGCAATGCTTGATCGAGAAAAGCATTGCTGGCATGAAAGAAATCGAGTACGAAGTGATGCGTGATGCCAACGACAACTGCATCGTCGTCTGCAACATGGAAAACATCGACCCAGTCGGTGTGCATACTGGTGACTCCATCGTAGTGGCACCTAGCCAAACACTGGCTGACCGCGAGTATCAAATGCTGCGCACATCGGCTCTGAACATCATTCGGGCGCTCGGTATCGAGGGTGGCTGCAACGTACAATACGCACTCGACCCGCACAGCTTCCAGTACTACGTGATCGAAGTGAACCCGCGTGTGAGCCGCTCTTCTGCACTGGCTTCCAAGGCAACAGGCTACCCAATTGCAAAGATGGCAGCCAAAATCGCAATCGGCTACACGCTGGATGAACTGAAAAACCCGGTGACAGGCCAAACATACGCATGCTTCGAGCCAACACTGGACTACATCGTCAGCAAAATCCCACGTTGGCCATTCGACAAGTTCCAATCCGCCAACCGCAAGCTCGGTACGCAAATGAAAGCGACTGGAGAAGTAATGGCAATCGGTCGGACTTTTGAAGAATCGATCATGAAAGCCATCCGTTCTTTGGAAATCGGTAGCTATCACATTGAGATCAAGGGAGCAGGCGAAATCAGCGAGGACGACCTGAAAGCACGTCTGGTGCACGCAGATGACGAACGCCTCTTCCTGCTGGCAGAAGCACTGCGCCGTGGCTGGACGATCGAACAACTGCACAGCCTGACCAAGATCGATCTGTTCTTCCTGCACAAGATCCATAAAATGATTGCCTTTGAAGCACAACTGGCAAAAGGCTTGACGAGCGAGAAGCTGTACGAAGCAAAACGCATGGGCTTCACGGACCGCAAAATTGCCGAGCTGTGCGGTGAGACAGAAGAAGCGGTACACGCCATGCGCAAAGAAAAAGGCTTTGTACCTGTATATAAAATGGTAGATACTTGCGCGGCAGAATTCGAGGCGCAAACACCGTACTACTACTCCGCTTATGAAGTAGAAGACGAGCGCATCGAGACAGGCAAAAAACGCGTGGTGGTACTGGGCTCCGGACCAATCCGCATCGGTCAAGGAATCGAGTTTGACTACGCAACGGTACACGCCGTCTGGGCACTGAGAGAAGCGGGCTATGAGGCAGTGATCATCAACAACAACCCGGAGACCGTTTCTACAGACTTCAACACCTCTGATCGCCTGTACTTCGAGCCGCTATACCTTGAGGACGTCATGAACATTCTCGATGTAGAAAAACCAGAGGGTGTCATCGTACAATTCGGCGGACAAACCGCGATCAACCTGGCTGACAAGCTGGCTGCACGCGGAATCAAAATCTTGGGTACGAGTCTGGAAAACATCGACGCAGCGGAAAACCGCGAGAAGTTTGAAGCACTGCTGCGCGAGCTGGAAATCGCCCAACCACCAGGCAAAACGGTTACGTCAGTCGATCAGGCAGTAGTGGCGGCAGAGGGTCTTGGCTTCCCGGTCCTGGTGCGCCCATCCTACGTACTTGGTGGCCGTGCGATGGAAATCGTCTACAACCAGTCCGAACTGTTGGAGTACATGGAAAAAGCGGTGAAGGTAAACCCTGATCACCCTGTACTGGTAGACCGTTACATGGTCGGAATAGAAGCGGAAGTCGATGCGATTTGCGATGGCGAAAACGTTTTGATCCCAGGCATCATGGAGCATATCGAACGCGCAGGGGTGCACTCCGGCGACTCTATCGCCGTATATCCTCCGCAATCCTTGTCCCAAGCGATTAAGGATGAGCTGATCGACATGACGACGAAGCTGGCGCGTGCCCTGCAAATCAAAGGCTTGCTCAACATCCAGTTCGTCATCTATAAAGATCGCCCATACGTAATTGAGGTCAATCCGCGTTCGTCCCGTACAGTGCCATTCCTTTCCAAAGTAACGGGGATACCGATGGCGAACATCGCGACGAAAGCGATCCTTGGTCACTCTATCATGGAACAAGGCTTTACACCGGGCTACCATCCAGAGGAGACGATGGTTTCTGTCAAAGTACCAGTCTTCTCCTTCGCAAAGCTGCGCCGCGTCGATATTACGCTCGGCCCTGAAATGAAATCGACCGGAGAAGTCATGGGACGCGAGAGCACTCTGGCAAAAGCATTGTACAAAGGCTTGGTCGCAGCAGGCATGAATATCCCGACACAAGGCACCTTGCTCGTGACTGTTGCTGACAAAGACAAGGAAGAAGCGCTGGACATCGTGAAACGCTTCCGCCACCTCGGCTTCAAGCTGATGGCAACCGCAGGCACAGCCGATTATTTGGAGCAAGCGGGACTGCAAGTCACCCGCGTAAGCAAATTGTCCGAAGGCACGCCAAACCTGTTGGATGTCATCCATACAGGCGAAGCGAACATCGTACTCAATACACTGACAAAAGGCAAAACGCCACAACGCGACGGCTTCCGCATTCGTCGGGAAGCGGTCGAGAACGGCGCCGTATGCTTTACTTCACTCGATACAGCTTCCGCTCTCCTGCACGTACTGGAGACGATCACATTCTCTACAGAAGCAATGCCAGCCCAGCGTGCTGGTGCCAAAGTGGCAGTATCTGTATAAAAAGGGGAGAGCAGCGTGCAACAACAACTAACTGATATTCGCGAACGCATGATTGTTGCGCTCGACTTTTCCACACTGGATGAAGTCAAGAAGTGCATCGAGCCGCTACAGGGGCATATCCGTTATGTAAAAGTAGGGATGGAGCTCGCTTACGCAGAAGGGCCAGCGATCGTTTCCTTCTTGAAAGAAAAAGGACTCAACGTGTTCCTCGACTTGAAGGTTCATGATATTCCCAATACAGCAAAAGGCGCGATGAGAAGCCTAGCGCGACTGGGAGCAGACATGGTAAACGTTCATGCGGCAGGCGGCGTAGCTATGATGGCGGCAGCGAGAGAAGGCTTGGAGCAAGGGACAGCGGCAGGTGCTGCTCGTCCCCTCCTGATCGGTGTAACGATGCTGACATCCACTGGTTTGCAAACGATGAATCAAGAATTGGCAATACCAGGTGCGGTAGAAGATGTTGTCGTGCACTATGCACGGATGACCAAGCAAGCAGGTTTGGATGGAGTCGTTGCTTCTCCACTAGAAATACCGATGATCAAAAAAGCTGCCGGAGACGCCTTTGTAACCGTAACGCCAGGAATTCGCCCACTGGGAGCAGATCAAGGTGATCAGACGCGTATCACGACGCCAGAACAGGCATTCCGCTTGGGTAGCGATTACCTCGTGATCGGACGCGCCATTACGGGTGCAAAAGATCCAGTAGGGGTATGGCAAAGTATCGTCGCAGCAGTGGAAAAAGATCGTTCGTAAAGTAGCCAGCTGGAGGGAATAAGTGAAATGACGACAATGACAACCGCTAAACAAATTGCAGCGAATCTTCTCGAAATCGGGGCAGTTCATCTGCGTCCGGAGCAACCTTTTACATGGACGTCCGGGATTAAATCCCCGATCTACTGCGACAACCGGATCACGATGTCCTATCCGCATGTGCGTCGTGCCGTTGCGAAAGCATTTGCCGATCTGATCAAGGAGCAGTACCCAAATGCGCAAGTCGTTGCGGGAACAGCGACTGCTGGTATTCCACATGCTGCATGGGTTGCGGAGCTGCTTGACCTGCCTATGATCTACGTACGGGACAAGGCAAAAGGCCACGGTCGCCAAAACCAGATCGAGGGCGCATTGGCGGCTGGTCAAAAGGTCGTCGTGATTGAAGACCTGATTTCCACAGGAGGCAGCTCCTTGAAAGCAGCGCAAGCGGTACAGGCAGAGGGTGGAGAGGTACTGGGGGTCGTAGCCATTTTCAGCTATCAGTTCCCGGATGCCCAAGCCTTGTTTGAAGAAGCAGGCATTCCTTGCTCCACCATCTCGAATTACACAGCACTTTTGGAAGTAGCTTCAGAGCAAGGGGTTATTACTAGCGAACAGGAAAAAGTATTGGGCGAATGGCGGAAATCCCCGCGTACTTTTTTTGAATAAGGGAGACATGATGAAGAGTAGGGCGGCGGTCAAACCGTCCTACTCTTTTTTGTTTCGTCATGGATCGTAATCTGGACCCCTTCGGATCGATAGAACTGGAGGATATCCTCGGCAGACATTTCGAGATGCCTCAAATCCTCTGGAAAAAGAACACTGGGCGTAACCGTTTCGTTTTCGCTTTGCCGAAGGATTGGTTGTGCAAAAATGGCAGCTCCCAAAGCGGTCAGGTGAGTCTGCCCTTTCGGATCAGTGATCTCGACTTGGCGTTTCACGTTCATGCCATGCTCATTGCGCCCATTTATTTGGATGACAACATGGTGAGGTGACCCTGCACCCGGATTGTACAGTATTTTTTGACGTGTGCTTTTGCCAAGCATGTCCCATATCCGGCTTTTTACCAATAAAACGAGGGCAAAAGTAGACCGTTTATTGTCAAAGGCGATCCGAAAATCAGCGGCAGTTACGTTTGGGGCTTTCACGAGCGTCATGTGATCCGGTGTGTCAAGACGATAGCATTTCGTATGAAATCCATTCGGAAAGGTCACGGGTACCGGATCTGACATGGGTGTCACTTCTTTTACGCCAGTGGGGGTGGTGACAGTAAAAGGGATCGTCATACGATCCATATAGTCAGTGGAATCTGGACCTGCTTTGTCTTGAAGAGAATAAAGAGCGTGAAGATGAATCCAGACATCTTGCAGGGAAGAGGTATGTATGCTTGCAAGAAGGGCTACAGTTCCCCCCATCCATCCTGAGGCGAGTATAACTGGAGAGCCCATGTTCTCCTTCTTCAATCGGTCGATTGACCGTGTAAATCGCTCTGTCCAACGCGTGACGTCAATCAAAGGGATCTGTCGGCGAACCGCAGCAAGCAACAGTTTGTCATCTGGATCATTTACTGCACTGATAATCAAGGCCAAATCATCTGGAGCATGGGCGAGAGGATCAGATTTGGAGATGTCCAAGAGAAAATGCTTTAGCCTCGTGGACGCAAAAGGCAAAGGTTTTCCGGCAGACCTTCCTCCCAGCAATAATTCGAGAGTGGGGTGGCGATCGTGCAGGATCTTGGCAATTTGGCTCCCAACCGTTCCGTAGCCGCCGACAATTAAAACTTTGGTGGGATTCATGACGATTTCTCCTTTGATTAAATGTTTATTCGTTTAAGTTTATTAACGGATAGGTGTGAAAAACAGGGACACACTGTCCCTTCTCGTGACGTCCTATTCAGTTGCACTCTTCTTCGACGAAAGTCACCAATTGCTTAAAAAGACGGATCGCCTCTGTAATTTCAAGCCGATAAAACATCTCCGTTCCCTTCTTTTGAACGTTTACTAGGCCCGCTTGTTTTAATATTTTCAAGTGATGAGAAACCGTAGGTCTAGACATGGGAATATGTTCGGCAATTTGTGTTACGTTCATGCTTTCCTTGTCGATGAGAAGAGCTACGATTTGCTGCCGAATCGGATCACCCAAGCCTTGGAAGTATGGACTTAACTCCATAAATATTTGCGTCGCTTTTTCATTGCAGGTTGGATTCGTCATTGCACACTCCGTTAATAAACTTAATCATTTAAACCAAAGTATATGAGTTCTTCCTTATTTTTGCAAGCGATAAAAATGCTTCTTCTCTTTTTCGGGACGAAGCGTTTTTCATGTAAAAGAGCTAACTTTAGTTAGTGTTAGAAAGAATTTGGATAATGATATCATGATTGATGATTGTGATTTAATCAGGAAGGATTTCAGAAAAGTACAACGATTACTACAAGGAGGATTATGGTACATACCAGACCTTTTGAATATGAGCAAGACGAGTCATTTATTTGGGAATTGTACTGTTCTACGAGAACCGAAGAAATGGCACTTTGGGGTTGGAGTGAGTCGGACAAGCTTGCTTTTTTACAGTCGCAGTTTATCATGCAGCAGAAATCTTACCAAATGCAATTTCCCGCTCAAAATCATCAAATCATTCTGCGATCCGGGCAGCCTATCGGTCGTTTGATCACGGATACGAGTGGAGAAGCACTGCATCTTGTTGATATTTCTTTGCTGCTTGCTTATCGAGGACAGGGTGTTGGTTCTGCCATTATTGGCGATCTGCAAAAAGAGGCTGAAGCTATCCAATTACCGATCCGTTTACATGTTTTACAAGGGAATCCTGCCTTTCGATTATATGAACGACTTCATTTCATCGTGACCGACTCAACGGGGCTGTATATGCAAATGGAATGGCAACCACTTCTGCAAAAATGACCAGTTTGTTCGTTTGACAAGGGAAATAACCACTTTACATAAGGAGGAAGCAACATGGCAGAGCCATTTCTTGGAGAAATCAGGATGTTTGGGGGAGATTATGCACCACAAGGATGGGCATTATGCGAGGGACAGATTTTATCTATTTCGGAAAACGACACATTGTTTAGTTTGATTGGATTCACATATGGCGGGGATGGACAAACGACTTTTGCGTTGCCTGATTTACGAGGGCGTATCCCGCTCCATCAAGGGAAAAATCCGAGCACAGGAACTACCTTCGTGATAGGTGAAAAAAATGGTGTTGAATCCGTCACCTTAACCGTCCCACAATTGCCCGCGCATACGCATACGGTCCATGCATCATCGCAGCCGGGAACGCAGAACAGCCCCGCCAATGCTGTATGGGCAAAGAATACGCAGCTATATTCAACGAATGCACCTGATGGATCGATGAACGCGTCCAGCTTGAGTACTGTAGGTGGAAATCAACCACACAGTAACCTGATGCCGTTTACGGTTATTAATTTCATCATTGCCCTGTATGGGATCTATCCTCAACAAAATTAACATTCCAATCGAACAGGAGGATTTTACGTGGAACCATTTCTTGGAGAAATTCGCTTTTTCCCCTTTCCATTTGCGCCAAAGGGTTGGGCTTTGTGTAATGGTGCGTTGTTGCCTCTCAATGGAAACCAGGCACTGTTTTCCTTGTTAGGAGCTGTTTATGGAGGGGACGGGAAAAATAATTTTGCTTTACCAGATTTAAGAGGGCGTGTCCCCGTTCATAAAAACAATCAACAAGATCGTCCAATCGTACCGCTTGGTATGTCAGCCGGAGAAGAAACGCATGTATTAACAACAAACGAAATACCCGCTCATACCCATACCGCGACGGGTTCGAATACAGGTGCCAATGAAAAAACGAGCGTTGGGAACTACTGGGCACAAGCATCCACCACAACCTATGGGACAACCCTTGATACAACGATGAGTGAGAGTGCGTTGCAAACGGTAGGAAACAGTGCACCTCATACGAATATGCAGCCGTATTTGGTCGGGAATTTTTGCATCGCGATTCAAGGGATTTACCCGCCAAGAAACTAGAGGAGGCACTATCATATGGATCCGTATATTGGAGAAATTCGTATCTTCGCTGGCAACTTCCCGCCGAGGGACTGGGCTTTTTGTGATGGACAACTGCTTGCGATCCCTTCCAATCCTATTTTGTATTCGATATTGGGAACAAAGTATGGCGGCGATGGCAAGACCACATTTGCACTTCCCAATTTAAGAGGTACAGCCCCGATGAACCAGGGGGAAGGACCTGGATTGACACCGCGTACGGCAGGTCAGACAGATGGCGCAGCCAAGATAACACTGCTACAAAACGAAATTCCGGCGCATACGCATGTTCCCAATGCGTGCTCAACGCCTACAGGGGATACGCCAACAGGGGCGAAATGGTCATCCACTGGTGGCCGGGGAGGTATCATTCCTTACTCCAACACGAGTGATGGGACACAGCTTAGCCCGCAAGCAATTGGAACCACAGGCGGGACTCAGCCTCATAATAATATGCAACCTTATCTCGGACTCTCGTTCATCATTTGTGTGGAAGGCGGAGTTTATCCGGCGAAAGGATAGAGACTGAATTTTGGACGCCCAATGCTGTGCAGCAGGAGGCGTCTTTTTCGCGTGACGGTCACAGCCCTTCTTCCATCTTTTCCTACTTTTCGTATTCTTCTTGCGAGACGTATGCATTATAATGGATATGTCCGTGATACTAAACGATCGCTTGAAGCAGAACGATCGCAGAGGATGAAGCAGATGACGAAGATAGAAATACTGAAAAGCATGTTGACGAGCGATCAACGCAATGCACCAGTATGGCTGTTGTTAGGGTTAGAGCATGCTGAGCAGGGGGATCGTACGGAGGCTTTACAGGCGTTTACGCAGGCCCTTGCCTATGGTAATGAAGCGATGAAGGAAAAAATTGTGATCGAGCTCAACAAGCTACAAAAAGAATCCCCCTATTCGCGGACGTTAAAAGGGATCAATCAGAAGGATTCCTCTACATACACTACGTTGTTTTCACCTAAGATACGCGTCATTGAAGGGGGAAAAGGGAAGACCACTACGAAATCGGTTCAACTCGTTGAGAAAACGGCGGGCTTTGGAATGGTCGGCGGGCTTGGACGAGTAAAAGAGGTAATCTTTCAAAGACTCCTACAGCCTATTTCGCAACGGTTGCCTCAAAAGAAAAGTACCATCTTACTTTACGGCCCGTCGGGGTGTGGAAAATCTTTGCTGGCAAAAGCAACCGCAGAAGAATGCCAGGCTCAGTTTTTCTCCATGGCGAACACAGGCGGTCGAAGTATGTATACGCCATCGAACAGGCAGTTTGACATCCATGACTTACTGGCAACAGCCCCAGCCAATAAACCGTTTCTGTTTTTTTTAGATGAACTGGAGACTTCCAGCCATTACGAAGAGCATGCGAACTCCTATCCTAGACAGGGGCTCGATTCCAAATGGCTTCAGCAGATAGCGGAGGTAGGCGAGTACAACGAACGATTCGTCCTGATGGGTGCAACCAACGTCCCGTGGGAATTGGAGCCATCCATGCTCCGAGCGGTCGGCTTTGATCACTGGATTTTTGTCGGACCGCCAGATCGGCAAGCACGGGAGGATATTTTTCGCCTAAAACTGGAGGGCCGTCCCACTGAGATGCTAAATTATGAGCAGTTAGCAGGATGGACGGAGTTTTATTCGGGGGCAGACATCGAGTATGTAGTGGAGCTCGCGACGGAGCAGGTATGGCATGATGTCGTAACAAAAGGGGTCGACCGCCCCATTCAAATGAGCGATCTACGGGAGGCCATTGCAGCAACGTATCCAACGACCATTGAGTGGTTGAGGACTTTGAAAGAACATTTGAAACAAGTGGATGATAACGGAATTTATCATGAAGTGTGGGATTACCTGTCTCTTCACAGTAGAATCTGAAATCAACGAAAAGACTGTCGGCACGCTATCAAGCTGCAGTCTTTTTTTGGTACAAATGTTAGAATATTGACTCAATACAGTCTTTTTTGTACGCTGAGTATAGGCTTGAACAGTTGCTGGAAGGTGGAGGTTTACGCGATGAAAATAATAGATATATCCCGTCCGTTCATGGAAGGTATGCCGACCTGGCCGGGGGACACTCCCTTTCACTATGTCGTAAACTGGCCCAAAGCGGAGAGTGGCTCAGTCAATGTCGGCAAAGTAACCATGAGTATTCACACAGGTACTCATGTGGATGCTCCATTTCACTTCGATGATGATGGCCGCAAAATAGCTGAATTACCTCTAGACTTGTACATCGGAGACGCAAGAGTGGTAGAGCTTACTGGACACTCCAGCATTGGTCCAGAAGATTTTGCCCAGGTTGATCTGGAGGGGGTGGAACGCTTGCTGCTCAAAACTTTATCATGGAGCGATCCTAATCAATTTCCTTCAACCATTTGTCACCTGCGAGCGGACTTGCCAGCGTTCTTCGCTCAAAAAGGCATTCGGCTGATTGGAGTGGATGTCCCATCTGTCGATCCGTTGGACAGCAAGGAACTGGCTGCTCATCATGGGCTTCACCAGCATGATATTCATATTTTGGAGGGGCTTCTCCTCGATCATGTGGAACCGGGTGATTATGAATTGATCGCACTGCCGCTACCTTTAGTAGAAGCAGATGGAAGTCCGGTACGTGCAATCTTGCGCCGTTTGTAACGCTGCATATTGATAAAGCAGTGATTTTCTCGAATAATAACAGGGTAACCACAAAAACCATCATCACGGCGTACGTATGAAGGGAATGAAAAAGTAGATGGAAGCGATGACCTTTGTCCTTTTTGGTGCGACAGGAGATTTAGCCAAACGCAAAATTTTCCCTGCGCTTTTTACCTTATTTGTAGATCAAAAGTTGCCTGCTGCCTTTTCGATTATTGGTGTGGGGAGAAGGGCCTGGTCTGATGACGAATTTCAGGAATCTGTTCGCCAGTCTGTCCATGAATTTTCCCGTCGCGCCCAGATTGATTCCCGCGAGCTAGATGTTTTCTTGTCTGCTTGTCGCTATGCGGAAGTAGATGTCATGGAACCGCGTGCTTATGTAACGTTACATGATCTGGTCCTGCAAAGAGAGCAAGAGCTGCAGATTCCGCAAAACCGGATGTTTTACTTGTCAGTGGCCCCGCAATTTTTCGAGGGAATTGCAACCAATGTCAAAGACAGCGGACTGGGCTCAACGACAGGCTGGAAGCGTCTGATCATCGAAAAACCGTTTGGGCATGATTTGCAATCCGCGAAAGAATTGAATGAAAAGCTGGGAAAAGCATTTTCAGAAGAAGAAATATATCGCATTGATCATTACTTGGGGAAACCGATGGTGCAAAACCTCGAAGCTCTCGAATTCGCGAACCCGGTTTTCCAGGCTCTCTGGAACAATCAATACATCGCCAACGTACAAATTACGGCGAATGAAACCGTCGGCGTCGAGGACCGGGCTGGATATTACGAGCCAGCCGGAGCACTGCGGGACATGCTCCAAAATCATATGCTGCAAATGCTGATGATTATCGCCATGCAGCTTCCGAAGCGAATCACATCCGCCCATATCCGCGAAGAAAAACGCAAGGTGATGGCAGCCGTGCGCCCGATGAAGAAAGAAGAAGTCGGGAAACACGTGATTCGCGGTCAGTATAGCGCTGGACATATTCAAGGAACGTCTGTAGCTGGCTACAGGGACGAGCCTGGTGTCGATCCCGTTTCCATGACAGAAACGTATATTGCCACGCGTGTCTGGATTGATGACCCGTTTTGGGAAGGGGTACCTTTTTATATTCGCACGGGAAAAAGACTGCAAGAGAAATCAACCAGGATCGTCATTGAGTTCAAAAATCCGCACGAAAAGCTATATCAGGAGCAAAATGAAACGCCATCGCCAAATTTATTGATCATCAGTGTGAATCCGAACGAAGGTATTGCTTTGCAGGTAAATAGTAAGAATCCGACAAATAGCGGTAAGATTGAGCCGGTGACGGTAGATTTCAGTTCAGGGACAAAAGACGTGCCAGAAGCGTACGAGCTGCTCTTGTTCGATGCACTCCGAGGGGATTCCACTTACTTTGCGCATTGGGATGAGGTTCGGCTGTCGTGGGATTGGGTGACACCGATTTTGGAAGCCTTCGCTGAAAATTTGGTGCCGCTCTTTACGTACGAAGCAGGCTCATTCGGACCAAAGGCTGCAGAGCAATTGCTTGCAGCAGACGGATTCGTGTGGTGGCTGGATAAGGTCGAAGAACGACTGCCAGTCACTGCAACGAGATAGAAAAAGAAAAGGGAGCGGATGAGATGCGATTTGGCGTAATCGGAACGAACTGGATCACCGAGGAATTTATCCAGGCTGGTCAAGAAGTAGAAGGATTTTCTCTTCAGGCTGTTTATTCACGTACGATCGAACGCGCCAAGGAAATCGCGGACAAGTACCATGCTCCATTCGCCTATAGCAGCCTAGCAGAAATGGCTGCAAGCAAAAATATTGACGCAGTCTATATTGCAAGCCCCAACTCCTACCACGCGGAACAAGCGATCCAGTGCATGGACGCGGGGCTGCACGTATTGTGTGAAAAACCACTGGCTTCTAATGCGAGTGAGGTAGAAGAAATGATCCAGGCAGCGAAAAGAAATGACGTGCTGCTCATGGAAGCTGTCAAATCTACACTGTTGCCGAATTTTTTTGCGATACAAGACAACCTGCACAAGCTGGGAAAAGTACGACGTTTTATTGCTAGCAATTGCCAATATTCTTCGCGCTATGACGCCTACCGCGAAGGGAAGGTTTTACGTGCTTTTGATCCTGCTTTTTCAAACGGAGCCTTGATGGACATCGGTATTTATTGTCTTTATCCTTTACTCATCCTTTTTGGCAAACCAGACGTGATCAAAGCAGACGGAATCGTGCTTGATTCTGGAGTGGACGGAGAAGGCAGTATGTTGTTGAAGTATCGAGAGATGGATGCCATCATTAGCTTCTCGAAAATTACGACCTCCTATCAGCCAGCAGAAATTCAAGGGGAGGACGCTACGATGGTGATCGATCGAATCAACCATCTCAAAGAAGTGGACATTCGCTACAGGGACGGACGAACCGAGCAAGTAGCAAGGCCGCAGACCCCGAAGACCATGCATTATGAAATAAGAGAATTCCTACACTTGGCGAAGATCGGGGCCAGACAATCTGCAACGAATTCGCATGAAGTTTCCAAAATGGCCATGCAGGTCATGGATGAAGCGAGAAGGCAGATGGGGATTGTTTTTCCAGCGGATCGAAAAAAACAGTAGGCAAAAGGGAGGGCGTTTGGGATGAAAATGTATGATGTAACCGCCACCGTGTACGAAGGAATGACGGTGTATAAAAACAAGCCGGAAAAACAGCCGAAAATATGTACCGCTACCAACGGTTATGTAACAGAATCGAGAATCGACATGGACCTCCACTCGGGTACCCATGTGGATGCTCCCCTGCACATGGTGAATGCTGGTGATACATTTGAGAGTATTTCCTTGGAGAAGCTAGTGGGCCCTTGCAAGGTTCTCGATCTCACAGCGGTCGAGGACAGAATCACTCGCGCTGACTTGGAGAGCTTCGATCTTGCGCGAGGAGATTTTGTCCTATTTAAAACGAAAAACTCTTTTGAAGAGGCGTTCTCCTTTGAATTTATCTTTCTGTCTGAAGAAGGTGCGGAATATGTAAGTGAGCTAGGGGTGCGTGGCATTGGTACCGATGCACTTGGAATCGAACGCAGCCAGGAAGGTCACCCCACACATAAAAAATTGTTTGCAGCGGGAGTCATTGTCGTGGAAGGCTTACGGCTAGCAGAGGTCCCGCCAGGCGAGTATTTTCTGGTAGCTGCACCACTCAAGCTGGTCGGCACGGATGCAGCCCCGGCAAGGGTCCTATTGTTTGAAGGTTTACATAGTAATTTGTCTATTGAAACTGAATGACGAGGAGTGGGAAACAGATGCTCAGACGACCAGAGCGCGATGAATACGCTGCTTATTTTGACTATTACATTGGTCTTGTACCGGAGGGGGAGCTCCAAACGATCCTCACGCAGCAAGGAGAGAGGCAAGTCGCGTTCTTTTCGTCCCTTGCGCCCGAGCAAATTGATTATCGGTATGCGCCAGGCAAATGGACGGTTAAAGAGGTGTTGGGTCATCTCTTCGATACTGAACGCATCATGAGCTATCGCTTGCTGAGAATCGCGAGAGGAGATCGGACACCCCTCGTCGGTTTTGATGAGAATGCATTTGTCGAACACGGGTGTTTTCAGCTAAGAGATCTGTCTGATTTATTGGAAGAGTATAAGGCTGTCCGTGCTTCCACCATCGCGCAGGTGCGAGGAATCTCGCCAGAAGCGTGGTTGCGTACAGGAATTGCCAACGGAAACAAGCTATCTGCAAGGACATTGGCCTACGTGATTGCTGGACATGAAGCTCACCACACTAGCATTTTGAAAGAACGGTACTTCGGGTAAGGTAAAATCTGAGGGTAGTAGTGAGAATAGACAATTTCATAGGTGGAAACAGGTTCCTTAGGGCGTAACCAACTCGCCACAAGGATAATAGGGAAGCTCGGTGCAAATCCGACACGGTCCCGCCACTGTAAGAGGGGAGTCAGCGTCCAAAAAGCCACTGGTCTATCAAAATAGACGGGGAAGGCGACGCTAGGCGATGAACCCATAGTCAGGAGACCTGCCTGTTTCGACAACACTGATAGACCTACGGGAGATAGGGAGGTGTTAGAGATGGCTTGCGAAAAACAGCGAGTGGACAAGTATGCCCCTCCTTTTCTGGCATTTTCTAACGATCGTCACGGTCGTGCGGAAAATGCTCTTTTTATTTTGGGCAGAATAATAGAAGAGGAGGGCGAGCAATGATACAACTTTTTATTTGCCAATGGTGCGGATATGTTGAGGAAAAAGAGCAGCCTGAGGAGTGCCAGGAGGGCGTGTTTCATTGTGCTTGCTGCAGTATGGAAGAGGTAGAAAGCCTGTTCACCCACAACTGAAATCCTTGCCAAATCAGCTTGCAATCAGAAAAGAAAGAATTTTGTTGACGCTTGCCTTGGAATTTCTTAGAATAAAGCTCAACAGCATAAATAGTTCTTATCCAGAGAGGTGGAGGGTCTGGCCCGATGAAGCCCGGCAACCGTTGCATATTGCAACAAGGTGCCAATTCCTGCGAGACGTTTCGTCTCGAAAGATAAGAAGCGGGTTACTCCATTTGTAGATGAACCTTCTTCTTAGCGAAGAAGGTTTTTTTAATTTCATATTTTCTTTATCCAGAGAGGTGGAGGGACTGGCCCGATGAAGCCCGGCAACCGTCACGTATATTTTGTGACAAGGTGCCAATTCCTGCAGGACATATACGTCCTGGGAGATAAGGAGGGGGAGCATTAGCTGCTATCAAGCCTTCTTCTTATCGAAGATGGCTTTTCTTTTTATCTAAAATTTGGGGTATGGGGTGGTCAGGATGAGTGCAGAAGTAGTACGCGTGGGATTATTGGGATTGGGGACAGTGGGTGGGGGCGTAATCAAAACGATCCGTTCACAACAGGAGAAGCTGGCTTCTCGTCTGGGAAAACGAATTGAGATCGTCAAGGCATTGGTGCGTGACTCGGAAAAAGAGCGGGCGGTTCATGTCGACCCATCTTTACTAACGACAGATTTTGAGGATGTATTGAGAAGCGATGTGGATATCGTGGTGGAGGTCATGGGCGGTGTAGAACCTACCTATGGCTACGTACGTGCTTTGATCGAAAAGGGCTGCCATGTGGTAACCGCCAACAAAGAGCTCCTGGCGAAAAAAGGAACAGAGCTAGTCGATTTGGCAAATCAGTATCAAGTGCATCTTGCCTATGAAGCGAGTGTGGCTGGGGGTATCCCGATCTTGAGTGTGCTCCGGCAGTTCCTACGTACGAACGATATCCAAGGTGTTCGCGGTATTCTCAACGGAACAACGAACTTCATTTTGACGAAAATGGAAGCAGAGCAGCTCTCCTACCAGGAGGTGCTCAAGCAAGCACAGGAGCTGGGCTATGCGGAAGCAGACCCTCGTTCGGATGTAGAAGGCTTTGATGCTATGTACAAATTGTATATCCTGGCACAGCTTGTTTATGGAGAATCGCTGCCTTTAGCGGATGTTGTTCGCAAAGGAATTGCAGATTTGTCAGCAGGTCACATTCGGATTGCAAGCGACTTAGGGTACCGGATCAAGCTGATCGCGCAGGCTTATCAAGACGAAAAAGGCATTCGACTATCTGTTGAACCAACCATGCTTCCGCTGAGCCATCCGTTGGCGCAAATCCACGATGCGTTTAATGCTGTCCAGCTATCCGGCAACATCGTTGGAGACCTGTTGTTTACAGGAAGAGGGGCAGGAGAGCTCCCTACAGCAAGTGCAGTCGTGGAGGATTTGGCCTATTTATTGACACAGCCATTCACGCCGCATCCTACCTGGAAAGAAAAAACGGCTGACAAAGCTGGAGGCACGGTGGACTCGGCAGAACCCGTCCTATGTTATCTGGAGGGCTCATGTCATACTGCGACGCCAGATCGGGTCTTGCATTTCCTTCAGCAGGCCGGGGTGAACGTGCATAAACTAAAAGTCCAATTCGATTTGGGAGGCGTCTTGCGCGCAGGGTTGATCGTGACGGGAATCAGTGAACAGCATGAGTCCTTATTGAAAAATGATTTTGGCTTAGAAGTGCGCTGCTTCCCTATTCTTGAATCTGCGTAAGGAAGAGGAACCATAAGAAGAAAAGCCGTATTTCCAGGAATCTGGAAACACGGCTTCTTTTATCAGGGGGCAGTCTCCACCGCCTTTGCACGTGGCTGCACACGCCCGTCACTTTGTATGTCGACTTGCTCAGAAATGGATTTAATGCGTTTTAACAGGGTAGCGCCGTTGCTTTCATTCATGGGTACAGCTTGTCCCAATTCTGCATGAAATGGAAACATCGTTAGCTCACAATCACCACTTTTGGAGCAGTTTGCTTGCAGGACCATCGTTTCCCAAGTCTTGGGTTCGTTTGAACGTGTGAAAATGAAATTGCCAAGACTGTACGCAATCCATTTGTCGTTGTATCTTTCAAAGCCTTGCAGTACGTGGGGATGACCGCCGACAATCAAATCTGCACCAGCATCGATGTAGGCACGAGACAGCTCCTTTTGATGATCGACAGGATAATCGGAGCGTTCTTTGCCCCAGTGTGCAATCACCACCACGAGATCCGCTTGGCTGTTCGCATCCTGGATCGCTTTCACTGCCAGTGTAGGATCATAGGAAGCGGCCATACCTGGTTGGGAATTCCCTGCAAACCAGCTCGTTTCGGGAATGACCCTGCTGAAGCCGAGAATCGCGATCTTGATGCCGTTCTTTTCTAGGAAAACAGGTGAATAGGCGCGGCTTGCATCCTTACCGGCACCGACGTATTCTATACGGTTTTCGTCCAAAGCGTCAAAGGTATCCAGCAATCCCGGAACGCCTTGGTCCATGGAGTGGTTATTGGCCAGATTCACCACATCAATCCCAGCGTTTTTCATGGCAGGAACAGCAAGTGGCGATGACTTGTAAACATACTCCTTGTTTTGAGCAGCAACACCTGTGTCGGTGATCGGGGTCTCCAAATTGGCAATGGTGATATCATCTTGCAAAAAGAGCGAGCTTACATGTTTGTATGGGTAGTCATAGCTATTTGCAAGTAAGGTTTTCTCAACGTTTCCTGACATCATGATGTCACCGACAAAGGTGAGCTGCACAGAAGACTTTTGGTTCGCTGTATTATCAGGAGCAGGCTGGGTGTTCGGGTTGGCATGTTCTCCATCCATGGCAGTTTGGAATAAGTAGTAGGTTCCGACTACGAAGATGGCCAACACGCTAAAGAGGAGCGTGCTCTTTCCCACACGTGCCCATTTTCTGCGTGAGCGTTTGCGCCGAGCATGTATCCGGCTTGATCTGTTCTCGTTCATTTTTCCCCCTTGTCTTTCTATCCTTACATAAATGAATTTTGATATCCTATAAGTAATACGAAAAAGGGGAGAAAAAAGGTGCGATTAACTTTTGATCATTTGGTTCATTTTGTACATCGGACTCCTCAGGAAGCAGCGGAGCAATTTTGCCAAGCGGGTTTTCATACGGTAGCTGGAGGGCGTCATGCGTCTTGGGGGACATGGAATAGCCTTAGTTATTTCGGGCTTTCTTATGTTGAGTTTTTGGCGGTTGAACACCAGGAGCTTGCTCAACAATCAGAGAATCCGCTCATACGTCAATGCATCGAGGATAAGGCAAAGGGAGAAGGATTCGGCCAGATTGCCCTACGGACCAACGAGATGGATGCGTGGGCAGAGCGCTTGCGAAGCCAAGGCTTGCAGGTTACTGGGCCTGTTGCGGGAAGTCGTACGCGTGATGATGGCACGACGCTTCGATGGCGGATGTTGTTCCTCGAAGATGCAGATAGTACTCTTCTCCCGCCCTTTCTCATTGAATGGTCGCAAACGGATGCAGAGAGAAGAGAAGATTTGACTAATCGCGGCATCATTGGCGCACATCCGAACGGTGCTGCCGATCTCAAGTCTGTAGGGTATGCCGTGACGGATCTGGAAGAAGCAACAGCACGTTGGCAAAGCTGGTTTCGGTGGGAGAAGAGCGAAGTATTCCACGATAAAGAATTGGGGGCCATCTGCCAAGCATTTGAACTTCCGGGTGGAAATGTAGTACTTTGCCAACCGACTGAGGAGGGAATGGCGCAGACTGCATGGAAAAAACGCGGGCAAAGACCGTTTTTTGCGAGGTTGGCAGCAGGAGGGACGAATAGTGAGTATAAGATTGGTGGAGGATCTTACTTTCTAGCAGAGCTGGAATAGTTATGTAGAACCAGGGGTGGTACCAATGAAGTTGACGCCACCCCTGGTAGATCGTTTAATCAGCATTTCCCTTCGTCCCTCGTAAAAGTACATGTGGAACAAGACGAATATATAATAGTTCCCCAATCAGCTCTACAATAGTTTGCGTTACGATGACAGCAGACACTACCCCGTTTAGAGGTTCAGGTAGCGCCAGTGCAAAAGGAAGAACGACAAGAGAGTTTCGGGTTCCTGCACTAAAGATAAGAGCCCGCCCTGCTCCAGTATCTAAACGGAATATACGAGAAACGATGCGTGCAATAATCGGTGCTATGGCCATATAGGCTACATAAACGGGAATCACGTGGCTAATAAAAGGAAAAGAGGTATATAGTTTAGAGATTTGAGATGCAACAACAATAAAAAGGGTTAGTGCCATAAAAGGCACAGGAAGCCATGCTGTAGCATCAAGAAAACGTTCTCCGTATGGTTGGCGTCTTGACCACCATTGAGTAAGGAGAGCAAGTACCAGTGGAGCGACAATAAGACCAAAAAATGCTTCGAAAAACGGTCCGACACTCACAATTTCTGCCGATGTCTTGCCCATAAAAAGCCCTAAATAAATCGGTAATAAAAGCATTTGGGTGACAAAGAGTATAGGGGTTGAAACCAAAACAAGCTTTTCGTTCCCTCTCCCAAGTTGTGTAAAGACAATAACATAGTCAATGCAGGGAGTAAGCAAAACAAGAAGTACACCTAATCGTATTGCTGGATCGCTTGGAAGAAAATGGGTCAATCCCCAAACAAGGATAGGTATAGCTATGTAATTCGTAACAAGCAGTGCATAAATGAACTTTCGATTCGATAATGCCTCTTTTAAACGAAAAAACGGTATTTGGGCAAACATCCCATACAGTAAGATGGCAAGTATCAATGAAATCATGCTATCTAAGCTCTCACTGGATTCTGGCCATAACAAGCCTATTCCAGCAGCGATAAGGAGTACGAAAGCATAAAGCCACACTTGATTCTTTTCCAATTCTTCTCTTGAAATCACCTCTTGTACTTCCCCTTCCTAACAGTCCTCTGTCTAATATCTGTATCATCGAGTGAAGCTGTTTTTTCTTCTCCTCAAGTTGGATGCGTTTAAGTAGTCGTTCGTCATAGCGACGTTGTCCCGTTTTTACGCTCCGGGGCAGGGAGCAAACCAAAAACCACCTCGAAATGGAGGTGGTCTTTTTACTAGGTGCCAAACGTCTTTTTGGTTAAATTCCGGTACATCACCAGCATCGCGATACGCCAAGGCACGAGCATACCAAATGCGAGCAAGAAGAACAGTCCACCTGTTTGAATCGGTGTAAAGCTATCATTGATCAACAGTTTAATAATCAGCCGGATGACCAACAGACCGGACAAAATGAAGAAAAACGCACGGGACCGTTTCAAATACACATCTTGCCCAATGATTTCGAAGCGTGACGTCATAATCAACGGAATCGAAAAGATTACCCCAACCACAAAGGCTACAATATCAAACTTGGGCGGTAATTGCGCCTCCGGGAACAAGAACATCGCAAACCCTGTCGCCATAAAGAATGGTGGCAAAATAATGCTTTTTGCAGAAGCCGGCTTTTTTTGCCGACGCATTCTCAAAAAGATCACTGCAATAGCCATCACGAGAGGCAGCAGGATTCCCAAAACGGGAGAGGAAAGGATCTGCATGGAAAAACGCCTCCATTAGTGTTCAACCTACATTCACTAGTGTACACCAAAGCATGGTCGATAGGAAAGCGGTTGTCATGGTACGTTCCATTCCGATACTAGGCAGCGGCTTCATCATGAGAGCGAACATCCAGCTTATGCTTTTTACTGTAAATAAAAGTTAACAAGCCAAAGAGCAGTGTTAGAGAGCCGATGAAGAGGAGGTAGCCGCTAATGCCGAGAAGGTCCAGCCCAACTCCTGTAATCGCAAGAGCCAACAAGAAAAATCCACGATCTAGCATGCTTTTGAAAGAAAAGAATCGCCCTTGCTGGTGTGGTGGCAGGCGCTTCTGGAAAATCGTTGCGGTGACCGGGAAGAAGAAAGCAACGACAAAGCCGAACACGGAGAAGGAAGCAAGGACCATGAATTTGTTATCGGCAAATGACATGCCAAACTGGGACAGCGCGAAGAAAAAGAGCATGATGGTGGAAGCTGCCACGAGATTTCTGTGACCTATCCAACGTTTTGCCAAGAGCCCCCCAATCAAAATGCTGATTCCTTCTGCCGCATAGATCCATCCCATGAGCTGAGGTTCCTGTTGCAGCTCACTAAAGTTCAAGATCATCAGGTTCACACCGCCAAGGAACAAGGTGATCAACCCATTATTAATCAATCCGACAAACAAAGCCGGGTCTTGTCGCGAGATCGTCAGTACTTCGCGAAACTCCACCTTTTCCTGAATCTTCCGAGAAGTGACTGGAGGAATGCGGAGAAAGAGCGTGACCACAGCGAGTACTGCATACGCGATGATAGAGAATACATACAGCATGGACAGGTCCATGGACGCAACGAGTATACCGCCGATTGCTGTTCCGCCAATGCGCGAGAGCGTAGAGATATTCAAATATGCGCTGTTCGCCTTGAGTAACTCGTCCTGAGAAAGGATGGCTGGCAAGGAAGCCTGCACGGTCGGAAAATAAAAAGCAGCAGAGCATTGCATCACGATCAAAGATACGATCATCCACAGAAGAGAATCATTTGCAAGAGCTGGGAACATGAAGACTGGGCTAAGTGTCCGGATCAGGCTGGCAAACAGCATGATCTTGCCTTTGTCGTACATGTCAATCACCACACCCGCTTTTGGGGCGAGGAGAATGCTGACCACCAATCCACACATCAGAATCAAGCCCTTCACCGTATCAGAAGGAACAAGTTTCTGCATGAACGAAAGATTGGCAATAATCGAAATCCACATGCCCGCTCCGGCGACGATCTCTCCACTCATTAAAAGCAGAAAGGTACGATTACGCCATAACATGAGAGCCACTCCAAACATTCGTTAGTTAGGTAAAAAAATGAACCGATCCAATCATTTGAGAAAAAGCGATTTCTCTAGTATAGCATTCATGCAAACGCTTGTATATTTATTGTCTTTGTGGGTATTCTTCGTATTCATAACGGACAAACTAACGCAATGCTGCGGCCATTACGCCCAAAAGGAGATATTCGTAAATGGCGCGAAAACGAACGTTGCTACTGTTGATCGTATATGGGTTTGCTGCGACACTCACGATCTTTTACGGACTGGTGGAAAAGCATAGTGTCATTATCACGTTTTTTTCTTTTCATGTGCTCGTATGCATCTGTATTCCCGTCATTCACGGATGGTGGGAAGGAGATTTGCGCAAGCAATGGCATTCCGCGTGGGGAAGTTTTGAATGGCAGGGTACTTTATACGGACTGGCACTTGGCGTTCTGATGTTGACAGGAGTGCTGGCTGGACTTTGGTTGCTCTTGCAGGAACCGGGAAGACCTGAAGTCGTTCGAGCAGGCATGGAAGCATGGGGGATTAAGCGCCGCTGGATTTGGGTTTTTTCCGTCTATCTTATTTTCATTAACTCGCTGCTGGAAGAATTGTTCTGGCGAGGCTTCGTATTGCAGCGGTTTCGTGCGTCCTTATCCCGCTTCCTATCCATTTTTCTTTCTGGCTTTTTTTATTCCTTGTATCACCTGATTATCTCTACGCTCCTGTTTGGTTTGCGAAACGGCTTGTTCATTACATCGTTGGTTTTTGGTGTAGGGCTGATATGGGGATGGCTGAAAGAAATGTTTCCTTCGATTTATCCAAACTGGATTAGTCATTTACTCGCGGATTTGGGTCTCGCACTAGCTGTGGTTCTCTGGATTTATTAACCGGATAGGAGGGAGAAAATGATGCTGGCGATTCATGAAGAAACGAGACTTCGCAAGCGATTGCTTAGTATACTTCGGCAAAACAGTGAAGCATTTCAACTCTACTATGACACGTATGGGTATACCCCGGTTGAGCCGTTACTGGAATATCTTCATACGCTGAAAGGGTGCGCATACACAACCAGGCAAGATCTTCATCAAGTCGTGGAATTCGATCCGGAGCGGAGTATCGAATGGGACGGAGGATCACTCATTCGAGTTACCTACGGCTTTTTACCCTCGATTGCAAAAAGCAGGCTCATGGAGATCGTGCCACCTGATGTTCTCTATTACGGGACACATCGAAAGTTATTGAAACAAGTACTCACTGGCGGCCTGTTACCGATCGCCAGTGAGTATGTGCAGCTTGCGGATAGAACGGAGCATATAGGAGAGCAGACAGACACATTGCGCCTCGTTACTGTGAATGCAAAGGAAGCCCATGAAGCCGGCATTTGTTTTTACCGAGTGGGTGAGCACTATTGCTTGAGCGATGCTCTTCCATCCAGTTATTTACAGCTGTACGCAGATTAGTTTGACTCGTTGTTCCGACGTGCTTCGCGCTTTTGTAGCTGGTGCTGGCGTTCTGCCATAACTTCACTGCGATCCCTCAAGGTATGCTTATTCAGCAAGTAGGCGTCTTGCATATCGCTATCCCGATGCTCAGGGTGATTTTGCATCGTACAAGCCTCTTGATACGCCTGTTTCAAAGCATCGGACATGGGCAGAGACATGCTTCGATAGGGCTGACCATTTTGCATTTCTGTCAGACGCTCTTCAAGCAGGCTCGCCAGACTTTCACTATCCAACCCAAGCTTTTGAATGTCTAGCTGATGCTTTTTGACAAGGGAAATGGCGCCCGTGAGCATCTTAATTGCACCTGCCTGATTCCCGCGTCTCTGATGATAAAGAGCGACGGAGATTTGAATCAACCCCACCCATACAGGCTGTCGCTCATGGGGAGGAGCGCTTTTCCAATACTCCTCGAGAATCTCATGACACTCAAAATAATCGCGTTCTACATGGAACTGGATCAAATAATCCAGATACGGTTGCGGATACATGGTGATCTTCACCTCACTGCTTGGTTTTCAATGGATCATTTATGTACTATTATAAAGCATAGAGAGTAGAAAATGAGGTGTAAAACGATTTATGACAAGAGATGAACTCGTAGCCGTATTGGAAAAAAAGCGAATGACCGAAATTATAGAACTGATCGAGGATGCTGAACAAGGCGAGCTGGAAGAGCTCGAGCTTGTTGAAAGCCTAGGATTGCTCATGGATCAGGAGTTGAACAAAGAAGTCCTTTCGTTATTGGAGAGCTTGGGTGTCACCATTATTTACGTAAGCGGCGATGAAGAAGACGAAGAGGAAGAAAACGACGACGAAGACGACGACAATTCGTAAAAAAGAGAACCAACCTTGTGCATGGTGCCAGGTTGGTTTTTTGCATTCCTTACTTTTGCGTCCATACGCGATTTTTATTTCGTGTAGCGGGGAACTTTTCCCCTCTGGAAAGCTCGATGATCATCGGGTCCTGCACGCTTGCACCGGACTCACCAATCTCCATGTATACGGCATTTTTCGGAGACTTTTCTCCTTCACGAAAACGGCTGTGTTCTCCCACGAAGGCACCTTCTTCCTAACGATTTGTCATCTGCATTAGTATGACCCGGTATACAGGCTTAATGCCCTCCCTTTTATTGACGATAAGTTTTGAATTCTCGCTTCGTCTGGTCCTCTGTCTTGCTCGGAAAAACATCGATTCCATCAGCGTTTTGACCACTCCTACTGCAAAATAGCCTACGAGACATCCGCTGATTTTGACTAGAATCTAGACTTCTGTCCATGCCGATATGTCATCACCTACATACCTTGTAGATGTAACGAAAAGGAAGGAGTGAGGTTAATGAGTTGCGGATGCAGAAGATCTCGTCGCAGATGCTTTAAATGCTGCGAAAAGAAAGTGTACAAAAAGCATTGCTTCTACAAGCCACACTACAGAACCCATTGTAAGCCATACGGTCGTAGTTGCGGACACGGTCACGGTCACTTTGGTGGTTTTGAACACTTTGGCGGCGGTTACGGCGGTCACGGCGGTTACGATGGCTTCGATGGTTACGGCTCCTCTTATGGTGGCGGATACGGCGGCGGTTACGGTGGAAGTCACGGCGGAAGTAACGAGAGCAAGTATTAATAGAGAAAGGCGCCGGGGTGGCGCTTTTTTCGTTTTTTCGCAAGTTTCGTGCAATTTGTCGTACAATAGTGGAAAAGGGTTAAGGGAGGTATGGATATGCAATTCCTGAATGGGAAAGAGGAACGAATGTGGGCGATGATCGTACATCTATCTGCCTTCCTTGGTTTTGTCGTTCCGTTCGGCAATGTATTAGGACCTTTAATCGTATGGTTGATCAAGCGTGAAGAGGGAGCCTTTTTTTATCAGCATGGAAAAGAGGCCCTGAATTTTAGCATCTCGGTAATGATTTATGCCGCCATTTCAAGTTTATTGATTATCATTTTTATCGGCGCACTATTATTGGGAGCCCTTTTTATTTTTTGGGCGATCTTCGTTATCATCGCTGCGGTGAAAGCAAATGAGGGAAAAGAATTCCGTTACCCGCTCACTCTCCGGTTTATCAAATAACCGTTCTTGGGAAAGTCGTTCCTTGTGGGACGGCTTTTTGTATTTGTTTGAATTTTCCATTAAAAAAGAGGGTGAACAGTCGTTCATCTCGAATTACAAGTGAGTGTAGTCGGTGAAGGGGGAGTCAAATCATGTTGACGGGAGTGACAATAGTTGATTTTTCTCGCCATCTTCCAGGTCCGCTTTGTACGATGCGCCTGGCTGATTTGGGGGCAGAGGTCATTGAGGTGGAACCGTTTCACGACAAAGCTCACTCACCGTTAACCAGACCTTCTCATTCGGAAGCTAGAGAGACGGGAGCGTTTTACCTACGTTCACATCGCAATCATAAAAGTATTTCCTTGAATTTGCGGACGAATGAGGGAAAAGCGCTCGCGTTTGCTCTGGCCAGACAGGCTGATGTTGTGGTGGAAAGCTATCGACCAGGTGTGATGCGACATTTGGGACTGGATTACGATCACCTGTGGGAGATGCACCCTGCGGTCATTTATTGTTCTGTGACGGGCTATGGCCAAAGCGGCGAGCTATACCAAATAGGGGGGCATGACTTGAATGTCCAGGCAGTAAGTGGATTTCTCTCACTGGTTCGCGATCTGGAAGGCAAGCCTGTCGTTGCAGATATTCCGCTTTCTGATTACGCACTCGGGCTGTATGCCAGTGAACAAATATGTGCGGCGCTTGTGCAACGTACGCGGACAGGCCGGGGAGCTTATTTGGATGTTTCATCGGCTGACTTGTTTAGCTCTTGGACAGGGCTGCACGCACTGTTAATGTCATACAGCTCCTCCATTGGACGGGAGACCGGGAGAGGGAGTTTGCTGGCGTATCAGGTCTATGAGACAGCAGACGGTCAGTATGTCGCACTTGCTGCGTTGGAAGAGAAGTTCTGGCTCAATTTTTGCCGCGCGGTAGGAAGAGCAGACTGGGAGCTATGTCACCGGGCTAGCGTTGCTCTGCATCCAGAGATGTTTGACGATATGAAAGCACTGTTTCTGTCCAGAACCCAAGCCGAGTGGAGTGAGCTGGGGAGTGAGGTGGATTGCTGTCTGACCGCCGTTGAAGATTGGGAAAACTGGGCAGACAATTCGTACGTTGCGAACAGGGAGATAGCGTATACGCTTCCTTATTTGGAAAAGAAGTCGCCCAATCAAGAGCGGAGTTTCGCGCATCGCAATAGGGCGGAGAGGTTGTCACCCCCATGGCACACCGATTACACGCACGAGCTGCTCAAACGCAAGCTGAACCTCACAGGAGAGGATTTGAGTCGGCTGCAAAGGCAGGGGGTTATTCCTGCCGCTTCTTCATAGGAAAGGGTGAGAAAAAGGATGGAACAGGATCATCAAACACAATTGATCGTAACAAAAGCGGATGGAATCTGCACGATGACGCTAAACAGGCCACACGTCCTCAATGCGATGACGGTTGAAATGTTTTCCCTTTTGCAGGACGCGCTCGCAAAAGCTTCAACAGATGAGGAAGTCGATGTGCTTCTGTTGCGGGGAGCAGGAGGGAACTTTTGCTCCGGTGCGGATTTGGGCGTGTTGACTGCTCTGACGGATAAGAGTGATGCTGATCAATCACTGACGATCATTAATGATTTCATCACCAATTTGCATCAAATGCCAAAGCCTGTGATTGCAGTCATCGAAGGAGTAGCTGTCGGAGCGGGACTCAATCTTGCGTTGCATGCTGATTTTGTCATTGCGACGGAAGATGCTCTGTTGCAGGAGCCTTTTGTCCAGATCGGTCTGACAACGGATTTTGGCGGGACATACCTTTTGACGAGGCTTGTTGGTACGGCGTGGGCGAAGCGGCTCGCATTGCTGGGAGAAAGGATTACAGGGAAAAAGGCGGAGGAAATCGGCTTGATCTATCGAGCCGTTGAAGCCAGTCAAGTCGAAAGTGAGCTGGAAAAATTGGTTACTGCGGTACGTCGCCTGCCGAAACAAGCGTATGCCGTAACCAAAGAAGGGTTGGGACGTTGCCAGATTCAGGGCCTAGAATATGCCCTGGCCTGGGAAAAGCAACAGCAGCCATCCCTGATCGCACGTCCTGAATTTCAGACGCTTGTACAAGCGAAGGTAAAGCGGACGTAGTGTTTTTTTGGCAGGGAAATGCTTAGCTCATGGGATTGATAAGATTGAAAAGTCCAAAGGGAACTTTATCCGTTGAGCAAAGGACCATTCTGTGTTAAAGTAGGGATATCAAGATCCTGCGATGTACGATAGGCCGTAAATGTTTCTAACCTTATACGTGTTTTTCGGGAGACGGAAACTGTGATGGATGTCAGGCCCACCTCCTTTTTGGATGCATGGGAAGGTTGAAGTACAGAAGGGTCGCCCACCTGTGTGAGCGCAGGTTATAGAAACATGAGGTCAACGGCAGAGCGGGGACTTGGCCGTTTATGAACGCAATGAATGACCGATAGCAAAAACAAAAACCACTTGGAATCTGCTTCCAGGTGGTTTTTGTTTTTTGTCTTCAAACTAATGAGTGGTTTTGTTTTGCTTGCCCGAGCCGTGGCCCTGCCCTTGTTTTTGGGCGCTCTGGTCTTGATCCCCGTGATCGACAATGGTCAGGTCCTTTTCAAGGGTTTGGGAGTCTTGGGCATCTTGAAGAATTTGATACATTTGCAGGAAATTCGCTTTTTGTCCCTCAGGAATTCCTTTAATGCGGACGGTCAGCTCTTGCGGGCCATTTTGCTGTTGTCCGCCTTGGCCTCCGCCTTGACTGTTCCCTTGCCCGCTGTGTTCATTTGAACTCGGTTGTTCATCGAGAAAGCTGAGAAACATCGAGTCGCTGTCTTGGTCTTGTTGATGGTTTTGTCCGCCGTCGTGTGATTGCTGTCCTTGTCCGTTTCCACCTTGTCCACCTTGCTGCTCAAACAGCACGTTGAATTCGTTCAGATCGGTCTGGATGATGCCAATAACGTTCATCCTGATCCTCCTTCCAAAATAGAAATGATGCTTCAGCCCGGATGTTTGGAATGGTGGACGCCGTGCCGTTGCAGGTAACCATGGAAAAAGTATTCCACCACCGTAATGGCAAATGTCGTCAACAGCAAACCTGATAAGGATATGGTCTGACCAAACAAGTAACAGCCAAGCCACAAGGAGGCATACACGAACAAGAAATCAGCGGTGCTTGCAAACGTATTGTTTGTACGAGGGAGGATTGTCAAATCCAATACATAACCCAGTAAACTAACAATCACGCTTGCGAGCACGGCAAACATAAGGGACGTCCCTGACCACCAAAGCCCTGGAATGGCAATGATTCCGTTAAACAAGAGCTTGAGAACGATGTTCAAAGAGCGAACACCACCTTTCATGCCCTTAGTATGAACTTAGGTAGTCGCACTATTCGTAGAAGAGGTGTTTGATTTTAAACGGCGGATCAGTGCTTCATCCGGTGTCACATACAGCGTTCGTTGCTGTTCGTAGATCACATAGCCAGGCTTGGCCCCGCTCGGTTTTTTTACATGCTTCACGAGCGTGTAATCTACGGGAATCTGACTTCCTTCTTTGGCGCGACTGAAGAAAGCGGCCAGATTGGCTGCTTCAAGCAACGTCTCATCCGAAAATTCCCGAGCGCGAATGACCACATGGGACCCAGGGATATCCTTGGTGTGCAGCCATGTTTCTTGCGACGATGCGAGCTTGTTGGTCAGGTATTCATTTTGTTTATTGTTTTTGCCGACCAAAATCTCAATGCCATCCGAAGAAAGGTACGTATCCAGCTCTGGTCGGGTATCTTTTTTCTTGCGCGGACCACGTTTTTTACGATCTCGCATGTAGCCTTGCTCAACGAGCTCCTCGCGAATTTCTTCGGCATCTTTTAGGGTGGCATGTTCCAGTTGGACCAATACGCCCTCCAAATACAAGAGTTCAGCCTGCGCTTGCTCAATCTGCTCACTCACGATGGAAAGGCTGTTTTTGGCCTTGTTATACCGTTTGTAATACGACTGCAAATTTTCCGACGGGGTCTTTAATGGGTCGAGCGGAATGGTGATGGTACCTCCCTCTTCGTCATACCAGTTTACTGTGACGAGCTCGCGATCCCCTCGCTTCATTTGGTGCATATTGGCGGTGATCAATTCACCGTACAGGCGAAACTGATCTGCTTCATGAGCATATTTCAGCGTTTGCTCGAGCTTCTCAATTTTCTTTTCATTTTTATTGCGCTCAACAGTGACAAAGCGAATCAAATCATGCGCACGTTGTTTGACAGTGTCACGGAGCGCCTTCCCTTCGAAAAATGCCTGCAAGCATTCTTGGACGGAAGGATAGGGGGTGGTAACTCCATTTGAGAGATGTGTCAGCTCGACGACGTGAAAGTACGCTTTGCCGTTTGTCTCTACAATAGATGGCACATACGAATGATCGTTGATTGCTTTCATCACCTGTGAAAAGGCAGCCCACAGTGATTCGCGATTCGCGAGGCCGGCTCTGTGCAAAATTTCTTTTGCCAATAAGGGACTGATCCCGGTATAGCCATCTACGATTTGCTTGTCCAAACGACCGCCGTTCCAATCGAGGGAAGAAATAAACGCTTGCTCGGTTACAGTGAGAGGGTCGCGTTTATCTTGGCTCGGAGGAGTGACGTAAGGTCTGCCGGGCGTAACTTGTCTGTACTGGCTAATGGCGAGCGTCACATGCATGGCGCTATCCAAAATCATTCCGGTTGCAGGATCGATGAGGATGATGTTGCTGTGCTTGCCCATGATCTCTACAATAATGCGGCGGACAGCCGTGTCACCCAGCTCATCCCGGGTGCGTACGTCGATGTGAATGATTCGCTCCATCCCGATTTGCTGGACGGATTCAATTACGCCGCCCTCACAATGCTTGCGCAATAGCATGCAAAACATCGGAGCTTCCAGCGGATTCGTGAATTCTTCTGTCGTGATGTGCAAGCGGGGATAGGTCGGGTTTGAAGACAGGAGGAATTTTACCGTTTCTCCTTGTGTCCGTACTTGCATAATAATATCGCTATGGTGGGGCTGGTGGATTTTGGAGATACGTCCTCCTACCAGTTTATGTAATTCCCGCGCAACAGAGCGGGTTACTACGCCATCAAATGCCACAAAAGTCACCTCAGATCAAAAAAATGGCTAGAATAATAGATAGAGAGCTGCCAGTCACAGTGTAGCATAAGTCAGAGCAAGGAGGAATCTCATCGTGGTGGGGGTGCTTCGGTTGACACTGCCAAGAGTTGTCTCCTATAATAAATTAACGATTTTGCGTCTATGGAAGTGAAAACTTGTGATTCGAAGCATGACTGGTTACGGTAGAAAAGAAGATAGTAAGGGCTCCATTCGAGCAACAGTCGAGATACGTGCAGTGAATCACCGCTTTTCTGAGATTGTCGTGCGCCTGCCTAAAGCGTGGAATATGCTTGAGGATTCGATTCGTAAGCTGGTCGCACAGTATGTCAGAAGAGGGCGTGTCGATGTCACTGTCTCAGTGGAAGGGAAAAATTCTTCTGCTACGGTTATGGACATTGACTGGGATGTAGCTGAACAGCTAGTCTCCATTTCTCGTGAGATGACTCAGCGTTTTGCGCTAGAGACGCCTTTAACCGTCAAGGATCTACTACACTTTCCTGGCGTGATACATACCAAAGAGTCAGAGGACGACAATGTGGAGGAGCTGGCAGAGTGGCTCCAAGACCTGGTCAGGGGCGCGGCCATGGATCTCGTTTCGATGAAAGAGACCGAGGGTAAACTGTTGCACACTGATCTAGCCAGTCGCCTGACTGCCGTCAACACATGGACGCGGGAGATCTCCCAGTTGGCCCCACTTTGTAAGGAAGATTATAAGGGCCGACTCGAGCAACGCGTAAGTGAGTGGGCCGGTTTGACGCCTTTTGAATTGGACCCTGCTCGTGTAGCACAAGAGGTTGCCTTTTTCGCTGATAAAAGTGATATTAGTGAAGAGTTGACCCGTTTAGATAGTCATTGCCAACAGTTTGCCAATCAATTAGGCAAAGAAGAAGCAATTGGTCGAAAACTGGATTTTCTGCTCCAGGAAATGAATCGGGAAGCCAATACGATTGCTTCCAAAGCGAATCATTTGCGCATTCAGCATTTGGCTGTCGAGATCAAGACAGAACTGGAGAAGATGCGGGAGCAAATACAGAATGTCGAGTAGCATGAAAGGATGGGCTGGGCCGTCATGGCAATCAAGCTAATCAATATCGGTTTTGGCAACATCGTCAATGCCAACCGCATTATTTCAATTGTAAGTCCGGAGTCCGCTCCTATCAAACGGATCATCCAGGAAGCGCGCGATCGCAACATGCTAGTGGACGCTACCTATGGGAGACGTACACGTGCGGTCATTATTACAGACAGCGATCACGTGATTTTGTCAGCGGTACAGCCTGAAACAGTGGCACAACGCTTGACTACGAAGGATGACGAATCGGACGAATAAAGTAGGAGTGTAAACAATGAGTATGGTTGATCGTGGTCTCCTTTTGGTTCTTTCCGGACCAGCTGGTGTGGGAAAAGGAACAGTATGCAAGGCACTTCGTGAAGTGATGCCTGATCTGGTGTATTCTGTTTCTGCTACCACACGCCAGCCGCGTCCTGGAGAGGTAGAAGGAGTTAATTACTTTTTTAAAAGCCAGGAAGAGTTCAAGCAGATGATTGAAGAAGATGCTCTCCTGGAATGGGCAGAATACGTGGGGAATTACTACGGAACCCCTCGTCAGTTCGTGGACGATATGCTCAATGAAGGGCGCGATGTCATTCTTGAGATTGAAGTTCAGGGTGCTCTTCAAGTAAAAAAGAGCTTCCCGCAAGGTACATTCCTGTTCCTGGCTCCGCCTGATTTAAACGAACTGGAAAACCGGATCGTGGGGCGCGGGACAGAATCACAAGAGATCATTCGCAAACGCATGGAAGTGGCGCGTGCTGAAATCGAGCTCATGGACCACTACGATTATGTAGTCGTCAATGACGTCATCGAATCGGCGTGCGATCGTATCCAAGCGATTATTACAGCGGAGCATCTGAAAAAAGATCGTCAGGTTCACAAATATCGCAAATGGTTACAGGAGGTTGAATAGAATTATGTTGTATCCATCTATTGACGAATTGACCGAAAAGGCAGAGAGCAAGTACATCCTGGTGACAGTGGCATCCAAGCGTGCGCGTCAGCTTCGCGAAAACAGCGAAGTTCAAGTCGTGAGACCAAAATCCAAAAAGTTTGTAGGTTTGGCACTGGAGGAGTTCATCTCCGACGAGCTCGTTCACGAGTTTTTGGACGGTCGCAAATAAGCAGTCACCTTTAAAAACAACCTCATGAGGTTGTTTTTTTCGGATTTCGGATAGGGGAGAAAGGAGAGAGTGCAGATGCATTCGCTTGCAGGAAAACGAATTGTTCTTGGAGTATCTGGCGGCATTGCTGCTTATAAGGCTGCTGCACTGACCAGCAAGCTGACACAAGCAGGTGCATTGGTGCATGTCATTTTGACAGAGAGCGCCTTGCAGTTTATTCAGCCTTTGACGTTTCAAGCCTTGTCTCACCTGCCTGTTTATACAGATACATTTACGGAGCCAGATCCACATGTGATTAGCCATATTGAACTGGCTGATCGAGCTGATCTCGTTTTGATCGCGCCAGCAACGGCAAACGTGATTGGCAAAATGGCGAATGGTATTGCGGATGATATGCTGACGACGACTGTATTGGCTACGAAAGCGCCTGTCATGGTCGCGCCTGCCATGAACGTCAATATGTACAATCACCCTGCGGTTATAGCCAATATGGATAAGCTTACCGCTTATGGTTATCGGTTTGTGGAACCGGGTGTCGGGCTTTTGGCATGTGGCTGGATTGGCAAAGGACGTTTGGCGGAGCCAGAGGAAATCGTCGAAGCTGTGCGTCAGTGGTTTGCCTCCGATGAGACCAGACAAACGATTCGAGAAAAAGATTTGCAGGACAAGCACGTACTGATCACAGCGGGACCGACTCGTGAAAAAATTGATCCCGTTCGTTACATAACCAATCATGCTTCAGGAAAAATGGGCTACGCCATCGCGGAAGCGGCACGAGACAGAGGGGCAAAGGTCACGTTGGTCAGTGGGCCGACAACCTTGGCACGTCCTGATGGAGTAGAATTCATCGCGGTGGAATCGGTACAAGAAATGTTCGATGCCGTCATGGAGCAGTTGCCACACTGTGACATTGTCGTCAAATCAGCAGCCGTTTCCGATTATCGACCGAAGCATGTAGCTGAGCATAAGCTGAAAAAGGGTGATGGTCCACTCGACCTCGTGCTAGAAAAAGCACCCGATATTTTAAAGACGATCGGTGAGCGCAAAACGAAGCAATTCGTTGTAGGCTTTGCAGCAGAGACCCAAAATGTGTTACAGCATGCCCAGTCCAAGCTGGAGCGAAAAAATCTCGATATGATCGTAGCCAATAATGTGTTGCTTGAGGGAGCAGGTATGGGGAGCGATACGAATATCGTGACCTTGCTAACCCGTGGCGGCGAGCAACTGGCATTGGATAAATTGAGCAAGCGGGCTGTGGCAGACAAGCTGTTTGATGCTGTCCTTGCGGTGCAAGAGCATAGACCGCTCCAAGACCTGTCATGATTGCCCAAATTATCGTGGACGTTCCGGTCAATCGAACGAATCGACCTTTTGATTACCATGTTCCGCCTTGGTTGCGTCCACTGATTCGCATTGGCAGCCGTGTGGTTGTCCCGTTTGGCCCTCGTCAATTGCAAGGCTATGTTATCGGGATCGTTGAGGACGACCAAGCCATACCAGATCGTTCGCGACTAAAAGATGTCGTGCAGGTACAAGACGACACTCCTCCTCTCACGCCAGAGCTGCTAAAGATGAGCGAATGGATGTCCAAACAATACTTGTGTCCGTGGGTAACAGCTGTACAGGCGATGCTTCCGGCTGTGCTCAAAGGGAAGTCGGAGAAGTGGTTGACGGCGACAGACGCATTGGACGAAGAGGCATGCGGGAGATCGGGGCTTCTGTGGGAATTGTTTCGCAAACGGCAACTACTGCTGACAGAAGTGGAGAAACAATTTGCAGAGGAGTATTTGCTCGTTCCGGGCTGGATACAAAGCGGTCTGCTTGCTACGGAGTATCAAGTAAGAGACAAAATAACTCGCAAGCAGCAATCATTTGTCCGAAGCTTATTGGATGAGGGGAAGCTGGAGGAAGCGATTGGTTCGTTGCCAGCACGGGCAGAGCAGATGCGCCGTGTCCTTCAACTGATGCTCATGCACAAGGAGCAGTCCTTATCTGTACAAATGCTGCGGGATGAATACGGAATTACGCGTTCTCCACTGAAAAGCCTGGAATCAAAAGGCTGGATCGCGATCGAGCAAGTGGAGGTTTACCGGGACCCATACGCTAATCGACGATTCCAGGAAAAGCAGAAGCCTGTCTTTACCCCGTTACAGGAAGAGGTATTGACACCTATCTTGCAATCGATTGAATCGGGAACCTATGCTTCTTACTTGCTCCACGGGGTTACCGGAAGCGGTAAGACAGAAGTATATCTTGAAGCGATCGAACGCACGTTGGAAAAAGGGCGCGAGGCGATCTTTCTCGTTCCGGAAATTGCACTGACTCCGCAAATGGTAGAGCGCTTCAAAGCTCGTTTTGGCGCAGATGTAGCTGTTTTGCACAGCGCGTTGTCGCAAGGAGAGCGTTTTGACGAGTGGCGCAAGATCATTCGCAAGCAAGTCAAAGTGGTGGTGGGTGCCCGATCTGCCATCTTTGCTCCGTTTCGGAATGTTGGCTTGATTGTGATCGATGAAGAGCATGAAAGCTCGTATAAGCAGGAAGAGACCCCGCGATATCATGCACGAGAAGTAGCTCTGTGGCGAGCGAAAGAGAATCAGGGTGTCCTTGTCATGGGAAGTGCGACTCCTGCCTTGGAGACGTATGCATTGGCTACGCGAGGCCGATACGAGCTGTTGCGTATGCCGGAGCGTGTCGGGAATCGCCCGATGCCAGAGGTACATGTCGTGGATATGCGCGAGGAGCTTCAGGCCCAGAATCGTTCGATGTTCAGCCGAAAGCTACATGAGATGATTGCGGATCGATTGGCAAAAGAGGAACAGATGGTCATTTTCCTTAATCGAAGAGGCTTTTCTACCTTTGTCATGTGCCGCTCCTGCGGATATACGATGCGTTGCATTCATTGCGACATCTCGCTTACTTATCATAAAACAAATCATACGGCGCGCTGCCATTACTGTGGATATACCATCGCACAGCCTAAGCATTGTCCAGAGTGTCAAAGTGAGCATATCCGCTTTTTTGGTACGGGAACGCAAAAGGTGGAAGCCGAGCTGGCAAAACTTTTCCCTGGAATCCGGGTCATCCGAATGGATGTGGACACAACCTCGCGAAAAGGCTCTCATGAAGAGCTGCTAAATAAATTCCGCTCGGGTCAAGGCGACGTTCTGCTCGGTACGCAGATGATTGCCAAGGGACTTGATTTTCCACGAGTGACGCTGGCGGGTATCATTGCAGCGGATACGTCCTTGCATCTGCCCGACTTCCGAGCAGCGGAGAAGACATTTCAGCTTTTGACGCAGGTAGGTGGACGGGCAGGACGGCATGAGCTGGACGGGGATGTTGTGATTCAGACGTATACGCCGGAGCACTATAGCATTGTTCATGCGACTAAACATGATTATCCCGCATTTTATCAGGATGAAATGATGCAGCGCAGACGAACAGGCTACCCGCCATATTTCCGTCTCGTATTAATTACGTTTAGCCACGAGGAGGTACCTGTTGTGATCCGTGGTGCGCATACGATGGCTGACTATTTGCGGCAGCGTTTGGCACAGACGACGATCCTCTTGGGCCCTGTGGCTTCGCCCATTGCAAGGGTGAAGGATAGATTTCGTTTTCAGATCATGCTAAAATATCGTGATGAACCGCAACTGTCAGAGCTGCTCGCTCAGGCGACGGCTGCGTTTGAAGAATGGAACAAACAGCAGAAAGTATTGATGACGATTGACGTCGACCCTTACGTACTGCTTTAGGGAGGATATGAAACACATGGCGATTCGCACAATTGTAAAACATCCAGATCCGATTTTGCGTGAAAAGGCAATGGTCGTAACCAAATTTAATTCCAACTTGCACAAGCTGCTTGATGATATGGCAGACACGATGTACGATGCAGACGGTGTAGGCTTGGCTGCTCCACAAGTGGGCATTTCCAAGCGTGTCATCGTGATGGATTGCGGTGATGGACTGATTGAAATGATCAATCCGGAAATCATTGAGCATGAAGGGGAGCAATACGATTATCCAGAAGGCTGCTTGAGCATTCCTGGCCTGCAAGGAGACGTTCGTCGCCACAAGTGGATCAAGCTGCGCGGTCATGACCGTAACGGGAATGTGGTTGAGCTCAAGGCAGACGACCTGTTGTCCCGTTGTGCTCAACATGAGATCGATCATTTGAACGGTGTCCTCTTTATCGATGTAGCTGACAAGGTGTACAAAGTAAACCCGAACCAGGAAGGGGAATAACCATTTGAAAGATGCTCGCATCCTGTTTATGGGTACGCCTGACTTTGCTGTATCGAGTCTTACGGCAGTACTCGAAGCAGGCTACAACGTGATTGGAGTCGTAACACAACCCGATCGTCCCGTTGGACGCAAGCAAGTATTGACGCCGCCCCCCGTGAAGGAGGCGGCTTTGCGTCATGGACTTTTGGTATTGCAACCGGAAAAAATCAAGGCAGAGGAAGCGCTTGAAGAAGTGTTGGCCCTCAAGCCTGATCTGATCATTACAGCAGCATATGGGCAGATTTTGCCTAAAAAACTGCTCGATGCCCCGAAATATGGCTGCATCAATGTGCACGCCTCTCTTTTGCCGAAATATCGCGGGGGTGCCCCGATTCATAAATCGATTGTCGAGGGAGAAGCGGAAACAGGCGTAACGATCATGTACATGGTGGAAGCTCTCGATGCAGGGGATATGCTGTCCAAGGTAGTTGTGCCGATTGAAGAGCGCGATACAGTGGGGACCTTGCATGACAAATTGGCTGCGGCAGGCTCTGAGCTGTTGATTGCTACTGTTCCGCCCCTGTTGGCTGGTGAGCTTGTAGCAGAGCAACAGGATCATTCGGCAGCGACTTTTGCCCCAAATATCAAGCGTACAGACGAAAAAATTGACTGGAGCCGTTCTGCGGAACAGATTTACAACCAAGTCCGCGGCTTGAATCCGTGGCCTGTCGCATTTACCACATGCGAAGGGAAGATTTGGAAGCTGTGGTGGGTAGAAAAAATGCCTGCGTCCGGTGAAGGCAAAGAGCCGGGAACCATCATCGCCCGTGAGGAAGACGGTATCGTTGTCGCTTGCGGTAGCGGTGCTGTGAAAATAACCGAATTGCAGCCAGAAGGCAAAAAACGTATGAGTGCACTCGACTTTTTGCGCGGAGCGGGCAGCAGCATTGAAATCGGCACAAAGGTAGGAGAATAGTCCGTGGCAAAAAAGGGAGCTCGCGATATCGCCCTCGATGTTTTGAACAGGGTAGAAGAACATAAGTCCTACAGCAATCTTGAGCTGCGCAATGTATTGGATCGGGAAAATCTCAGCGCAGCAGATGCAGGGCTGGTGACAGAGCTTGTGTACGGTACCATACAGCGCAAGATGACGCTGGATCATGTCCTGTCCCATTTTGTCGGGAATAAAAAGGTCCAGACCTGGGTCCGTAATTTGTTGCGTCTCAGCTTGTATCAAATTCACTTTTTGGACCGTATTCCTGAGCGTGCTGCCGTACACCAGGCGGTTGAAATCGCCAAGAAACGTGGTCACCAAGGGATTGCTTCGATGGTCAACGGTGTCTTGCGCAATGTGTTGCGTCAGCCGGATGTGTGGGAGCGTCAGCCAAAAGGCAGCCGTGCCTTGCAAATCGCCGTAGCCTATTCGCATCCGGAATGGCTTGTGCGTCAGTGGCTTAACGTATATGGCGAAGAGACGACGATTGCCATTTGCGAAGCCAACAACAGAAACCCGCATAGCTCTATCCGAGTCAATGCAATGAAAACGACGAAGGATCAAGTGCTGGACAAGCTGGCGGAAGAAGGGCTGGAAGGACAAGCGTCGTCTGTCAGTCCTCATGCTATTCTGATGGAAGGCGGATATGCAGCAGGCTCTCGCTTGTTCAAGGAAGGCTACTTCACGATCCAGGATGAGAGTTCCATGCTCGTAGCACCAGCTCTTGCTGCCCAACCAGGTATGCGTGTACTGGATGCTTGCGCGGCACCTGGTGGAAAAACAACGCACATAGCCGAAATGATGGAAAACCGCGGGGAAATCATAGCGAGTGACGTGCATCCGCACAAACGCGATCTGATTGCGAATGCAGCGAAAAGACTCGGGATCACAATCATCGAGCCAATCGTAAGTGATGCACTGGACCTACCTGAAAAAGCGCTGGGAACTTTCGATCGAATCCTGCTGGATGCGCCATGCACCGGATTTGGCGTGATTCGTCGCAAGCCTGATCTGAAGTGGAACAAAACGCCGGAAGATGTCCGTGCGATTGCTCAGCTACAGTACGAACTGCTCAAGACATTGGCGCCGCTACTCGCAGAGGGTGGTGTCATGGTTTACAGCACATGTACGATTGAGCCAGCAGAAAACCAGGAGATTGTTCGCCGCTTTGTTGAGGAACACCCTGATTTCGTATTTGATGATACACTGGCACAAGACCTGCCTGAGGCTGTCAGTGGGCATGTCGATGAAACCGGAGCCTGCGTGCAAATTTTGCCTCACCATTTCGAGAGTGATGGATTCTTTATCGCGCGATTGAAACGAAGAGGATAAGGTAACGGACGTACAAACAAGGGGTGGCGCACCAACAGGTGGAAAATGCCACTCCTTTGCCTTTGTTTGCGAGCGCTTGGATTGGTTTACACTAGGAAAAGCGACGCATTTGTGAATCTGGATGTCAAAACCGTTTGAAGCGAGACGCCCCACGAGGTACAATGATAGAATGGATTTAAGCAAGCAATGATTTTGAGGATGTGGAGATAGAATGCCGTTAACGACATTTACTGGCGCAAAGCCGCTTATTTACAGTTTAACGCAAGATGAAATGAAAGAATGGCTGGTTAGTGCAGGCGACAAAGCATTTCGTGCGCAACAAATTTTTGACTGGCTGTATGTAAAACGCGTCTCTTCTTTTGATGAGATGAGCAATTTGTCCAAGGAGCTGCGCGAAAAGCTGGCTGATACATTCCGTATGGAGCCACTCAAGGAAATCACGCATCAGGAGTCGCAGGATGGGACGATCAAGTTTTTGTTCCAGCTTGTCGATGGACATGCGATTGAGACAGTGATTATGCGTCATAACTACGGAAACAGCATTTGTGTTACGACACAGGTGGGTTGCCGTATTGGTTGTACGTTTTGTGCATCTACATTAGGTGGACTGAAGCGTAACCTGGATGCAGGTGAAATCGTCTCTCAAGTATTGACGGCACAACGCAGACTGGATGCGGAAGGTGAGCGTGTCAGTCACGTTGTCGTCATGGGGATCGGGGAGCCGTTCGAGAACTTCGAGAGCTTGATGGCGTTCTTGTCCGTCATCAACGATAACCGTGGATTGAATATCGGTGCTCGTCACATTACAGTTTCCACCAGTGGAATTGTACCGAAGATTTACGAGTTTGCTGAACGAGGCGGACAAGTGAACCTGGCGATTTCCCTACACGCTCCGAACACGGAGCTGAGAAGCCAGCTGATGCCGATCAACCGTGGCTTTCCGCTTGCTAAGCTGATGGAGGCATGTCACCATTACATTAACAAGACAGGGCGTCGCATCAGTTTTGAGTACGGTCTTTTCGGCGGGAAAAACGATCAGCCCGAGCATGCAGAGGAGCTGGCCGAACTCATTGGCGACATGCTTTGCCACGTGAATCTGATCCCGGTGAACTACGTACCAGAGCGTGATTATGTACGCACGCCACGTAATGAGATTTTTCAGTTCAAACGCATTTTAGAGGAAAAAGGAATCAATGTGACCATCAGACGCGAGCAAGGCAGTGACATTGCTGCTGCTTGTGGACAATTGAGGGCACAACACGCTAAAGAAACCGTGGGGTGATGCCATGGAAATCGCGATGAAATCCCATGTTGGTCGCGTTCGTCAGGTTAACGAGGACTATTATGCCTGTGTGACCGATTTAAACGGACGCGTGCTCGCCATTGTAGCAGATGGTATGGGTGGCCATCAGGCTGGTGATATTGCCAGTCGCCTAGCTGTTGAGCGAATAGTGAAAGAACTGCGTCACCTAGATGGGGACCTCGAAGCAGAGGATGTGCGTGAGCAATTGATGAACGCCGTTCTGCTTGCGAATAAAGAAGTCTATGAATATGCGCTTGAACATCCGGAGTGCAGTGGCATGGGCACAACCGTAGTTGCTGCCTTGTTCGACCAATCCTCCGTGATTACCGCGCATATCGGTGACAGCCGTCTGTATTTTTACAACCAAGACGGACTGGTCATGAAAACAGAAGACCATTCCCTTGTCAATGAGCTGATGAAAAGTGGACAGATTACAGCCGAGGAGGCGTCTGTCCACCCTCACCGCAATGTTATTATGCGTTCACTCGGGACAGAACCGGATGTACTCATTGATCTTGGGCAGTTTGAATGGTCAGAGGGTGATATCGTCTTGATTTGCTCAGATGGATTGAGCAACAAGGTCAGTCATCCTTCCTTGGAAGAAAAGTTGCAGAAACAGATATCGTTACAAGCGAAGGTGGACGGTTTGGTGCAGGAAGCACTGGATGCTGGTGGGGAAGATAACATAACGCTGGTTGCCGTACGAAATACGCTTGATGCCGGTCAGAAAGAGGGGTGAGAGAGATGGAAGGTCAACGACTGGGAGGACGATACCAAATAGAATCCCGCGTCGGTGGGGGCGGTATGGCCATTGTATACAAGGCCAAAGATTTAATTTTGAATCGTCCAGTGGCAGTTAAAGTACTGCGTTCACAGTTTGGTACGGACGAAGATTTCGTGAATCGTTTCCGACGTGAAGCGCAGGCGGTGGCGAGCTTATCTCACCCCAATGTGGTTGGGGTGTATGATGTCGGTCAGGATGGCGATACCCATTACATGGTGATGGAGTACATAGAAGGCTATACGTTGAAAGAGGTCATCATTCAACGTGGTGCGCTGCCGGTAGAAGAGGCAGTGCGGATCGCCGAGCAAATTTGCGATGCACTCGATCATGCGCATCAAAACCAGATCATTCATCGAGATATTAAGCCGCATAACATTATGATTGGAAAAAATGGTCGGGTGAAGGTTACGGATTTCGGGATTGCGCGAGCCGTTACTTCAGCAACGATTACGCATACGAATGCGATGCTTGGCTCTGTCCATTATTTTTCGCCAGAGCAGGCGCGCGGTGGGATTACCGGGGAAAAATCCGATATTTACTCGCTGGGGATCGTCTTGTACGAAATGGTGACGGGTGAACTGCCGTTTTCCGGTGACTCGCCTATATCAGTGGCGCTCAAGCATTTGCAGGAGCCGCTTCCAGAGCCGCGCCAAGTCAATCCGGCTATCCCACAGAGTGTGGAAAATGTCATTTTGAAGGCGCTGGTAAAGGATCCATTTCTCAGATATGCATCCGCGAGTGAAATGCTAGAAGATTTGGAGACCTGCCTGTTCCCAGAACGATTAAACGAAGAAAAGCTGACGTTCCCGGTGGATGAAGAAATGACGCGTGTGGTGCCGATCATCACACCTGACATGCTCGAAGGCCATACCAATGGCAAAACCGGAGGAGCGGGGCGTAGCCGCTATGAGCAGCGTACAGAAGAAGAGGATGCCAAACCAGCCAAGAAACAATGGTGGGTCAAAGCACTGTTCTGGGTAGGCGGTATCGGACTGTTTTTCGTACTGGCATTCTTCGGATTTAACTTACTGTTGAATCTGTTCCCGTCCGTTCCAGAGGCACAGGTGCCTCATGTGGAAGGGATCGAAGTGACGCTTGCTGAGAAAAAGATTCAGGATGCCAAACTTGTTGCCCGTATCGTCGAAGAAGCCAATGATACGATAGAAAAGGGAATGGTGATACGCCAGGACCCTGCACCTCCCATGCGGTTAAAGGAAAATTCCGTTGTGACCTTGTTTGTAAGCAAAGGACAACAAGAGATCAACATGCCAAATCTGGTTACGTTGCCGCGAGCAACAGCAGAGGAAGCATTGAAAAGCAATGGTTTTAAACTGGAGAATGTCACTTTCGTAGAGGAAGAGGACGATAAGGCTGAGGTAGGGACGGTTATCAAGCAGTCTCCAGCAGCAAATGAAAAGGTCTTCCCGACCAAAACGAATGTGACGGTCACGATCAGTAAAGGGAAAACCTTCGTGAAAATGCCGGATGTCCGGAATAAATCCGTAGAGGCTGCGCAAGTAGAATTGTTCAAAAAAGGGCTGTCTGTCGGGAAAATCACCGAAGTACCTTCTTATACGACTGACAAACCAGGTATTGTTCTCAGCACTCACCCTTACGATCCGGGAATGGAAGTGCAAAAGGATGTAGCGATTCCGCTTGAGGTCAGCAATGGCCAATATCCGCAGGACGCCAAGCTGGCAAACGTTCCGGTTTATGTAGAGGTTGTACCTGGTGAACCACTGGAAGTGAAAATTGAAGTGACAGATGCTCGTGGAGAGGCAAAAGTTTTCCAGACGGAGACGATCACCGAAAATAAAGAGTACGATGTACCAATCGTCTTGGCGCCACAGAAGGACTCGGTAGTCAAGGTCTTTGTGAAACGATCGACTGATCAAGGCTTCAATGAATACCAGACGATTCCAGTTTCGTATAACAGCTTGCCATAGTGTAGTGGAGGGACATGAATGCCAGAAGGACGGATTGTGAAAGCGCTCAGCGGTTTCTATTATGTAGCCGACGAAGGGCGAATCTACAGTTGCCGTGCACGAGGGCTTTTCAAGAAAAAAGATGCAAAAGTAAACCCACTGGTTGGGGATTGGGTCGTCTACGATGCGATCAATGAGGAAGAAGGCTATATCATGGAGGTGGGCGAACGGACGAATGAGTTGGTTCGTCCGCCCATTTCCAATGTGGATCAGGCGGTACTCGTCTTTTCGATGTACAAGCCGATGTTTAGCCCGTTGCTGCTGGACAAGTTCCTGACGCACACGGAGCATGCAGGGATTGATTCCGTAATTGTCTTATCCAAAGCCGATCAAGTGTCGGAAGAAGAGGTCACCGAAATCGTGAAGAAGTATGAAGCGATCGGGTACCGCGTGATTCCGACCTCAACGGAGGATGAACGCGGTGTAGAGGACGTGCGTGAGATTTTGCGTGACCGTATTTCGGTTTTTGCCGGTCAGTCAGGTGTGGGTAAATCCTCCCTGATCAACATGCTGTTTCCGGGTGTAAGCTTGCAGACAGGAGATGTCAGCCAAAAGCTCGGACGCGGAAAGCATACAACGCGTCATGTCGAGCTGATTCCGCTTGCGGGCGGCGGCTATGTGGCAGACACACCGGGCTTCAGTTCATTGGAATTTATCGATTTCTCCGAGCTTGACCTGGCGGAATCCTTCCTGGACTTTGCCGATCGCAGCTCGGAATGCAAGTTCCGTGGCTGTCTTCACGTAAGCGAGCCAGCTTGTGCCGTGCAGGCCGCGCTGGAGGCTGGAGAAATCAGTGAACAGCGTTACGCGCACTACAAGCAATTCCGCGAAGAGCTAAAAGAATACCAACGGAGGAACAAACCATGGTAAAAATTGCACCTTCTATCCTATCTGCTGATTTTGCCCGTCTGGGTGAAGAAATTCTCGATGTCGAGAAGGGAGGAGCAGACTGGATTCACGTGGATGTGATGGATGGACACTTCGTTCCAAACATTACGATCGGTCCTCTGATTGTGGAAGCGATTCGTCCAGTGACCAAGCTGCCACTCGATGTGCACTTGATGATTGAGGAGCCAGATCGCTACATTCCGCAATTCGCGAAAAGTGGAGCAGACTGGATTACTGTTCATCAGGAAGCATGCCGTCATCTGCATCGCACGCTGTACTTGATCAAGGAGCAAGGTGTGAAAGCGGGAGTGGTATTGAACCCGGCTACACCGATTTCCACGATCGAGCCAGTCCTTGCTGATTTGGATATGGTTCTCCTTATGACAGTGAACCCTGGTTTTGGTGGACAAAAATTCATTCACAGCGTTGTGCCAAAGGTTGCCCAGTTGCGTCAAATGCTGAACGAGCGTGGCTTGGGGCATGTGGAAATCGAAATCGATGGCGGTGTCAATGCACAAACAGCACGTTTGTGCGAGGAAGCAGGAGCGACAGTCCTCGTTGCAGGAAGCGCGGTATTCAATCAGGAAAATCGCGGTCAAGCGATCGCTGCGATTCGTGGACAGTAAGAATAATGCTTAGCAGCTGTAAGCTGACGACGATATAATCGGCGTCAGCTTTTTTGTGCTTCCCTCTGTGCATAGTTCATTTGTAATCATCTGAATATTTTAACTAATTATGTGATAAATCAATTAATAATAAAAATATAAGTATAATTATAGTTCAAACTACAAATAGAAAGAAATCGAATTATGCTTACTCTAATAAGGATTTTTGGTGATATATGAGTAAAGGTTAATTAACAAAAATAAAACATTTTGGAAAATATTGCTTTTTAATAAATATAATGATTAAATTAAATTATCCAGATAGTGGTAAAAATCCTATCTGAGAGATACTGGCCAGTATCAAGTAATGTTGTTGCCCTCTAAAAAAAATCAGGAGTTGATAAAGTATGAAATCGTTATTGAAAAACAGTGTAGCGGTTCTCACCATTCTCTCCATCCTCCCATTTTCACAAACTGCCGTGCAGGCTGAACAAAAACATTCGGAGTCGATCTCGGCTTCTCAGGTAGACGTGCAAACGAAAAAATTGTCTATCGAAAAAGAAGGGACATTATCAGCGGCTGAACGAACATTCGTAGGAAAAGTAAAAGATAAGAAGGGTGTACACCGCCAAGGCGACTTGTATGTAGTCTCTCGTGGTGAAATGCCTACCTCTGGTTATAGTCTGAAGGTTGTTGGAACAGAGCAAGGATGGGAAATGCTCAAGGTTTATGTAGAGCTGACAAATCCTGCTCCAGAAGATATTACAATGCCAGCGTTGCACACACCTTATATCATTGTGCGTGCAAGCCTGCCGCCATACACAACAATGATGTTTATGGATGCAAAAACAGATAAGGTACTGTTCCAATAAACTGCTAGATGGATAAAGTAAAGAAGACCGGATGAGTATATCCGGTCTTCTTTAGTCGGAACATGCTGTTGTAGGCGCCAATCTGATAAAAATACCCCCTTAGATTCGTCGGAAAACGGGTGGTTTTTCCAATAAATCTAAGGGGGCTCATCGCAGAGCAACTATTTTTTGTGTAAGATGAGTAGTAATTTAAGGTTGATCCGATGTTACATACGTACCGGCGATCAAATCATGGAGCGAGCGTTTATCCTGACGAACAGCAACCATGATGGCACTGACGATTATACCAATACCGAGTGTAATGACGTACACGATCCCTCCGATCAAATTGCGTAACAGCATGGTTCCGATTCCTACAGGATCTCCATCGATTCGGGCGATGCGAATACCGGCAATTCGTTTGCCCACCGTATAGCCATGCCAAAATACAGGCACGAGGAGACTGTAGAGCGAGGAGATGATATTGGTAACAAGATTGTCTTCTGTATTGCCTGTAATGATATAGGTGATTAGTAGTAGCGGTAATCCAATAATGATTGCATCTAGCAGACCGGCACCGAGCCGGCGCCAAAATCCAACAGGATTGCTTGGCGATGTGAAGTTTGATTCCATGGTTCCCTCTCCTTGTTATTCGAATAGGTATATATATGTCTGCCCATTCGAAAATAGTGCAGATAAGGCTCCGTCGTTAAGTAGACGGAGCCTTAAATTTCCATAAAATTATACACCTGTAAATTTATTATGACAAGGTTAAAAACATCCGAAGCATGACGGCAATCCTGCCAGGTATGGCGTCAATGACGATATGCTCATGGGAAGCGTGGGCTCCATCACCAACAGGTCCCAAACCGTCAAGCGTTGGTGTTCCTGCATCTGCGGCGAAGTTTCCGTCGCTAGTTCCACCGACACCTTGCTCCGTCAATTTAAAACCTTCCAGACGTGCTTGCTCCTGTGCATGCAAGAATAGTTGCTCAGTACCAGCAGTTCGTTCCATAGGAGGCTTGGTGATTCCGCCTTCCACGAACAGCTTGGCTTCCGGATGAACAGGGGTCAGCTGACTCATCAATCGGGTAATACGCTCGCTTTCCTCGCGACTCTGGATACGCACATCAATTTCCGTCATGGCAAAGTCAGGCACGACGTTCGATGCACTTCCGCCCGTAATGGTACCGACAGATAAGGTTGTGCCCGCTTCATAATTCGTAAATGATTGAATAGCGAGGACGTGATGAGCCAGCTCAGCAATCGCATTGACCCCCTTGGCGTGATCATTGCCTGCATGCGCAGCGCGGCCCGTTACTTTTAAAATGAAGTCTCCTCCGCCTTTACGGCTTGTTTTCAAAGAGCCATCTCCAGCGGCGGGCTCCAGTACCAATGCATATTTACTCCTTTTTGCTTCCTCTCTAATGAGCATTTCGGAGGAAACACTGCCAATCTCTTCGTCGGTATTCCAAAAAAAGACGAGCTTATTTTTGGGCGAAAGATTATGTTCCATCATGGCGCGCAGGGCGAAGTAGCTAAAAACGATTCCCGCTTTCATGTCATATGTACCAGGCCCATAGAGTCGGCCATTTTCCTCGCGACAAGGCTCAACGGCTAATGTTCCAACCTCTTTTACGGTATCGAAGTGACCGAGAATGAGGATTTGTTCGTCGCCGTCTCCATACTCCATTCGCAGCTGATTTCCGTATTGCTCTTGTGGCAAGCTTTCCACCCGACACCCCAATTGGCGAAAGCGTTCTGCAATCAGGCTGCCTAATCGATCGACAGCTTGCTTGTTATGGGTGGGTGTTTCCATCTCTACATATGTACGCAGTTCCTCGATAATTTCTGGGAGCTGCTGCTGAAAATAGGACGTCCAGTTTTTCTCCATGTCAGCCTCCTGTAATTCCTTTTACTAGCACTATAAAGCCTTGTTTGCTTTTCTGCCACAAAAATAATGAGTTATGCATAAAATTCCGTATATTCTGTATTTAAAATGTGAGTAAAAAATGATTGAAATTGTTCAGATTATGAGTAAAATAATCATTGTAATGCATAAATATAAGTTTTCATGCAAATTAATACTGCAAATAGACTGCTTTATGCGTAAAAATCATAACAACGGGGGTTCATCATGAAGAAAACAAAATCATTTATTTCTCTGGCACTTACTTCTATGCTTGCGGCAGTCGTGATCGCTGGATGCGGTACAGGCAATCAAACCGCAACAGGACAAGCACCTGCGTCTTCTGCTGGCGACAAGAAAACATTGGTCATGGCTACTTCTGCTGACTATAAGCCGTATGAATATCACGATCTGAGCAGCGGAAAAGACGAGATTGTCGGCTTTGACATTGATATCGCGAAATACATTGCAAAAGAGCTTGGCTACGAACTGCAAATCAACGACATGAACTTTGACGGACTGGTTCCTGCGCTGCAAACGAATCGCGCGGACTTCGTTATGGCTGGCATGACAGCAACACCTGAGCGTGAGAAGAACGCTGATTTCTCCACCATCTATTACGATGCGAAAAATACGATCGTAGCAAAGAAAGACAGCAATCTGACCAAGCCTGAGCAATTGGCTGGCAAAAAAGTGGCGGTACAGCTCGGTTCTATTCAGGAAGGGGCAGCAAAAGAACTTGCAAATACTGTTTCCGGATTGCAGATCACTTCGCTGAACAAGCTGCCTGAGATCGTGGAAGAAGTAAAGACGGGTCGTGTAGATGCTGCCATTATCGAGGATACAGTAGCGAAAGGCTTCGTGGAAAACAATGACTCCTTGCAATTCACGACAATGGAAGAAAATGAAAAAAATGGCTCTGCTGTTGCTTTCCCGAAAGGGTCGCCGCACGTACAGAAATTTAATGAAGTGATTAAAAAGATGCAAGAAAACGGGGAAATGGACAAGCTGATCCAAAAATGGTTCGGTCAATAATCTCCAATCAACGAAGAATAACTGTGTGAGCAGCAAGAGGGGAGAACGGGCATGAATTTGGATTTCACACAAGTCGTGCCCTATATTCCTTTTATATTGAAAGGGATACAGGGCACGTTACTTGTTACGTTGATTTCGGTTGTATTGGGATTTTTCTGGGGCTCAATCCTCGCACTCATTAAAATATCGAATGTGAGGATTCTCAACTGGCTCGCAGTTGCGTATACGTCTGTTTTTCGCGGAACACCTTTGATTTTGCAGCTTACTTTTGTGTATTATGCTACGCCACAGCTTACCGGCTACACAATTTCGCAATTGGAAGCAGCAGTGCTAACATTCACACTGAACTCGGGTGCTTATATTTCCGAGACAATTCGCGGTGGAATTTTGGCGGTGGATAAAGGGCAGTGGGAAGCGGCAAAAGCACTTGGCGTGCCTTATCACCGGATGATGCTGGACATTATTTTGCCGCAGGCTGTCAAAAATATCTTGCCTGCACTTGTTAATGAAACGATTGCACTGTTAAAGGAATCTGCACTCGTCTCCACGATTGGTCTTGCAGACATCATGCAGAACGCGAACGTGGTCAAGGGCGCCATCTACAAGTATTTTGAGCCATACTTGATCGCTGGTACCCTGTACTATGTGATGGTCATGCTGTTGACTTGGGTAGCCCGCGTAGTGGAACGGAGGATGAGACGCAGTGATTAAGATCGATAACATTACGAAGTCATTTGGACAACTGAATGTGTTGAAGGGCATCTCCACGAACATCGGGAAAGGGGAGGTTGTCGCCATCATTGGTCCATCTGGATCGGGTAAGTCAACGCTATTGCGCTGCATTAACCTGATGGAGACACCAACGACGGGTACTATTACGATCAACGGCCAGGAAATCACCGCGCCAAAAGCGGACGTGATGGGCATTCGCCAACAAATCGGGATGGTTTTCCAGCATTTTCACCTGTTTCCGCATATGACGGTGTTGAAAAACTTGACCTATGCTCCGATGAAAGTAAAAGGCATGTCTGCGGCTGAAGCGGAAAAGAAGGCACGCGAGCTATTGGCACGTGTAGGGCTGGCAGATAAAGCGGATGCCTTTCCTTCGCGTTTGTCAGGCGGTCAAAAGCAGCGTGTAGCCATTGCCCGTTCGCTTGTGATGGAGCCGCAAATCATGCTCTTTGACGAGCCGACCTCTGCTCTTGACCCTGAGATGGTCAAGGAGGTTTTGGAGGTTATGAAGGGGCTGGCTGATAGCGGGATGACTATGGCAATCGTCACGCATGAAATGCGCTTTGCCGAAGAGGTGTCAGACCGTATTTTGTTCCTCGATGATGGTCGTCTCTTGGAGGATACGCCACCAAAAGAGTTTTTCCAAAAGCCAAGAAGTGAACGTGCCCAGCAGTTTTTGGAGAAAGTTCGGTAATACAACTAGCCGCAGTGCCGATCAGGCAGCGGCTTTTTTCTTTGACACGAGCATAGACTTGGGCTAGAATCAGAAACAGTTTAGGAGAGGTAGTTCAAAAACTTGACTTTTGATCACGGAGTAGTCCATGCGGGCACCTTCGGCATCGAAAGAGGCGTTCACCTTCAAAGTCCGGTGCTCATGTAGGTTCCCTACATTCCGCTCCTCCTTTTTCAGGTTCTCGCCACTTTCTCGGTGCTGAAAAGTCAAGTTTTTGAACATCCATTTGAAGTGTAAAAAAATTTTTATTTATTCTATTTTGAGGAGTGACTATATTGGATCGTCAACGGTTGGTCATTTTGTTGGAAATGGCGATGATGGCGGCTCTTGCAATTGTGTTTAGTCAGATCAAGGTTTTCGAAATGCCACAGGGTGGCTCTGTGTCCCTTGTGATGGTGCCAATCGCATTGATCGCTGTTCGCCGTGGACTCGCTGCTGGTGTCGTGACAGGGCTTGTTGTCGGATTTCTTCAATTGCTCTTGGGCAGTACAGTTGTTCATCCGGTTCAGCTGTTGCTGGATTATCCGCTTGCTTTTGGTGCGCTGGGTCTCGCTGGGCTGTTTCGTCTGTCTGGCTACGAAGGAACGAAGCAACGAATCATGGTACTGTGGAGCGGCTTGTTCATCGGCGTGATTGCGCGATTTGTCTGCCATTTTCTATCGGGGATTATCTGGTTTGGCAGCTATGCGCCAGAAGGTGTACCAGTCTGGCAATATTCCCTCATTTATAACATCACGTATCTGCTGCCAGAAATGATTATCGCGGGAGTCGTTCTGACAGTTGTGCTTAGTAGTGCATCACAGCTGCTGCTCCCCGCACGCGATCGAGTTGTATAAAAAAGGAAAAAATCGGTATCATGTACAAACTATCCACATAATGTAATCAGGCAGCGAGTTCCGTTGCCTGATTTTTTATTGCTTAGACATCTACTTTTTTCATGTGGCAGGATACATGTTTATCCGACAGCAGAATATGATGTAATATGCACGTTTTTGAGAACACCTAAAGGAGGTGCTTACGCGAAATGGGATTGCGCTCCTATCGCCTGCGACAGGGGGGCGCCTTGCGACGTGTTCTCGGGGTTGCGTTGGCTGTCGGGGGAATCACCATCTTCCTGTATTGGGCACCTCCGTGGGTTTGGTATAGCCTATTGGCATTAGCACTCATAGGGGCCGGCGTGTATTTGTATCGTGTGTAGTAATTTCGGTGAGGAGGGGTAGCATGCGGTTTTACACCATCAAGTTGCCGAAGTTCCTGGGTGGCATGATTCGGGGCATCATCGAGGCGTTCAACAAGAAAAAGTGAAGCTTCGGCCCCGAGCCTCCCTTTGGGAGAAGAGTGGAGAAACGGGAGAAATGCAAAAAAGCACCTCGAGGGTGCTTTTTTTCGCATAGCTGAAATCAACTATACGCGAGTTACGAGACCGGATTTCAGTGCTCGAGTACTTACATAAACGCGCTTCGGTTTTCCATTTACGAGAATGCGCACTTTTTGTACGTTGACACCCCAGGTGCGGCGAGTTGCGCGCATGGAGTGGGAGCGAGCGTTTCCAGCTTTAGCAGATTTACCTGTTACAAAGCAACGACGTGCCATTAAGATCCACCTCCCTTGTTACATCTAAACGGGATTTCCTTTGTGGGAAATACAAATACTCGACTATATTAGCACAACATTGCTGTCAATTGCAATACTTGACAAGATGATTTCCCCCGTCTTTCTCGTAGGGTTGATAGGATCGACAAAACGCTTCATTTCTATTAAGTGTTAGTGTAGAATTGTAAGGAAGCATGGTTACGCTTACCTATGACGGTCAAGCTGTTTTAACAGAGGAGGAGTCCTTGCATGACAGTGGAAATGAATACATCGCTAGGAAAGATCGATGTTACCGAAGACGTGATCGCACGGATTGCTGGAGGCGCGGCCATGGAAGTTTTTGGACTTGTGGGCATGGCTTCTCGCAAAGCGTTGAAAGATGGAATCGCTGAGTTGTTAGGAAGAGACAACCTGAGCAAAGGTGTCGTCGTTCATAACACAAATGGCGAAGTAGTTTTGGACATGCACATTATCGTCAGCTATGGCGTGAAAATTTCCGAGGTGGCAGGCAACGTTCAACGCCGTGTTCGATATACCTTGGAGCAAACGGTAGGCATTGATGTGACTGCTGTTAATATTTTTGTGCAGGGAGTTCGTACAGACAGGGATATGTAAGGAGGAACATCAGTTGGTACATACGCGTCTAGATGGCGTGCTGTTTAGCCGGATGGTTTACCTGGGGGCGAACCTTTTATCCGACAACGTCAGAGTAGTGGATGGATTAAACGTCTTTCCTGTGCCGGATGGCGATACGGGGACAAACATGAATTTGACTTTCTCTTCCGGTGTGGAGGAGCTAACTCGAAAAGAATCCCCCCGAATCACTGAATCGGCAGCTGCTTTGGCAAAAGGTCTGTTAATGGGCGCGCGCGGTAACTCCGGCGTGATTTTGTCCCAGTTATTCCGTGGCTTCAGCAAATCAGTCAATGGAAAAGATGAGGTTAACGCCCGTCAGTTTGCCGATGCCTTGAAAGCTGGTGTTGACTCTGCGTATCAAGCAGTGATGAAGCCGGTAGAAGGCACGATTTTGACTGTTGCCCGTGAAGCGGCGGAGATGGCTGTGCGTGCAGCGCGCACGTCAGATGATATTATCTCTGTCATGGAAAAAACATACGAGCAGGCACAAACTACGCTATTGCGTACGCCGGAAATGCTGCCTGTTCTAAAAGAAGTGGGCGTAGTCGACTCAGGTGGACAAGGTCTCTTGTTTATTTATGAAGGGTTTTTGCGAGCATTGCGCGGGGAGGAGCTATCTGCTGATCGTGAGCGTTCAGTACCCAAAATCGGTCAGCAAGAGCTGGACAAGCTCATTTCCGAGCAGCATAATGCGCAAATCCACATGAAAACGGAAGACATCACGTACGGGTACTGTACGGAGTTTATGGTTCATGTCGCGCATAGCACCGAGCCGAACAAAAAAACGTTCTCAGAAGCGCTGTTCCGCAACCATCTGGATACGATGGGCGATTCACTGCTCGTCGTCTCTGATGATGAAGTGGTCAAGGTACATATTCATGCAGAGCATCCGGGAAGCGTCCTGCAATACGCTCAGCAATTCGGTAGCCTGCATCGATTGAAGATAGAAAACATGCGCGAGCAGCATGCGAACATTCTCAAAGCGGAAGAGAGCAAAGGACAGGCGAAGCCAGAAACAGCTGCTCAACCTGTTGCAGACCTGCTTCCTTACGGATTGATCGCGGTAGCTGCTGGTGAGGGGATCGCTACGATTCTGCGCAGCATGGGTGTGCATGTGGTAGTAGAGGGCGGCCAAACGATGAACCCGAGCACAGAGGACTTCATGAAGGCCATCGAGGGGCTCCGTGCAGAGCACATCATCATCCTGCCAAACAACAGCAATATCATCATGGCAGCACAGCAGGCTTCCGAGCTCGCTGAAGTTCCTGTTTCTGTCATACCGACGAAGAGCATTCCGCAGGGATTGGCAGCACTGATCAGCTTCCGCGTAGATGTTGAACCAGAAGTGAACGTGCAAGCGATGACCAAGGCGATTGCTCAGGTGAAAACAGGGATGGTGACCCACGCGGTTCGCGACACACAAATGGGTGAGGTACAAATCAAAGAAGGCGATTTTATCGGCATGGCTGAGAAAGAAATCGTCACAGCAGGTCCTGACTTGTTAGCTTGCGCCACGACGCTGCTCTTGGGAATGGTGGATGAAGACTCCGAAATCATTACGATATTCTTAGGAGAAGATGCGACAGAAGATCAGGCTCATGCTTTGGAAAAAGCATTGTCCGATCCATTCCCGGATGTGGAAGTTGAGATCCAGGCAGGCGGTCAACCGTTGTATCCATTCATTTTTTCTGTCGAGTAAAAGCCAATTTTTTGAACACGAATGAATAGGGAGAGGAGCGATCGAGAATGCCAATTGTGATTCTTACCGACAGCGCGTCTGATATCGATGCAGCTGTCAGGCAGTCATTGGGGATCGTGGCCGTCCCGTTGAAAATCATGTTTGGGGCGGAAACGTATGTGGACGCAGTCACTATCTCGTCTTCGGAGTTTTTCGATAAGCTGAAGCAATCGAGCGTGATGCCGACGACCTCGCAGCCGTCTCCGCTTGAATTTGCAGAAGCGTACAAAGCGATCCATGAGAAATATGGCAAGGACGTGCAAATCATTGCCATACTTTTATCTGGTTCCTTATCGGGGACGTATCAATCAGCGATGATCGCCAAGTCGATGTTGGACGAAAATATCGACATTACGGTGATCGATTCTCGCAAAGCTTCGTTTGTTCATGGGATGATCTGTGTGGAGGCTGCCAAAGCCGCTCAAGCAGGCAAGAACAAGGAACAAATTCTGGATCAGATTGATCGTTATTTGGATGAGGTGCAGGTATACTTTATTGTGGATACGCTGGAGTTCCTGCAAAAAGGCGGTCGAATTGGCAAAGCATCTGCCGTCATCGGTTCGCTCTTGAATATCAAGCCGATTTTGACGCTGGATCCTGCCGGGTATGTGTCTGCTTTTGACAAGGTACGAGGGACGAAGAAAGCTCTGAATCGCGTATTTGAAGCGTTGCAGGAATACGCGCAAGGTGAGCCTGTGAAAATCGCTGTACTGCACAGCAGTGTTCCAGATCAAGCGGCTGAGCTCTTGGAGCGACTCAAGCAAGAGTTTTCGGTAACGGACTCTTGGTTGGAAGAGATTGGTCCCGTGATCGGTACGCATACAGGTCCAGGTCTACTCGGGATCGTCATGGTAAAAAATCAGTAAGGCATATATGGTATGGAGAGGAGCTTCCCTGAGGCAGGGGGCTTCTTTTTTTCATAGTCATGAAAAATAAGGGAGAGGTTTTGGTGAATAAGGATGAATTCCTTATTGAGTTGGAGGATATTGTGTATGACTCTCTATTTATTGGGGGCCATAAAGATGATTTGAATAAAGAAATTTCTGCTAATAGGTGGTCTATTTCTTTAAGTATGCAGTTAGCTAGTCAGTTCACAGTTTTTGATTTCATGAACTTTTTTCGTAAAGTAATAGCCAATAGACAACAGCAAATTTTAAAATCAAATAGTGATCATGGAATGCTGTTATATGTTTGGTTCGATTGGCAGGCTTCACAACTAAGATTTAATCTTATCTCTCAGATTCATGAAAGACTCCCTTTTAGCGGAAAAATTGAAATCCTTGATGAGCTTGAACCAATCATTAACGAGTTTATTCACTTCCCTTATCATGATGGAATTCCAATAGGAGAAACAGCAAACGAAGGAAATGATGTTCAAGTAGATTTCGTCCGAGAACCAGATCCCGTAAAGGTATTCCTAACTTCACTTCCAAAGAAATAGAACATGCTGGTCGTGGGATCCCTTTTTTCACTGGGAGTTTTTTCATTTATCCTGATTTGTCCGCATGTTGTCTACGTAAATCGATTATGATTGCCTTACGTACAGTTTCCTCTGTAGCGCTTTCAAAGGCTGTAGGATACAATGAAAGTAAATCTTGTTGAACCCCTTGTGATTCAGGAGGAGAACCGGTTGAAGTACAAAAGCGTATTTGATATTATCGGTCCAATCATGGTTGGGCCATCTAGCTCCCATACGGCTGGTGCAGCTCGTATCGGTCGTGTAGCTCGCAAGCTGTTTGGCAGAATGCCTTTGCGAGCAGAAATTGTTTTTTACGGCTCATTTGCAAAAACGTATCAAGGACATGGTTCTGATGTGGCGACAGTGGCAGGAATTCTTGACTTTGACACGTCGGATTTGCGTCTGAAAAATTCGCTGGTGATTGCAGAAAAAGCTGGCATGGAAGTGAAGTTGTCCACTTCTGATGTTTTGACAGAGCACCCGAACACGGCGCGGATCAAGCTGTCTGATGATGAGCATCAGATCGAAATCGTGGGTGTTTCCATTGGTGGCGGGAAGATCGAAGTGTTGGAAGTGAACGGGTTTTCCTTTCAGTTGGGCTTCGATACACCGACGCTCTTGGTTTTACATGAAGATCGCTTTGGGATGATTGCGGCTGTGGCAAAGGTACTGACGCAGCACAACATTAATGTGGGACTCATGGAAGTGTCTCGACACACACGCGGTTCGCGTGCTTTGATGGCAATCGAAACAGATTCGACGATCTCTCCGGAAGTCCTGGAGGAAATTCGTCAAATCCCCCATATCTTTGACGTATCCCTGCTCGCATTGAACTAAGCAAAAGGACGAGCAGGATTAGAGGAGTGAACAACCAGATGTTTCGTAATGTGGCTGAACTAGTTGAGTTGGCCGAATCCCAGGGGAAGAAGATCTCCGAGGTGATGATTGAAGCAGAAATGGAAGTTTCCCAGCGCAGTCGGGATGCCATTATGCAAGATATGTACGCCAACCTCGATGTGATGGAAAAAGCAGTGCGTCGCGGGCTTACCGAAGATATTCGCTCGCATAGCGGGTTGACGGGTGGCGATGCGAAGAAGCTGCAAACATATATGGAGACCAAGACATTTTTGTCCGGTCCCACACTTTTGAATGCCGTCTCGATGTCTGTGGCGGTGAACGAAGTAAACGCAGCAATGGGTACGATTGTCGCAACGCCCACAGCAGGAGCATGCGGTATTGTACCAGGGACGTTGTTTGCCGTATCTGACAAGCTACAGCCGACCCGTGAGGAAATGGTCAACTATTTGTTCACGGCAGGTGCTATCGGGTATTGCATTGCCAATAACGCGTTCATTTCGGGTGCTGCAGGTGGTTGCCAGGCAGAGGTAGGCTCTGCAACAGCCATGGCTGCGGCGGCGATTGTAGAAATGGCTGGCGGTACGCCTGAGGAATCTGCCCAAGCAGTGGCGATCGCATTGAAAAATATGCTCGGTCTGGTCTGTGACCCCGTAGCCGGACTGGTTGAAGTACCATGTGTGAAACGAAATGCGATGGGAGCAGCGATTGCGACGGTTGCCGCAGATATGGCAATGGCAGGCATCAAGAGTGTGATCCCGACAGATGAAGTCATCGAGGCCATGTACCGAATCGGCTGCGCCATGCCGACTACACTGAAGGAAACCGCACAGGGTGGTCTTGCTGCTACGCAAACGGGCCGTATGATCGAAGCCAAAGTGTTCGGCGTACGGATGGAGAAGTAAGATGGCTGGTGCATATCAATCGCCCGTCTCCCTTTTGCACGGGGTAGGGGAAGAGCGGGCGAAGGCATTTGCAGGACTGGGAATCAACAACATTGGTGATTTGCTGGAGTATTTCCCGTCTCGCTATGAAGATTACCGTGTGCGTGATTTGACAGAAGTAAAAGACGGAGAGAGGGTCACGCTGGCAGGTACGGTGTACGGCGAACCCTCTGTTCGTTTTTATGGAAAAAGAAAATCACGATTGTCCGTCAAGGTTGTCATGGACCGTGTCGTAGTGACGGCTGTCTGGTTCAATCAGACGTTTGTCAAAAGCAGGCTCTCGCCAGGCAAGGAAATACTCGTCACAGGAAAATGGGACAAGCACAAGCTGCAGATAACTGTGAGCGAAATGACAGAGGTAGACTCCGAACGTGCGACAAAACGAGGCGAGCTCGCCCCTGTCTATCCACTTGGCGGCGATGTGACGCATACACTGCTGCGCAAAACCATTCAACTGGCGTTGAGCCAGTACGGAAAGGAAATTCCTGAAATCCTTCCTGCGGATATCGTGGAGCGCTACCGACTGATGCCGCGGATTCATGCCTTTCATTCGATTCATTTTCCTGAAAATGCGGAAGATGGTCGTCAAGCGCGGCGACGGATTATGTTTGAGGAGCTTTTCTTATTCCAGTTGAAAATGCAAACATTGCGCAGGATTAATCGGCAGCAAACGGAAGGCGTTGCTTTGGCGATTCCGATGGAAGAGGTACGGGAATTTGTCAAAGGCTTACCGTTCCCGTTAACAGATGCCCAGAAACGAGTCGTAAAAGAAATTTTGGATGACATGCGGGCACCTCATGCGATGAATCGTTTGCTGCAAGGGGACGTAGGCTCGGGGAAAACCGTCGTAGCTGCTATTGCGCTGATTGCTGCGGTGAAAGCAGGTTATCAGGGAGCGCTAATGGTACCGACGGAGATTCTCGCCGAGCAGCATGTGCAGTCGTTGACGAAGCTCTTGTCCGATTACGGCATTCAGGTCGCGCTCTTGTCAGGCTCACTGACGGCGAAACGTAGACGCGAAGTCATCGGCTCTCTGCAAATGGGGTTAATCGATGTCGTAGTTGGTACCCATGCGCTCATTCAGGAGGATGTGTTTTTCTCCCGTCTTGGCCTCGTGATTACGGACGAGCAGCACCGATTTGGTGTGGAGCAACGGCGAATTTTACGGAATAAAGGCTTGTCGCCTGATGTCTTGTTTATGACTGCAACGCCAATTCCGAGAACACTGGCCATTACGGCATTTGGCGACATGGACGTCTCGACGATTGATCAAATGCCTGCGGGTCGCAAACCGATTGAGACGACATGGAAAAAGCATGATCAGTTTCCGGCTGTGCTCGAGCAAATGCGGGATGAGCTGCGCAAAGGACGACAGGCCTACGTTATTTGTCCGCTTATTGAGGAATCTGAAAAGCTCGACGTGCAAAATGCAATTGATGTACATGCTCAGCTCACACACATTTTCCCTGAATTCGGCGTAGGCTTGATGCATGGGCGACTGCCAGCGAAGGAAAAGGATGCCGTCATGCAAGCCTTCCTTGCCGCAGAGCACGCTGTCCTGGTCAGTACAACGGTCGTAGAGGTCGGTGTGAATGTTCCGAATGCCACCTATATGGTGATTTATGATGCAGAGCGGTTTGGTCTTGCTCAGCTTCACCAATTGCGTGGGCGCGTAGGACGTGGCTCTGAACAGTCGTATTGTGTGCTGATCGCTGACCCGAAATCCGAGATCGGAAAAGAGCGGATGCGTGTCATGTGCGAGACGACGGATGGATTTGAGCTGTCGCAGCGCGATTTGGAATTGCGCGGACCGGGTGATTTTTTTGGAACCAAGCAGAGCGGCTTGCCAGAGTTTAAAGTCGCTGATTTATTAAGTGATTACAAAGCGCTGGAGGTAGCGAGACAGGAGACTGTCAAGCTGGTAGCAGAGGATTCTTTCTGGCGGGACGAAAAGTATCGCTGGCTGCGTGACTATTTAAAGAATGAGGGCGTACTGGACGGTGTCGTCTTCGATTAAGAAAGGCAGGCCTTCCCACTTCAAGCGTGTGGGGAGGCTTTTTCTATAATGGGGTGAAACCTTAAGCTGGCATTCGACGTCTATCCTCTGTAAGGTAAATTTTTCAAGGAAGCGAGGCGAGTTTTTTGTCTTTGCGAAAAATTCGGGGAATGAGTATGTCCATTGTGTTCGCATTGATTATTTTGACAGGATCCGACTTCGCGCAAGCAACTTCCACGGACAGTCGGATTGCTCAGACTGGCCCATCCCATACGACCAGCCAAACGACAAAGGAATGGAAGCAAAAGGAACTGCCTTACGACTACGCCGCGATGAAAGAAGACGTGGTCATTCAGCTAAACGATGCTCCACAGCTCCACTCTCCTCGAAGAACGGTCGTGGGACCTGCACCACAGGCGTACACCCTCTTTTTTAAAGAAGCCGTGAACCGTGGAACAGTCGAAGCAGCTATCCGCAAAAATGCCCAGGAAGAGACCAAAAAAGAGAACTTGGGATTCGTGGAGCCGATTTTTACGTTTCACTGGGTGCACGATCGCCAACTGCAATTGCTGGCTACCCTTCCTGATACGCTTGCCAAAGACAGAAGCTGGACGGAGTATGTTGTAAACGTAGCAGGAGCGAAGACGGTAAAGGGAACCGTGTTTGACGATACGAACAATTTCTCAGCGGTGGTGTTTGCTCCCGCTCAGATTTGGCGAGTCTCAGTCGATGGCAAGGTGAAAGAAAAAATGACGGACTTTGCCGTCAGGACTCCCATGGAGTTTATCGACCCTCTGGAACGGTATGTGTTGCTGGAGCGATTTACAGAATATTGTGAGTGCGATGCCCGTTTCCCCATGCTGTATTCGATTTATGACACACAGACAAAAGAGCTGACTGCTTATCCATTGGAGCTCACTGACAATTATAGCGGTGCAGGCGACTTCATGGCAGATCGTCGCGGCTTCTTTTTCGCTCATCCACCGAAAGGGACAGACGTACCGAAAAGCGAGTTTGCCATTCGTGTCAAGGTAGATGGATACGTACATGGAGCCAGCTTTAGCCATGATCGCAAGCATGTATTGATGGCAGTAGGCAAGACTGAACAGAAAAAAGATCTCGATCTGGTCGTGTACGATTTGGCGACTGGGAAAGAACGGCGCCTCCCAGGGGTTATCAAAGGATGGGTTCCAACAGACGAGATGAATGGGCAAGTCCAGCCCGTCCGTTTTATGGATGATGGACGTTACGCGACGTTTGAAATGAGAACAGAGGAAGATAGCTTTGAAGAGCTTCGTCAACGCTACGATTGGTTGTCAGGCAAAGTGATCAGCTGGAATCCACCCGTTCCCAAAGAAGCTTGGTCTGGCTATATCCAGTCGACAGATGGCGCTTATCAAATGTATTGGAACGCAGGGGTGTTTAAAGGCGACGTCAAACTGATGGAAATGAAGCCAGAAGCGATATGGATTCCAGGCACTCACCATTTGGTTTATATCGATTGGGAAAAAGCTGAGCAAGGAACAGAGTCTGTGTCGTCGCTCTTCCTGTTCGATGCCGATCGTAAGCAACAAGCTGTGCTGGTGAAGGGACTGCCAGCAAGTGTATCGATTTTGGGAGCGAGCAACGACGGCAAATGGCTGTATGTCACGACTCCGGACGCATTTGCCCCTTAGGCGCGTCATATTCCGTTGCCAGCATTGATAAAATGATCAGGGATTCGTAAGTATCGCCCGATTTCAGGCAATCGCGCAAGGTGCCCTCTATGTGAAACCCTTCCGATAGGTAAAGGCTACGGGCACAGTCGTTCGTTTCTTTTACATCCAGCCAGAGTCGATGGGCTTTTTGTTCGATGAATGCCCAATGCTTGATCTGACGCAGGATGTTGCGTCCGTAGCCCTCTCCCTTCACCGCGATTGTAATACGCATAAGCTCAATACTTTGATGAGGATTGGTCAGCCCGGCGATGATAACGTAGCCGACGGGGTGGCCTGTTTCTTTTCTTTCGGCAATCATATGGAGGATGTCCGGGTCACCAAGAGCGTTGTGGTGCCGATCTTCGCTCCACGGAATAATGAACGGGGTATTCTCTGGCGCATTTTCTACTTCGCATACGAATGGAATATCTGCCGGTGTCGTGCGGCGCAAGTGGATGGTCATGCCCTTTAACATTGGCTTACCATGATCAGATTGCCGTCGGGATCGCGGAAGTTGAACCAGTGGCCATGCTGGATAGGAGTGACGACTTCAACTCCGCTCTCTTTGAGAAATGCATAAGAGGCTTCGATATCCTGTGTGTTGAAATGAAACAAGGGGGCATCATCTGTGATGCGCTTCGGAAAGATTTTGCTATCCAGAACGAGCGTCAATCCGCTTTGTAAAGGAATGCAGTATATATGCCCGAACATAATTTCACCGTCTGCGGGAATGCCCAAGAGACGGCAGTACCAGTCGCGTGCGCGCTCGATGTCGCTGACGGCTACAAAAATAGCTCCGATTTGGGGGAGTAGAGGGGAAGTCGTTGTCATTGGGATAAAGCTCCTTTCCATAGTCGTTTATACAAGGTCGACCCGTCATAATCGTGCACGAAATGTCGGATCGTCCGATTTCGCATCTGCTATTCTGAGGGAGAAAGGGAGGTCATTACCATGGATTTGCTTGTGAAGCTGAATGAGGCTCTGGACTACATCGAAGACCATTTGACAAGCGAGATTGACTATAAAGAAATCGCCCAGGTGGCTTGCTGCTCCGAGTATCACTTCAAAAGGCTGTTTTCTTTTCTCGCTGGTGTTCCGCTATCCGAGTACATCCGGCGCCGACGCATTACGCTTGCAGCTTTTGAGCTTGCGGACAGCAACGAGCGTGTCATTGACATTGCGATCAAATACGGATACGGATCGGCTGATTCCTTTGCCAGAGCTTTTCAGAATGTGCATGGAGTCACTCCGACAGAAGCCAGACACATCGGCCATTCCTTGAAGGCTTATCCGCGAATGACCTTTCATCTATCCATTAAAGGAGGCAGTGCCATGAACTACCGTATGGAAGAAAAAGAGGCATTTCGCATTGTGGGTCTGAAAAAAAGAGTTCCGTTGATTTATCGTGGAGTCAATCCAGAGATTGCGACCATGTGGGCTTCATTAGGTATGGAGATGATTCAGCAACTAAAATCGCTATCCGATGTCGAACCAATCGGACTGATCAGTGCGTCCACGAACTTTTCAGAAGGTCGGCTGGAATATGGCGAGCTCGATCACTATATCGGCGTAGCTACTACAAAAGCTTATCCAGACAATTTGGCAGTACTTGAAGTTCCTGCTTCCACCTGGGCGGTTTTCGAAGCAGTGGGTCCTTTTCCTGATACGCTGCAAGATATCTGGGCCCGGATTTATTCGGAATGGTTTTTATCCTCCGGTTATGAACAGGCTGAGGGTCCTGAGATTTTGTGGAACGAAAGCAAAGACACTTCATCACCAACATTTCGAAGCGAAATTTGGATTCCTGTCGTGAAAAAGTAACCCCTTATTGGATTCGCTCTTGTTTGCGGAACACCTGCCGAGGCGTGCTGGAGTGGTCGCGGCCGAAGTGCTGTGGCAGGCACAGCAAAAGTGCCACCAGCTCGTCGTTGTTCGTCCGCGCATGGAGATGTACATTCGCATCTCCATGCAAATCACTCGCATATTCGAGGCATTTATTGACAAGGTGGAGCCTTACTCGATCGATGAGCAGTTTCTCGACGTGACAGGCAGCGTCCACCTGTTTGGTGATCCGTTGCAGATGGCTGCACAAATTCGGCAGCGCGTTTGGATGGAGACCTATTTATACATTGATTTCCTTCACCATGACTTTTTCACCGTTAATATCAATTTCTCCATTGAACTTGAATCCATATTTTTGATACATACGAATGGCCTGGACATTGTCCTTAAATACACTTAAGTAAATTTTTTCACAGTTATACTGTTTGACAAGATGCTGAATAAGGGCTTCCAATGATTGCTTACCTATGCCATATCCTTGATAACGGTGGTCAATAAAGTAGCGATCCAACCAAACACGTTTATCCTCTATTTCATCTTCACCCGGGAATTCCCCGTACATCGCAAATCCAACTAAATCTTTGTCAGTATATAGCCCTACTGGCTGATAATAGCTGCATGCTTTCGCATCTTGTAAACATTTTTGAGGTGTCTCGATAAATGAGGTTTGGTCCTTTTTGACACGTAATTGCAGGATTTCTTGAACATTTTCTGGCGTTATGTCACGAATAATGATATTCATGACTATCAAACCCTTTCCCTTAAATTTATAGTAAGAAATGTACACTATATAGTAACTATATAGTCAAGAGAGGGAGGGTTGTATGTCAGAGGGGACACATAAATATTTCACGACAGGGGAATTTGCGAGGCTATGTCGAGTCAATAAGCAAACATTGTTTTATTATGATGACATCGGGTTAATGTCACCAGATATTAAAAATGAGAAGGGCTATCGATTCTATTCGTATCGACAGTTTGAGCTATTTAACGTGATTGAATTATTAAAAGAGGTCGGGATGCCCTTAAAAGAAATAAAGCCCTTTCTGGAAAACAAAACACCAGAAAACTTTGTTAGCCTTTTAGAAGATAAAGCGTCTACAATTCAGCGCAAAATTCAAAACCTGCAGCAAATCCAACAAATGATTGAAACGAAGCTTAGCTTGACCAAGGAAGCCATCAAAACCGATTTTTCACGTATTCATATAGAAGAACTTTCGGAGGAAAAATTATTTACCAGTGATGTCATTCTAGATTGTACGGACCGAGACTTCGTACGGGCTGTTTCTGATTTTATCAATGCGCTCCTTACGCATCGGCTCGATACGGGTTATCCAATTGGAGCGATGGTTTCACGTAATCAACTATTGTCAGCAGATTACGAAAACTATTCGAATTTATATATGAAACAAACAGAAAATCATGAAGCGATAACTTGCTATACAAAGCCAAAGGGGTTGTATGTGGTTGGCTATCATATTGGAAAGAGTGAGAGGATTACTGCAACTTATGAAGAAATGCTCGCATTTATAAAAGTCCACGAACTTCAAATCGGGGAATACTCGTATGAAGAATACGTACTAGATGCGGTAACCAAAAATACTAGCGAAGAGTATGTGACAAAAATAATGATAGAGGTTCGAAAATAACTTTTTTCGCGTATTGGGAAATGGTTTTGTCCCGATTGTTAAGAATCAACTCATGCGTCTGTTGAAATAGGACATAGAAGAATCAGATATTGTTGAAATGCGTCAGATCGATAAGAGTCTGGCGCTTTTTTATAGTGATGTAGGAAGATTGTTGAATTAAGTGGCAGCGTTTTGAACGAATTTCAATTATGATGTTTGTGGCAATACTGCTGGTTGGGTTCCTTTCATAATTAACTATAGAAATGAGGGTTATAATGGACAAATGGGAAAGGATTTGGGGGCAGAATAGTATTGAAGATATCGATATACACTTACGTAATGCTGCGAGAAACTTGCATAAACTAGAAACCGTTGATGAAGCACTGCTGTTTCTAGTAGAGTCATTTTGCGATGAGTTTGTCTGTGACTACGTTGCGATTATTCAAAAATCAGAGGATGTCTTGAGCATTAAAATAAGAAGAGGAGACTCACAGAGTTTTGAGAAGAAGTTTCCATTATCGTGTTCGTCTTGTTTGGAATGCTGTTTATCTAAACCACATTGTTCTATGGATGATATCGAGGTATGGAAGAGTTGTGATCTGCTTAGAGAATTTGAGAATGAAGGTTTTGTTACCTGGTTTACCTTCCCAATGAAGGAAAGCGACTCCACCAGTTTTGATGTCTGTGTTGTTGGGTATCGGGAGGCGGCTCCCTTGAATATCCAAGCGGACAAGTCCTTTGAGGAATATGGGAAAGATTTCGCAATCGTAATGGAAATGGTAAAAAACAAAGAGAAAGAAAAGCAGAAATTGAAGGCAGAACTCGAAGACAAAAATCGCTTGGAAAAACGAATGATTCACTATAAAGAATTAGTAACACAGGCTTTGGTAGGTGACGGTTACTTTGAGGTTACCAAAACCTTCTCACATTTGATTGGAAAAACAGTTTTTCTATTTGATCGTTTCCTGCATCCGATCTCCAGCTTTTTCATGGGAGAACAGAATGAGGAGCTGGAGGAAATCGTAAGACAACTGAATGTAAAAGCATGGGAAATCATGAATATTCCTGATCGAGAGCAGTGGCTCCAATATGGGGAAGACAATCATCTTGGAATATGGAAGGTAGTTTGTGGCAGTGAGCTATCCGGGTATGTAGGTGTGAAAGCAAGTAAACAGGAGTTCGATCTGGAAATGCGAATGACACTGAAGTACGCTTTGGATGTATATGCGATTCAGATCAGAAAGCAAAAACTTGTGGCAGATGCAAAAGAACAGGTTAAGGACGGTTTTATCCATCAACTTTTTCTGGAAAAGATTGAAGATAAAGAAAAAATGATCGGATATGCCAATCTGTTTAATCTCAATCTGTTTGAACCTAATAGAATTGGTGTATTATCTATCGAATGTAATCATAGAGAAGCGGATTTACAATCAATTGAGCTCAAGATGACTTGGATATGGGAAAAAATCAGAACAGCATTATACCTCTTTGATCGAAATATTATCGTAACGCAAAAAGAGGGGCGCTATGTTCTGATTGTTCCTGACCAAAAAGAAAAAGACAGCAACCTCTATTGGAAGCTGATTCATAAACAAATTAGGGATGTTGTTTCACCAATGATACAAGGAATTGAAATTTTTTTAGGAATAAGTTCTAGGACACAAACCATAGAAGACTACCACATTTGTTATCGCCAAGCTCATCAAGCTTTGAAAATCGTAAGTAACCGCGTTTCAAACAAACATATACAAAACTTTGACAATCTTGGCTCTCTTTCTATTTTATTTGATCTTGAAGAAAGTTTTGCGACAAAGTTGTTCATCAAGAAATATCTGGACCCGTTATTAAACTACGGAAATGAAAAAGGAAAAGACCTGTTTGATACTTTGCGGGTGTATTTAAGCATGAACGGAAATATAAAAGAAACTGCAGAATATCTTTTTATCCATCGAAGTTCACTGAAGTATAGATTAGAAAAGATAACAGACTTATTACAGCTGGAGCTGAATGATCCGGAAGAGCGGTTTAATCTCATGTTAGCCTTTAAGCTGTACGATTTATTCGAACAAAGAAACCTCCACCGTGGATGAAAAAGTATTCATTTTTCGTCTGCTATGAACATATTTCTCTACCTATATTTTATATATCATTTTTCCTGGAGTGAATTGTAGACACGCTAGGAAAGGTGATTGTATGAAGCTAAAGAAGACGTTGAATGTTGCTCTTGTATCTCTCTTAATGAGTACACTTTTCTCAGGATTTGCACAGGCCAAAACAAATGCAACGAACCCCATCAGTAAAAAGGCAGATGTCATATTGCAAAACGGTACTGTTTACACCGTTAATGCAAAGCGTGATTTTGCTGAAGCCATAGCGATCAGTGATGGGAAAATTATATATGTTGGCACCAATCAAGGAGTAAAACCTTATCAAAACTCAAAGACCAAAGTGGTTGATCTTGGCGGAAAGATGGTTCTTCCTGGTTTTATTGATAGCCACACTCATGTGACTGCAGCCGTTGAAACAATCTTTTCAGTGAATCTGGTTGGAAAAGAATCGCGGGAGGATTATCTCCATACAATTAAAGAATTTGTTCAAAAGAACCCTAATCTTAAAGGCTTGAAGGGATTTGGCTGGGAAAACCCTGTCTTCCCCGGAAAGGGCCCGAAAAAAGAGGATCTTGATCAAATCGTAAAGGATATACCTGTTGTCTTAACCTCAGGAGACCATCACTCGGTGTGGGTGAACTCTAAAGCTCTTAAACTGGCCGGTATTACCAAGGATACCAAGAATCCAGAAGGCGGCGTAATTGAGCGAGACGATGTTACGGGGGAACCTACTGGTACTCTTCGGGAGACCGCTCAAGATCTGGTTTTGGGGATTATTCCGGATTACTCTGAAGAAGAGTATAAGGAAGGGATTTTAGCGTATGAGCAGATGGCAGCAGAAAAAGGGATTACTTCTGTCCATCTCGCGTTAGCTGTTCCAGGTAGTAATGCCCTAAAAGCATTAAAGGCTCTTGAAGCAGAAAACAAACTTCATCTAAAATATCGTGTTTCCTTGGCCACTGATCCTTCCAAGGGTTCGTCACAAGTAAAATCGTTGGTAGAAGAACGGGCGAAACTAAACGGACCCGATGTCCAGGTAAACTCGGTGAAGGTATTCATGGATGGTGTAATCGAGGGAGGAACAGCTGCACTAATTGAACCATATATGGATAAGCACAATGCAAAACCGCAATGGGACCCTCGAGTCTTTAACGAAACAGCTGCTGCCTTAGATAAAGCAGGTTTTGCCATGCATGTTCATTCTGTCGGAGATGCTGCCACCAAAGAAACCTTGAATGGTTTTGAATACGCGGTAAAGAAGAATGGAAAAAGAGATTCTCGCCATCAGATGACTCATCTTCAAATTGTTCAGCCAAGTGATATTCAGCGCATGGAAAAATTGAATGTTGTGGCTGTTGCCAATCCATATTGGTTTATTAAATCACCAGGCTATTATGAAAACATTGAACTGCCTTATCTCGGAGAGGAACGGGCGAGTCGTGAGTATCCGATGAAGAGTCTGATCAATAACGGAGTGAAAGTGGCCTCTGCCAGTGACTATCCGATAACGTGGAAATTTGATCCATTATACGGAATACAAGTAGGTGTCACCAGAGAGGAGCTCGGAAATACCGATCCTAAGTTAGTGCTCGGACCTGAAGAAAAAGCATCGGTTGCTGATTTGATTGCTAGCTTCACGATTAACGGTGCCTATGCCAGCTTTTCAGATAAAATCACTGGTTCCATTGAACAAGGGAAGGAAGCAGACCTTGTTGTGATCGATAAGAATCTCTTTAAGATTCCTTCGACAGAAATTGGTAGTGCAAAAGTATTGTTGACGATGGAAGCAGGAGAAGAAACCTTCAGGGATGCCACGTTAAAATAATGAACTACTTGGGGCTGTCCTAAAAGGGTAATCCGAATGACAAAATCCCAAAAAACATCCCGTTTCACACTCTAGGGTGGAACGGGATATTTAATTCCCTACCAAGTGCCGCATTCGGGCATACGATGTCTCGTACAAGGGTGTACATAATGAGTGCAAAAAATATTGGTGAGCGAGTCAAAAACCTAAAATTACTGCGATTTAAATGAGTTGGATTTCCATTCTCCATCGCATGTAATAAAAATGGAATTAGCCGGGTGTCTTTCAGTGATTAATCGAAAAACAAACTTTTTAGGGTATCTCATACTGCTTCATCTGTAAGGCAAGCAAATGATAAATAGAGGTAAAAAAATGAAAAATCAACACGTAAAGGTCGACTGGTACGCGGCCAGCGCCAACAAGGATTCGTATTTCGCACGGGACGGCGTGCATCTTGTCGAGGAAGGCGCCAAAGTATATGCTTCTCTGATAGTCGAAGCGATCAAACCGCAACAAAACGGCGATACCCGAAGCGGTACAACTGTAACCGTCCGTTAATGTGATGCCGAGACAAAAGGAAAGTCAGTTACATATTCTATATGGGGTACCGCTAACCAGGAAGAAACAACAATTTTAATGGCTACATTTATGGCTATGGGAACGAACATTTCATTCCGGCAGATGTCCCAATGCCAAAACGTTTTATGAAATAAAGTGTCACTTATATGCAACTATCTTTATTATATCGCTTGTTTATAATACCCTCATAAACATCGACACACCTTATAGAAGAGAGAGGAACCCAACATGAATTTCAAAAAAATCATCGTCGGCACCATACTGACATCCGGCGTAGTGATCGGCATCTTACTCGCTATTAACTATGACAAAGTAGAACACCCAGCACAGCATGTTGCACAGGAAAGCGGAAAAACAAACCTTTACACTAACCCTCAAGCAAAATTCAGCTTTAAACCTCCAACTTCTTGGAACGGAAATTATAAGGTGAACCAATACGAAGGTGCAGATGCAGACAAAATTCTGCCATCTGCCAAACATGTAGTGCAGTTCGATTATGCGACAAAGGATGGAAAAGATTCTGAAACGCTTCTGATGATCTCCGTTTTTACGAAAACGGATTGGACCCGCCTCTCTAGCGAAGCAGGTCCACCTGTTGGGACATCCATTGCAGAATCAAATGACATGGTGTATGTGTATACAACTCCACAGTCCAATCCGTTTGATTCCGAGTCAGAAGACGGTAAGCTGTTTGACCAACTATACGGTGATTTGAATATAAATGAATCTTTCGCACTTCTAAAATAAGACTGTTATTATTTGTTGTACTCTGAAACTCAGAACGGAACAAACCAATTTTCTCTACATTGGACGCTACGAGCGCATCCGTCTCCTCCAAACAGCCATCTTGCCATCAAGTGCACACTATGGCGACGAGGTTTGGGTAGCCATGTGCTTCAAGGCTTCATAGGTTTGACGCTCCGTTTCGGTCTGTGCCACATTTTCCCGATTACGGGCCAAAATCGCCGTGTGGGAAGTGGAACCGTCTTTTGCCGTAGAGATACCGCGTACAAATGCAACGGTTCCGAAGGTGTTAGGTCCTCTGAGACAAGAATGAACGGCTTTTCCGGAAAAGTGGCTATCTGCTCACTTCCTGACAATTTGTACATAAAGGAGCAAAAATGAAATGCAGTGGATAAGGGATATAAAAGTAAGCAAAAAAATATTATTGCTTATGATAATGGCAGTTGTATTTTTAACCATGGTAGGGTTCGTGGGGGTTACATACATCAAAAGTATGGCGGAAAATTCAACTGAAATGTATGAAGATCGGATGAATTCAGTAAGATGGCTTTCTGAAATCCGATTGAATAATCGTGTCGTTGAGGTAAATACATTAGGCTTATTACTAACGAAAGACCCAAAAGAGAATGAAGAAATGAAGAAAACAATGAACGACAGGAAGCTTGCCACGGCACAGTTGATAAAAAGCTATGAAAGAACAAAAATGGATGAGCATGAGAAAGAGTTATTTCGTCAATATAAAGAGTTGCGCAATACGTACTGGGGAAATGTAGAAAAAGTAATTGCTCTGGCGATGGTCAATAAAAATGATCAAGCTTACCAATATTATGTACAAGATGTTAGAGAGACTCGTGCGCAGTTGAGTGGTAAGCTGGAGAAACTGGCGGATTACAATCAGGAAAGAGCGGAAGAACTCTATAAGACAAATAGCGCTTATGCAAAGGGCGCGATTACTTGGACAGTTATCATTACAGTGGTTGCGATTGTATTATGTGCGCTTCTCACTTTAGTCATTGGTCGCATCATTACGCGTCCGCTTCACATGATGAAAGAATTAATGATAAAAGCGGAGCAAGGCGATTTAACCGTACAAGGAGATTATCAAGCAAGAGATGAGATAGGGATGCTAACCCAATTATTTAACAACATGATGCGCAGTGTACGTAGTGTCGTGCAGCAGGTAAACACAAATGCAATGGAATTATCCGCAAGTTGTGAGGAGTTATTGGCAACGGGTGAACAGGTAAAATACGCGGCAAGTCAGATTTCAACAACAATTCAAGAAGTGGCAGGAAGTGCAGAGTATCAGCTGTCCGGTGCTGATCAAGTAAATCAAGCCGCTGTAGAAATTTCTAAAGGAATGGAGCAAGCCGCATCTTCTATGCAGGCTGTTGCCGATCTGACAGTAACGGCAAATCATAAGGCGGCGACAGGGAATCGGGTTGTTACAGAAACAGTAGCCCAGATTGAGCTTGTCCAGCAAAAAGTGAATACGACAGCGTCAGTTGTTGATACGCTTGGTGAGAAGTCGAAAGAAATTGGGCGGATTGTTACGCTGATTACCGAAATCTCTAATCAAACGAACTTGCTTGCCTTAAATGCAGCGATCGAAGCAGCAAGAGCAGGCGAGCATGGAAAAGGGTTTGCGGTTGTAGCAGATGAAGTGCGAAAGCTGGCGGAGCAGTCAGGACAGGCATCTGAGGAAATCGGGCAGTTGATTTCTGAAATTCAGACAGAAGCAGGGCATGCAGTGCTTTCGATGGGAGAAGGAACGTCTGCTGTTCATAAAGGGATTGAGATGGTTCAGCAGGCAGGTGAAGCGTTTCATGATATTACGAATATGGTGGAACATGTTTCGGTACAATCACAGGAAGTGTCTGCGATTGTAGAAGAAGTAACGGCGAGTTCGCAGCATGTGGTGAAAATGATAAGAGGGCTTGCAGATACTTCACAGCAATCTATGACTCATACACAAAATGTGTCTGCAGCAGCGCAGGAACAGTATTCATCGATGGAAGAAATCGCTTCTGCTATTGAAGTAGTAAGCAGAATGGCGGAAGAATTGCAACAATCCATAACTAAGTTCAAAGCATAAAAGTACAGGAAATAGTCAAAAACCTCTTGGGTAATGTAGTGCACCCCTTAATGTAGACATTGGAAAAGCACCCTGGTGTTAAAATCGATGAATAATTGATATCATCCCCTTTGAGTAGACAGTGTAAAAAGCCCACCTAACGCTGGGTGGTACACCCTACTTGGAGGGGATTTTCTCATGGCTAAAAAAGGTCAAACATTCAAGCGATATTCCGAGGAGTTTAAGCTGAGGGCAGTAGACATGTACGAACAAGGAGAGATGAGTTATAGAGCAATAGCTAAAACTCGGTTTACGATCATAAACCAGCTACGTAAAAACTTGCTGAGTGTGAGACAGAAGAAAATCTCATTCAAGCCATTGAAAAATACAGTTGGTTTTATAACCATGAACGGTTTCGTGCAACTCATTCAACGTATTTAGTTTACGTTCGTTTCTTTGTTCATGTCTGAATTGGCTTTTCGTATTCGCCAACACGCCCACGCACTGAAGCCATACAATAGCGCGCTCGTATAAAACAACGCATTGATTGTTAGCCAATCGATTAGGTAGCCCCCAAGAATCACTGCAAAGCCAGATGAGACCGAAGTCCAAAAATGATAAGAACCGATGATTGTTCCGCGGGCTCCGTTTTCCGTGTGATCTGCTAGCAATAGCCGTTCGCTCATTTTTTGCATGGCACTACAGCTTCCCATAACAAACTGGAGAACTAGCACCCACACATATGACGTCACCCATGGAAAAGCAAGCATCGCTAACATCATACCTAGAGAACTAATCATGAGGATTTGAATGCCATGCCTGTCCAATCGTGGAGCAAGCCATTGGGAAATGGCCGCAGAGCTTATCGTAAAGACGGCAAAAGCTAGTCCGTACTTGGAATAACTGTTACCTAGATTCTTCAGAAATAGCAAATAGTACGGGTATACCATACCCGCGGCCAGCGTAACGACGCTTTGTGACCGAATGAGCCATTTTACCGTCATGCCCTATTCCCCCTTATATTGTTCATAAAAATAGTTCATGAACAAATGTTCCGGATCATATTGATCCTTCTTCACAAAAAACTCTCTATACCGCGGATATGCGGCTTGGAACTGCTCTAAGCTCGGATAAGCAGCGTAGGGCAAATAATAGGTTCCGCGATGTCTGATAGCTTCGTCGATAATTCGTTGGATTCCCTTTTTAAATGAGCTCTGCCCTTGCTCCTCCAAAGGAGCGTTAAACAAGCATACGAGCGCAAACATATCCTCACGCGCATACGACAAGGTCGCTTCCTCGTCCTGATTCACGTAACGAACCGTAATGTTTAGTAGATTTAAATTTTCCTGTGGCAAAATCGTTTTCAGGTGATGTACAAAATCAGCGAACTGGTCGACAGGAATGAAATATTCCTGAAGAAGGTCGTTCTTGCCAATCCCTCTGTACTCCATAAATTCTGTTTCTGAACGCATAGCGTTATTACGACTGATTACGTTACCTTGCTGTACCTGGAAGAATTTTTGCTGGAGATTCCAGAACATATTTTTTCCCCAATCGAAAGAACGATTGAGATGAAATAAAAGCTTAGTAGGAATGACCAAATCCTCTGTCGCTTTTAACGTATTGTGCTCTATCAGGGGGACGGTCTTGTCCACCGTATAGTTAATGGCATACATGTCTGTAAGAAAATGATCGGGCGCCACTGATATTCGTGCGTAATGCATGTGAATATCCGGATTTGATTTGACCTGGCTCAAGAAATAGTTGCTGTACTCGTCAACCGTCATGGCCTCAGACGTCGTCCTGTAGATTTCATCTTCTGTAAGTGTCAAGGTTACATCTAAAATAATCCCGAATAACCCATATCCTCCGAGGACAAGTGGAAATAAGTCAGCATTCTCCGTTCGGCTGACTTGCTTAATCTCACCCTTTGAAGTCAACAGCCGAAAGGACTCTACGCTTTTGATCAGCGAGCCGTTACGGATATCCCTACCGTGAGCGTTAATGCTAATCGAGCCACCCACGGTAAAAATATTTTGTGATTGCATCGTCTTCACCGACAACCCGTAGGGATTTACCTTGTCCTGAATATCTTTCCAAGTTGCCCCTGCTTGAACGCGAATGACTTTCGCTGCCGGGTCAAACGATACGATTTTGTTGAAATGAGTCATGTCAACGACAATGCCGTCCTTGTAATAAGTGTGGCCGCCTTGACTGTGCCGCTGTCCGGCTATGGAGACGGTCAGGTTTTTATCTCTTGCTTCTTTTAGTAAATGAATTAATTGCTCTTGTTCTTTACCATCCACCACTCGCTCGACTTTTACGGGATGCAGCCTGCTATAGTCTGTGATTAGAAAGGGATCCTGATCTATCGTATCCAGCAATCTGTAATTAACAAGACATAACGCAACAAGCAACAATAATGTAATACTTTTTTTCATGGAATCTCCAACCTTTTGCTTTACTGGACTAATCATCTTTCAAACAGTCGTCTCATAACGAGCACGGTGTTAAACATATCAAAGGAACCGAGATCAAGACAGTACCATCTTTTTTTAGTACCTCGTCTGATTGGCTGATTTAGGTGGGAGATAAAGGGACAGTCAAACCATGTCAAATCGCGTGGAACTGGAAACGTTGATCGATCCCTGGCCGATAAAGCGTTCCATTTTAAATGAGGAAAACAAACGTCAAGGTTACATTTCTGGGGTCACTTCACCAATGATTATTTTTGTTTTCAATTTCCTGAGGAACAGGGGTTTGTTGGAATAATACTCATGCTACTGGTTACATTAATGAAAATTGGATTGAACCTAGGTGAAGAACATTGAGGGATCATTTAAGGAAATTGATTTCGAAAAACCGTGCTGAAATAGGTCAGAGCATGAAAATAGGCATGTTTTCTTCCCTGCAGGAAAATATAGAATACATTCAAAACAAGCTGTTTCATTCAGGTGATCTGAAGTGGCGGAGCATTTCATTGAATCAAGTGGAGGGATACATTGTATATTTGGAATCTCTTACTGATCAACAGAGAATCCAAAAAGAGATCATTCTGCCTATAGAAGAAAAGAAAGTAGGAATCGTGGAAGATATCATTACTTCCGTGGAAATTGGGATAAAATCGGATCTCAGCCAGTTACCTACGGTTTTAGTGCAAGGAAAAGGCATATTGTTATTTGAAGGTTCCGCAGAAGCTTTTGTTGTCGGAGTTGGGGCAGATTATAAACGGAGTATATCAGAGCCGGTGAACGAAGGTGTTATTCGCGGCGCACATGATGGTTTTATAGAGCACCTCATCACGAACTTGTATCTGGTACGAAAGCGTATAGAAAATCCAAACCTGGTCGTTCGCTACTACCAGGTGGGAAACGAAGCCAAAACAAAATTGGCTCTTCTCTATATGCAGGATCTGGCCAATCCAGATTTGATTAGAGAAGTGGATTCCAGACTTGGTGCTATTGTAATGGACACCACCCTCTCACCTGGATTCATTGCTGAATTGATTGAAGACAATCCATTTTCTCTTTTCCCCCAAATCTTATTTACAGAAAGGCCAGATCGTGCGGTAGCTCATCTCATGGAAGGCCGTGTCGTAATTTTATCTGATGAAGATCCATCTGCGTTGATTTTACCTGTCACTTTCTTTGCTTTTTATCAAACCCCTGACGATTATCACAGCAGGTGGATAGTTGGATCGTTCCTACGATTGATTCGTTTGTTTAGTTTTATCACTTCTTTCCTGGTACCTGCATTATATATTGCCGTAGTTGCCTTCCATCCTGAAATTCTTCCTTCTAATTTGATTTATACCGTAAAAGGCAGCGTAGACAGAGTTCCATTTCCACCGATCGTGGAGGCCTTTCTGATGCAGATTACATTAGAGGTGCTGCGTGAAGCAGGGATTCGTTTGCCGAGCCGAGTAGGTCAAACCATCGGTATTGTTGGCGGGTTGGTCATCGGTGAATCCGTCGTTCGAGCTGGATTAGTTTCATATCCTATGGTTATTGTTGTGGCTTTAACCGCTATTTCTTCATTTGTAGCCCCATCCAATGAAATCAGTACGGTATCTCGTATTCTAGGCTTCCCGCTTATGATTTTAGCCGCGATGTTCGGTTTAATCGGGATTATGTTTGGATTGCTTTTTATCTTGATTCATTTATGTAAATTAGAGTCATTTGGAACACCTTATTTTGCACCTGTTATGCCCCTTCGAATCAAAGACCTGAAGGATACGTTTACACGCTTTCCAATCTGGAGCTTGGATCAGCGTCCCCAAGACCCGCATCCAAAAAGAGTACGTCAAGAAAGATATTCAAGGGGGTGGAAACATGATGACCCCGGCACAAAATAGTATTACTCAGGGGCAGCTGATGTTTTTTGTTGTACAATCTCAAGTGGGCGTTGGAATTCTAACTCTTCCTCATAAAATGCAGGCAGCCGCCAAGGGAGGAGGATGGATCTCTACCTTAATCGCCGGTTTTGTTGTACAAGTGGTGATTTTAATTCTTTGGGGCCTTTGCAGACGTTTTCCATCCGATAATATTTACAGTTTCTTGCCAAAAATCACCGGAAAGGTAATTGGAAATCTGCTTGGATTTGCTTATATTGGCTATTTTTTGTTAACTGCGGGAACGATTTTAGGCGTGTTTGCCGATGTTGTAGGAAAGTGGGTGCTCCAATTTACACCGAGATGGGCATTATTGCTTCTCACCCTTCTCACTTGTAGCTATTTGGTTATCGAGCCTCTTCGCGTGATTGCACGACTGTTTGTCATCTCTTCGTTTACCATCGTTGTCATGGTGGTACTATCTTTGTTCGGTTATGCTCATGCGAATTTTACTTATCTCCTCCCTATAACAGAAGCGGGTTGGTGGAATATTATCAAAGCTGCGAATGAGGCATTGTTTCCGCTAGTCGGGTACGAAGTGATATTGGTGATTTTTCCTTTTGTTGAAGGGAAAAGCGAGGGGAAATTAAAAGCAGCTTCTTTAGGGAATATGCTGATTACACTTTTTTATACATTCGAGGTATTTACCAGTTTAGTCATTTTTAGTCCTGCGATTATGCCAGCCGTTTCGGAACCTACTATCTATATGCTAAAAGGATTCTCTTTCCAGATTATTCAACGGATCGATTTAATCTTTTTATCTATATGGATTTTTATCGTTACCACTGCTATTGTCTCGTGGCTATATATGGCACCGGCAGGCTTAGGTCACTATTTTCACCATGATAAACATAAAAAGGCGGTATTCTATGCCACTTTCATTGTTTTTATGCTCGCTCTGATATCTCAAGATCCGTCGATCACCGACTTCTACGATCAAATAATTAAGATTTCTCATTATACGTTTGTGATTGTACTTCCTTTGATGCTACTCATACTCTCGTATCTGTCAAGGAAAAGGAGGAAGTTGGCCAGATGAAAAAAATCGGTATGATGAGCGCGGTTCTTGCTGTTTTCCTTATGATAACCGGGTGCTGGGACCAAGACCTTTTAAAAAATGCTCGTTTGCTTTATGGAGGAGGGTTCGATCTCGCTCCTAATGGAAAGCTGTTAACGACCTTTGTCATACGGGACATGCCCGAGAGCGAACAACATCGTCCGAAAAACGAAATTATCTACGCAGTTGGCAGTACGCCAAGGGAAGCCCGCAATAAAGCAGACGATCAGATATCCCGGCTGCTTCGTACCTATAGAAATCGGGTTATTCTCCTCGGGGAAGAGTTGGCGAAACAAGATATTTTTCCGATCCTCGATATTTTTTACCGTGATCCCAAGAGTGCCTTAAATGCGAGGATTGGGGTGACGCAAGGGAAGGCGACCGACATGCTTTCCCTTAAAAGAGTAGGGAATGTGTTAATCGCAGAAGAAATTGATGAATTAATCAAGAGTAATGAAGAGACGACAACCGTTCCCAAAGTAACTCTTGAAACAATTTATCCAGTGATGCTAGATCCTGGAGAAGATTTTGTTCTTCCCTACCTCATGCATAAAGGGAACCGAGTGGACGTTTCTCGGATTGCTATGTTTCATGATCAGCGATTGACAGGGGTACTGAGCCCAGATGAATCAACCATGTGTTTATTATTACAAGACAGCAAGGGGAAGCTGGCGAGATTCACACAAAAAATAAATGCTCAGAATGGGAAGTCAAACATCAATGAATTTATAAGCTTTAACGTAGATAAATCAAAGCGAGAGATGGAAGTGTCTATTCAACCGGACGGTCAAATTTCGGTTAAGCTGGATTTAAATTGGAAAGTGAGTGTCGAGGAATATCCTAAAGATCAGTTAGATGGTAAAACAATGATTGCACAGTTAAACCAGCTACTATCCAAAGAAATGACTGATTTAGCTAAAAAAACACTAAAAAAAATGCAAAATGCCCGCTGCGATGGATTAGGTATCGCCAGGCAGCTCATGGCGTTCCATCCTGATATTTGGAAAAAACAAAAAGAAAATTGGGGGAGCCATTATCAACGAGTGAAGTTTGATCCTAACATTCAGGTGGAAATTAGGAAAAAAGGGATTATAAACTAGCCATGTGAACTATCACTTTCCTAATAAACAACAAATAAAGAGATTTATTCAAGTTCACCCCGATGGAACGAAGCCCGTTTACTTTTCTTGGTTACATCCGCTATACGAGTATATCTCGGATGTAACCAAGAAAAGTAAACGGCTGTAAATCGCCTCTGTTCATTCCAAGCAGAGTGTTAGACTTCTTGTTAGACTTCTGTACGGTGCACTTTCCTCCTATTCAGAAATAGACTGTAACACAGTGGTCGAAAGGTATGCTTTGTCCCTGTTACTAATATACGCTTTGCCGCTTGAAAAGTTTGTAACCCCGCTAGCAATCCTACCTACTCTAAAACCGATTCCCCGCTGAGCCCACCGGGACGTGGAATATTGACCGCCCCTCGATACACTGCAAACCACTCAGGTCTATAAATCCTTAAGAAAATAGATTATGAATGTAAGGGAAATAACAAAAAATGTTGATTTATATTGTTGACTGATATATAAATTAATTATAAGAATTATTATTTAATATTTAATTTAAATGGAGGGAGGGACAAATGGACTCGATGGCAACTGCTAACTGGAAAGGTAATACGGCATAGCAAAATGACAATAGTTTGCTGAAGAAGACTTTTCCGTTTGCCTGAAGTTGTATTGAGTGTGCAGGGTGACTTACACTATGAAAAGCTACCAAGAACGATTGGACAGACTTGAGAAATTTTTACGAACGAACGCCGAGGTCACTTGGTCAGAGCTGATTAATACACCAAATAGACTCATCGCCAATCGTTTATATCAGGACGATTGCGCCCACAAAACAGAAAATGAGCTCCATAACGCAGCCGAATATACGGCTACCCTGTCGCCAGAGGAAAATTACAATCCCAAAACAAAAGAATGCTAAAAGAGCGGTCAAGAACTTGCACTCACCGTTTCGACTCTCCTTGCTGTCACTGTTCGAAATCCTTCGTAGTGCGCTTTTGATGCCAAAATGCTGATTAGACTGCTTTAAAAAAGTGGTCTTAAACCGACCACTTTTCGCAGCCGCTGGTCTACTTGTCGCTATTTCTGAACATATCAGAGACATATTTTGAAATTCGTATACTTATTTCTGCTCGTGCTACATCACGCACTATAGCGAAGGTATCCTCATAACCTCGACACACAAACCGATAGTACAGCGCGCTATCTATGCGTTCTTCTTGAAATACTTTAATATTTTTTGCCTTCAGTTTTTTCCTGACCTCACTTAGATCCAGATGGATTTGTGCCATCAATACTTGGGAAGCTTTGAGGTAAAGATTTTTCAATGAATAGGATGAGAGGCCGATTTCTGTACTGTTTTTATCGACTATCGTTAAGATCATCGGCAGAAGAACAGAATCCCTTATTAATTCAAGTTCTTCTTTGCTGGGCAACTCTGGTTTGACCGGCTCTTGTTGCTGATTCTTTCTGCTTAAGTATTGTTCCCGATGCTCTGGAAGCATCATGCGACTGGATTCCCATCGTCCATTATTCTAAAGTTTTTTACTCATCTATAGTGCCCTCCTATTTTCGCACTACGCTCTTGAGCTTGTGCTGCTCCCAATAAAGAAGATGCGCGCAAAATCGCTGTGCTTCCGTAGCGATACTTTATTTGATCAGTGGTGCGTTCTAGCCTTTTGTACCTTTCTCTATTACCGAAGAAGGAAAGTTGGTATTCATCATCCTCGTCTTAATTGGATCAAGCAAATCGCACCAATTCTGGAGAATACGCTGTGCATGTGATACCAGAGCGCTCCGCCTAATGTCATTGTTTTGGCGAGCCAGCTCATGGTCAAGTTTAGTTTGGGAATGCCTGAATAAAGGTTTCTAGATCTTTCTTATATGAATCAACCTTATGCTTATCTTTACTGAAAAGCCTATCATCATTTATTCTCTCCATAAGTTGACTTAGTTTCTTGAGTTCATCTTGTTTCCCTTGGATCTCCTTAAGGTTATTCTCATTTATTAATGACTGAATCTTTTTAAGATATTCTTTTTTATTTTGGTACAAGGTTACGATTTCGGATTGTAACTGTTCATCGGATATAATCTGTTTTGTTTCTCCATTGGTAAAGATAATAGATGGAAGGAAAAGGGGGTTGGGAATCAAATAGCTATCAATCATTCCTGATAGATAAGCCAACCTCTCTTTGTCTTTTACATTGGAGAGTTCTTTCGTAATTAGTTCAAACTGGTAGACCGAGGAGGAGTGTTGATGTTTGAATACATCGGTCAAAGTAATTTCGAATTGATTATGCGTAGGTTCCGATGATGTTGTGCTGCATGAAACCAAAATGAGAGATAAACCGAATATTATAGAAAATCTCTTCATGAGGTGTTTTCTTCCTTTCATAAGTTAAAAAAGCATTCGGATTACCGAATGCTTTTTTTATTTTCTTATTACAATACTACCACTGTAATGCACCATCATCCCAGACTTGCCAACTTTTCTCTGTCATGCTTGGAGTAAGTGTAAACGACGCACCACCGGGTGTCGTGAAAAAGTAACCCCTAATTGAATTCGCTCTCGTTTGCGGAACACCTACCGACGTGTGCTTATCTGGAAAGAAATAATTACCAACTTTTTTTTGCGCGAGACAGGCATAAAAGCGAACGTTTGTTTGCTATAATAAGAACAAAGCAACAAGAGAACATAAGTTCTTATTTAGGGGATGATTGTGTGTCCAATGCGAACAAGCGGATCGTGTTTTTGATCGACATGCAGAGCTTTTATGCCAGTATCGAGAAAGGGGCCAATCCAGAGCTGCGAAACAAACCGATTGTCGTCGCGGGTGATCCAGAGCGGCGTAGCGGAGTCGTGCTGGCAGCGTGTCCGATTGCCAAGTCATACGGAGTGGTCGCGGCCGAAGCGCTGTGGCAGGCGCAGCAAAAGTGTCGCCAGCTCGTCGTTGTTCGTCCGCGTATGGAGATGTACATTCGCATCTCCATGCAAATCACTCGCATATTCGAGGCATTTACTGACAAGGTGGAGCCGTACTCGATCGATGAGCAGTTTCTCGACGTGACAGGCAGCGTCCACCTGTTTGGTGATCCGTTGCAGATGGCTGCACAGATTCGGCAGCGCGTTTGGATGGAGACGGGAATCAACTGTCGGGTAGGCATCGGAGAGAACAAGGTACTGGCCAAGATGGCCTGCGACAATTTCGCCAAGAAACGGGAAGAAGGCGTTTTTTGGCTCAAGCGGGAAACGTTAGCGGATACGCTCTGGAAGCTTCCGATTGAAAAGCTGTTCGGAGTAGGCTCACGCATGAAGCGTCATTTTCATCGAATGGGCGTCTATCAGATCGGGCAGCTTGCAGATATGAGGCCAGCCATCCTCACCCGACATTGGGGAGTGAACGGGGAAGTGCTGTGGCGCACGGCTCACGGAATCGACGATTCACCCGTGGCTTTGGATTCCTATGATTCGCAAAAAGGGATCGGTCATCACATGACGTTGCCGCGGGATTACCATACAGCAGGGGAAATCAAAGTGGTGCTTTTAGAGCTGTGCGAAGAAGTGTGCCGTCGGGCGCGGAAAAAGGAGCTGATGGGCTCCGTACTGTCTGTGGGCTGTCGTGGGGCCGATTTGGCTGCTAGAACGGGCTTTGGACGGCAGATGAAGCTCACGGAACAGACGAATGATGCCATGACTTTGTACGAAGCGGCCTGCTTTCTGTTTGACCGTCATTGGCAGGAAACGCCCGTCCGCAGTATCGGGGTCAATCTGGGGCAGCTTGTCCCTGACAACGTGGTGCAACTCAATCTGTTTACGGACAATCACAAGCGGCGTTCGTTGGCACAAGCCATGGATGATATCCGGAGCCGATACGGTCAGGACGCCATCCTGCGCGCCGCCTCTGTGTTGGAAGCGGGACAGGCGAAAGAGCGCGCGCGTAAGATCGGAGGACACTACAAGTGACGGAGCCGATGGTGTCTGACGAGCAGGAATTGATACGCCAGTATATTTTATTTGGCATTTTGTTTCGGGCAGTCATGGCCGATCTGGGGCAGATGCGGATTGTGCCGTTGAAGTTTTCTTATCAGATGATGTTCGATGAGCTCTCGCGGTGGGCGGAGCGGCAGCATCACCAGCTACGTCGCATCTTGCGGCAGAGAGGGTGCACGGTCGTCAGTTCACGACGTCAGGGACATATGTATGTCGTCCACTATCGACAACGCGGGTATGCGCGAGAAGCGATCTATACGATTGAGGTATTGCGGGCAGAGTGTCAGGAGCTCGTCCATTTGTGGACCCGATATGAACAGCGAGGAGAGAGCAAGCAATGAGGGAAAAACGCGTGTCCAAAAAGGAAAATGTATTCGTGGCCAGTCGGTTTGTGCTGCCGGAGCATCGGGAAATGTATTTGCGCATCAAGGAAGAAGAGCGCCGCTATGTACCACCCGAGCTGGATCAGGAGCAGCTCAGCGCCTTGAGCGAACTGGTATGGCAGGCGTTCCAGACAGAGAGCATCCTGACGTTGACCTATTATGACGGGCGAGAGCCGCGCCGCCTGTCTGCCCACATTATCCATATTGATCAAGCGGCGAGACGCCTCAAGCTTCGGGCAGGCTCCGATATTCACTGGGTTCCGTTTGCCCGACTGCTACATGTGGAGCTGGCAGCGAGTTTCTAAATCGAGGAAATGCAGGTACATGATGGGCAAGACATGAGAATTACTCAAGAAATCGGCAAAAATAGGCCCCTTTTTCAAAAGCAAGCGGTAAAAAACAGCGTGCCGCGTTGAAACGGTGTGTGCGAGGAAGATGTGAGATTCCTGAAACGAAAAGCGGTCAAAAACAGCCGTTTTTCGTGTTTTTTTGGCTTACACGGATTTTGCCAGAAGGGAGGTTTCCCTGTATTGTTAGATTATCTTTTGAAGCATATATTTGACGGATAGAACAAAGGAGATTTTACATGCTAGCACAAGAAATGGGTGTCATATTCACCAAGCACGCCGATCAGATTACTTCCAAGCGTTGGGGAGAATTCATGCAACAATTGGAGGAAAAAGGCCTGTACGTGCTCATTGAGACAGACACGATCGGAAGAGTGATGAGTCCATTGGGCGGATTGATGCCCATGCCGTGTAAAAGTGAGACGCTCCATATTGTGACAGCTAATGAGCTGGAGCAGCGTGGCTTGCCGCTCGGTCACCACATCGTAACGAAAGCGAAAGAAAAAGTAGTCCAACCATAATCGGAAAAAACAACGCAACCTTTCCTGTAGGAGCAAGCTTCTAAGTCGGAAAGGTTTTTTGTGTGAAAAACGTCTCGACGTTTTTCATAAAGATGGACATCAGCATTAGTGACAAAACCCGCTAGGAAAGTCAGCCGAAGCGGGTTTTGTTTAGGTATGGGCGCAAACTTCGTTCAGTTGTCTGCTTTTTTAGTCACAGGGACGTGACGGAATAGCTTGGCCATGCACACCCACGCGATGAGTGGGCCAATTCCGATACACAGAATCAACCAGTTCAGTGTAAGAGGAGAGACGCTCAAGGACGTTACTAGCAGAAAGATCAAAATCCCGACCAGCCGACCAACGTCTAGAGCAAACTCTCGGAGCACGACATACTCGACCCGATTGCGCGCGCTCTCTTCGTTCGTGCCAATCAGATCAAAAATCGTGGAGAGCATGGGCACAGAAAACAGCGGATAAGCGATGGACACCGCAATCCCAAAAATAAGCAGAGTCGTAAAGCTCACCTGCCAAAAAAATACGAAGAGAATCCCCCACATGATGACAGAGCCAGTTAGCATTCCCCACTTGCGATAGCGAGGAGCGAACCATTTGGCGATCAGAAAGTAGCTCACAAGTCCGACAGCAGATGTAGTCAACCAGTAGTTGCCGAGAGTCATCTCGCTTCTCGTGGAAATGTAGACGAGTAGACCGATCACAAAGCCGAATACACCTTCACGCAGTCCTTGACCAGCCAAAGCCCCTGCCGCCCAGCGCCACTCGGGCTCCTCTCGCAAACAACGTAAGGAAAAGCTCCAGGAATAGGTCCCTTCCGATTGACGTTTTTTTAGAAAAAAGCTGATGAACACACCGACGACAAATAGGGCAAGAGAGATACCGAAAATAAGGGAGTAGCCGCTGTTGCCCGGAAGCCGCGTAATGAGCAAGCCCGATATCCATGGAGCGAGCATGCCGCCAAAGGAAGCAAGCAACCCTGCCCAACCGTTGAAAAGGTCGCGGTTATCGGCATTCGTGATTTCGAAGTACACCACATTAAACGAAAGCCAGAAAAACCCACTCGCTATACCCTGAACGAGCCCAAGCGGTACGGCATAAGAGACAGCTTTGGGACCTGCCAGAAGAACAAGCAAATAAAAAAGGGCAGAAACGGCCATTCCGGCACGCAGGACATTCATTTTGTTCAGACGCTTCACGTACCAGCCCGCAAGCCAAAAGGTCAGAGCACCCGCAAGATGGGCGGCAAAAGTAAACCAAGCGATCGGTGCAAATTGACTTTTTACCTTCCACAAATAGACGTTTACAAACGTGCCAGAAAGGGAGCCGGCGGCAATAAATACAGCGTTGACCAGGAGCAGCAGCTTGGCTTGATTGTCCAGCCGACCGGATGGCTTTTGCACAGAAGGCTCATGGCGCGACATTTTTAGACCAGTGGACTCCTGCATTTGAAGGAAGGATGGAAGGCGTTTTTTTGTTTTTTGTTGCATACGTTCCCTCCGCGTAAAAATAGGACATGAACATAACGTGCCCTACCATTGCTGCTTTCAACAGGGAAGTGAGGAAACACCATGTTTTCCCAAATGAAAAAACGAAGGTCGCAATTTTTTGAACGTTATTTCATTTTAGGGAGGAAAAAGACTAGCAGCAAACAAATTAAGAGGGGATAGGCATACGAAAAATACAGAAGCGAACAGAAAAGAGGTCACGAGATGACGACAACCATTTTCAGAAATGGACGCATTTACACAGGAGATTCCCGGCATTTGTTCGTACAAGCATTAGTTGTTCGAGATGGAATTGTGCATGACTTGGGCAGCGATGCGGACATGCTTCTTCAATACGGAGGTAGTGATGCAACCGTCATAGATCTGCAAGGATATACTGCTACTCCGGGATTGATTGACAGCCATCTGCACTTGGGATGGCTCGGTCTCACCTTTTTGCAGCTGGATTTAAGTAAAGCTCGTTCCAAGGACGAGATGCTGCTTCTCTTGAAAGAAAAAGCACAAGCCACACCTGAAAATGCGTGGATACAAGGCTACGGCTGGGATGAGAATTTATTCGCGGATGGTGGCGGCATTCCTACTATCGACGAGCTTGATCAAGCTGCACCACATTGCCCGATTCTTCTGGCACGAATATGTGGACATGCGAATTTGGTCAACAGCAAGGCATTGGAGCTATGTGGCTATCATCGTGATATGGAGGTACCAGCGGGGGGAGTCATTGTACATGATCCTGTGAGTGGAAAGCCAACGGGCATGTTGTTGGAAACGGCCTCTAACCTGATTACGAAGCATATTCCAAGACCTGGCTACGATCAGTTGAAGCAAAGCCTGCGCAGCTCGATTCGCTATGCAATGGCGCATGGATTGACAGGGGCACATACGGAGGATTTGCGTGAACTGGGCGGACTTGCGCAAACGTATCGGCTCTATGATGAGCTCATTAATGGTGAGGAGCTTGCGCTGCGCAGTAACCTGCTTGTCTTCTATCCACATATGCATGAGCTGCGCGACTTAAAGATGACGGCAGGTTACGGCAACGCTCATGTGCAAATCGGTGCGGTGAAAATTTTTGCAGATGGAGCATTAGGACGCAGGACGGCTTACCTGTCAGCTCCATACGCTGATGATCCGAGTACCAGCGGTTATCCTGTGCATGAGCAAGGCGAGCTGACAGAGCTGGTTCGACAAGCACGTGGACTCGGGATGCCTATTGCTGTACACACCATTGGCGACAAAGCACTGGAAATGGTGCTGGACAGCTTGGATCAGTTTCCGGCAGTCGCCTATCGGGATCGCCTTATACACACACAAATCCTGCGGCCGGACCTGCTGGATCGCTTGAAGCATCCTCATCGGATCGCAGATATCCAACCGCGTTTTCTCGCAGGAGACTTCCCGTGGGTAATGGATCGGGTAGGACAGGAGCGGATTCAACACTCGTACATCTGGAAAACGATGATGGATTATGGAATCATTTGCGCGGCGGGCTCGGATACACCGGTAGAACCAATCGATCCGCTGTTGGGGATACACGCAGCCGTCACGCGCAAAGCACCGGGAGACACGCACGATGGATATTTCCCGCAAGAAAAACTGACGATGGAGGAAGCCATTCATCTGTTTACATTGGGCAGTGCACAGGTGACCAACGAGGATCATGTCAAAGGCACGCTGTCTCGAGGAAAATATGCGGATATGACCGTCTATTCCAAAGACCTGTTTACCATCGATCCAGACGAGCTGCTTTCGACAAAGGTCATGATGACCATCATTGATGGAAAAGTTTGCTACACAGCTTGAAAACATAACCCGAAAATCGGAGCAGCGGCAGCCTTGGACAAGAAAGGAAAGTCCTGGACTGTCGCTGTTTTATGGAACGATCTACTGTTAAGACATACTTGCTAGATGCTCCTCAAGACGATCCATGGACTGTTCGGCACCTGGGACGGCGTATGTTTTCACCTTATCGAATACAACCGTAGTTTCTTCAAAAACGGTGCGATAAGTAAGTTTGGTCTTGCCATCCAGATCCTCAAAGATGGCTGTCGCTAGAAAATGAGGAAATACAGTATGTTTGAAAACGATTCGCTCAAGTTGAACGACCTCGACAAAGACGTTGGTGTTGGGAAAATCAACGCCATCAGGACCGTGCATGATAAACTGCCATGTACCGCCCGGTTTTAGATCAAACTTCTCTGAAGTCATCGTAAAACCCAGAGGCCCCCACCACTTCGACAAGTTCTCTTCTTTCGTCCAAGCATTAAACACGAGATCGCGTGGAGCATCCAACACGCGGGTGATCACAATCTCGCATTCGCCTACTTGCGTTGCGATTTTATTTGCTTCATTGTTTTGATTCATGTCCATCCCTCCATACTAAGTAGTGTCGTCATGGATACAACTCATTTTTTCCATCATAGCAAATAAATCAGGCATGGATTTCTTTCAGATTGCTCTCTTGTATGACCCATACGCAAAACCCGACTCAGGATAAGTGAGTCGGGTTTTTTGTCAGCTGCTTTGGGCGCAGCAAGCTCTTCACATCGATTTCTGCAATCAGCACACTGATCAAAACGAGACCTGCGCCTATGTACCCGCGTAGAGACAGTGTTTCGCCTGTGACCAGGAAGGCAAACAAGGCAGCGAAGACTGGCTCCAAGGAAAAAATAACACCCGTGTGCGTAGCGGTCGTATATTTTTGGGCCACCGTTTGAACGACAAAGCCAATTGCGCTGCACAGTACGCTAAGGGCGAGCACGGCGATCCAAGCCTCTGTAGTCTGCGGTAATGTCGGGGTCTCCAGTGTAAATGAAAAGACAATGCCCAGCAGCGCCGTAAAGCCAAGCTGGTAAATCCCCAACTGGATCGTATCCGATTGATTGGCCCATCGACCGGTTACGGTAATGTGTGTAGCGTAAAAGAGGGCCCCAGCGATGCACAGCAGGTCTCCTTGGCTGATGCGAAATTCAGCGCTTAGTGTGAGCAGGCCAATACCGATCATGGCCAGTCCAGCGCCGACAAAGACTCTTTTTTTCGGACGGTTTCGCAAAAGAATAGATAAGAGCGGAACAAAGATAACGGTCAAGCTAACGAGAAAACCTGCTTGGGAAGCTGTCGTTGATTTCACTCCGTTCGTGATGGTGGCAAAAACCCCGAAAAGGAGCGCGCCGAGTATGAATGCATGAAGCATTGTTTTTCGATTCGTGCCACGTAATCGTTTATGAAACAAGGCGGCTGCCAGTAGAAAAGCAATGCCAAAGCGGATACCAATCAGATTGAAAGTCTCCAAATCCTTTAATCCCATTTGCATAAACACATACGAGGTTCCCCAGAACAGGGTGACCAAAATCATAGCCAAATCGGCTTTCACTTGCGGTTTCATGATGCAATAAGCCTCCTTGCCCGGGAAAAAGCGGGTCTTAATCAGTGTTGCGCCATAAACAGTATACGAGTATCGTTTAAATAAGAAAAATGAATGTTTGTGATGATTTTCATGAATCGGATTCATGTAAAGGGGACGAAGAAGGGTGAGTTTAAACAAGTTTGAGGTAGTGATCACCGTTATTGAGTCAGGGAGCTTAACTAAAGCTGGAGAAATACTAGGTCTAACACAATCAGCGATCAGCCATGCGATTGCGAGTCTGGAACGGGAATTTGGGTTTTCGCTTTTGACCAGAGGACGGTCAGGTATTAGCCTCACGAGTAATGGGGAGCGACTGCTTCCGTACATGCGTGAGACCTTGCGCTGTCATGAGCGGATGAAACAAGAGGTGTTTGCGATCAATGGGTTGGAGGTCGGGACGGTGAGAATTGGAACCTTCACGAGTGTATCCACACAATGGCTTCCAGGAATCCTCAAGCGGTTCCAAGACCAGTATCCGGCGATCGAGATTAAGCTGATGGAAGGGTATTACGATGGAATTGAGAGCTGGATTCAAACCGGAGAAATTGATTTTGGCTTCGTCTCCTTACCAACAACAGAGGATTTGGAATGGATTCCTTTAAAAAAGGATCAGATGTTTTTGCTGGTAACAGAGGAACACCCGCTCTACAAAGAGGAACGGGTGCATGTGAGCCGACTGGCCGAAGAGACATTTATCATGCCGAAGACGGGCTGTGACAATGATATACAGCGTTTGTTGGCGCAGTATCAGATTGAGCCGCGAATCAAATATGAAGTAGGGGATGATCACGCAATTATTGCCATGGTGCAAAATGGGCTTGGGATCAGCATTCTCCCGGAAATGATTTTGTTTCGCTTGCCAGCCAATATTCGGATGATCCCGCTGGAAGGGGAGCATTACCGTTCGCTGGGGGTGGCAGCAACCTCTTTTTCCAAGCAGTCACCGGCTGCCAAACGCTTCTTGCAGTGTGTAACCGATTGGGTGAACGAGCAGCAAGCGTAATTCAGACAGACAAATCGCTCTTGACTTCCTTCGCCAGCGGCTGCTTTCGGACAAAGGGCAGGTACAACAAGAAAAACAACACGAGGGCTACTCCTTCCAACGAAACGATGTACCACGGATACGGGCCCAAAAAGTCAATCAGACTGGGATTGTCCGGTTTGCGCGAGACAAATAAGTAATTTCCACCGGTCCATTGGTTGACGAAAAGTGCGACGAGCAAAAGCAGGTTTAAAAAGCCCATCGTTTTCCAGATCGAACGGACTGTCGGGCGGTAGCCTTCTACCCATGTCATGTACAAGCAAGCAAGGACGATTCCCGCGTGGGCTACAAAAAAATGCACAAAGCGAAAATGCGGAAATGGATAAAACAACTCGGGGGTAAGCAATGCCTGCATCGCGCCGCCAATCCCGGCAAAAAACGTAATCTCAAACAGTCGGTAGCTTCTCATCATCAGCATCACGGCAGAAAGCAGGAGAGTCACGCTACATAGCTGTAAGGGTAATGTGTAAGCAGCCGTCCAGCTGTCGGTATAAACATGCCAAAGCTGATAACAAACCTCTGATAAAAGCAAGACACCTGCAAGTACGTAACGGGTAGTGAGTCGATGTGTCGGGGCTTGGAGCTTTTGCCGAAATAAATAGGTGAGCATGACCAGACAGAGCACAAGAATCAAGGTAATAACGTGAGAAGAGGAAAACAGCCGAAACGGCTCTCCTGTCAGGAAAAGTGAAAAATAGGGTGAGGTCATGATGGGCTCCTCTTTGTTTATTATTTTTTATATTTGAAAATTCACGAAATTTTAACAGATAGAAGTTTTTCTGATATAAATCTTTGGTTATAATATAAATAGACTAGTTTACATCATTGAGAGGAGATATAGTCTTGAACTTAGTGCTCACGGAAAAAACGTGCAAGTCTTGTCAAGCTCGCTTGACCGAGTATGAAATCGATAACAATGGTGCACTCTGCATGGAATGCTTCAAGGAAGAACAAGGCGAGTAAAAGTAACAGCAAGGCATACGGCAACTGACTGTCTACTGCTATCTAATAATAGACCCTTTCAATCAGACCCTCTCTTTTCATAGAGAGGGTCTGATTTTTTGCACGCCTTATTCCGGGAGAGGAATGATGAGTTCCATTCTTCGGCTGCCGTCTTTCATGCTTGTTTCAAACAAGATGAGTGTTAGTGTGCTGTTCGGTTCTGCTTTTTTCACTTTCAGTGTATGGGTAAAATCTCCCCAGTCAGGAGCAGCAGTAGAAGCCTGCACGGAACCTTGCGCCAGCTCGTTGTGCCCATCTTCTACGACATAATTGAGTACAGCTTCGAACACGCTCGCCTGTCCTTTGATTTCATACGTGTCTTGGGCGGTTTTCTTCACAGTGACATTGCGGAAAATATCATTGCCATAGACAGTCTCCTGTTGACCTGTTTGCGTCGTTGGTGGCTTCTCAGGAGTTGTAGGTTGGGTGGTTGCGGGTGGCTCAGAAGTAGGTGTCTCGGGCTTCGTTGCAACAGGTGGCTTCTGTTGTTCTGTTGGAGTGGAAGGGCTATCTGTGCCACTCGTGCATCCTTGCAGCAAGCCGATCGTCAACAGCAGCAAAAGCATTTTTTTCATGGTATCCCTCGATTCTGTCTGGTATGAAATAGTACCTACAAATAGTAAGACGTAAAAAGGAATAATAGAGTTTCAGGTGGATGAGTCTTCCTGCATGAAACTGTGGTAGAATGGAGGGGAAGTAGCAACCATTATTCCTAGAAGGCTGGTCTGATAACAATGGAACAACAGACGTTTCGAGTGGAAAAAGACTTTCTTGGCGAGAAGCAAATTCCAGTAGATGCTTATTATGGCGTGCAAACGATGCGAGCAACGGAAAACTTCCCAATCACCGGGTACCGTCTTCATTTTTCCCTCATCAATGCAATGGCAATGGTAAAAAAAGCAGCTGCAATGGCAAATATGGAAGTTTCCAGATTGAATCCGCGGTTAGGAAATGCGATTGTTGCTGCGGCGGAAGAAATCATGCAAGGAAAATGGCATGATCAATTTATCGTCGATCCGATCCAGGGTGGAGCCGGTACTTCGATTAATATGAATGCCAACGAAGTGATCGCGAACCGTGGTCTTGAGATGCTTGGTGAGAAAAAAGGAGATTATTTCCACTTAAGCCCAAATACACATGTCAACATGTCTCAGTCTACCAACGATGCGTTCCCAACAGCAATTCATATCGCAACACTCACCCTGTTGGAAAAGCTGCTCGTAACGATGGATAAGATGCATGATGCATTTGGCCAAAAAGCAAAAGAATTCGATGATGTCATTAAAATGGGCAGAACGCATTTGCAGGATGCGGTTCCGATTCGCTTGGGCCAAGAATTTGAAGCATACCGTCGAGTGCTTGAACGCGACATCAAGCGTATTAAGCAATCTCGTCAGCATTTATACGAAGTAAATATGGGAGCGACTGCGGTAGGAACGGGTTTGAATGCTGACCCTCGTTACATTACAACAGTAGTCAAGCATCTTGCCGATATTACAGGCTTCCCGCTGACAGGTGCAGAGCATCTCGTGGATGCTACACAAAACACGGATGCGTATACAGAAGTATCAGCAGCACTGAAAGTTTGCATGATGAATATGTCTAAAATCGCGAATGACTTGCGTTTGATGGCATCCGGACCTCGAGCTGGACTGGGGGAAATCTCCTTGCCAGCACGTCAGCCTGGTTCCTCGATCATGCCAGGAAAAGTCAATCCGGTCATGGCAGAGCTCATCAACCAAGTAGCGTTTCAGGTCATCGGAAATGACCATACGATTTGTTTGGCATCCGAGGCAGGTCAGCTAGAACTGAACGTGATGGAACCAGTACTTGTCTTCAACTTGCTGCAATCGATCAGCATTATGGACAATGCATTCGATGTCTTTACGCGTCACTGCTTGGAAGGAATCGAGGCAAACCGCGAGCGTATGAAAGAATACGTGGAAAAAAGCGTAGGCGTCATCACAGCGGTAAATCCTCATCTCGGTTATGAGACTGCTGCACGCATTGCCCGCGAAGCTATTTTGACAGGAAAGTCTGTACGTGAGCTGTGCTTGCAACACAATGTACTGACAGAAGAAGAACTGGATCTGATTCTCGATCCATTTGAAATGACGCATCCAGGTATTGCTGGAGCATCCTTGCTGGATCGCGACTAAACCCAAAAACTCCCGCGCTTTGCACATGCGAAGCAGCGGGAGTTTTTGCTTGCAAAAGGGAGGCTTGCGCTACTTTTTCGGAAGCTGATCCAAGCTCTTGAATTCATAGCCCTGCTTGCGTGCTTCATCGATTATCGTCCCGAGAGCCTCTGCATTGTCTTTGGAGACAGAATGGAGCAGAATAACAGCACCGGGATGCAATTGGGCCATCACATTATCATAAGCGTATTTTGCCCCACGTTGGACTTTGGTATCCCAATCCCTATAGGCAACCGACCAAAAAACATTGGTATAGCCCAAATCTTTGGTTACAGCAAGTGTGCGATCGCTGAAAATTCCTCTGGGAGGTCGCAAGTAACGCATGTTCGCTTGTCCGATCACTTGCTGGACGGCATCACTTACTTTCGTCAGTTCGTCTTTGATTTTCTGATTCGGTACGGTTGTCATATCGGGGTGGCTCCAGGAATGATTACCGATCAGATGCCCTTCTTTTGCCATTCGCTTTAACAACTCGGGCTGTTCCTTCACAAAGTGCCCTGTCACAAAGAAAATGGCAGGAACTTTTTTCGCGAGAAGGGTATCTAAAATCTTTGGTGTAAAGCCATTCTCATAACCGTTATCAAACGTCAAATAAAGCTCTTTTTTCGTGGTATCCCCTAAAAAAACCGCACCGTGACGATCCACAATACTTTTAAAGCCCTCCTCGTTGATAGAGGGTAACTGACCATTCTTGCTCTTTTTAAATCCAAAATGGTACGGGTGATCTGGTGAGGCCATAATCGAGTCAACTGGCAAGGCACTTGTAAGCAACAAGCTAATCCCGACCAACAAGCTTTTGATCCATCGTCTGCTCAACAATGAACTCTCCCTTCTGTTGTGAAAGTCGTGATGTATTGAAGTGGATTCCATCAAAAGTTTGTCCAGTCTACTTCCAAATATGTACCCGGTACGTATGAAACAGTAGCTTGTTAAGTACATGCGTTACTTGCAAGGGCAAGCTGTGTAAAAGTCTACTGTGAGGATGGGGACAGGTGTCCATACATGAAAAAGGAACTGTTCATATAGTATCAATGTCGACAGTAAACCTGTTGGCAAATGCTGCCAAGAGACCATCTATAACCAGGAGGTGTAGTAACATGAACGAATGGTTAGAGCAATTACGTGAGGCACTTGGTGAAGGTGCAGAAGAAATGGAAGTAAAAATCGAATACGAAGATGGCACTACGAAAAAATTATACTTCGGCAATAATGACGACGATGACGATGAAGAAGATGAAGAAGACAATGCCGGAGAAGAGTCTGATGCTGACGATTCCGATGAAGAAGATTCTGACGACGAAGATTCGGATGACGCCTAATTGATTGTTATATGGGGAAAAAGATACGCTTTCATGCGTATCTTTTTTCAGTTGCATTCTGTAATATTAAACATATTTCAAAATGAGGATGGAACAGAAAATGAGCTTTCAAGTGAGCCATCAAATGATAAAAGAATGGTGTGGTCGCCTTTCTTATGAGAGAGGAAAGACTTTTTACCGTTCTGGGAACGTGCTTGTGGAGCATTTTCAACCGGAACCTGCGTGGATCAGAACGACAGTGAACGCTGGAAAAAATAATTATCAGGTCACTATTGAACTGGACGAGTCTGGTATGGCAGCAGTGTGCAGCTGCCCGACTTTGGCGTCGTACGATCAGTACTGCCAACATATCGCAGCCTCGTTGTTAACCATGCGTGATCTACTAGTAGACGAGCATCCTGGCAGCTATTCCACTTCCATTATAACGAAACAAGCAGGCATGACAGATCAGCTTGATTCCCAGCTAACAGAGGGATTGTTCGGTTTGTTTGTGGACCGCCCGCTTCGGACGAGCCATCATCGTGTATTGCTGGATTCACGAACAACGCTTGCCTTGGAAATCATATGTAAAATCGTTCGGTATGGATTTCGCAAAAGCATGATCGGAATAGAGCTGAAGCTAGGGCCAAAGAGGTTGTACATCGTAAAGGACATTCGCGCGTTTTTGGACCGGGTGGATAAGCAGCAAGTGTATCAATTCTCCAGCCAATTTACCTATGATCCGAATTTGCATCGTTTTTTGCCAGAGCACGAAGCTATCCTTCGCGAACTCCTGCAAATTTACAGAGCGGAGAAACTATATCGGGAGACAGCGAGCGATCGTTATCAGGAACAGAAGCATGTGGGTGGGGAACGGATTCTTCTCGTTCCGCCGTTTACCTGGGAGCGGTTATTTGCCTTGCTACTCAGTGCTCCGTCTGTTCACATTCAGGATCATGAGCAAATATATCCAACGTTCGTATGTCTAGATGATCGACCGCCACTCCACTTCGAATTTGATCAGACAAAAACAGATCAATATCAGCTGGAAGTGCAGGGCTTCAAGCACATTACTGTCTTGGAAGCTTACGGCCTGCTGCTCGTAGATGGTAAATGGCACAGACTGCCCAAGGAACAATGCCACAGTCTGGCGGAGCTCAAACACTTGTTGGAATCCCATAGTAGTGAGAGGATTCACATTCCCGCTGAAAAAATCGAACCATTCATGGTGCAGATTGTTCCGGCCTTGATGAAACTGGGGAACGTGCATATTGCAAAAGCTGTCTCCGAACGGGTCGTGCAATTCCAGTTAAAAGCCAAGCTGTATCTGGACCGAGTAAGAGACAGACTGCTGGCGGGACTGGAGTTTCAATACGGTGATATCGTCATCAATCCGCTGGAAGGCCATGAAGGGGGAGGGCAACGTGGCAGTGAGCTGATTTTGATGCGTGACGGGGAGAAGGAGCGGCAGATTTTAGAGCTGATGGAGGAAAGTGCCTTTACCCGCACGGAAGAGGGGTATTTTCTAGATGATGAGGAGGCTGAGTATGACTTCCTTTATCACGTCGTCCCTAAGCTGGAAAAGCTGTTAAAGGTATACGCGACAACCTCCGTAAAAATCAGGATTCAGCCTCTCCACATCCCCCCTAAAGTCAAAGTGGATGTGAATGAGCGAACAAATTGGTTGGATTTTCGCTTTGATATGGATGGCATACCCGAGTCTGAAATTCGAGGCATCATCCAATCGGTAGAAGAAAAACGCAGATATCATCGGCTGTCGAATGGAGCGCTTCTGCCGCTTGAAACAAAAGAATTTGAGCAAATCAATCGTTTCTTGGACGAGATGGGCATGCAATACGCTGATCAAATGGGAAGTGGCTTTCAACTGCCTGCTATTTACGGACTGCGCTTGCTTGATATACCCATGCAGGGACGGTCTGTTCAGTTAGGAAAATCGCTGCGTCAGTTTTTGGAGAATATGCGAAACCCTGATAATCTGGACTTTCCTGTACCCGAATCTTTGCAGGGGACACTTCGCGATTACCAGAAGTACGGCTATCAGTGGATGAAAACACTGGCACACTACGGCTTTGGGGGAATTCTCGCAGATGACATGGGTCTGGGGAAGACATTGCAAAGCATTACCTTCCTCCTCTCTGTTCTGCCCGAAATCCGAGAACAAAAGCTACCAGCGATTATTGTGGCTCCTGCCTCTCTTTTATACAATTGGCACAGCGAAATCAAAAAGTTTGCGCCAATGATTCGTAGCGTTATTGTGGATGGCACGAAGGAAGAGCGGACTCAAATCGTAAACGAGCAGTCAGAAATCGATGTGCTTATTACATCGTATCCACTCTTGCGTCGTGACCATGCCCAGTTCGAGGAGCACTCCTTCCACACCTTGATCTTGGATGAAGCACAGACCTTCAAAAACTATGTCACCCAAACCGCTCAGACAGTCAAACGGATAAAAGCCAAGCATCGCTTTGCGCTTACGGGAACGCCTGTGGAAAACAGGATAGAGGAGCTGTGGTCCATCTACGATGCTGTTTTCCCAGAGCTTTTTCCGGCACGAAAGGAATTCCTCGACTTGCCGAGAGATACGATTGCAAAGCGAACGCGTCCATTTTTATTGCGTAGGCTCAAGACGGAGGTACTGAAGGAATTGCCAGCAAAAATTGAAACACTGCAAAGCGCAAGTCTGTTGCCCGAGCAGAAAAAGCTGTATGTCGCCTATTTGGCACAGCTCCAACAGGAAACAGTGAAGCATCTGTACAATAAAGGCTTTCAAAAAAATCGGATCAAAATTCTCGCAGGCTTGACCAGACTGCGCCAGATATGTTGCCACCCAGCACTGTTCGTCAAAGAGTATGACGGAGGGTCAGCAAAGCTCGAACAGCTATTTGAGATCCTCGGTGAATGCAAAAACGCTGGAAAGCGCGTGTTACTCTTTTCTCAATTCACGGAGATGTTGGGGATGATCGGACGTGAGTTGGGCTATCATGGTGTCCCGTTTTTCTATTTGGATGGACAGACACCAGTAGCAGAGAGGTTGGATTTGTGCAACCGGTTTAACGAGGGAGAGCGTGATTTGTTCCTCATGTCATTGAAAGCGGGGGGAACAGGATTGAATGTGACGGGGGCGGACACCGTGATCTTGTATGATCTGTGGTGGAATCCCGCCGTCGAACAACAAGCAGCTGATCGTGCCCATCGTATTGGACAAAAGAACGTCGTTCAAGTGATTAGGCTTGTTGCAGAGGGGACGGTTGAAGAGAAGATGTACGAGCTGCAACAAAAAAAGAAAAACTTGATCGAGGAAATTATTACACCGGGACAAGAGGCAATCTCTTCTTTAACCGAACAAGAAATACGCGAATTGCTGATGATTTAACATAAACAGCTTGACTGTCGCTACCAAGCGAGGGGTCAAGCTGTTTTTTTGCGAGACCTTATCCCTGTGCGAATAACGAATTGGCAGACTCCCAATGATATTTGTCCGGTTCGAGATCAGGACATAGCGAATAGCTTATGGAGAAGGACGAAGCATCACCACAGAAGTGTGGGGGGAATGGAATGGAACAATATGTGATTAAGCCATGGGATACCCGAGAAGGGAATGTGGAAACGCCGGCTAACTGGGATTTGACAGTGCCACCAGAAGTAGATGTGATCGCAGAACAAGTGATCAAAGAGTATGACATGTCGGTAAAAAGTCGTACACTCATTACTTCCAAGCCAGATAAAGGCGGGGCTATTTGGCGCATTGAGACAGATAAAGGTCCGCGTAGCCTAAAGGTACTGCACCGTACGCCTGAACGGAGTCTCTATAGTGTGGCTTTCCAAGAATACGTTGTCAAACAGGGGGCAAGGGTCCCAGCACTGATTCCAGCCCGAAATGGAAGTCTCTATGTGGAAAAGGGCGGGAAACTATGGATTGTTACCGATTGGATTGCCTTGCAGCCTGCGACAAAAGTAGATTTGGTAGGCGCGCAAGAGCTTTGCTACGGTCTTGGTGAATTTCATCGCCATTCGAAAGGCTATGTTCCGCCCGCTGGAGCCAAGAACTCCTCCCGTTTATATCGTTGGCCCAATCATTATCAAAAGATTGCCAAAAAAATCGGGTGGATGCGGGAAATAGCAAAAGCCTACAGTGAAACCCCAACAAGTAAATCCATTTTGGCCGTCGTCGATCACTATGAACAGCGAGCATGGGCAGCCTTAGAGAAATTAAAAGCGTCTGCCTATCCGAAAATGATCAAAATGGGAGAGGCGCACTGGGGTTTGGTACACCAAGATTACGGCTGGTCAAATGGTCAAAATGGACCTGGAGGACTTTGGGTCATCGACCTGGATGGCGTGTCGTACGATTTGCCATTTCGGGATTTGCGCAAGCTCATCACCAGTACAATGGATGATATGGGCGTCTGGGATGTTACCTGGATGCGTGGCATGATTGAAGCCTATCATAAGGCAAATCCACTGGATCGAGAATCGTTCGAAGTGCTCTTGAATGACATGGCAGTGCCAAACGAATTTTATAAGCATCTCAAAGAAATGTTTTATGATCCAGCCACCTTCTTGTCGACAGAAGCGGAAGGCATCCTGCAACGAGTACTGACGGGGGATCAAACAAAAGATGCGGCATTGGCAGAGCTCGCGAAAGACATCAATAAATACGAACCAGGCAACTATGATCAAATAACGGAAGTGGTTGAACCGCAAAGGTTGGCATCCGATATCAAGGAATTGTTACCAGTTGCGTTGTCCAAACCAACAACAGAGGCTTTGGTCGAAGAGCCGAAAGACAAAAAGTCTACGAAGATCAAAGTGTCTAAGGATAAAGAGTCAAAGGTCAAGGGATCCAAAGACAAAGAGTCCAAACTCAAAGAGCCCAAACTCAAAGAGCCAAAACTCAAGGAGTCCAAAGACAAAAAGCCTGTAAGTGACAAGGTAGCCAGTTCCCGTCCGACTTCCGAGAAAGCGCTAAATAAACCGCAAGAAAGCCAGCAAGAAGGGGCAGGGGCGGAAAATAGCAGCACAACCCGCAGAGGTCCGATCTCATTTTCGGGAAGTGCTCCGTTTACACCGTCAGCACCATTTGCTCCAAGTAACGTACGAAAACTCGTCCGTCAAAGCAAGAAGCGGGTAATGAGCTCTGCTGTCTCAAAAAGCAGCAAAAAGTCAAGTAAGCCTCTAAGCAAAGTTCGGGTCACTATTGAAGTAAAGAACAAATCACCAAAAGTAAAACCCGCTAGTCAAGCTGGAAAAAACAAAAAAGAAACTGTGTGGACATCTAAACAGCAGTCCCGGACCGTCACTTCCAATAAAAGCAAGAAGGTTGCCAAGACAGCGAAACCAATCCGAAATACGCCGATAAAGAAGCAGCGTCAAAAATCAAAGAAATCGAAAGGCAACTAATGTGAGAGGTCGGTACGGGAAAGGAGAATACGGATGAAAGTTATTATGGTCTGTACAGAAAAATTGCCAGTCCCTCCTATACGAGGGGGAGCGATTCAGACATATATTGCGGGGATTGCAGATATTCTAGGGAGGCATCATGAGCTAACTATCCTGGGAACGTCGGATCCCACGCTACCGAAGGATGAAATGGTTCGCAATGCGCGTTATGTCCGGGTAGATGGTCAAGGGGTGTTCGAGATCTATGCGCGCGAAGTAGCCGCTTTTCTGAGTGCGAACAACTATGATGTCATCCATGTTTTTAACCGACCGCGGATGGTTCCCATCATTCGTGAGGTATGCCCGAACGCACGTATCATTCTAAGTATGCACAATGATATGTTTGATCCAGTAAAAATTGGGCAGGCAGAAGCTGCTAGAGCCGTTGCTGAAACAGAACAGATCATCACCATTAGTGATTATGTCGGTCGGGTCATTGCCTCGTTGTATCCTGAAGCCGCAAATAAACTTCGCACGATTTATTCAGGTGTGAACTTGGAAACGTTCGTTCCGGTGGAAGGGTCCAAGACGGCGCAAAAGATACGGCAGGAACTGCGGGCGACGCACAATCTTGGCAACAAACAAGTGATCTTGTTTGTAGGACGACTGACACCGAAAAAAGGGGCCGACATTCTGGTTCGTGCGATGAATGAACTCCGCTCCTATCATTCCAACATCGCCCTCGTCTTGGTTGGAGGGTCCTGGTACGGAGAAAATAAAATCAGTGACTATGCAGCATATGTACGCTCTTTAGCGAATCGTTCGCCTGTTCCGGTTATTACAACGGGATTTGTTCCAGCAGATCAGATTCACCACTGGTTCTGGGCGGGGGACGTTTTTGTCTGTCCATCGCAATGGGAGGAACCACTGGCACGTGTTCATTATGAAGCAATGGCTGCCGGACTGCCCTTTGTCACGACCAAGCGGGGTGGAAATGCTGAGGTGATCATCGGAGACAATGGTCTGTTGGTCGAGCAGCCGGAAGACCCTCTAGCGTTTGCAGTACAACTGAAACAACTATTGTCTAGCCGCGACCTCCAACGTCAAATGGGGAGAAGTGGACGCCAGCTCGCCGAACAGAGATTTACATGGGATCGAGTCGCAAGAGATGTGTTAGACGTATGGAATAACAGAGGTAGGTAAAACCAAAAAGTGAATGCTACAGCCCACTTCCCTAAAGAGAGAACGGAGAAGTGGGCGTTTATTCATACCTTAAGGACGAAGAGTCATGCAATGCCGCCAGAGTGGACTGGCCTGTCTGAACATAAGGGCTAGTCCCGCATGTGTTTGAACGAAATGGAGGGAGATGCGGGGAATCTACTGCGCACAGATTCCCCGCATCTTTAGGCCATCCTAAAGCCTCGCAGAATATAAGCTTGTTCAATTGGATTTATGCATTTGGAATAATCGCGACGATATGGGTGATAGGAATAACGATTGATCGTGAAGAGGTCTGTAATTCAATGATTCCTTCTTCCACTCTAAGAAGCTTGCCGACTCGGTAAGAACGACTCTCGGGTCCCCATTCTGTCGTCAGTAAGACCTCCACACGTTGATCGTTTCTCATGCATTTGCTGAGCTCTTGGCGAAGCCCCTCTATAGATGCTTGATCCGCTGATTCTTCCTTTTCGACAGCAACCTTCACTAATGGTGCCGGGATGACGATTGGCTTCGGAGCTTCTACTTGTACATAAGGTGCCTCTACTTGTACAACAGGCGATTCTACTTGTACAACAGGTGCTTCTACTTGCACGACAGGCGCTTCTACTTGAGGTGTGGGGGTGGTCACATTCACTTGAGGTGCGCGAACGTGGATACGCACAAAACGGCGTAGTTTCCTGAGCAGACTATTGGATTTGCGTTTGGTAGATCGCTTCTTGCAGCGGCAACGGGCTTGCTTTGCTTTTTGCTTCTTCTTTCTCAATGCTTTCAAAGGCAACACCCTCCTAACTATGCATGCAATATCATATTCAACAGGGGGATGACCGCATTGGACTAACACCTGATTTGACAAAATCAGGCAGGGAAACATTAGCAAAATTAGATGATTTTTTTAAAAAAACAGGAAAATCGTGTATACTTATCAGGTAATCTCAAAAAGAAAGATGGAGGTTTCTCATGAATCGTACGCCGATTGCCCCCATGGGAGTGGGGAAGCTGTTGGACAAGAGCTTTTCAGTGTATCGCCAGCATTTTGGAGCATTCTTTTTGTTGGCTTTAATTTGGTTCGGTCCATTATTACTCCTGCAGCAACTGCTTCTGGTTGACTTTACCAGAGTGCCTTTGCTCGCACAAGATACAGAAGGTCTGGACTTTGCAGAATCGTTAGGCGCAAGATTTGCCGGACAAGAAGAATTTATGACACAAAGCCTGCCTATGTTGCTCATATTCTTCTTCCTTGTCGCACCGATCCTTTGGATTATCGCCTATCCGCAAATGATTTCCGGTTCGATTTTACTGACGAAGGCTGCCCTCGAGGGAGAGATCTTGAGCTTAAAAGATGCGTTGAAGGGGGCACTTCGCCGATTTTGGCCGCTCGCGGGTAGTACTTTCCTATATGGAGTCATCGCATTTGCAGTATCAACAGCATTTGTCATCGTATATGGATTGATTTTCTTTCTGATCGCCTTCGCTGGTGGAATGACATTGGAAACCATGTTTAATCCGTCAGAGGAAGGCAGCATTGTGCTTATGATCATTCTGGTTTTATTTGGCTATTTATTTTTAATTGCTGGGATGATGCTCGTACCAGGCTTTTTCTTAATTCGTTGGGGTTTTTATATGCCGCTCGTTCTGTTCGAACGCGATGGTGTCGGAATTGGTCAGAGCTGGAATATGACAAAAGGAAACTTTTGGCGCTTATTCGGTATTTTTGTTGTTCTGAGTGTGATCTACTCGATGTTCTCTAGCGGCATCCAATTAGTACTCACTGGCGTCTTGGGTACATCGATCCTTACGCAATTGATTCTGGTTGTACTTACCTGCCTCTTGACCCCTTGGATGGCCATTGTTTACGCTTTGGCTTACTTTGATCTACGTGTGAGAAAAGAAGGGACAGATTTACAAGAGCTAGTAAGCCGTCAGCTTGCTACATCCGCACCAGTAGAACCAGCAAATCCTACCCCTGCACAAGAGCCGGGAGTTACACATGATTAGCACGAGTCCTTGGGTAGATGACAAGGAGCATTTACAAGAGATTCTAGCCAGAGACGAGTTCAATTTGCCCCAAGGAAGTGGAGAGAACTGGATTCAAAGAGCGGTGGAGTATGTGATCGAGTTGATCGCCGAGCTATTTCAGTGGACCCACATTCCATCGGGTGCGGCTAATACCGTATCTACACTCGTGCTCATTCTGGCAGTACTGGGACTGGTCGGCATCATTTACTGGTTGTTCCGCAGAATGATTTGGGAACAGAAGAAGCATCGACCGCTGTTTATGGACGGAGAAAAAATACGTTCTCATGCAGACTATTTGCGTGATGCGAAAGAAAAAGCAGCGCGAGGAGAATGGCGGGAAGGAGAACGCTCGTTGTTTTTGGCGTTGTTGGTTTATTTGCAAATGAAGTCATGGGTTCGTGTGGAGAAATGGAAAACGAATTGGGAATACGCAGAAGAAATTGAGGCAAATCAGCCGAGCTTACGCGATGTGTTTGGTAGCTTCGCACGAGAATTCGACGCTGTTTGGTACGGGCAGGCGCTTGTTGATGAAGGGTCGTTCTGGCAGCGTGTGAACGAACTGGAAGGCATCTGGCGCGAGGAGGGACAGCATGGATAGTTTGCGCACCTATCGTGTCGGAATCGTTGTGGCTAGCTTGTTGCTCGTCATCGTGGGCTGGTTGATCGTCAAGCCTACAACTGAACCTCTCCCGCCGTATCTGGCTTCATCTGCACAGTCGAGCGGAATCAAGGCTGTGCTCGTACTACTGGAGGAAAAAGGCAAGCAGGTAAAGGAATGGCGGCAGCCTATGCGTTTTTTACCAACAGCAACAGGGCAGGCCATGCTTGTAGTAGAGCCAGAAAGACTGCTTCCAGAGGAACAGATAGACATTCTGGATTGGGTCAGTGAAGGCAATGACTTGATTCTCTTTCAATCGAGACCAGAGTGGGAAGACCTTCCCTTTCAGACGGAGTACATCCGGGGTAAAGAAAATCAGGAGCGAAACATTCAGGGACCTCTCATTTTAGGCAGGTTCATGGGCAAAGCAGAGACCCCAATGCGATTTTTAGAAGATGACGACGTGGAGCCACTTCTCTATGACGACCAGGGGATACTCGGGGGAAGAACAGAGGTAGGAGATGGCAGTGTCACGTTTTTTCTTGTACCGGAATGGCTAACCAATCAAAAAATTGATCGACTGTCTCACTTTGAAGCGATCTGGCCGTATGTACAAGGAGATTGGTCCGTTCTTTGGGTAGACGAGTACCATCATGGCTTGCAAGAAAAACCAGGTTTTTTGGCGATCTATCCAGGATGGCTCATAGCCGCTTGCATGCAACTCGGTATCCTGCTTTTGCTGTATGTGTGGTGGAGAGGAAAACGTTTCGGACCAGTCTATACGCTTAGGGAATGGACGGTACGACGTGGTGATGAGACGTTGCTCGCCGTATCTAGCTGGTATGAGCGAAGAGGGCTGGCAAAGGATGCGCTGCGACATCGAGAAGCATACATGCGGCAACTGTTGTACGATCGGTGGGGAGTGCACCAACGAGCTGATCGTGTAGAAATCGTGCGATATGCCAAAACAAGATGGACAAATCAAGAGGTAGAGAAATTCGCTCATCTACTGGAACGATTGGAGCAGGCAAAAAACGAAGGGCGATACTCGCCCAAGGGCTTGCTTGCAGACAGTCTCTTGTTGGATGAGATTACGAAGCGTCTGGAGAAGGAGTGACAACTACGGTGGAGCAATTGTTGCAACAAATGGAAAAAGAGCTGGTTGGTCAACGACAAAATATTCGGCTGCTGCTAACCGCTTTGGTTGCTGGCGGACACGTTTTGCTAGAAGGTGTACCCGGTATCGGAAAGACAAAAATGGTAAAGACCTTATCGGAGTTGATGGGGGGCGAGAGTAAGCGCGTCCAGTTTACGCCTGACATGATGCCATCGGACATTATTGGTCATGTGGTGTTCAATATGCAGCAAAATCAGTTTGAGACAATCAAAGGTCCTGTTTTCGCTAACTTATTGCTGGCGGATGAGATTAACCGGACTCCGCCGAAAACCCAAGCGGCCCTTTTAGAAGCAATGGAGGAGGGGCAAGTGACGATTCATGGTGTCACCTATCCTTTGCCTGATCCGTTTTTTGTCGTCGCTACGCAAAACCCGGTGGAGTATGAAGGAACGTATGTGTTGCCGGAGGCACAGCTCGATCGCTTTTTGTTCAAGCTAACGATGTCGTATCCTTCCCATGAAAATGAAAAGCAAATCCTTGCCAAACATATTCCCAACAAGCGCAGCCACGAGCGTAATCAAGAGCCGCTCTTTACATGGGAGGCGATTTTGGAGAAGCGACGCCAATTAGAAGAAGTGGTTGTGGATGATTCGATTCTGGAGTACATTACGACACTGATTCGCAATACACGTGAAACGAAACGATTGCTCTTAGGTGCCAGCTCTCGTGCTGGAATCGCCGTGTTGATGGCGAGCAAGGCCTGGGCCCTTTTGGACAATCGCAAGTTCGTGACGCCTGATGACGTGAAGATGGTAGCCCGCCCTGCTTTGCGGCACCGACTCATTCTGTCACCGCAGGTAGAATTGGAGGGGGGTACCAGTGACCACATCATCGAAGAGACGCTGGCGGCTATTCCAGTTCCTCGCTGATTTTTTGGCAGACCGTTTTGTCTTGCCATCCAGGCGACTACTCGTGGCAGTTTTGCTAGGGACGCCCATCGCGATCGTCGGTTTTTTGCTGGAGATTGGCTATTCGACATTCTTTTTGTACAACGGTTTACTCCTGATCGCTAGCATCTTGGATTGGGTTACCATCCCCAAACGCCGAGACTTGTCGATCCGGCGTATCTTGCCTGAGCAGACGGATATCGGACAATCGTTTTCGATCGAGCTTGAGCTTGCCAATCATAGCGGGCAATCCGTTTCGTACTCCATCGTGGAAGATCTTCCGCTGACTTTTGAAGAAACCGGACCAATCACAGGCGTGATGGAGCAACCCTTAACCAACATCCGTTTTGAAACAAGAGGAAAAGAACGCGGAGAGTACGTGTTCCGCTGGCTGTATATGCGCTGGCATGGCAAGCTCGGCTTGTGGTATCGCCAAAGCCGCTTTGCGTGTGAACAAACGATCAAGGTATACCCCGACCTTTCAGCCGTTCGTGGCTATTTGGCTTCATTGCAGGAGAGCTTGATCGTCGACGGGAAAAAAATCATGCGCAGGGAGAAAGCGGGTACGGAATTCCATGCGATCCGCGATTACGTGCCAGACGATGATCCTCGGATGATTAACTGGTCCGCTTCTGCACGCTCCCGACGTTTGATGACGAACCAATATCGACCAGAGCATGGCAAGGTGATTACCATTCTGATCGATTCCGGCAGGCTGATGGGAGTCGAGCTGGATAATCAGACGAGGCTGGATCGATCGCTGGAGTCTGCTCTCACGTTAGCGGCAGTAGCATTGCGTCAAGGAGATCAGGTAGCGCTACTAGCCTATTCGCATGAAATCAAGACGTACATACCTCCAGGCAGAGGACTGCGCCACTTGCACACCCTTTTGGAGGCGACCTATAACCTGACGAGTGATTTTGTAGAGGCTGATCCGGCGAAGGCGCTTGAATTTTTGAATCGCCAGCAAAAGAGAAGGAGCTTGGTCGTTCTTTTTTCAGATATGGAAAACTACCTCGTCGAAGATCAGTTGAGCAATTACTTGTGGCGGATGCGCCGTTCGCATTTGCTCCTGTTGCTGTCTTTGGCAGATCCGCTGCTGCATGAATGGAGTCATATAGACACGAGCAACAGTAGCTTGGCGTTTACGAAGGCGGTAGCTCAACGGTTCCAGCTCGATCGCAGGGCGTTTCAACAAAAAATGATCGGCGCGGGTATCCAGGTACTGGACGTTCCGGCCGATCAATTGACGCTGACGGTTATCAATACTTATTTGGACATCAAATCAAGAGAAGCTTTGTGAGAATCGGACTTGTATCCGAGGAGGTACCAGGCAATCAGCAAAAGCAATGTGCCAACAGCTACGATGTACTTGGCTTCGAGGGAGAGACTCGAGGGAGTAATATAGCCCTCGATGATTCCCGCGATGAACAAAAGCGGGATGGTAGCCAACAGCAGATGCGCAGACTCTTTTGCCGCCTCCAAAAATTGATGTCTTCGTGCATAACGACCGGGCACAAGCAGGCGGTATCCCATGTGAAGCCCTGCTCCGCCCGCAATGAAGATGGCAGTCAGCTCAATCACGCCGTGTGGCAAAATGTAGGCCCAAAACGCATAGCTGCTATCTGCCTGATAGTAGACGGCTGCCAAAGCTCCAACCAGAAGGCCATTGAATAAGAGAAGGTAGATGGGAACGATTCCAAACGTAATTCCACTGACAAAGGCCAGCATCGCGACTTTGATGTTGTTGGTCATAATCATGGTGGAGATGACCGGACTGTCGAGTGATTCGTGCCCTTCTCCCAGCCTGGATGGATCGATCTGCTCAGCCATCCCTTGTGGCAATACATAATACAGGTTGAGTGGATCGACCATGACGGCGGCAAAACCAGAAATGCCACCGATGATGAAAAGAAGCGCTGCCACACCAATGAAGCTCATTCGCTTATGTACGAGACCCATCAAGTAGCTACCAAAGAAATGCTTGAGCTGCTGCCAGCTGCCTATTCGCTGCTTGTAAGCCAAATTGTGTGCACGTAAGACAAGTTGGTTTAAGTAGAGGGTAATCTCGTCCGCAGGATGGTAGGAGCGTACATAGGCCAAATGAGCAGACGTCTTTTTGTATAGCTGTGTCAGTCGATCAATATCGGTAGCACTGATGTGCCGAGGTTGTCGGGTAAAACGCTCCACTAATTGTTCCAGTTCGGCCCAAGAGGCCTTATGCTTGTGCCAAAACGAGGTAATATCCATGTATAATGCCTCCTTCATTAGCGTGTGTGTAATCACTCGAAAAAAACTCATAGTTTCGAGGGGGGAAGAAAAACATCATGAATGAACCGACATACGTCAGTGGGTCAAATCGAGAAGCGTCTGTCGTGACACCCGAGCATGTTATGCTGCGATTTCAGACGGCAGGTCTAGGCAGTCGCGCCACTGCGATGCTGATTGATACAGGAATTTTATTCCTGGTTAATCTTACTGTATTTATATTGTTTGGTATAGTTTTATTTGGAAATGGAGATGATTTTTTCCCGGATTCTGACAATTACACGTTGGCCATCGTTCTCCTGGTGACTTTCGTAATAAATTTTGGCTACTATTGGTTACAGGAAGCATTCTGGGGTGGACAGACCGTTGGCAAAAGGCTGGTGGGAATCCGGGTCATCCGTGATAACGGACAGCCTGCGACGTTTGTTTCCTCGACGATCCGGAATCTGTTTCGCATCATTGACGCAATGCCGACTGGTTATTTTCTCGGGGCGCTCGTCTGCTTTTTTCACCCCCGTGATAAGCGAATTGGCGATATGGTAGCGGGCACAATTGTCGTAGTGGAGTCAGGACAGCGATCGACTCTTTTTCAGAAAAAGAAAGACAAACAGCCAAACGGCTTTGATTTGAATCATGCGCTACTCGTGCTAGATGAGCGTCAAAAACAGGCGATTACCCGAGAGGATTGGCAGCTGCTTTCCTCCTTCATTAGCAGATTATCTTCTTTATCTCAAGCGAAAAAATATGAACTGGGGAATCAAATAGCCAGCATCCTGCGCAAAAAATTAGAGCTTGTTGACGAACAGACCAACAAGGAAGACCCGATCCTGTTTTTGCAAAGGCTGCACAATCAGCTACAAAACGAATTTCAACTCCGAAAATAAAGCGAAGTACCGCCAAAAAATAGTGGCGGTATTTTCTTTTCTCGACGTATTTTCCCATTATTCAGCAAAATGCTGCTTCAAAAACTTTCTATGTTATAATGAAACCTCACTCTATGCCACAGAAAGGAGGAGGGAGCCGATGGACGACAAATACATGGGAGCGTCATCGACTTCGTCACCCACACTGCCACTCCCGGCAAACGGGAAGCAGAAAGGAAGACGCAGAAGAGGCAGTCTTTTTCAGGCATTGATTCCCTCCCAGACAGAAGGTAAGCGCCCTTTACTACCGATCGTTTTGGCCGTTCTGGTCTGGGTAGGACTTGCCTATGCTGGATATGCCTTTGCTGTTTATACGTTGGACAAGCAGCAACAATTTGTAAACCAACGAATTGATCAAATTCAGGAAAATAATCAAAAGCAGATGAAGGCATTGGGAGATCAATTGACTCTCGTGCAGGAAGAAATGCAAAATGTCCAGAAGGGTCTAGGAAATCTGGAAGAAGATTTGGCTTTGACGGGTGAAACCATTGGTGGCACCAACAAGACCAAAGAAGCCCTGCAGGATCGGGTTGACCAACTCAACAAACAGCTGGTTGATTTGAAAGCATCTCTGAAAAAATTGGAGGATGCTGCCCGTGCTTGGTAAGATAAACCGTTTCTTTCTCTTTCTGTTGGCGCCTGCTCTCGGTTTTTTGGTCGCTTTTGCGCTGGACAATCCAGTGGACAGGGTCCAGACAGAAGGACTGAAGCTTTCTTCTGCCGTAGCGAAGAGCCAAGCAGATGAGCTGGGGGAACGGCTCAACGATACCAAGGTGCAGCTTCGAAACGTAGAAATCGTCATCGAAGACATCCGGGATCGCTCGAAAAAGGAACAGAAAGAATACGAGCAACAAAACAAGAAGATCAGCAGCGCACTTGAAGCGAGCAAATCCCAGACACAAAAATCTGCGGATGTATTGGACACGATTTTGTCCAACATGCTTGGCAAGCCGATCGGTCAACACTTTGGGAAAAACTCGACAGTGAAAGTATATTCCCTGCAAGAAGGCGGATACCGCGGCTATATGGCAAAAGTTCGCCTCAATGATCCAAACGCGCTGAAAATGGTGCTGGCCAACAACTCTGTGAAAAGTAAGGGAGAAACAACAAGTCAAGCTGGTAAGCGTACAGGCTCCATTCTTGCGATCAATGCAGGCGGCTTTATGTCGGACAAGCAGGGCAATCTGACTCCGTTAGGCATTACGGTTGTTGACGGCAAGATTCGAACCTTTTCCAATAATGCGAAGCTGAGCTTTGTCGGTTTCAATAACAAAGGTCATCTGGTCGGAACAAGCATCAAGACGCAGGCGCAAATTACGCAACAAGGGATATTGCAGGGAGCGAGCTTCTTGCCTCGTCTTTTGCAGGGTGGAAAACGATTGCCTATTCCGCGTGAATGGGCGAATGCGCGTCAACCACGGACACTGATCGGACATTTCGACAACGGCGATTTGCTGCTGATTGTCATTGATGGAAGACGAGATGGCTGGAGTAATGGTGTTACGCTGGAGGAAGCGCAAAGAAAGCTGCAAGAGTGGCATGTCATGGATGCGTATAATCTCGACGGCGGCGGCTCCAGTGCGTTTTATTACAACGGCAAGCTGTTGAACAAGCCTTCTGGCGGCAAAGAACGACGCGTGGTGAGCAATTTGGTCATCATGCCGTAAGCAAAAATCGCAACACTCTTCTGCGAAGACGACAAGTCTTGCTGCAGAAGAGTGTTTTTTTCTGTAGAGAAAAGTTTGCCTAGGCAACTGTGAATGTGGGTTGACCTTGAAAATTGCTGAAAATTATAATAATAGAAGGAGTTAATGAAATGGAATAGGAGGGATCGCATGAAAAAAGGGATGATGGTTACCCTCTCGATTGTTACCGTGCTTTCGTTTCCTCATTTGGCTGTGGGGAAAGTCCCGGGTGTGCCAGCAGGCGTGCAAGGAGCTACAAAAGGAATTGTCGCGGTCTCTCATCCAGCAGCGGCACAGGTCGGTAGAGATATCTTGGCAAGAGGCGGCAATGCGATTGACGCTGCGGCTGGGATCCAATTTGCGCTAAATGTAGCAGAACCGTATATGTCCGGTATCGGCGGCGGTGGTTTTATGATGATTTATGTGAAGGATCAAAACAAAGTGACGGTGATAGATAGTCGAGAAGTGGCTCCTTCCAAGGTGACTCCCGATATGTTTTTACAGGCAGATGGTACGCCGATCCCATTTGAGGAGAGACATACGAGTGGTCAGGCCGTAGGTGTCCCAGGCACATTGCTGGGCGTAGAGCAGGCGTTGGAATCGTATGGGACATGGGACTTGGGAAAAGTGATAGAACCGTCGATTGAATTGGCGGAAAAAGGAGTTCGCGTCAACTGGGTGTCCGCTCAATTTATTGCCAATTCCATGGAAAAGCTGAAAAAGCACGGGGCTGCTGCACAGGTGTTTGCGCCAAACGGCGTTCCACTCAAAGAAGGCGAGGTGCTGGTTCAGCCCCAATTGGCGAAAACGTTGAAGATCATCCGCGACAAAGGCTCTGATGCCTTGTATGAAGGGGAAATTGGCAAGGCACTCGTCGAGGAGGTACAAAGGACGGGAGGCTCTATGACTCTCGATGATTTGCAGGCGTATCAAGTAAAAGAGCGTGAACCTGTCCACGGCATGTATCGCGGATATGAAGTGATTTCGATGGCACCCCCCAGTTCTGGTGGCTTGACACTCATTCAGATTTTGAAGCTGATGGAAGGCTACGATAACCAAAAGGACGGAATTGGGTCGGTAGCCTATTTGCATCATCTGATCGAAGCTAATCACCTTGCCTACGCAGACCGGGCGGCGTTTATGGCGGACGCGGATGTTTATCCAGTACCGAAAAAGGGGCTGATTGCGGACGAATACATCAAGGAGCGGCTCCAGCTCATTCGTGAAGAGACAGCGAATGCCAATGTAGTGGCAGGAGATCCTTGGAAATACGATCCTGGCAAAAAGCCAGTGGTGTCCATGAAACTGAGAGATCAATCTCCGGTCAAGCAGACCACGCATTTCTCTGTGATGGACAAATGGGGGAATATCGTTGCGTATACGACCACGATCGAAGATATTTTTGGCAGCGGTGTGATGGTTCCTGGTTATGGCTTCATGCTCAATAATGAGCTGACAGATTTTGACGCGATTCCTGGCGGAGTCAATCAGGTCGAGCCCGGCAAACGTCCACGTTCGAGCATGACGCCAACCATGGTGCTAAAAGACGGGAAGCCTTTTTTAGCAATTGGCTCCCCTGGTGGCTCAACCATTATCGCCTCTGTATCGCAGACGATTCTTAATGTGATCGATCATGGAATGGAAATTGAGGATGCCATCCGTGCACCACGGATCTTTTCTAGCAGCTATCCGAATGTGACGTGGGAAGCAGGCATTGATCAAGATGTCATCTTGCAATTGATGGCAAAAGGTCACGTCTTTGCTGAGGAACCGACAAACATTGGCAACGTCCAAGCGATTGTGTACGATTTTGAAACGGGAAAAATGTACGGCGGAGCAGATAACACACGCGAGGGTACTGTACTCGGGGTCGATGCCATTGCGTATACGGCTGCTCAGCCAATCCAGTCCCCAAAAGAAAAAGATGGGCCCTTTCATTTACGAGTAAACGGCAATGTCTATCCATACACGGCCGATCAAAAAGTGATGATAGATGGAGTAGCGTATGTTCACGCCAACAAGTTGCTGTTAGGGCTGGGACAAAAAGTGACGTCCTTCCAGTCTGATGTGGTCATGGTGAAGGGAATTCCTTACTTGCCTGTCAAAAAAGTTGGCGAGAAGCTGGGCTATACGGTCATGTGGAAGGAAGGAGAGCGGTCCATCGAGTTGAATAACAAAAGTAGGCTGATCAAGGAAAGGATGTAGCAAAAATGAAGAAAGTACTTGTACTCGGCGGAACGCGATTTTTTGGAAAGCGATTGGTCCAGCTTCTCGTTGAAGCGGGGGCAGACGTTACCGTGGCAACGAGGGGGCTTACCCAAGTGGAGTTGCCTGCCGCTGTCAAAAGAATGACGCTTGACCGAGATAACGTCCACTCGCTAGCGGCTGCAGGGGAACAGCAGTGGGACGTGGTGTACGATAACATCTGCTATTCCTCTCAAAATGCACTGGATGCGTGTAAGGTTTTTCGGGGGAAAGTGGGGAAGTACGTTTTGACCTCTACCTTGTCCGTCTACGATTATGCCGAGGAACCACTACAGGAAGGAGCATTTGATCCATACAGGTATGCAATCAACTTGAAAACGAGAGACGAGACAACCTATCAAGAGGGAAAGCGTCAAGCAGAAGCCGTCTTTTTTCAAGAAAAGGCCTTTCCTGTCGTAGCCGTTCGTTTTCCAATCGTACTGGCGGAAGACGATTACACACAGCGGCTATGGTTTCATATTGAGCATGTCCAAGAGGAGCGGCCGATTGGTATCACGAATCCCGCTGCACAGATGGGCTTCATACATGCACAGGAAGCAGCTCAATTTTTGACATGGCTGACGACAACGTCCATCACAGGGCCAGTGAATGCGTGCTCGGATGGGACTGTTTCGCTTGCTAAGCTAATGGAGACCATTGCGCAAATAGTCGGAAAACCTGCCCGGATCGAACAAACGACAGATGCTTCTGACGCGTCTCCCTTTGGATTTTTAGCATCCTTGTACATGGATAACGGAAAGGCTAAGGCTGCGGGCTTCCCATTTTGGGTGCTAAATGAATGGTTACCAGCGCTTGTCAAACACCTAAACGAGAAATATACCGCTGAAAAAGCGTGACCTATCTACCTTTTTTTTCGTACTACTCCGTGGTAAGGTAGAGCAGAACGTATGTGTCTGTAAGGAACCAGGAGGATCGATCATGAACAAAAATCGCACCAGCAGCCTTGCGATCATCGCAGCGCTATCAGTAGCACTACTCAGTGGATGTGAACCTCCCTCATTAAGCGGAATGCTATCCAGCGAGTCGAATGGACAGCCCGCAGGTGAGGGCACGCAAGCAACGACAGGTGAGCCGAATAAAGAGGAGACGACACGTCCCCAACGGGCAACGCTTGCAGAGACGATAAAAGATGTGGATGGAGTGCCAACCGTTACGAATGCAACAGATCTCTCAGTTGTCGTAAATAAACAGCGGGCATTGCCTGGCGATTATATTCCACCGGATTTGGTAGAGCCGAATGTTCCGTTTCCCTTTGATGAAAAAGTGGAGAAGCGATTGCTGCGAGCAGAAGCCGCACAAGCTTTAGAAGAACTGTTTGCCAAAGCAAAGACAGAAGGTATTGAACTGTATGCCGTTTCTGGCTATCGCTCATATAAGACTCAAAAATCGCTGTACGAAACGTATGTAAGGACGCAAGGTGCAGAACATGCCGCTGCCTACAGTGCCGTGCCTGGAAAGAGCGAGCATCAGACTGGCTTGGCTATGGATGTGTCCGGACATGATGCTAGTACACGCCTGGAAGAATCGTTTGGTGAGACACCTGAAGGACTATGGTTGGCAGCCAACTGTGCAGATTCTGGGTTCGTCATTCGTTATTTGAAGGGGAAGGAAGATACGACTGGATATGCGTATGAGCCTTGGCATTTGCGTTATGTAGGGAAGGAAATGGCAAAAGAAATTATGGCAGGTGGCCTTACTTTGGAGGATTATTTTTCTGAAGCGGCAATTGCCCACAAATAACGTCATCAAAACGAAAAGAGCCGCCCCGATAAGGAGCGGCTTTTCTCTGCCTGGATCCATGTTAATGTGGAAGGCGAATCTGGGACAGCGGCCAGTATACAGCTTCTGCACGTCCTACTACATGATCCAGTTCAACAGGGCCAATGACGCGGCTGTCCATACTGTTGTTGCGATTATCCCCCATGACAAACACACTGCCCTCAGGAATCTTCACAGGATCAAAATCTTCGGTTAACGTCACACCTGCCGCAGAGGTTTTTAGCTTGTTTTCGACCAAATACTCTTCGCTGAGCGGTTTGCCATTGACGTACACTTGATCATTTTTGGCTTCAACGGTGTCACCAGCAACTGCGACCACGCGCTTGATCCAGTTGTCGCCAGTAGCATCTGGATGAATGATGACGATATCACCAGGCTGCGGTTCTTTAAGGTAGTAAATCGCTTTGTTTACGATGACGCGCTCGCGGTCATGCAACGTACTTTCCATGGAGCGCCCTTGGACGACGTAGGGAGCCATGACAAATACGTAGATGAAGGCTGTCAATCCACCAATCAAGACAAACGATTTTAACCAATCAAGCAATTCCACTTTCCATTTTGGTGTAGGGTTGGTTTGTTCCATTGAAATTCTCCTATGTATGTGATTTCTGTGGCAAATATGCCTGGTTCAATTGCCTCGTGTGTGTAAGGCTGTCTTCCCATTATACATGCTATACGAATAGATACGAAAGATGATTCAAGGAAATAATTGGTTGGTGGATGAAGCTGGAAAAAGTCGAAATATTATTTTGCTAGCTTACCTATTGTCAGTTTTTCCTGTTTGAGTTAAGATGTTCTTGAAATAAGTTTTACAATAAAAATATTAAGTGGTAAACACTTTGTCTGGCTCATACATATCTTTCGTGAAAAGAAATAATTTCGGGAGTCCTATTGATCTTCCGGTACTTAGGCTATATAGTTTTATAGTAAAAGTACTTATATTATTAATTTTCCGAAAATAGGTGATGTCGTGAGCAATATGTCCCGTGCCAGTAAACTTGAGGAACTGGATCGAGTTTTTGTCGAGATTGCTCGTTTCTTTATTAACAATTGGCTAGAGGAAGAGTCAATCAGTCCGAAGCAGTTTATCTTGCTACGTGTGCTACATCAAAAAGGACGAAGCACAGTTTCTGAGCTGGCGACTATTTTGAAGTTATCCAATAGTGCCACCACGATCGCACTCAATCGGTTGGTCAAGGCCGGTTTTATTGACCGGGTTCGAGATGAACAGGATCGACGTGTCGTGTGGGTCACTTTGTCACAACAAGCCGTTCCAACTCTGGAAGGACTTTTGTGCCACAGGAGAGCACTAGTAGGAAAGCTGCTGGAGAATCTGACTGACGACGAGTTAGAGCAGTTTACGTATTTTCTCAGGAAAATGCAGCAGTGCATATAGCATGCCTTCAAGTTCGGGTTTGGGGACATTCGTGTAAGACAAAAGTGTGTACCGCGGAATGGGAGTGTACACATATGAAAAAGAAAAGCACACTGATCATGAGTTCTTGTATCTTAGGAGCAGCTCTCTTCACACAAGCTGCATTTGCTGAAGAGGCAGTAAAAGCTACTGAAACGACTCCTGCAAAAGAAGCAACAACAACGGCAACAGAAGACAAAGCTGCAACAGATGAAAAGCCAGCTACTGAAGAAAAGCCGGCAACTGATGCTACAACAACTGCACCAGCAACTAAACCTGAAGTAAAACCTGTGACTCCACAAACCGTTACTCCAATTCAAGGTTTGAATCAACAAGGTGGCTGGGTCATCATGCCAGGTAAAGATGAGTATGTATGGGTGAGTGGTCAATATGTTCCAGTCATCTCTAACGTAGCTGGCTGGGCAATGATGCCAGGAGCAGATCAATATGTTATCACTGGTGGCGTAACTCCTGTGAGTGCTCCAGCAGCTGGTTGGGCAATGATCGCTCCAGAATCTGATAACGAAAAATAAGCATAGCTGAATATAAAGGCGCTTTGTCCCTCGATTGGGCAAGGCGTCTTTTTTTGCTAAATTTGGAGATTCCCGTACAAACTAAAGCGGATAGAAATCAAATGGAAGGAGGAACGAAAATGGCAGGTTATGATAAGGATCAGGCTCAGTCCAGGGCGAGAGAGTTGGGGGCTGAAGATGCTGGCACAGCCGTCTACTATCAAGAGGCAGACGAACATACGGCTGGTCTGGCTACGACGCAGGAGCAGGTCAGTGACATGTACAAGATGGGAACTATTGAGGACAGAGAACAGACGATGTAAAAGCACAGGAAAAGAGCAAGGCCAGCCCGGATACAAGGAGGCTGGCCGCTTTTTATTCCATTGATAAAAAATTTTTTATTGACTTAGTAGATTGTATCGGTAAGAATACAAGAGGAATCAGAAAATTTAAAAAGGGTGTGCCACGAATGAGAGACTCACGATTAGATCAATTAGCGTACAATCTGGTTAACTATTCTGTACGAGTACAGCCAGGGGAAAACATTTTGATCAACGCGAAAGGGGACACACCGGATTTGGTGCAAGCCCTCGTGCGTGAGATTTACAAAGCAGGCGGCAGTCCTTATGTTCAATTGATTGATCCCGCCGTAAGCCGAGAAATCGCAATGAATTGTAAGGAAGAGCAGTTGAAGACCATGGCTCAACATGAAGGTGAACTCATGGAGAAAATGCAAGGTTATATCGGGATTCGTGCAGCGAGCAACATCAATGAGATGGCTGATGTTCCAAGTGACAAGCTGAGTATCTATTCTCGCCTGTATGAGCTGCCAGTGATGAACGTGCGCGTGCCAAAAACGAAGTGGGTTGTTCTTCGTTATCCGAATCCTTCCATGGCGCAGCTTGCGAACATGTCTACAGCAGCTTTTGAAGATTTTTACTTCCAGGTATGTAACCTGGATTACGCGAAAATGGACAAAGCAATGGACAGTCTGGTTGACTTGATGAATCGCACAGACAAGGTACGCTTGGTAGGACCTGAAACAGATCTCAGCTTCTCAATCAAGGACATCCCTGCTGTGAAATGTGCTGGCCTGCGCAATATTCCAGATGGTGAAGTGTATACAGCACCTGTGAAGAATTCTGTAAATGGTGTTATCACTCATAATGCGCCAACACCATACCACGGCTTCACATTCGAAAATGTTCGCCTGACCTTCAAGGACGGCAAAATTGTCGAAGCAACAGCGAACGATACCGAACGCTTGAATCAAATTTTGGATACAGACGAGGGAGCGCGCTTCATTGGAGAATTCGCCATCGGTGTGAATCCTTACATTCGCAACCCGATGAAAGATATCTTGTTTGACGAAAAAATAGACGGAAGCTTCCACTTCACGCCTGGTCAATGCTATGACGAAGCTTACAATGGCAACAAATCGTCTGTGCACTGGGACATGGTTTCCATCCAGCGTCCGGATTGGGGCGGAGGGGAAATCTGGTTTGATGACGTCCTGATTCGCAAAGATGGTCGTTTTGTCATTGCAGAGCTTGAATGTCTGAATCCAGAAAACTTGAAAGGGTAAGGTATAGCCTACCCCATCATTTGTCGTACTGTCGGAGCCTTTCGTGCGCAAGCATAATATCCATTTCTAGCTGAAATAGCATGTGCAGATTGCTTGAAGGAAGAGTAATTCTGCGTGCCGCGTGGTAGAGAAGTGGCTTGTTTTGTTTGACGACCGTCATGATTTCCACAACCGGTGGAACGACTTGCTTGATTCTTAGCAGGCTTTGCAAATAGCGGAGAAATGTTTGAATACTAGCCTGGTCATCCTTGTTCGGTACCGCTTCAATCAAAGCGAAAAAGTCTCGGATGATGATCCGCTTTGTCTCCTGAGGCTCCACTATGGTTGTACGATTCACTTGATCCACCTCACGGGAAAGAGTAACAGCTTCTTTTCTTTACCCGTTGAATGATAAGTGATAAACCTTTTGTCTGATAAAAAGTCTTTGGCATGTGCGTGTGCCAAAGACTTTTCGTTTTTATGACTCACGATGACCATCGTAGATGCTTGTTTCTTCCATGGGTATCCGTATGCGCAGGAGTAACCAGGCATTTAAGAGAGAAAACGCCAGGGCAGTTGCCACAGCGGAAAATGTCAGCGGGAGTAGCAGCAGCTCAAGCGATACGACCAAGTAGTTGGGGTGACGAATGAACCGATAAGGACCTTGCTTGATTGGAGCCTCGCCCGGGAGGATGAAGATGCGGGTATTCCACCGTTTGCCCAAGCTTCGAATACACCAATAGCGAAGTCCTTGCGCGATTAAAAACAGGCAGAACGGAATGGCCCACCAAGAGGGCAGAACCATTGCGCTGCCTTTTCCCACCACTTCGAAAAGGAGCGAGAGAAAAAAGAGAAAATGAAGAAGGACGATGTATTTGTAATGACTCGCCCCAACTTCGTAGCCCCCTTTCGAGCGGATATAGCGAGCATTCCTCATGGCAATGAGAAGCTCTACCAGCCGTTGTAACACGACTCCAGCCATGACAAATCCAAAAAAGAGCAACATGACTATCTCGCCTCCAGAAGTAAGAGCTCGGAGCTAAACCCAGGTCCAAGCGCAGCGACCAATCCGCGATCTCCTGGCTCCCACGCCTTCTCCATGCTTTTTTCCAGGACGAACAGAACCGTAGGGGACGACATGTTTCCAAAATTGGTTAAGACATCTTCAGAAAACCGAGTGGCTTTTGTGTCAATACCCAGGGACCGCTGATAAGCCGTTAGTACCTTGGCGCCACCTGGATGGAAAATGAAATGGCGTAGATGGTCAATAGACATCCCATGCGGTGACAAAAAGCTCTCCACGTTTTCTCGCATGGAAGAACGAATGAGAGTAGGGATGTCACGAGAGAAAATGACTTTTAACCCTGGATCGGTCAATTCCCATCCCATAATATCTACCGTGTCCGGCCATGTTGTCGTTCGCGCATCACAGAATTGAACTTTAGGTGTGTCCGAAGAGGACGAGACTTGATCTCCTTCTATTAATACGGCTGCGGCTCCATCTCCAAAGAGGCAGGTTGCGACCAAATTGCTTTTGGACAAATCTTGTCGGATGAAGGTCAAGCCACACAGTTCTACGCTCACAAGCAATACTCGCCGGGAGGGATAAGCCTGGGTGTACTCGCATGCACGCGACAATCCCATCGCTCCACCAGCACAGCCAAGGCCCCACAACGGGACACGGGTTGCTTGGGAACGGAGTCCTAAACGATGGAGCAAGCGGGAATCAAGGCTTGGGGTCGCAATGCCAGTGCTTGATACAAACATCAGACAATCGATGGATGACGGCTCGACCCCAGCTTTTGTCAAACACTTTCGAGCTGCTTCCTCTGCCAAGGCTTCCGCATGCTCGATATACAATTGATTTTTCTCCGCAAACGGGCGGTCTTCCAAAAACCAATCCATTGGCATACTAAAATATCGCTTCTGAATGTGACTATGTGCAAATACGTGTAACAAACGGTTTATATCGGGAAAAGCATCTTGAAAAAATAGGCGTGCCAGCTTCATGGAATCCTCTTGTGTAATCTCATGGGAAGGTACTGCTGTAGCTACTGCTTCTATACGGGGCATCCATTCATTCACTCCCGTCTATTTTGATTAGCCCTTAGCTTATCCCTTCCAATTGGTTCCAATTCATGCAGCACCATGTGCGAAGGCGCAGGTTGATTGTCAGCATTTTTCCATGATTCGTTTGAATGAATAAGTGGCAGTTTCGTGGATTTGGTTGAACTTATAAAAAAAGATAGGTAAAATATTCCTGATTATATGAAAAAAGACCTACTTTAGATTTTGATAGATAGGTCTAATGTATGAATGAAAAGAGGGGAACATCGGATAGATCGGGGGTAGTGTACTTTGGGCTCACGCTGGATTAGCTTGGGTGTGTCCTGTGGAATCATCACGGTTTGGCTGATCGGATACGGATTGCCGACGGATGAGAGTATGGTTATCTTTCTTTTTCTTGTGGCTGTCATTCAGACGCTTGCTGCCTATCGTATAGGGAAATATATAGATCAGCTGCGGCAGATGGCTTATCACGATTCACTCACAGGCGTTCTCGTCAATCGCAGATTTCTGGACAAGTTGGTCGCAGAAGTAGAGTTGGCAAAAAGCAATCATCAATCTGTTACCTTATTGTTTATTGATTTGGATAATTTCAAAATATTCAATGATTCATTTGGCCATATGGAAGGCGACAGACTCCTTTGCCAATTTGCAAGAATCTTGCAAGCAAGTGTACGGAAACAAGACATTGTTGGAAGGTGGGGCGGGGAAGAATTCGTCGTTTTGTTAACGCAGACAGACACAAGAAGAGCACTGGGAATCGGAGAACGAATTCAAAATCAAGTGCGAGACGCACTTTCAGGGGTCACTGTCAGCATCGGAGTAGCCTCGTATCCACACCATGCCGCAACAGCGGAAGAGTTAGCGAAAAAAGCAGATATGCTTATGTATGAAGCGAAAAAAAGGAAAGATTGCATGATGGTCGCTTCGAATGAAATGATAAATATTGGCAAGGCTAACACTCGTCCTCTCTCTTGACACGAGTGTTTTTTTCTATTGTAAAGAGCATTTACAAAAACTTAATAATTCCTTAAAGAAAAATATACACATTTGACCTTGATTTTAAATTTACGGAAACAATAACATTCGATATAATCTTGTAGGTGCCATTTATTCAAAGGAGTGAAGAAGTCCCGTATGTTGAAATCAAACAAGTATATCTTCTTTGATCTGTTCGAACAGCAGATTGCCACGGTACACAAAGGAACTCATCTTTTCTATGAAATGATAGGAAACTATCAAGATCTAGAAACAAAGGTCAAGGCAATCAAGGCTGTCGAGAAAGAAGGAGACGAAATCGTTCGTCGCATCATGAACGAGTTGAACTCTACTTTTATCACTCCGCTTGAGCGTGAAGACATTCACCAACTCGCTCATACGATGGACTCGATGATCGACTACATTGACGGTGTCGCTGATCGTATGTATCTGTACCAAGTCACTCAACCAGATCCACGTGTATTGGCACAAGCCAATATTTTGGTGAAATGCTCGGCTAAGCTGATCGAGCTGATTCGCACACTGCGCAAGCTGGATCATAAAGTCGTTACACAAATCGCTGGGGAAATCAAAGATTTGGAGCATGAATCTGACTCCAACTACCGCAAAATGGTATCTGATTTGTTGAATTCTCCTGATACCAACCCAATGGAAGCGATCAAACTCAAAGAGATTTACGATAAGCTCGAAGACTGTGCTGACTTCGCTGAGGACGTCTCCAACCTGGTAGAAGGGATCGTGTTAAAGAATGCCTGATCTTTCGCCAGAGGTGATTATTCTCGTACTCGTCGTCATCATGGCGTTAGCATTTGACTTTATCAATGGTTTTCATGATACGGCGAACGCGATTGCTACTTCTGTTTCGACACGCGCATTAAGTCCGAAAACCGCGATTATTATTGCATCCCTGTGTAACTTGATTGGTGCACTCTCGTATACGGGGGTAGCGAAGACAATCGGGGGAAGCATTACCGATCCATTCAAGCTAGAAAATGGATTGGTCGTCGTTTTGGCGGCGTTGACATCTGCGATTTTGTGGAACCTAATCACCTGGTGGTTCGGAATTCCTAGCTCGTCCTCGCACGCGATTATCGGAGGCGTTGCAGGTGCCGCTTTTGGTGCCGCAGGAAGTGGCGCCATTAACTGGTCAGGTTTCATTAGCATTATTCAGGCGTTGATCATATCACCGCTTGTTGCCTTTGCTATTGGTTTTGTGGTGATCAAGCTTGTGTCTTGGTTTGTTCGTAACTCTGCGTATCACAAAACCAATAAAGGTTTCCGTTCGATGCAAGTATTGTCTGCTTCTTGGCAGGCTTTCAGCCATGGAGCCAACGATGCGCAAAAAACAATGGGCGTAATCACCCTTGCTCTGATTTCTGGAGGATTCTTGGTACAAGCACCGGGCGAATTCGTTATTCCACTGTGGGTAAAACTTTCAGCTGCTCTTGCAATGGCATTAGGAACAGCCTTTGGTGGATGGCGGATCATCAAGACCTTGGGTGGTAAGATTATGAAAATCAAGCCAATTTCCGGTTTTTCAGCAGACCTGTCTTCTGCCTTGATTATCACAATCTTTACAGCTTTGAAACTGCCAGTGAGCACAACGCATGTGATCACATCCGCCATCTTGGGGGTTGGGGCATCGCAAAAGCTGAACGCTGTAAAATGGGGCCTGGCTGGCCGAATATTGGTCACATGGGTCATTACCCTTCCGATTACCGGACTTTTGGCTGCTGCATGCTACGTCGTGTTTGACGTTTTCCTGTAGAGCTACATCTTTATCCAACAGACAACAGACACCTTTCCGTTGTAAAGTACGCGGGAAGGTGTCTTTTTCATTAACTTGATCCCGTTAAACGCTCCCATAAGCCCGGCTTGGGTTTAATTTGCACGAGGCGTACGGCAGAGAATGGGATATAGTCAAGCGAGCCATCTCGTTCTTCAATTAATATGCCATTTGGGCTGTAATCATACAATTTGCCTTCTGCATACGCGGATAATCCTTGGCCGATCCTATCAGGAGCAAAATGAATACGTACGTAGCGATCAAGATACTCTTCCAAAATTCCGTCATCCATCCTATTTCCCTCCTTTTTCATTCTTTCTCCTAGTTATTGCCTGCATTGCGACAATTCAGACGAGGCAAAGAAAAAACCACCCGGTCGGACTGACCTGAGTGGCAATAGATATGGCATATTGACGTTATTCGATCGAGTTTTGGGAATGTCCGGCCTGCTTGCTTTTCCGTGCAAACACGAGCATCAAGATGACACCGGCAGCAACTAAGCACAGACTGACTAATTGAGCGACACGCAGGGTATCGGCTATCAACAAACTGTCTGTACGCATGCCCTCAATGAAGAAGCGTCCAATCGAATACAGGATCATGTAGCTAAACAAGACCTGTCCATCGAATTTTTTGAATCGGTACAGCATGAGCAGCAGAATGGCGAAAACAACAAGGTTCCACATCGATTCATACAAGAATGTAGGGTGGTAATATTGTCCGCCGATAAACATTTGTTCGCGGATGAACGCAGGGAACTTTTCCATAAACTCAGCAGAGACGGGACCACCATGTGCTTCCTGGTTGATAAAGTTTCCCCAACGTCCGATGGCTTGACCCAAAATAACACTCGGCATAAAAATGTCAGCCAAACGAAGGAACGGTAGTTTATGTTTTCGAATATACCAGGCTCCTGCCAGAACACCACCGATTAAACCACCGTGAATAGCCAAGCCGCCTTGCCAAACTGCGAAGATGTCCAGTGGGTTGTCTTTGTACTGCTGCCATTCAAACGTAACATAATACAATCTTGCACAAACGATGGCTGCTGGAATGATCAGAACCACCATGTTCAAGACGTGATCGGGATCAATGCCAGAACGTTTGGAATTGTAGCGAGCGAGATAAGTACCCAAGAAAAACGCCAGCCCCATTATAATGCCATACCAGTGAATCTTTAAGGGGCCGATTGCAATTGCGATCGGATCAATCATGAATGTGCCTCCTTGCCTCAAAACATCTGTGCCAAGTATAGCACAAATAGGCAGCATGATTCCAACTAACGGCTTACTGAGACTGCAAAAAGCCGAGGATGGCATCAAGAGAGGCCCGTTTTGTCGGGGCAGATATGGAGGAGAATAAATCCCCAAATGTTTCCAGTCGTTTGGGTACCGTATAAACGGTGAAATCTGTGGGATGACAATCGGGAACTTCCTCCCACACGAGTGGCGTTGAGACGGTAGCCTGTTCTTTTGCACGGGTTGAATAAGGGGCTGGTAATGTCTTTCCTCGCCAGTGCTGCAAATAGTCAATGTACAGCTTATCTCCCCGATTCTTCACTAAGCGCTCGATGGTTAAAAGGGAGGGATGCTTGCTGACTAAATAGGATGCGATGAAATGTCCGACTTGGCGCGTCTGTTCAAACGTATAGCGGAGCTCGATCGGAACATAGATTTGCAAGCCGCTGGAACCAGATGTCTTGACCCATGAAGGCAGCTGTAATTCATCGAGCAGCTGTTTCAATAAGAGGGCAGACTCTATCACAACAGCAAAGTCATCTGTGGAAGGGTCGAGGTCAAACACGAGCTCTGTCGGAGTCTCATCCTTGGCGAGGTGAAAGGAGACGTGCCACTCCAATGCCGCTTGATTCGCCATCCATACGAGTGTCGCCCGGTCATTGCACAGTACGTAACGTACGTTTTCCCACATATGCGTTTGTATCCAGTCGGGTGCATAGTCCGGGGCGTTCTTTTGATAGAAGTGCTTGTCACCGATTCCGTGAGGGTAGCGAATGACGGTTAAGAGCCGATCCTTGCTATACCGGAGTAGTGGTGCTGCAACAATCAGCAAATAGCGCAAGTAATCTAGCTTGGTTACCTCGGCCTCTGGCCAAAGAGGCTTGTCAGGGTTTGTGATGGACAATGTGTGATTGTCGATCGTCAGCTCGTACTCTTTTGTTGCAGGACACAATGACATGTTCACCTTCTTTTGAAACGGTATAGGTGTTCCTACTATCTCCCATCCACGATTCTCTATGTGATGGGAATAGCTCTTTGCATATATTTCCTGCCAATCAACCATAATACGGGTAGCTTTCCAACGGTTGGTGATGAAAATGGAATTCAAGAAGAAAGATAAAATGAAGGAACTGATTGAGACAATGAATGCCTGCAGCTTGATTGAGCTGGAGGGTATACCAATTTCTCCTAAATTGGAAGAGAACATTGAGCTATTGAAAAAAATGTTCGCTGATTGCTCCGATTTTGTCATACGAGATTTCTGCCAAAAAAACAGTGTCCGTGCGATTGCTGTCTTCGTTGATGGGCTCATTGATACCAAAGAGGTCAATTCCGCACTGAAATCGTTAATGGTGCTTGAAGATGGCGATAAAGATATAAAAGTGATAGAAGAGTCACTTTTGCCTGTTTCCCAGATGGGAAGAGTAGACGATTATAAAAAGCTGCTACAGGCTGTGCTTTCAGGTGATACAGGTATTCTTGTAGAGGGAAATACAGAAGCGCTTACGCTCGGCATTCGTGGAGCAGAAAAGCGCTCGGTTAATGAACCAGAAGGAGAAGCCGTCGTACGGGGGCCGCGTGAGGGTTTTATCGAAAATATTCGCACGAACACGTCGATGCTGCGGCGCAAATTGCGAACACCTCGATTGAAAATGAAGTCTTTGGTAGTTGGACGTGAGACAAACACCAATCTGGTGGTTGCCTTTCTGGATGGGATAGCTGATCCAGAGATCGTACAGGAGGTTACTGTTCGAATCAGTAAGATCAATTTAGATGCTGTGCTGGAAAGCGGATATATCGAAGAGATGATCCAGGATAACACATACTCGCCTTTCCCTCAGGTTATGTATACGGAGCGCCCAGACACGGTTGCTGCGGCATTGCTGGAGGGACGTGTCGCGATATTTGTGGATGGGACACCGATGGTTTTAATCGTGCCCGTTACGTTTTGGATGATGATGCAGGCCAGCGAGGATTACTACGAGCGATTTCAAATGGCTACCCTTGTTCGACTGCTGCGTTATGTTTTTCTCATCATTTCGCTCATTACCCCTGCTTTATACGTGGCCATTACGACCTATCACCAACAGATGCTACCAACCACACTCCTTTTAAGTATTGCGGCGGCACGCGAGTCTATTCCTTTTCCGGCTATTGTAGAGGCTTTAATCATGGAAGTTTCTTTTGAGGCTTTGCGAGAAGCGGGGATTCGCCTCCCGAAAACGGTTGGGCAAGCCGTCAGTATTTTAGGTGCGTTGGTCGTTGGTCAGGCAGCTGTGCAGGCAGGGATTGTTTCTGCCCCCATGGTTATCGTCGTATCGCTCACAGGGATAGCCTCATTTACCGTTCCGCATTTTAATGCATCGATTTCACTCAGAATGCTGCGCTTTCCGATCATGATAGCCGCTTCAATCCTCGGCATCTATGGAATGCTGGTATTGTTATTGCTAATCCTCGGGCATATGGCCAACCTGCGCTCTTTTGGTGTCCCTTATTTATCGCCGCTAGGACCGATGTCGATCGGCGATCTTAAAGACGTACTGATAAGAGCTCCATGGTCGATGATGGAAAAACGCCCGAGCTTTTTGGGTGTACAAAATGCAAGGCGTATGAATGATGGTTTTGCTAATTCTATTCAGCAAAGAGGAGGGCAATCAGGGGTGACAGGCAACCGTCATCCAAACGAGGAGGGCGAATCGTGAAGACTGTGACCCGCTTGTTGATTGTGGCGGTCTGTATGTTCCTGGTTTCTGGTTGTTGGGATCGGCGTGAAGTAAATGATATGGCTATTGTCATAGCAATGGCGATGGATAAGGAACCAGACGGTAGGTATCGGTTATCCATTCAGGTTCCCCTCGTCAGCAGTCTGGGTGCACAGTCTGGAGGAGGTGGGGGGACGAGTGGTGATAAGAGTTATTACGTTGATTCCGCAGTAGGCAGGACAATCCGGGAAGCGAATGGATTGATCCAGTCAAGAATGTCTCGAGAAATTTATTACTCCCATCACCGGATGATCGTCATTGGCGAAGAACTGGCGAAGGACGGAATGTCGGATGTTCTTGATATTGTCGCGCGCTTTCCGGAAAACAGACTGACGGCTTACATTGTCATGACAAAAGGCAAAGCAATCGAATTACTAACCGCACAGCCGCAATTTGAACGTTTTTCAGGAGAAGCGATGCGTGAGTTGGTCAAGATGGGGGGCATTAAGGTAACGTTGAAGGATGTGGCCCAGATGCTCGGTACACCAGGGGTTGATGCCATCTTACCCGTTCTGGCAGCAGTGGAGTCCCATCCGAAAGGAAAGTCAAAGGAAATACAGGCCACGGGGGTAGGTTTATTTCGACACGACAAGCTCGTAACCATAGCGAAGCCCAAAGAATTGCTTGGCTTGCGATTGTTCCAACGCGATTTTACACCGTTTTCTGTTGTGCTGCCCCTTACCAAGCACGAACGGCTTACGATAACTCTGTCGAAAGGAAGGGCGAAAATCAAGCCCGTTATTAGGAAAGGCCACATCCATTTCAAAATTGACCTATACGCTTCTGCCGTTGTGGTGGAGAATCTGTCAAACCTCGATCTCGAGGAAGAGAAAAATATTAGAATGCTGCAAGCGAAGCTCGTCGAGCAAATCAATAACGGCGTGAACCATATGATGCAAACGATCCAAAAGAAACAATCAGACTTCATTGGGTTAGGAATTGCATTGTCAAGGAATTATCCGCGAGAGTGGCGAGACCGATATCGGAACAGGTGGAATGAGGAACTTCCGAAAATCACATATGAAATCCGATCCAAAGTGAGCATATCCAATTTCGGACAGACAACGAAGAATATAACCAAAGGTGAAGATGATCATGAATAGAATATTTCTGGTCTTTTTTATCTTCATGCTGATACTTTCCATTGGGGAATTTATCCTGAAGCGAAAAGGCATGGATGGAAGACAGCGGGGAGTTATTGTTATTTTCTACACCCTAACTATTGTTTGTTTAATCGCCTTGCAATTCCAGTATTATCAAATGCTTCCAACGAGTAGCATTATGAACATTTTCTCTCCCCATGTGAAGAGGTGGCTGGATCAGTTCGTATAAGGAGGCCCAAGTATGATTCACAAGCAGGTTGTCAATCATCGACAAATTGCCTGGCTCGTCGGCAGTGTCTTGATGACAGGAATGATGATCAGTTTCTTGAGGTCTGTTGTTCAAGTAGCAAGGATGGATGCTTGGTTCTCTCAAATTTTCCCCATTTTTTATGCGATTTTTATCGCGTACGTTTTGAGTGAGCTCGTTGAGGCTTACCCAGGGAAGAATATCTTTGAAATCTTGTTTATTATCGGTGGGAAGTGGATTGGTGGTGCTGTCAATCTACTCATTTTGTTCTACATTTGGATCATCCTGGCGATCGATATTAAAGGGGCTGCTGATTTTTTGCATATCTCTTTATTGCCTACCACGCCATTGGAGATCATCTTACTCGTCTTCGTCCTGTTGATGATGTACTATGGTAAAACGAGTCTTGAGGTGGCAGCACGGGTAAATGAGTTTTATTTTCCTGTTTATTTCATCATGTGCATTTCGTTATATTTCCTGCTGATGAATGAATACAACGTAGAGCGATTGGAACCAATCTTAACCAGTAGATTGGATCGGATCGTGGTCAGCAACTTTCTACCAGTGGGAGTATATGGTGATGTTTTTCTCATTGGGGCATTCTTGCATGCTGTTGTGGAGCCGCGGCTATTTTATGCTGCGATGAAGCACGGGATCATCATCGTTGGCTTTGGAACGACGATTATGCTGCTCGTCTTGCTCGGGGTGATGGGCTTCATTATCGCCGGTCGACTGAATTTCCCCATCTATATTCTCGTCCAGCAAATCCACGTCACAGATTTTTTGGACAGGGTTGAAATGATCCTCTTTAGTGTTTGGTTCCCCGCTTTCACAATTAAAGTCATTGTCGCTTACTTGGCATTTTTAGTGGGGGTTGGATCGTTTGGGGGACAGCGGCATTACAATACACTCAATGCACCGTGTGGATGGTTTATCGTTGTATCCTCCATATTCGCGTTTCCAAATATAGCAGATATCGATCAATTTATTAGTTATAGCTTGCCGTTGATCGTGCTCGCGTTTCAATTGCCGCTGGCGCTCTTTTTGCTTATTCATGTGAGGAGAAAGAATAAAGGAAGAGAGCAAAGCCTCATTCCCGAAGGAACGAAGCTTTATCGATTTTACCGGTCGATGGTGTGGACCACGACAGTCTGTTTAAGCGGTTGTGTGATCGTGATATTGATTGGGGACTTTTTTAAGGATAAATCAGCGGTAGGTGGGGTTGCCACAGCTGTTTTGTACATTGCCTTCTTACTGATAGCGCTGTTGACGAGCTACGGGGAAATGCAGGCTCTTAATCATGGCAAGCAAAGGCTGGGGAGAGCAAAGCAGGCAGGAACGTTTCGACAATAAGGTCGAAAGCCAAGGGGTTCCCTATTGGCTGCGCGTGGTGGCTTATTAGCAAAAGGCATCTTCTGTTGGACAAGGGGCTGGATTCTCTCCGTGAAAGCGCGCCAGCCTTCATCCACCTTTACATTCTGTCTTTCATATATCTAAAAATCTCAATACACGTCCATTAACGTACTCTGGCTGTTCCATCGACAAAACGTGGCCAGCATTTTTTACGATTTCCGCTTCTATACCAGGAACAAAAGTCGAAGCACGATGTAAGGCGGACTGAGGGTCATAAATGACTTCGTGCTCGCTAAGCAATAAGAGAATCGGAACTTTTACTGATTTTAATTCGTCGTCAGTGAAAACATAAGGGAATCCATCAGCCTTTGGTTTTGGATTTCGTAATTCATCCTCCCACATAACTCCAGCATGAAACTGCTTTGCAAAATTTGGGTGTAACACGTAACGATCGCCCATCATCCACTTTATAAAATTCTCAACGCCGTTAGGCAGCGCAAGACCAAGTGCATATTTGTAGAAATCCGGATGAAATGATACGAATGTTTCCGCAGGACTAAGTAAAACAGCCTTTTCCACTCTCTCGACTGCACGTAAAGCAAAATTCATAACATGAAGCCCACCAAGCGAAAGTCCAACCATATTCGCCTTTTTGATACCCAGATTGTCAAACACATCGAGAAGCCATTCGGCGTAACCCGCTCTTGTACCGTTTAAATCCTCAGGAACACTTTTGTTCTTATCGCCCATGATATCAATGGCATATGTCCGGTATTTGCGGCTCCAATCAGCAATATTCGGATACCACATGGTGGAACTAAACAAGGCTCCGTGTAGCAATACGAGTGGTGGTGCATCCTTTGGGCCACTTGCAATGATATGCGTTTGTCCGAAACGGGTAGATACATAAAATGATTCGTAAGGAACTGGCCAAAGAGTAAGGCTTTCTTCATAGGTTTGATAATAGTGAACGCCACTGTCATTTGGTGGTGAAATGAACGATGCATGGTTAGACATACAATGCTTCCTCCCAATCCTGTTTATATTGATGTGAAAAAACAATAGGGAAATCTATTTTAGTGATACAAATATGTCATTCAATATAGTACAGATTATTTTTTTGTGTCAATGATACGATAAAATAAAGAGTTTTATTGATTGATACAGTGTTGAAAATGAAGTATAACAGATTTGTTTCCCTGATGATAAAAATGAATTCGTGGTAACTTCAGGTACTACAGAGACTAATCCACCCGGTGTTTTTGCATATGGGGATAATTTCTGAAATCAAATTTGGTATGAAGAACAACAAATACTCCCATAAAGAGCAGTATAAGAGTAATACTACACCCTTTTCAGAGGTGAAAAATGAATCCACTCATACCTATGGAGCCAATTAGCTGTGAGAAAATACCCCAAGGGGCCGACTGGATCGCTCAAGTTAAATGGGATGGAGTCCGAATCCTGACTTACTTTGATGGTCAGGGGACTCGTCTATACAATCGGAGAATAAATGAGCGGACTCACCAATACCCAGAGTTAGCTGACATACAGACATATTGCAATGCTCGCTCGGTGATCTTAGATGGAGAAGTGATTGCACTAGGAGCTGACGGAAAACCGTCATTTCATGAAGTGATGCGGCGGGATGGGATTAGACGATTGGAGAAAGTCAGCCAGGCACAGAAGGCTGTCCCCATTACCTACATGATATTTGATGTCCTATTTACAAATAATGAGTGGATAAACAATCTTACATTGAGAGAGCGTCTCAACTTGCTATCAGAAATCATTATTCCAAACGACCATGTACAATTGGTGACCGGTCATGATGATGGAAACGCTATGTACGAGGTCATCAAACAGCATGGTATGGAAGGCATTGTTGTGAAGAATCTAAACAGCAAATACGTAATTGGTGGGAAAGAGAAACAGTGGCAAAAGAAAAAATACTATCGGGACACCATAGCTGTCGTTGGGGGAGTTACGCTGCGTGATAATGTTGTGAATTCTCTCTTGTTAGGGCTGTATGATCCGGAAGGGCGCTTATTTTATATAGGCCACGCAGGAACTGGTAAATTAACTCGAAATGACTGGATGACTCTGACGGAAAAGATTGTACCTTTGATACAAAATGATAGGCCCTTTGTAAATACCCCAGCAAGGTTCAAAGGTGCTGTGTGGCTGAGACCAAGTGTCACGGTTAAGGTACAATTTGCTGAATGGACAGAAGGCTATACGTTACGGCAACCGAGTATTCAAGCAGTTGTTGATATACCTGTTGATTACTGTGTCTTGGAGTAGATTCTCATGGTGCAATACAATGGAACATAAAAAATATCCCTCATCTTAAATGGTGGGATGTTTTTCTGTGAAACTATCCTTTGATTGCGAAAGTTGAAAATTCACCTGGCGATCATTCGGTGTGAGTGGATGGATTCTTGTTGGAATTTTACGAAACTTTTTTATTGATTAAGTATTGAATTCGAGCTATACTACTCTGTATAAAGCAACTGATCGGTTTAGCGGATTTGGGCTGTATCTGGTTGAGCTGTTTCCTCCTTCCGTGGTACGTCCACCACACCTCATGGGAAGGGAGCTGCTCTCTGATATGGCCCTCTTTGCGTCTCTTGCTCCAGGTGGGAATGTTAGTTGTTCACTTTCTTTAATCCTTTTTTCATTGATATACGATTAGAGACTTGTTTATAATGACTGTGCGAACTCATTTACGAAAGAAGGAATTGACTTGCCGTTTCTTCGGTTTAAAGGCTTTGCGAAGCAAGACATAGAGCCCATTTCTCAGATTCTTATAGAAGAGTTTTCCAAAAATGCTGAAGTCGCTCAGGAAAAGGTGAAATTGGAGCTGCTTCAGGTAGAGCAACTAACAAACAGTCCTTTGTCTGTAGAGATCATGATGTTCCCCCGCGAACAAAAGCAACATGATGCGATTGCAAGCGCCGTACACGGCATTTTGAAGAAGCAAGGCTTTTTGCATGTCCATATTTTCTTCATCCTGCTATCGCCTACTCTCTATTATAAGGAAGGACTTCCGTTGCAGGTCGGGATAGCGAAATAAGCAAGAAAAAAGGTCGAGATCCTCCAGAAAGGATTTCGACCTTTTTCTATTAATAATAGAGGCTTTCGGATTGCAGACACTTGGAGCATGTTCGCGTAAGTGGAGTTTCGATATAGACGTGGCTACAGTCTTGTTGAATGAGCCGCAATTGTTGTTTAAATTGCTCTAGCTCAGCCTCTAGTCGAATGATCTTCTCGCGTAAACGACTGGCTTCCTCCATAGGCATCCCCCTTAATTACGACTGGTACAAACGGCTTCCTTGTTCGCGGAACTCACGCGATTTTTCCTGCATCCCTTCAAGAATGGCGGGATCTTGGGCAGATCCTTGTTCATTAGCAATGTGACGAATGTCGTGCGATATTTTCATGCTACAAAATTTAGGCCCGCACATGGAACAAAAATGGGCGGATTTGGCGGCTTCTGCTGGCAACGTTTCATCGTGATATTCGCGGGCGCGCTCTGGGTCCAGGGACAAATTGAATTGATCGTTCCAGCGAAAATCAAAACGAGCTTTGGATAAAGCGTCGTCTCGCTGTTTTGCCCGCGGATGTCCTTTTGCGAGATCAGCGGCATGCGCTGCGATTTTGTATGCGATTAAACCGTTGCGGACATCCTCCTTATTAGGAAGGCCGAGATGCTCCTTGGGCGTTACGTAGCAGAGCATCGCTGTTCCGAACCATCCAATCATGGCAGCGCCAATCGCTGAAGTAATGTGGTCATAGCCGGGTGCAATGTCTGTCGTGAGTGGTCCAAGTGTGTAAAAAGGGGCTTCATGGCAAATAGATAACTGTTTATCCATATTTTCGCGAATAAGATGTATCGGGACGTGACCGGGGCCTTCAATCATGACCTGTACGTCGTGTTCCCACGCAATTTTTGTGAGTTCTCCCAATGTTTCAAGCTCCGCGAACTGTGCCTCGTCATTCGCATCCGCGATAGAGCCAGGACGCAGTCCATCCCCGAGGGATACACAAATGTCATAGGCCTTCAGAATTTCACAAATTTCAGCGAAATGCGTATACAAAAAGTTTTCCTCATGATGGGCCAGGCACCATGCGGCCAAAATGGACCCACCGCGTGAAACGATGCCGGTAACACGGTTAGCTGTCATGGGGATGTAGCGCAAAAGAACGCCAGCATGAATCGTGAAGTAATCGACGCCTTGTTCCGCCTGCTCAATCAAGGTGTCTCGGTAAACCTCCCATGTCAAATCCTCGGCTTTCCCATTTACTTTTTCAAGTGCTTGATAAATCGGGACAGTTCCGATTGGAACGGGGCTGTTGCGGATAATCCACTCCCGCGTGGTATGTATATGTTTTCCCGTCGAGAGGTCCATAATGGTGTCGGCACCCCAACGAACAGACCAAATCATTTTTTCGACCTCTTCTTCCATCGAAGAGCTGACGGCTGACGTTCCGATGTTGGCATTGATTTTGACATGAAAGTTGCGGCCAATGATCATCGGCTCGCTTTCCGGGTGATTGACGTTAGAAGGAAGGATCGCACGTCCAGCGGCGATTTCTGCCCGTACAAATTCAGGGGAGACACCCTCGCGAATGGCAACGTATTCCATTTCCGGTGTGATGATATTTTTTCGGGCATAATGAAGCTGGGTAACATTTTTGCCTGGCTTTGCCCGTTTTGGTTTGTAGTCCTCTCGAGGGAAAGTGGGGAGGGTGGCAGCCTTTTCTTCATTTCGGATTCCGTCGTCGACTAGTTGTGGTTCGCGACCGACATACGTTTCCGCATCATTTCGCTCATCGATCCACTGATGGCGAATGGAGGGCAGTCCGGCTTGAATGTCAGGAACGTAACCCGTTGCGGTATACTCGCCACTCGTATCGTACACGCGAAGAGGAGGATTGGGTGTGGAGCCAGACAATCCTTCGGTAGGATGAAGGGAAATCTCGCGCATCGGGACACGGATGTCCGCACGACTACCTGTTTCGTATACTTTGCGACTGCCTGGAAAAGATGACACCAATGACATAAAAAAACCTCCTTGTTTTGGTTGCACGAAAGTGAGAACCGTTTAGGGAGGCGAAAGAAACTTCCGCGAAAAAGCGCCGCATAAACAATATGCGACGCCAACGCGAGAGTAGAGAAGAAACGGGTATCCTAAAGATACGCGTAACTTTTCGTGTCGTATATGACATTCCTCCGCTGGCATTACCCAGTTCAGGTTCAACGGTCGATGGCACAGTACCATCCTCTCAGCCTGGTGAATCCCAAGCTCCCGTGCTTTTTTATTTTGGATTGCAAGAATAGGATAACGGGAAGTCCATTTAAATTCAAGGGAAATTTTCCAGAAGGAAATTGCAGGTGTGCAACACATTTTCCTCCCCCCTATTCTCGTGAATCGGACTAAAACTGTTTCTGTAGACCCACATGATTCCGATCTGTTACGATGAAGTTCGAAAAAAAGCAACTGCTTCCAGCGCTTTGATATTCATCGTTGTCGAAGCAGGATGGAGAAGTATTTTGAGGTGATGAGGTATGGATGTTTATTCGGATCTAAAACAAGGAGAACGTGGAGCGTGGGTGAGTATTTTCGCCTACATTTTCTGCTCTGTATTAAAAATAGGAGTTGCGTATGTCACTGCGTCAGAAGCTTTAATGGCCGACGGTCTTAACAACTCAACAGATGTTGTCGCATCGATTGCTGTTTTGATCGGGCTGCGTATTGCAAGGAAACCACCTGATAAAGATCACCCGTATGGCCATTTCCGGGCCGAGACGATTTCAGCACTTGTCGCATCATTTATTATGCTATTTGTCGGAGTTCAGGTTATTACGAATGCTGTACCATCCTTGTTTGACCCGAAAAATTCAGCTCCTGACCTGTTGGCAGGGTGGACAGCACTTGCGACTGCGGTCATTATGCTTTTCGTCTATCGCTACAATAAAAAGCTTGCTATCAAAACAAACAGCCAAGCACTAGATGCGGCAGCCGCTGACAACCGTTCAGACGCATTCGTCAGTATCGGGACGTTTATCGGGGTGGCTGGCGCACAGTTTCAATTGCATTGGCTCGATCCGTTAGCTGCTTTTGTTGTTGGTCTCATCATTTTGAAGACTGCGTGGGACATTTTCAGGGAAGCAACCCACCGTTTGACAGATGGGTTTGACGAGAGCGAGCTTGCGGACCTGCGGGCTACGATTTCCTCGATTTCAGGGGTTAGGGATATCAGTGACATCAAAGCCCGCTACCATGGAAGCAGCGTGCTGGTTGATGTTGTGATTCATGTAGATCCAGGTCTGAATGTGGTGGAGAGTCACACCATCACCGAAAAAATTGAAGAACAGATGCGCAAGATTCACCGCATTAACGCCGTTCATATCCATATTGAACCGTGTAGAAAAATGGCGCCTAGCTAGATTCCGTCCTGGGAATACAAAAAAACCTGTCCAGTGTGGGCAGGTTTTTTTGTATGCAGCTAACCAGAAGTAGCCTTCTTTTTGCGGAGTGTTTTGGTTGTAGAAGTAGTCGTAGTCTTTTTCGGACTGGCTGGTGCCGCCTTTTTCGATGCCTGCTCTTTTTCGGACGAGGAGGCAGCGGTGGTGCGTTTTCGCGCAGGCTTTGACGGGGTTGGTTCTGGCTCGATTTTTATAGGCATAGTGGCTTGACCAGCTGTAGATTCCAAGCTTTCTTTTAGGGCCTGCATGAGATCGATAACATTGGTTCTTGCCACGGTAGGTGCAGTGGCGATCTCCTGACCCTCCAATTTTTTCTCAATCAGTTTTTGCAGGTCGGATCGATATTCATCGGTATATTTTGCCGGATCAAAAGGGATCGTCATATTGCTAATGAGCTCAGTTGCCATCTTCAGTTCGTTTTCGGCCAACTGTACAGTGGCTTCAGGCAAGGCAGGTACTTGACTGACGGGACGCACCTCATCTGGATAGAAGATCGTCTCCAGCATGATGCAATGTTCATACAGTCGGATAACAGCCAGGCTTTGCCGATTGCGCATCGTCACCTGTGCAACGCCGATTTTTCCTGTCTGTTCCATAGCGGATCGCAGCAAGGCGTATGCTTTTTCGCCAGTGTCCTGTGGAGATAGGAAATAGCTCTTATGAAAATAAACGGGATCGACCTCCGACAAGTCTACGAAGTCGATAATTTCAATGGCTCTGCGTGTTTCTGGCGTAATGGCTTCCAGATCGTCATCGTCGATCATGACAAAATGTCCTTTTTCGTATTCGAAGCCACGGACGATTTCGCTCGTATCGACCTCGCGTTGACAGTGCGGGCACATTTTCGTGTACTTGATCGGGGTATTGCACTCTTTATGCAGTTGACGAAAGCGAATATCGCGCTCTTCCGTTGCAGTAAACATACGAACAGGTATATTGACGAGGCCGAAGCTGATTGAGCCCTTCCACACCGTATGCATGCGGATACCTCCTTCACAGTTATTTTTGTATAGTATCTGTATCCGCTTAAAAGAAGTGCCGAGGGAATTGAAGGTGGAAAAGTAAAAAGCCAGCCGATTCGATGCGGCTGGCTATTGTATGCAGCTACTGTCCGTGTTTGACGATGTCCGATTGATCTGCACGCGATTGCATGTCACGCGCCAGCTCGACGTCTTTGCCTGTGCGGTCTGCAATGGACTGGGCTTTGGACGCCTTCAGCTTTTGTGCGGACGGTCGCTTTTCTGCCATGAATGACTCACTCCTTTCAGGCAAGCTACATGAAGAAGGTGTTGCAGGTATATGTAGTATGTGCTGGACACAAAAAAATACCCCATCGCCAAATGACGAGGGGCGACCGTTCAACTCCTCCCGGTGAAGGGAGCGATGGCACGAAATGCTCCTATCAGACACGTCGTGCGCCTAAGTGAACAGCCTTTCAATTATGGGAGAGGAGAAACCGGAGGAAGAGCTTATGGGGAAACGTAAGTCTTCTCCGCGGTTGTCAGCGACACCGTTGCGTCGCTATTCAACATCTTTTCCAATTGAATGGGGTTATATACCTTTCTTGCGATAAATTTTTCCAGTTGCTAATTTTACGGGTGTATGCAGTTGTGATAGTATGATATCATTCTCAGTCTTAGAAAATCGCGTCTTAAAACATACATATTAGGAAAGCAGACAGGTGAAATGAGTATGCGAGTCATCGCTGGAGAACACAGAGGAAGACGGTTGGCAGCAGTTCCGGGAAAAGGAACCAGACCGACAACCGATAAAGTCAAAGAATCGATTTTTAATATGATTGGCCCGTATTTCGATGGCGGATGGGCATTGGACCTATACGCAGGAACAGGTGGTCTCGGGATCGAGGCATTGAGTAGGGGCGCGGATCGAGCTGTTTTCGTGGAGCGAGATCAAAAAGCATTTGCCGTGGTAAAGGAAAACGTCAGCACTTGCAGGCTAGACGATTATGCCGAGCTATATCGAATGGATGCGGAGCGAGCTATTCGCACACTGAGTACCCGCAATCAAAAATTTGACCTCGTCTTTTTGGACCCGCCATACGCCCAGCAAAAGATCGTAGAAGAAATTGAGATGTTGCAGGAGCTGGGAATGTTGGCAGACGGAGCGTGGATCGTGGCTGAGCATGATATCGCAGACTCCTTTCCGGATGCGATTGGTCATTGTGTGAAGGATCGAGCGGCAAAGTATGGGGATACGGCCGTTACCCTGTATTATTACGATTTGGAGCCACACGTCTAACTTTTAAATCAAGGTGCGAAAAGAGCACGAAGGGAGGATAACCCGCTATGGCAATTGCCGTATGTTCAGGAAGCTTTGACCCTGTTACTTATGGGCATCTCGACATTATTGCGCGGGGTGCCAACGTTTTTGATAAGGTCATTGTCGCCGTCTTGATCAATTCAAAGAAAAACTCATTGTTCAGCGTAGAAGAGCGTGTCGAATTGCTTCGTCAGGCAACGGCTGACATGAAAAATGTAGAAGTGGACTCTTTTGACGGCTTGTTAATTGACTATATGAACAAAAAGGGCGCACAGGTGATCATTCGTGGCCTTCGTGCTGTTTCTGATTTTGAATATGAGATGCAAGTCGCCTCGATTAATAAAAAGCTCGACGAAAATATTGAAACGTTTTTCATGATGACGAACAATCAATATTCATACTTGAGCTCAAGTATTGTAAAGGAAGTTGCGAAGTACAAGGCGAGTGTCGCCGATTTAGTGCCGCCGATCGTAGAAGAGGCACTGAAGCGAAAAATGGCCGAGTAGATTATCGCGTCTTGCTGCGGTTCATGTGCGAAAGAGTTAGGCTGGTACACAACAGAATCGCACCGACGCCGATGGCGAGTCCCCCTGATAATAGGAAGGTCTCCCACCAACTCGTCGCAGGAATCTCAGATTTCGCATGCACAAATACAGGGACGGCTTTCTCCACGAACCAGGAACTGACTGTGGCAAGTGGCCCCCAAAGGACAAAGGTCAAAATTGCAGCTAGCAATGCATGCAGGGATCTGGCAATCAAGTAAGGGGCGACACGAATATCCGTTTCACTCAAGATACTTGCGACCTGTGCATGAACACTCAGACCGCCCCAAGACAATATCGCGCTGGCAATGGCCGCTTTCCAGACCAAGGAAACATCATTAGGCACAATGCTCGCTGCCTGTGCGCCAAGGGTTACTTCGAACAATCCAGCCACGATTGCTTGGGAGAAGGCTGGTGGAAAACCAAAGGGACCAAGAAAAATCGAGAGAAGTGTACTGATGATTTGCGTCAGATGAATCGTGGAGAAAAGTTGGATTAATACCGAGAAAACAATGATGAAGCCACCGATCATAAGCAGTGTATTCAGAGCGGATTGCACGGCTTCTCCCATTAATTTTCCGAACGGACGACGATCGCGGATACGTGCCCGATGCATCGCTTGCAAGGCTCGTAAAGGAAGAGGTAGTGAATTTTTCTCCAATGGGGCTGAAGTAATCGCAAAAGGTGCATGAAAACGATAGATTACGCCCATGAGCATAGCTGACAAATAATGAGTCAGGGCTAAAATGACGCCCATTTGCTCGCTGTGGAAAAAGCCGATTGCCACTGCTCCCATGACGAATAAGGGGTCTCCTGTTGTTGTAAAAGAGACGAGACGTTCACCCTCAGCCTTCGTCACATTGCCTTGCAGACGAAGGCGTGTAGTCAGCTTTGCGGCTACCGGATAGCCGGACGAGAAGCCCATAGCCAGTACGAACCCGCCAGTACCCGGAACGTTAAACAGTGGGCGCATCAATGGCTCCAGTAACACGCCGACGAAATGGACGACGCCCAGACCCATCAACACCTCAGACAGCACAATAAAGGGGAGGGTAGAGGGAAAAACTACCTCCCACCATATCTTTAGACCGCGTACGGCAGCTTCAAAAGATATCTGCGAGTAAGCAATCAATGCAATAACAATGAAAACGGTCGAGATGGCGAGCAACAAGGTAAGTACGGGTGAGTGGCGTGACATGGATTCCTCCTGAATCGAAGAAAAGTAGTAGTACATGTCTACGTGGCAGGCGGGAGAACTATGCGTAAGCTTGGTCGACGAATCTCTCCCAAGTGTGAAAGGTTCAGCGATTTACCACATAGGCTGGTTACAGGGAGGGGTTTTTCCATGCAGACAAAGCGTAAACCAATCGTGGGTGTAGCCCTGGGTTCTGGGGGTGCTCGCGGTTTTGCACATATTGGTGTATTGAATGCGTTAGAAGCACATGGTATCCAGATTGACATGCTGGCTGGCTCCAGTATGGGCAGTCTGATTGGGGCCGTCTATGCCAACGGGATTGAACCGAGCATGATGGGAAAGCTTGCCATGAATTTAAAACGCAAGCATTGGCTCGATTTAACTGTACCTAGCATGGGCTTTGTTACGGGGGAAAAGATCAAGCAATTGATTCGCCTGTTAACACACGGGAAGCGCTTGGAAGAGCTGAACAAGCCGCTTGCTATTGTGGCGACGGATATTGAAACAGGGGAGAGAGTGGTATTTCGGGAAGGCCCAATTGATCAAGCAGTGAGAGCGAGCATATCCATTCCAGGCATCTTCGTCCCTGAAAAAGTAGGGGGGAGGCTTTTAGTCGACGGAGGAGTCATTGATCGTGTACCTGTGACAGTACTGCGTGAAATGGGTGCCGATATCGTGATTGCGGTAGATGTCGCCCAATTCGATACGCGGGTGGAGGTCAAAAGTATTTTTGATGTCATCGCCCAAACCATTGATGTCATGGAAAGGGAAATTCTGCGACATCGAATCATTGCGGCAGACATCGTAATCAGGCCGGATGTTGGACACTATAGCAGTATCGCATACACGGGTGTCGAAGAAATAATCGAGCTAGGCGAACGTGCGGGTACTGAACATATCGAACGCATTCAGGAACGAATTGCAAATTGGGAGGCACAAGAATGAGTGAGGAACAGCTTTATGCCAACAGACGCAGATCTTCAGGAACCAGAGGCTTTAGCTGGATACTTGCCTTGGTTTTTGTCTTGTTGGGTATTTCTTTTTTTGTACCGACGAATTATTACGTGAGTCGTCCGGGTTCAGCGATTGAGTTGGGGCCGATGATTCAAGTGGAAGGCGGCAAGAAGGACGAGACTGGCTCCTTCATGCTAACGACAGTTCGAATGGGCGAAGCGAATTTGCCGTGGTATTGGTATGCAAAAATGGCGCAGGATGTTGAGCTGTTACCCAAGGAACTGGTTGTCAGCAAGGGCGAGGACAGCGAAGATTTTATCCGTCGAGAACAAGCAGTCATGGACCATTCACAAAAAATTGCGGAGGCAGTCGCATTCCGTCTTGCTGGTTTCGAAGTGAAAATCGAAAAGCAGGGCGTGTGGGTGATGGGTACCTTGGAAGGCTTCCCTGCCCATAAAACGCTGCAAATCGGAGATGTCATTACGTATGTAGACGGGGTTCGCACATCTGAGGCAAAAGATTTGCTGACAGCCCTCTCTGCAAAAAAAGCAGGCGATCAAGTCGAAATTACGTACACAAGAGATGGACAAGAGGCCAAAACGATGTTAACCTTGGAACCACTACCTGAATCCAAGTCAGTTGGAATTGGTGTACGCCCTGACAACAAACAGGAAATCATCATTCCAAAAGAAGTAACCATTGCCTCTCAAGGGATTGGTGGTCCTTCTGCGGGATTGATGATGACGCTGGAGATTTATGACCAGTTAAATACGGAGACGGATTTGACAAAAGGCTATAAAATTGCAGGAACAGGCACGATTTCGTTAGACGGAAAAGTAGGCAGGATCGGTGGCATTAATTTAAAGGTAATCGCAGCGGACAAAGCGGGTGCAGAGATCTTCTTTGCTCCACAGGATACGCCAGATACGAGCTCCAATTACGAGGAGGCGTTAGCAACTGCCAAGCGGATTGGAACTTCAATGAAAGTGATTCCGATCAAGACGGTAGAAGAAGCGATTACGTACTTGAATGGTCAAAAACCGAAATCTACCTGAGTAAACTAGCTGTCAAGCAAAAATGGTTGACAAAGCTTTGGGCAGGGTCTATAATCATCTTTGTTGTGCATGAGGTGAAATGCTATGAACATTAAGTTAGCAGAGTTAGAGCACCGAAAAGGAGAGCCGTTGCCATTCCAGGTAACTCTGGATGCAGATGAGCTGAAGAAGCGCCATCATGAGATTCGTGGGATTACTCCTGTGACTGCGAGTGGTGAAGCTGTACAGCTGGGCAATCTCTATTACGTAAAAGGAAGCATGAAGGCAGATGTGAATTTTGTCTGCGCGAGATGCTTGAATCCTTTTGTCGATCAGGCAACAGTAGATTTCTCTGAAACATTTGCGCTTGCGGATGATCCGATCCTGCAAGACGACGAGGACAGCGATATCCTTCCTCTGGAAGGCGATGAAATCGAGCTGGACTCACTGCTTCAAGAGGATTTCTTACTGGCTATGCCGACCTTCCCGCTTTGCGAGGAGGATTGTAAAGGTCTGTGCCCGACTTGCGGTGTGAATCGTAATGAAGTGGCATGCAGCTGCAAGAATGAGCGTGTTGACCCGCGATTGGCTGGGTTGGCTGACTTTTTCAAAGACAGCAAATAAGTATTCTTACTGTATTCAAGATGATTCGCCGACCATTCGTGGCAGCGTCTCATTTTTGAAGGATGGCATAAGCATTTTGCCTATACTGTCCACCCAATAGAGCTTCTTAGCATTTGTCAGTTGAAGGAGGTGTAAGGAAGATGGCAGTACCTCAACGGAGAACTTCCAAAACCCGTAAAAGAATGCGTCGTACGCACTTCAAATTAGAGATTCCAGGCATGATCAAATGCGATAATTGTAGCGAATACAAGCTTGCGCATCGTGTTTGCCCAAGCTGCGGTCACTACAAAGGCGTGAAAGTAGCGAAGTAATATTCGCTGCTAAGAAAGCAAGGTGAGAAATCGCCTTGCTTTTTTTGTTCCTTCTTATTACTTATGATTACTTATAAATGCTTATTATCGCTTGTAACTTTTGCTTAAATGACTTATAATGAAGGCAAGATAAGGATGGGGTTGAGGCTTCGTGTTTCAAGAGGAGAGGCTCGCTGCAATTCTTGCGTATTTGCAGGAGCACCAGCGTATCAGTGTGCAGGATGTAGTTGAGCAGTTTGGTGTTTCCCGTGACACAGCGAGGCGTGATATTGTCAAGCTGGAGGAGCAGGGGCAAATCCTGCGGACCAGGGGAGGAGCGGTACTGCCCAGCCTCAACAAAAAGAACTACTCCCATCAGGAACGAATGCAGCTTGATTTGACAGGAAAGCGCAGTATTGCGACAGCGGCTGCTCGTCTGATCAAAGACGGCGATTACATGCTACTCGATGCTTCCACAACTGTTCAGCTCGCAGTGGAATCGATACAGACCCGCGACCATGTCATCATTACGAATTCATTAGCGACTGCCGCCAGTATGTCCCGAAAAGAAGGCGTTCTTGTCAAGCTATTGGGCGGAGATGTACATGCAGAGGATCAATGTGTGCTCGGTACACGTGTGATTCAAAACCTCGCTGATTTTCATGTCGATAAAGTACTGGTTGGTGCATGCGGTCTTACAAAGGAAGGGCTCATGTCCACGCAGGAGGATCACGGCTTTCTGATTAAAGAAATGATCAAGCGGGCCGATCAGGTGATCATACTCACTGACCATACCAAGTTTGGAAAAAGCATGCTGTATCGCGTTGCAGGTTTTGACCAGATCGATATTATCGTGACCGATAAGCTGCCCGAAAAGGAAATAGCAGATGCTTTGCACGCCAACGATGTAGAGGTGATTGTAGCTTCCACATGAAGCTATTGATCCATAAAAAAGAGGATAAGTTCCATTTGGCTGGCGTGAATGGGTGACCAGCGTGACAGCATATGGATTTATCAGGGAGAGTCCTTCAAATGGGAAGGGCTCTTTCTTTTTTCTTGCATTTGTGTACGGCCCCTGCTATTCTGGTAATCCTGACTTTTCCAAGAGGAGGGTTTTATGGTTTATTGGCGGATTATTCGCAAGAGTTATCGTCGAAATCTTCAGTATCGTTTATCGCATGTCGTCAACAATGTCGCAAGCTCGATTTTTGGGCTTGTTTTTATTGCCATTTGGACGGGGGTCCTTTCTGGAAAACAAGTTTACGGCCCCTATGATGTCAAAACGATGGGGTTTTACATCGCGATTTGTCAAAGTGTTCTCTGGATGACAACATTTTTGTCCCCAGGTCTGAATGTGCAAATCGCGGTTAGAAGCGGGGCTGTCAGTCTGGATATGATCAAGCCTGTTCACTATCTCTGGTACATGCTCAGCCAGGAGTTTGGACGACTTCTGTACAACGCTTGTTACCGAAGTGTTCCGATTGGCTTGCTGCTAGGATTAGCAGTGGGCTTCTTTTTTCCCTCCCAGCCGTTTACTTACTTCTGGTTTATCCTCTCGCTTCTGCTAGGAACGTACATAGGCATGCTGCTCTTCTATCTCGCGGGCATTTCTTCCTTCTGGACGACAGAAATTCGCTGGGTACACCTCATCCTTTTGTCATTGATCTTTGGGTTAGGCGGACAAATGATTCCGATAGACTTGATGCCCGGGGTCATTGGAAAGGTAGCGCCTTATTTGCCCTTTTCGGCAATGATTTATTATCCGGTCATGACTTTGCTAGAGCTTGCACCTCCTTATGGCATGCTTGTACAAGCCGGCTGGGCACTCGTTTTAACGGCAGTTGCTTTATTGGTGACGAACTTGGCAAGAAGAAAGCTAGAAATTCAAGGAGGATAACCACATGTTTGCCCTCTATCGCAAACTGATTGCGGCCAGCATTCGCTCGCAAATGCAATACAAGATAAATTTTGTCACGAGCGCTGCCACGACCGGAATGATTATGGTGCTTGATTTTATTATTCTCTCTGCGATTTTGTATCGATTTCACGATGTGGTCGGCTGGAATATTTACGAGGTTGGGATGCTTTATGGGATTTCCTCGGCATCTGTCTCCTTGTATCGGCTGTTTGCCCCGGAAATTAACGACTTTGAGAAGTACATCGTACAAGGGGAGCTCGATCAATTGCTCATCCGTCCTGTTTCGCCTTTGCTTCTGCTATTGACACGCAATCTTGATTTGTCGAGAGTGGGAGGGTTGGTACAAGGGGTGTCTGTTTTGGTCATCTCCTTGTCGGGTCTTGCCGGTGACGGGAAATCGATCATAGGGTTGGTGCTATTCTCACCGGTTGCTATTTTGTCTGGCGGCGTGATTTATTTCTCGATTGGACTTGCTACGGCTGGGGTCGCTTTTTGGACGCATCAGATGAAAGACATGCTGACCTTCACCATTTATGCGCCAGCCAATGCTTGCAATTATCCGGTCGGGCTATATCCTAACTGGCTCAAATGGCTGTTTTTCTCAGCGATACCGATCGCGTACATGAATTATTTGCCAATGTTGACGCTTTTGGGCAAAGGGGGCGAATGGTTTTATCCAATACTCACCCCGGTAGCCGCAGCGTTTGCTTTTTATTTCGCTCGTATGCTGTGGAATGTCGGGATTCGACACTACCATAGTACAGGGAGCTAAGGAGGGGTAACATGATTGAAGCAAAGCACATCGAAAAATCATTTTTCCTGAATCAAGCCAAAGAGGGGCGCTTTGCTTCTCTACGAACACTCTTTTCTCGTGAACGAAGGGAAGTCAAAGCCGTCCATGATATCTCCTTTTCCATTGGCAGAGGCGAGTTCGTAGGATATATCGGGCCGAATGGCGCAGGAAAATCGACGACAATCAAAATGCTGGCAGGAATTCTTCATCCCAGTCAGGGGGAAATACGAATAGGCGGATATAGTCCACAGCGGGAAAGAATTCAAGTAGCCTCACAGATCGGAGTGGTGTTCGGACAGCGAACACAACTGTGGTGGGATTTGCCAGTCAGAGATTCCTTCGAAATTTTGCAAGCGATGTACAAGATTGACGACAAATCATATCAGCGATCGATGGAGCTGTATCAGGAACTGCTGGACCTCCATGAATTCCTTGATACGCCAGTGCGTAAGTTGTCGTTGGGTCAAAGGATGAGAGCTGATTTAGCGGCGGCACTGCTGCATGATCCGCCTGTCCTGTTTTTAGACGAGCCTACGATTGGGTTGGATGTGGTTGCGAAGACGCGCATCAGAGCTTTTTTGAAGGAAGTGAATCAGACCCAGAAGAAGACCATTCTATTGACAACTCATGATATGGACGATATTGAACAACTCTGTAACCGGATTATCGTGATTAATCATGGCAAAAAGATGATGGATACGAGCTTGACTGAATTGCGGCAACAGATAGGGCTGCCAAGCCTCATACGAATTGAATTTCGACAACCGCCCAAAAAGCTTTACGACCTAGAGGGAATCGAGCGGATGGAGCTTTCAGAGAACGTACTCTCGATTTACTTCGACAAAGGAAAAATTTCTTCGCCGAGAATCCTTGCTGAAGTGGCGGGGTGGGGTGAACCTTTGGACATCCAGATGAAAGAACCGGGGATTGAGGAGATCATTCGTCTCATTTATCGGTAGGGACGGCTACCTAATTTCGCGATCCATACTTGTAATTCCACATCTTCTCCCTTATACTGTGTTTTGGTACCAGGTATTAAAAACAGATCGCAATCATACATAGTACAACTGAATCCTGCTTAAGGGGGTGTTCGGCATCGCCCGCTTGCCAAAAAAAGATCGCCAGTCTCGCTTGGTGCAGTATCTGGCGGATAACCCATTTGCGACGGACGAAGATCTGGCTGAGTTATTTCATGTCAGTATTCAAACCATACGTTTAGACCGACTGGAATTAGGAATACCGGAGCTGCGTGAGCGTATCAAGACAGTCGCAGAGAAAAGTCTTGATCCTGTAAAATCATTGGGCATCGATGAAATCATAGGTGAAATGGTTGATTTACAGCTTGATTCACAGGCTATTTCCGTATTGGAAATAAAAGAAGAACACGTTTTCTCCAAAACACAAATTGCCAGAGGGCATTATATATTTGCTCAGGCCAACTCGTTGGCAGTAGCAGTAATTAACGCAGACGTAGCGTTGACAGCTACGGCGAGGATCCGCTTTGTCCGTCCTGTACGAACAGGGGAAAAGCTGGTTGCCAAAGCAGTGGTGAGAAGCCGTAACGGCGACGAATGCAAGGTGCGCGTAGAGACGAAGGTCCAAGGTGAACTGGTCTTTACCGCAACCTTCCGGGTAGTTGAAATGTCGAGCTACCATAACAGCATGGATGAGGAGTAAGGAGGAATCACGGTTGCGAATTGCAGTGGATGCGATGGGCGGCGATCACGCACCGAAGAGTACCGTATTAGGGGCGCTTGCTGCCATCAAGGAAAACCCGGCCATTACAGTTGTATTGGTGGGAGATGAACAGGCTATTCGGAACCATTTGCCGCAGGATATTCCGGCAAACATTGAAATCGTTCCTGCAGCGGAAGTGATTTTGCCAGATGATGAACCGGTTCGAGCTGTTCGGCGTAAGAAAAATTCTTCGCTGGTCGTAGCAGTTGAGATGGCGCGCGAGAAAAAAGTCGACGCGATGATTTCGGCAGGAAATACGGGCGCTTTAATGACAGCGGGCTTGCTCTACGCAGGACGCATGGATGGAATCGAGCGCCCGGCGCTTTGTGCCTATATCCCGAATTCAAAAGGCCGCGTAACACTGACGCTAGACGTCGGAGCCAATATGGATGCCAAGCCACATCAGCTTGTACAATACGCGGTGATGGGGAGCTTGTATGCTGAGAAAGTGTTGGGCTTTGAGCGTCCGACAGTAGGCTTGCTCAATGTCGGGACGGAAGAAGGAAAAGGAAACGAATTGACGAAAGCTGTTTTTCCTCTCCTTCAAGAAGCTGACTTGAATTTTGTAGGAAATGTGGAAGCACGCGATGTTATGCAAGGAGCCTGTGATGTGCTCGTATGCGACGGCTTTGTAGGAAATGTTTTGTTAAAAGCCGTAGAGGGTGCTGCCTCCACAATCTTTTCGCAGTTGAAGCAGGAGTTTACTTCCAGCCTGATTAATAAGCTAGGAGCGGCCATTCTGAAACCTGGATTGGTTCGTTTTAAAAAGAAAATGGATTATGCGGAATACGGTGGAGCTCCCTTGCTGGGATTGAAATCCCCTGTGATCAAGGCTCACGGTTCCTCAAATGAGCGTGCAATGAAAAACGCGATCGTCAGTGCTACGCGGTTTGTTCAGCAGGACGTGAACGAGGTTATCCAGCAATCATTACAGAAAAATACTTTGGGAGAAAGCGAGTGAAGCAGATGAGTGCAAAGCGTTCAGTAGGGATTTTGTCTACAGGCTCTTATACACCGGAGCGGGTATTGACGAACTTTGATCTAGAGAAAATGGTGGAAACCTCTGATGAGTGGATTGTTTCCCGTACTGGAATCAGAGAACGCCGCATTAGCTCACCGGAGCAAGCTTCTTCCGACTTGGCTTACGAGGCTGCCAAAGCTGCTCTCGAAAAAGCAAACATCAGTGCGGAACAGCTGGATATGATCATTGTCGCTACCGTAACACCTGACATGTCGTTCCCGTCTACTGCTTGCTTGCTGCAAGAAAAGCTGGGTGCTACACGTGCGGCTGCGATGGATCTTTCCGCGGCTTGCACAGGCTTTTTGTACGGAATTACGACAGCGACTCAGTTCATCCAAAACGGTTTGTATAAAAAAGTGTTGGTCGTAGGCGTTGAGACCTTGTCCAAAATTACGAATTACAAAGATCGAAATACATGTGTGTTGTTTGGAGACGGTGCGGGTGCGGCTGTTATCGGTGAAGTTACCGAGGGCTACGGCTTCCAGTCCTTTGAGCTCGGCGCAGATGGATCAGGCGGTTCACTCTTGTGCATGCCGGCAGGTGGCTCCAGAACGCCTGCATCCGCTGAGTCTGTCGAACAAGGACTGCATTATCTCTACATGGCAGGCGGAGAAGTTTTCAAATTCGCTGTTCGCGTGATGAATTCTGCAACAGAGGCTGTCTTGTCCAAAGCGGGCGTATCGAAGGATGAGATCGACCTGTTAGTGCCGCATCAGGCAAACAAACGCATTATCGACTCTGCTGTACAGCGTTTCGGTCTGTCTGAGGATAAAGTTGCGATCAACCTGGATCGCTATGGAAACATGTCTTCTGCTTCCATTCCAGTAGCGCTGGATGAAGCAGTAAAGGCTGGTCGTGTAAAAGAAGGCGATAACCTGATTCTGGTTGGATTTGGTGGCGGCTTGACTTGGGGAGCGACGCTCTTGAAGTGGTGCACAACCCCAGCAGAAGGGAGCAAGTAGGAATGGGAAAGGTAGCCTTTGTTTTTCCAGGGCAAGGTTCACAATTTGTAGGAATGGGGCAAGCGCTCTCCGAACAATCGGAAGCGGCCCGTCACATATTTGAGCAGGCTGATGAAGCGCTCGGCTTTTCCTTGTCGGGACTGTGTTTTGCAGGACCAGAAGAGGAATTGAAGCTGACAGCAAACACACAGCCAGCTATTTTGACAGCAAGTATCGCTGTTTTGGCAGCATTGAACGAAAAGTTGCCTGACTATAAGCCTGCGTTCGTAGCAGGTCATAGCTTGGGTGAGTATTCCGCTTTGGTTGCAGCTGGGGCCTTATCCTTTGCAGATGCAGTCAAAACTGTGCGAGCTCGTGGTCAGTTCATGGAAGAGGCAGTGCCAGCGGGACAAGGTGCAATGGCTGCTGTCTTAAACATGGATCGCGCAGCACTGCATGCGGTTTGCGAAGAGGTAACGGCATCTGGACATCCTGTTCAATTAGCGAACATGAACTGCCCAGGCCAAATTGTCATCTCCGGTTCTGCTGAAGGTGTGAAGCTGGCCGGTGAAAAAGCGAAGGAAGCGGGCGCAAAGCGCGTCCTTCCATTGAATGTAAGCGGGCCGTTCCACTCGAGCTTGATGCAACCGGCAGCAGATAAACTGCAAGCTGTTTTGGCTGGCGTTACGGTACAAGAAGCGGCAGTGCCTGTCGTGGCAAACGTAACAGCTAGGCCAGTATCTGAGGCTACAATCATTGTAGATCAATTGGTTCAACAAGTTTCCGCTCCAGTTTTGTGGGAGGATTCTGTACAATGGATGGTCGAAGCAGGTGTGACCACTTTTGTAGAAATCGGTCCAGGAAAAGTTTTGGCCGGTTTAATCAAGAAAATCGCACCAGCGGATACGACGATTATCTCTGTGCAGGACATGGATTCACTTACTGAGCTTTTGAACGGAGGGGTACTATGTTAACTGGAAAAACAGCACTGGTCACAGGGGCTTCCCGTGGTATCGGGCGTGCGATTGCATTGAAGCTGGCAGAAGCTGGCGCGAATGTAGTTGTCAATTACGCAGGTAGTGAAGCGGCAGCGAGTGAAACTGTTGCCCTTATTAAAGAAATGGGCCGCGATGCCATTATGATTCGCGCGAACGTTTCTTCTACAGAAGATGTCAACGAGATGTTCAAAGCTGCTTTGGAACATTTTGGTGTGATCGATATTCTTGTGAACAATGCGGGAATTACTCGCGACAACCTGATCATGCGTATGAAAGAAGACGAGTGGGATGATGTGATTGCGACGAATCTGAAGGGTGTATTCAACTGCGTAAAAGCAGCGACTCGCCCGATGATGAAGCAGCGTTCAGGCAAAATCATCAACATCACTTCTGTTGTAGGTGTTTTGGGGAACGCGGGACAAGCAAACTACGTGGCGGCAAAAGCTGGGGTTATCGGCTTGACGAAGACGGCTGCTCGCGAGCTGGCTAGCCGTAATATTACGGTGAATGCTGTTGCGCCAGGATTTATCGATACAGAAATGACTGCTGTATTGCCGGAGGATGTCAAAGCAGGGCTCACAAGCCAAATTCCGCTTGCCCGTTTGGGACAAACAGATGATATCGCATCTGTCGTGCTGTTCTTGGCATCCGACGCAGCCAACTACATGACAGGGCAGACCCTGCACGTAGACGGCGGAATGTACATGTAGGAAGAAAACCTCAAACGAGCGTTTTTACGAGAACTGGTTTTTTGAAAGCTCATCCACTATAATACGGGAGAGGGGGTGAAGCAAGATGGCAGATACTTTGGAGCGTGTAAAGAAAATCATCGTCGATCGTCTGGGTGTAGATGAGTCCAAAATTACTTTGGAAGCTTCTTTCAAAGAAGACCTGGGCGCTGACTCCCTGGATGTGGTTGAACTCGTAATGGAACTCGAAGATGAGTTTGATTTAGAGATTTCCGACGAAGATGCTGAAAAGATCACTTCTGTTGGTGAGGTTGTTAAATACATAGAATCTCACAAGTAGGTTGATCTGTTGGAAGTCCCGTACCATACGGGACTTCTCCTTCAATAGCCACCTGTACATAATCCAAATAAATACACGTTTTGCATGCAGTGAATGTTAGAAGCTGACTGCTGACTTTCATATAGAGGTGATTGCAATGAAACGCAGAGTGGTAATTACTGGCGTTGGTGTCGTTTCTCCAGTAGGGAATGACGCACAGACTTTTTGGAACAGCTTGCTGGAAGGAAAATCAGGCATTGACCGCGTGGCTGCCTTTGACGCTTCTGATTATCCAACACAAATTGCAGGCGAAGTGAAAAACTTCGATCCTGAGCAGTATATGGACAAGAAAGATATCCGACGTACAGACCGATTCGTTCAGTTTGGATTAGCTGCTGCCAAAATGGCTGTAGAAGATGCAAAACTGGAGATCACGCCAGAAAATGCGGAACGAGTGGGTGTATACATCGGGTCCGGAATCGGTGGTCTGACTACATGGGAAGAACAGCATTCCGTCTTGTTGGAAAAAGGACCACGTCGTGTGAGTCCATTCTTTATTCCGATGCTAATTGCGAACATGGCGTCTGGTGCAGTATCCATTCAATACGGTGCAAAAGGACCAACCTCCAGTGCGATTACCGCTTGTGCGACAGGTACAAATGCAATCGGTGAAGCACTGCGTTTGATCCAGTTCGATCACGCAGATGTCATGATCGCAGGTGGAGCAGAAGCAACCGTGCGTCCAATGGGATTTGCAGGCTTTTGCTCAGCGAAAGCGATGTCCACCAGAAACGATGAGCCACAAAAAGCAAGCCGTCCGTTTGACAAGGATCGTGATGGCTTTGTAATGGGCGAAGGTGCTGGTGTTCTGATTCTGGAAGAGCTCGAGCATGCGAAAAAACGTGGAGCAACGATCATCGCGGAACTCATTGGCTACGGGATGAGTGCAGATGCGCATCATATTACTTCTCCATCTCCTGGTGGCGAAGGAGCTGCGCGTTGCATGGCAAGCGCACTGAAAGACGCTGGCGTTGACCCAACAGAAGTCCAATATATTAATGCACATGGTACTTCTACTGGCCAAGGAGATATCGCAGAAACACAAGCGATCAAGACTGTATTTGGCGAGCACGCGTACAAATTGGCTGTCAGCTCGACCAAATCGATGACTGGCCATTTGCTGGGTGCTACGGGTGGCGTCGAGGCAATCGCGACGGCATATGCGCTGCGTGATCAAATACTGCCTCCAACAATCAACTTGGAAAACCCGGATCCAGAATGTGATCTGGACTATGTTCCGAACCATGCGCGTAAGGCGACCGTCAATGTGGCTGTTTCCAATACATTTGGATTCGGCGGTCACAACGCAACGGTAATCCTGAAGCGATACGAAGCATAAATGAGCCCTACTGATAGAAAAAGTAGGCAGTCTCCTGGAATGGTGGTGAGGGTGATGAATTTTGCACAGCTGCAAGAAACGATAGGCTTTCGCTTTCGCGATGAAAGTGTTTTGCGGCAGGCATTCACCCATTCTTCCTACGTGAACGAGCAACGCGGCAAACGAATATCAGACAATGAGCGGCTAGAGTTTTTGGGGGATGCTGTGTTGGAGTTGACCGTCTCCCAGTTTTTGTATAAAACTTTTCCGAAGATGAGTGAAGGGGAAATGACAAAGCTGCGTGCAGCCATTGTCTGTGAGCCTTCTCTCGTCAAGTTTGCTGAACTGTTGAATTTTGGCGATCTCGTATTGCTGGGAAAAGGGGAAGAGCTGACAGGTGGACGTCAGCGACCAGCCTTGCTAGCGGACGTTTTTGAGGCGTTTGTAGGTGCGCTTTACTTGGATCAGGGGTTGGACGCAGTCTTTTCCTTTATGGAAAAATACGTCTACCCGCGCATTGACAAAGGAGAGTTTGCCCAGGTAACCGACTTCAAGAGCCAGTTGCAGGAATTTGTTCAACAAGACAATCTGGGAGACATCCATTACCGAATTGTAGAAGAAAAAGGACCAGCTCATAATCGAGAGTTCGTATCTGAGGTGCTATTGAACAATCGTTCGCTTGGCATCGGCTCTGGCCGCTCCAAAAAAGAAGCGGAACAGCAAGCTGCTGCACGAGCATTGGTCAAGCTGGGGGATAAATAATCACTCGTCAGCGAGAAGGGCTGCATCATCTGCTACAAGATGGTGCAGCTTTTTTCTTTCCGGTGGGAAACAGAGGGAAAATACTGCGAGATGACCGCTATCTATGATACACTTACCTACAGATGACCATGTAGGCTCGTAGTAGGTAGCTCCTGTTCGATGCAGGGGCTTCTTTTCGGGTACCATCCGATCCTTGCATGTTTGTAAGCCTGTCCATTTGGCAGGCAGTCTTGGATGGTTTCTTAAGGAGGACCGTACGTATGTATTTGAAACGCCTGGAGCTGGCTGGATTCAAATCCTTTGCCGATCGCACGGAATTGGAATTTGTACCAGGGGTAACAGCCGTAGTGGGACCGAATGGAAGTGGGAAAAGTAACGTTTCAGATTCGATCCGCTGGGTGCTGGGAGAACAGAGCGCGAAGTCGTTGCGTGGAGCGAAAATGGAAGACATTATTTTCGCGGGCAGTGACAAGCGCAAGCCAGTGAATTTCGCAGAAGTGACACTCACCTTGGACAATACAGATCGTTCGCTCGATGTGGAATATTCGGAGGTATCCGTTACCCGCAGAGTGTATCGTTCTGGTGATAGTGAGTACTACATAAACAACAGATCCTGCCGTCTAAAAGACATTATGGAGATGTTCATGGATACCGGACTAGGGAAAGAAGCGTATTCGATTATCGGCCAAGGTAAAATTGAGGAAATTCTCAGTACCAAGTCCGAGGATCGCCGTGGAATATTTGAAGAAGCAGCCGGAATCGTCAAATACAAAACACGCAAGCGCGAGGCAGAGAAAAAGCTCGATGACACCGAACAAAATCTCGTGCGTATTCACGATATCGTCAGTGAAATTACGGAGCAAATCGGACCTTTGCAAGAGCAAGCTGAAACAGCCAAGACGTACAAGGAGCTTCATCGCAAGCTGGTTGAGCATGAAGTAGCTCTTTACGTACAGCAAATTGAAGTAGCTCATACGAAGTGGGAAGCAGCCACAGGACGGGTAGAGGAACTCAAGCATCTGTTGATCGGACAAACGACCGAAGCATCCAAGCAAGAAGCTGATTTGGAGCAGGCGCGTTTTCATGTCACCCAAATCGACCAATCGATCGAAGAACTGCAACAAGTGCTTTTGACAGTTAGTGAAGAGACCGAGAAAGTCGAAGGACAACGTGAGGTATTGCGGGAGCGTATGCGCAATCTCAATGCCAATCGCCAGCAGACGATGGAGCAGATGCATCGGATTACTGAGAAGCAGCACGGTCTTGAGGCCGAACTGGTAGAAGAACAAGAGCGGGCCAAGGAAGCGGATCGTCGCATGACCGAAGCCCACGCTTCGCTGCAAGAAGCAGAAGGTCAATTTTTTTCTATGGTTCAATCACTGACAGATGACGTAGAGCGTTTGAAGAGTGATTACTTCGAAAAGCTCAACGAAATGGCGAATCTGCGCAACGAAAATCGTCATCAAGAGCAGCTTCTCAAGACAAGCGAGGCCAGAGTCGAACGTCAATTGTCTGGAAAAAAACAGCTCGATGTAGAAGAAGAGCAGCGTCTAAATCAGTTGAGCCAACTCCAGGATCAGCTGGAGAAGATCGTTTCTACCATTCAAGAAACCGGCGTTAGATACAAAGAGCTAGTCGAGGGCATGCGAGAAGGACAAGCCCGCCTTGAAACAGCGCGTCGAGAGCTGCGCCACTGGGAACAAAAGCGGGAAGCAGCGAAGTCCCGTTTTGACCTGTTAAAAGAAATGCAGTCGGAGTTCGCAGGGTTTCAGCAAGGGGTAAAAGAAATTTTGAAAGCACGCGAGCGGGGCTTCAAAGGGATCCATGGGGCAGTCGCTGAGCTCGTTGTTGTGCCACAGCAATACGAGACAGCGATGGAAGTCGCATTGGGTGGCGCACTGCAAAACGTCGTCGTGGACAACGAAGCATCTGGTCGTGCAGCCATTGCTCACTTGAAGCAACATAATGCAGGTAGGGCAACATTTCTACCGCTCGATGTCATCCGTCCGCGCACCTTGCAGGCAAGCGATAAGCGCCAGCTGGAGGATGAGAGTGGAGTCGTCGGAATCGCGAGTGAGCTCGTGACCTTTGAGGAAGCGTATCGACCCATCCTCGAAAGTCTATTGGGCAATGTCATTATTACGGAAAAGCTGGAGCAGGCAAACCGTGTGGCCCGTACGCTTGGCTACCGCTATCGCGTCGTGACGCTGGAAGGCGATATCGTGAATGCTGGCGGTTCCATGACAGGGGGTGCCTTGAAAAAGAACAGCACGAACCTGCTTGGACGCAACCGTCAATCAGAAGAGCTGGAAGCACAGCTGGTAGAAATCGACCAGGCAATTTCTGGGCATACTACCCTTATGGAGCAGCTGACGAAAGAACTGGCGCAAATGCAGCAAGAGCAAGAAGCTCTGCGGACAGAGGGCGAAAGTTTGCGATTGAAAGAACAGGAAGTAAAAGGGCTCTTGCAGCAAAAAGAATCGGAAGGCAGATCCTTGGGCGAGCGAGCAAAGCTAGTTGAGCAAGATATTGAAAGCTATCGCCGCGAGATGGAAGAAGCCAAACGCAAGCAAGAGCAGCTGCAAGCTTCTTTGACTGCCATGGAGCAAGAGGAAAAAGAGCTCAGTGAGCAGATCGCAGAAGCTGAGGCGAAACGCCAAGAGCAGCTCGAATCCAAAGAAGAAATGAATCAAAAAATAACAAGTCTCAAAGTGCTAAATGCGCAGGTCAAGCAAGAGTATCAATCACGCTTGGAGCAAACAGAACGCTTGCTGGAGCAAAAAACCCAATTGCAGCACGAATGGGAAGAACAAAACGCGAACTTGGCATCTCTTGATGAACTGGAGCGTACGAACGAATCGTCCGGGCTTGAGCTGGATCAGCGCATTAGCGAATTGCGTCAGGATAAAGACCGTGTAGCCGGCTTGATTCAAGAGCGGCGAAGTGAGCGGGCCACCCTCTTTTACAAACAGGAGCAACTGGAACAGCAGGTCAAGGAAATCCGCCGCGAGGTCAAATCGCTCGAGGAAAAGCTTCATCAGGAAGAAGTAAAAGTCAATCGTAACGAGGTAGAGCTCGATCATCTGTTGAATAAACTCTCCGAAGAATACGAAATGAGCTACGACCTGGCGAAGCAAAAATATCCGGCACGTGGCGAGATTCAGGAAGAGACACAAGTGGTCAATCGTCTGAAAAAGCAGATTGGGGCACTTGGCACAGTGAATCTTGGGGCGATTGAGGAATATGAGCGCTTGTCAGAGCGTCAGCAGTTCTTAAGCTCGCAGGAAGCTGATTTGAATGAAGCAAAAGACATGCTCTATCAAGTGATCCAAGAAATGGACGCAGAGATGTCGCGCCGCTTCAAAGAAACATTTGACGCGATCTCGGAGCAGTTCCGCGATGTGTTTGTCCAACTGTTTGGCGGAGGACGTGCAGATCTTGTGCTCTCCAATCCAGATAATCTGCTAGAGACAGGCATCGATATCGTGGCGCAGCCACCTGGCAAGAAGCTGCAAAATCTTGCGCTCTTATCCGGGGGCGAACGTGCTTTGACTGCGATGGCCTTGCTATTTGCCATCCTGCGTGTGAAGCCAGTGCCATTCTGTGTATTGGATGAGGTAGAAGCCGCTTTGGATGAGGCAAACGTTAATCGTTTCGCCGAGTACATGCACCATTTCAGCAACCAGACGCAGTTTATTTGCGTCACACACAGAAAAGGCACAATGGAGAGCGCAGATGTGCTATACGGTATCACGATGCAGGAGGGCGGCGTGTCCAAACTCGTCTCCGTGAAACTGGAGGACAGTGACAAATTTATCGAATCAGCCTCTTAAACTAATTTGCCATTCAATTGATACTACCCGCAAAGGAAGATGAACATGAGTTTTTTCAAGCGCCTTCGTGATGCTATTGTCCAAAAATCCGAAGAGGTCACCCAGAAGTTTACGGATGGTTTGGCGAAAACGAGAGACCTGCTAGTAGAAAAAGTTGAGGATCTGGTACGTCGTTACAAAAAGATCGACGATGACTTTTTCGATGAATTAGAAGAAATTTTGATTACATCTGATGTGGGCGTCAATACCGTAATGGAGCTCATAGACGACCTGCGGACAGAGGTGCGCAAGCAAAAAATCGAGAATGCGATCGACCTGCAGCCGATTCTCTCAGAAAAATTGGTTGCCCTTTTGAAAAATGATGATGCTGCGGATACGACTCTGAACGTAGAGGACGGTCGTCTGAACGTCATTTTGTTCGTAGGGGTCAATGGAGTAGGGAAAACAACCACAATCGGTAAAATGGCGCATATGTTCAAGCAGCAAAATAAAAAAGTGCTGCTGGCAGCAGGTGACACATTCCGTGCAGCAGCGATTGAACAGCTGGAGGTTTGGGGAGAGCGTGTAGGAGTTGACGTAATCAAGCAGCAACAAGGCTCTGATCCGGCTGCCGTGATCTACGATGCGATTCAGGCAGCGAAATCCCGACAGGTCGATGTGCTGTTGTGCGATACCGCAGGTCGCTTGCAAAACAAAGTCAATCTCATGGAAGAGCTGGCGAAGGTACACCGTGTATTGCAACGCGAATTGCCAGGAGCTCCGCACGAGGTTTTGCTAGTTTTGGACGCTACCACAGGGCAAAATGCGCTTTCGCAGGCAAAAACGTTTGGACAGTCTGCTGGAGTAACCGGTTTAGTCCTGACCAAGCTGGATGGTACAGCAAAGGGCGGTATCGTCATTGCGATTCGCAACGAGCTGAACATTCCGGTGAAATACGTAGGGTTGGGTGAAAGAATGGATGACTTGCAGCAGTTTGATCCTGAGCAATTTGTTCATGCGTTATTCGCTGGATTGATTCAAAAAGATGAAACAGAAGAGCAGGAAAATGCGTAAAAACATAGTGTTTCAAAGATAAAAAAATGATGTCAATAAAAAACCTTGACACTAGGTGTGGAATTAGGTACTATAATCTACGTGCTGTAAAGAAAAAGTCTTTACAGTTTGAAACGAGTACCTCATAGCAAAGGATTGGTTTCATGTTAGAAAAGACCAATCAAGTCAATCTCTTGTTTGACTTTTACGCGCCGCTACTCAAGGGCAAGCAGCGAGAATATCTTGAGCTGTATTATCTGGACGATTTATCGCTCGGAGAAATTGCCGAGATGCATGAGGTCAGCCGCCAAGCTGTTTATGATCATATCAAGCGGGCAGAGAAGCAACTGTTTGAATATGATCAGAAGCTTCGCCTCGCTGAACGTCATGAAAACCGCATGGACGTGTTGAATCGCATGAACGAACTTGTAAATGAGCTTTCGGAGAGCGAGACAAGAGACGAGCTGAACACTTTGCTCCACCAACTGTCAGAGATGGATTAGGAGGGCTCGCATGGCGTTTGAGAGCTTAGCCAATCGGCTGCAAAACGCGTTTGACAAACTGCGCGGCAGAGGGAAAATAGACGAGACCATCGTGAATGAAGCGATGCGTGAAGTTCGTCTGGCTCTGCTGGAAGCAGACGTTAACTTTAAAGTAGTAAAAGACTTCGTTGCTCGTGTCAAGGAGCGCGCAGTCGGTCAGGAAGTTATGAAAAGCCTGACACCTGGTCAAATGGTGATCAAGATCGTGAACGAAGAGCTGGTCGCTCTGATGGGTGGCAACGTCGCTCAGCTCACGATGGCGCACCGCCCGCCGACCGTCATCATGATGGCAGGTCTGCAAGGGGCAGGTAAAACAACCACAACCGGTAAGCTGGCCAAGTATTTGCAAAAGCAAAACCGCAAGCCGCTTCTGGTAGCGGGAGACATTTACCGTCCTGCTGCGATCAAGCAGCTTCAGGTTTTAGGGGAGCAACTCAATGTTCCCGTCTTCACTCTCGGTGATCAAGTCAGTCCTGTCGAAATCGCTCGCCAAGCGATTGAACACGCGAAGACGAATCATCTCGACGTAGTCCTCATCGATACGGCAGGTCGCCTGCATATTGACGAAGCGCTGATGGACGAGTTGAAACAGATTCGCGAGGTAACCAAGCCCGATGAGATTTTGCTCGTCGTGGACGCGATGACAGGTCAAGATGCCGTCAATGTAGCAGAGAGCTTTAATAGCCAGCTCGAACTGACTGGTGTGGTTCTCACAAAGCTCGACGGTGATACCCGAGGCGGTGCGGCACTGTCCGTCAAAGCTGTCACTGGCAAGCCGATTAAATTCGCGGCAATGGGTGAAAAGCTGGATGCGCTCGAACCGTTCCATCCGGATCGTATGGCTTCCCGTATTTTGGGTATGGGGGACGTACTCAGCCTGATTGAAAAAGCACAGGCATCCGTGGATGAAGACAAAGCACGCGATATGGAACGCCAAATGCGTCAAGGTGAGTTTACCTTTGACATGTTCTTGGATTCCATGCAGCAGCTTCGCAACCTGGGTCCTTTTGAAGACATTCTCGGCATGCTGCCAGGAATGAACAAGATGAAGGGCAAAATGAACGTGGATGAAAAGCAGATTGCCCGCGTTGAAGCGATCGCCAAATCCATGACCAAACAAGAGCGCGCAAATCCTGATTTATTGAATGCCAGCCGTCGTAAGCGTATCGCAAGCGGAAGCGGAACGAGTATTCAAGAAGTCAATCGTTTCCTCAAGCAGTTCGAGGAAATGAAAAAGATGATGAAGCAATTCTCAGGCGCTGCTGATAAGATGGTCAAGAAGTCGAAGAAAAAGGGCTTCGGATTACCTTTCATGGGAAAAGGCGGAGGCAACAACCAGGGCGGGATGAACTTACCCTTTAACTTCAAGCCACCGTTCAAGTAAGTAGGCATGATCTCTCGCGACACTGACTTGTCAGCTGGACGCGATGGTTCAGATATAGTAGCACCAACGCAGATGTTCTTCTCGCGTTGATTAATACAGGAGGTGACACAACATGGCAGTAAAAATCCGTCTGAAGCGTATGGGTTCCAAGAAAGCTCCTTTCTACCGTGTAGTAGTAGCTGACTCCCGTTCCCCACGCGATGGCCGTTTCATTGAAGAAATCGGTTACTACAATCCGGTTGCTCAACCGGCAGTGGTGAAAATTGATACCGACAAAGCGGTACAATGGATCCTGAATGGTGCAGCTCCAACTGATACCGTTCGTAACCTTCTCTCCAAAGAAGGCGTTATGGCTAAAGTGCACGAAACCAAATACGGCAAGTAAGTCGGTCATCTGGAGGTTTGATGATGAAAGCGCTGGTCGAAACGATCGCTAAAGCTCTCGTCGATCATCCGAATGAGGTTCGTGTTAACGCAGTGGACAAAGAGCGAACTCTCGTCTTTGAATTGTCGGTACACCCTGATGATATGGGGAAGATTATTGGCAAGCAAGGTCGAATCGCGAAAGCCCTGCGCACGGTCGTGATCGCCGCATCCGTGGAAACGGACAAGCGTGTCACGGTTGAAATTGTATGAGAAAAGGCTGGGAGCTTTCCCAGTCTTTTTTCTAGTATCCAAGATGCTAATAAACCATGATGGTTTTTCCGAAAGGAGTGGCGAAGGTGCTTACTATATTTCGGACGGTACAGGTTAAACTGATCATTACGGAAGCATCACGGGCTGTTCTCATTGATCAGTATAGCCAACGACTTCGTTTGCAGCGTAAAGAGTGGGAGCAGTGGCAGTTTCAATCCAAAAAGCTATTAACCGAGGCGAGGAAAAAGTCTGCGGATACATATGCGTTGGCGCAGGAAAAAATCGCGCAGGAAGAGCGTCGACGCAAGGAAAAGATAGATCACCTGACATATACCCTCCAGCAGGTAGAAAATCTCCCAGAGGGAAGCGAGATCGATTACCAGACTGTTCAAAGCCCTGTCACGATTCAAGAGGGCGATGTATGGGATGAAATGATGTCCGGAACGGAAATCATGATAAAAGATGGCCTGGTACATGAGATTCGGTTACAAACGAAAAATGGGATCAAAGAAAAGGGGAATGAACACGTTGAGCCAAAATAGCTTTTACGGGGTAGGCAAACTGGTTAATACGCATGGCCTGCGTGGTGAAGTGCGTGTAACACCAACGACTGACTTTCCAGACCAGCGCTTTCGCAAAGGAAATGAGCTGTACTTGTTCCACCCGACACTCAGTGAGCCGCTAAAATTGAAAATCGCTTCCCGTCGCCCGCATAAAAACTTTGAGATCGTGAGCTTTCATGGCTTTGAGCATATTAACGATATCGAAAAGTACAAGGGCGGAGAGTTGAAGATTCCAGCGGAAGCGCTGATGGAATTAGAAGAGGACGAGTTCTACATCCATCAGCTCGTCGGCTGCGTCGTAGTAACCGACGAGGGCGAAGAACTGGGGAAAATCGTGGATGTCATGCAGCCAGGAGCAAACGATGTGTGGGTAGTGAAGGGAAAACGCGGAGAAATCTTGCTGCCGTATATCGATGAATGCATCAAGGAAGTGGACATCGCGAACAAACGTGTGGTCTGCCATCTGATGGAAGGCTTGCTGTAGGAGGAACTTCAGATGCGGATCGATATTTTTACGCTCTTTCCCGAAATGTTTACAGGTGTTTTGTCCAGCAGCATTTTGGGAAAAGCAAGCGAAAAAGAACTGGTTGATTTTCATGTCACCAATTTTCGCGATTTCTCTGAGAGCAAGCACGGTACGGTAGATGACACCCCTTATGGTGGTGGCGGAGGAATGGTCTTGAAGCCTGAGCCGTTGTTCCGGGCCGTAGAAGGCTTGACGGGAGAGAAAAGACCGCGAGTGATTCTGATGTGTCCACAGGGTGTGCCTTATCATCAGAAGCTGGCAGAAGAGTTAGCGCAAGAGGAGCATCTTGTCTTCATTTGCGGTCATTATGAAGGGTACGACGAGCGAATTCGTGAGCATCTCGTCACGGATGAGATCTCGATTGGTGACTATGTTCTGACTGGGGGAGAGCTTGCGGCGATGGTCGTCATTGACAGTGTCGTTCGTTTGCAACCAGGAGCGTTGGGAAACCAGACATCAGCCGTTGAGGATTCCTTTTCAACAGGACTGCTCGAGTACCCTCATTACACAAGACCGGCAGAATTTCGCGGCTGGAAAGTGCCAGATGTACTGTTGTCAGGGCATCACGCCAATATTGAAAGCTGGCGGTTAAAAGAATCACTGCGTCGAACAAAAGCACGGCGTCCAGATTTGTTAGAAAAGCTGGCGCTGACAGATGAAATGAAAAAGCTATTGGCTGAATTGGAACAGGAAAAAAAGTAGGGAACAATTAGGAGAAGAGTCTTGTAGTTTTGTGCCCGCTGTGTTAATATATTTCTTGTGGCAATTTTGCCCGCTGACTAAGGCGGTCCGCTACTCGTAACGCAGCCAAAGCGGCTGGACCTACGGGTTAGACGAGTAAGAACGTCTATCGGAAGGAGGAAATTCAAATGAACCAAATTATCCGTGAACTGGAAAAAGCGCAATTGAAACAGGACATTCCTGCGTTCCGACCTGGTGACACTGTTCGTGTACACGTTAAGGTTATCGAGGGTCAGCGTGAGCGTATCCAGCTGTTCGAAGGCGTATGCATTCGCCGTCGCGGTACAGGTATCAGCGAAACATTTACAGCTCGTAAGATTTCTTACGGCGTAGGTGTTGAGCGTACATTCCCAGTACACACGCCTAAGATCGACAAGATCGAAATCGTGCGTCATGGTAAAGTACGTCGTGCGAAACTGTACTATCTGCGCGATCGCGTAGGTAAAGCAGCTCGTATTAAAGAAATTCGTCGATAAGCGTAACGCTTAGAAAGAGGACTGGCCTGCTTGCCAGGCCTCTTTTTTCCATTTAAGGATCTTGAAATAAAATAGTTCATCTTGACATATGTTACAGCTAAGGTTGGACGAGCTTTCATGGGAGGATCGTAAGTCATGAGCGAAGAAATTACCTCCAGTCATAAGAAGAAAAATGAACTATGGGAATGGATAAAGGCACTTGGGATCGCTTTAGTCTTGGCGTTTTTCATTCGTACCTTTTTGTTCGCCCCGTTTATTGTTGAAGGCGAATCCATGGAAAGTACATTACATAACAGCGAAAAATTAGTTGTGAACAAGGCTATTTATTTTTTGCAAGATCCGAGACCTGGTGAAATCATCGTGTTCCATGCAGAAAAGGAGCGAGATTACATCAAAAGAGTCATTGCTGTTGAGGGTGATACAGTAGAGGTCAAAAACGATCAACTGCTGGTCAATGGCAAAGTGGTAGAGGAACCGTATCTTGCACAATCAAAAGAACAAGCGAAGCAGCAGGGAGAGCCGTTCTTTACCCACGATTTTCCCCCGGTCCAAATACCAGCAGACCATATCTTTGTAATGGGCGACAACAGGTTGAACAGTCATGACAGCAGAGCCATCGGTCCTGTTGCCGTCAGTACGGTTGTTGGTAGAGCTGAATTTACTTTTTGGCCGGTTGCGGGAATTCGCTTGACAAGATAACGTAAAGCTTCAAGGTAGGTGAGACATCATGACGATCCAATGGTTTCCTGGCCATATGGCTAAAGCACGTCGTCAAGTAACGGAAAAGCTGAAATTAATTGATGTAGTTATCGAGCTTCTCGATGCACGTCTGCCGCTTTCCAGCCGCAATCCGATGATTGACGAGATTGTCAGTGATAAACCACGTTTGATTTTACTTAATAAAGCAGATTTGGCGGATGAACGGGCAACAGATGAGTGGATTGCTTATTTTCGCAAGCAAGGCATTCGCACATTGCCGATTGATGCCCTGAGTGGAAAGGGTGTCAGCAAGCTGCCAGAAATGTGTAAGGAGCTAGCTGCTGACATGCTGGCAAAGCGCAGTGAGCGGGGGATGCAAGGTCGTGCCATCCGCATTATGATCTTGGGGATTCCCAATGTCGGCAAGTCTTCCCTCATTAACCGCCTGTCCAAGCGCTCGGTAGCGGCTACAGGTGATCGTCCTGCGGTAACCAAGGCACAACAATGGGTGAAAATGGGCGATACACTGGAGCTTCTCGATACGCCTGGTATTCTTTGGCCGAAATTTGAAGATCAGATGGTAGGTCTGCGATTGGCGGCAAGTGGGGCAATTAAAGACGAGCTCATCGATTTTACGGAGGTAGCATTATTTGTTATCAGCTACATGATGCACTACTATCCGGAACGCCTGATCGAACGCTTCAAGCTAAAAGAATTGCCTGAGGATCGAGTAGAAATGCTCGAAGAAATCGGGAAGAAGCGCGGATGCCTCGTTTCTGGCGGAAATATCGACTACGACAAGGCAGCGGAAATTTTCCTGCGTGAGCTGCGTTCCGGCAAGCTGGGAACGGTCTCTGTCGAGCGCCCGATTGACTGGGAAATGGACGAACCGATTGGTAAGCCTGTATCTTTTCCAGAATAAAACTTTCCAGCCATCAAAAACCTGTCTATCGACATATACGGTAGGCAGGTTTTTTACTATGAGGATCGGTAAGGAGAAATGAGTCAATGAATCTAGCGGATATGTCGATAAAAGAAATACGAGTGACGATGGAAAAGTTGGACGAGGTACCCAAAGATTTTTTACAATTGCTGAAAGAAGATAAAAGAGCAGGTGTACAGGCTTTGGCGAAGCAGGCGGAGGCAGCGATTGCACGTCAAGAAAAGCTCGCACAGATGTGGACTGACATGACCGTTTATGAGAAAGCCATGTTTGATAAGGGGCATCAATACATATTTGGGATTGATGAGGTTGGGAGAGGTCCATTGGCTGGTCCAGTTGTTGCATGTGCCGTGTGTCTGCCAAAAGATTTTTACTTGCCTGGCCTGAATGACTCGAAGAAGATACCCGTATCTACTCGGGAGGCATTTTGCGAAATCATTCAAAGAGATGCACTTGCTGTGGGAATCGGAATTGTCGATGCAGCGAGAATCGATGCGATCAATATACTAGCTGCTACAAAAGAGGCGATGAAGCTGGCGATCCAACAGGCAGGTATCACTCCAGACGTATTACTGATTGACGCCGTACAGCTAACTGAAATGAATTGCGAGCAGGTTCCGATTATCGGGGGAGATGCCAAAAGCGTTTCAATTGCAGCCGCATCGATTGTGGCGAAGGTCACCCGTGATCGATTGATGGCCGAGTATGCCGAAGAGTATCCAGCCTATGGCTTTGACAAACACGCAGGCTATGGCACCCCAGAGCATCTGGCAGCAATCGCTCGATTTGGACCTACACCGATTCATCGCAAGACTTTCACTGGTGTAAAAGAACACGCCTAACAAGTACTAGTAACATACTAGCTACAGGAGGAGGATCTGCATGTTTTCCCCGTCGCAACTTATTCAATCATTCGTGCAAAAAGCACCCATATCCGCTCCGAAGCCGGTTGAGCTTACTCCCGGACAAGTGTTTAAAGGCACGGTAATCAAGAATTACCCGGACAATATGGCGCTCGTACAAGTCGGGGGAATGCAGGTTCAGGCTAAAATGGAGGCAAGTCTGGAACCGGGCCAAAAAGCTTGGCTGCAAGTCCAGCCATCAACAGGTGTCGTCACGTTGAAGGTTTTGGATAGTGCCGGTGAAGGAGCTGGCAAAGACGCATCTCTAGAAGGGCTAATGCGATCACTAGGGATTGCCGATACAAAAGAGAACAAAGCGATCATGCAAGCGCTGCTTGGTGCCAATCTTCCTGTAAATAAGGAAACCATACAAGCTTTTTCAGCCGTTGCTGGACGATTAGGCGTAGACAATGCCACTATTGAGGCATTCATGACTGCCATGAAACGAAATTTGCCACTGACCCCTGATACAATCGCAGGGCTCAAAGCTTTTTTATCGGACAAGCCAATGGGGCAGCTCATACAAAACCTGCTTCAGCAAGCCTCACTCTTTTTAGAAGGGGAGGGCCAGCCTTCGCAGATGACAGGGCAGGTGCCTCAAAGCCAATCACAGCAGGTCCCCGGACAAGCTAATGCAGCAACGGGGGATGTCAAACAGCTTGTTAGTCAGTTAAAAGAAAAGTTGACGGGACTCCCTTTCCTTATCACGGGCAACGATGGAACAGACGAGGGAATGGCAGTCAAACAAATGCCACAAGGACATCAGCCGAATCAAGGTGCTTCGCAGAACACGAATGGGGGAAGCCAGACACAGCCGCTGCCTGCACTGAGTGGTCAACCTTCGTCCCAAGTTCAGACATCGCCTCAACCATCAATGGTAGCTCCAAGTAACATACCAACGCCATCACAACCTGGTTCGTCAACTGTTTCTACTGAGACAGTGTCAGCACCAAACACTGCCGCTAAACAGGTAGACTCGCAGCAAAACGCTATGACCGGAAAGAGTAATCAGTTGCCAAACCAGACCAGTGGTCCAAGCATCGATTCAAAGATTGCTCGAAACGAGCCCTTGCCTACTCCTCAGTCATTACAGATGAATCAGGACCGGGTCCAAAACAAGCAGATGGCGGAGCAAAGGGCTGTAGTGAACGACGCGGGGCAAAAAGTCGTACCACAAATGATGTCTCAAGCAGCCGGTGTAGCGAATGGAGCAACAGCTGCTAACCCGATTGCTGAATTGTTTCGTCATTTAGGCGTAACCCACGAGAGAGAATTGATGGGCCAGGCATTTTCACAGGGAGCGATCGATTCGCATTCATTAAAGCAGATGGATACAGTTAAATCCCTCTTGCTGCAAATCAGTCAAGCGCCAGCTCAGGCACTGCCATCCGGCTTGCGTGAAGCAGCAGATCAACTGCTGCAACAAGTGACCGGACAACAGTTGATGATGGTACAGCCCTCTAACCAAGCTTTGTCTCAAATCGTCATGCAAATTCCGATTCGCCAAGGTGAAGGGGATGAGACGGCTTTTGTCCAAATCGAATCGAAAAAGAAAGGCTCTGGACAGCTTGATCCGGACAACTGTCGTCTTTTCTTTCATTTGGAACTCCAAAGTATGGGGACAACGATGATTGATGTAAGCATCGTGAATCGAATCGTTAACCTGCAAATTTTTAACGATACGCCATGGGTGGAAGCACTCATTCAAGGGGCCAAGGATCGTTTTGCTGACCAATTACAGGACGTTGGCTACCATCTATCGGCTATGCGAGTCCAGCCAGTCCCGGCCGAGCGCGGGAAGTCGACAAGTCCGATTCAAACCAAAGGCCCCATCCTGGCTGACTATAAAGGGGTTGACCTTCGCGTATGATGCCGCCATCCCCTTCAGAGCAAAAACGCAAACAGGCAGTTGCACTAAAATATCAGGCGGGTACCATGGAAGCGCCAAAGGTCGTGGCAAAAGGAAAAGGGTACGTGGCTGACAATATACTGAAGACAGCGAAAGAGCATGATATACCGGTACAGGAGGATCCATCACTTGTAGAGGTTTTGGGCAAGCTGGATTTGGATCAACAAATACCGCCGGAGCTGTATCAAGTTGTGGCAGAAATCCTTGCTTTTGTCTATCGGATCGATAAAGGCGGAGGAACCAAATAATGAGTGATCGCCGTCGTCTTCTTGGTCAAAGAGGAGAACAGCTTGCAGAAGGATATTTAGTGAACAAGGGTTTCCACATTGTCGATCGAAATGTTCGAACAAAACGTGGGGAAATGGATTTGATTGCTCTAGACGGAAAATGCTTGGTTTTCATTGAGGTTCGAACGAGGAGCAGCCAATCTTTTGGAACGGCAGGCGAGTCCATTACTTGGAAGAAGAAACAGAAGCTGCGTGAGCTTGCCATCGAATACTTGCAAAAAAGCGCACAGCCAATCCCGACCTTTCGTTTTGATGTCATCGCAATTTACACCGGTGCATCAACGCAAGGTGAAGACTTCATGAAGCCTGTCATTGAGCATTATGAGAGTGCTTTCTAGGAAAAACGGGCTCTTGACCACGGATATATTGGGGATACGTCTACAGCATCAGTCGCAGAGCCAGCGTACTATGTACTGTACTCGACGCGATGAAACTCCTCCAAGCATCAATATCCGCTTTCCGGCTCAAAAGCTGGGAAGCATTTTTTTTGATGAAAAGGATCGATTCGTACAGACAAGCCCATAACTCGTGTCAATTTTGCTTATGAATCCGGGGTATAAACAGTTGTTTGAAAGAAAAACAAATATTTTTCAAAAAAAAGCTGATTTGGTGTGACATTTTTCCATCTCATTCGTCAATAGAAGTATAGGAAATAATTTGGAGGTAAAAAACATGAAAAAGATTAAGAACAATCTAATGAAAAACGTCTCCTTAGCAGTAGCAGCTATTTGTACTGTTCAGTTTTCAGTTACTGGCATTGCTTCTGCACAAGTTGCGACACCACAATCTATTCAAGCTTATAGCGTGGTAGCAAGCACTACTGGGTTGAAAGCAAGCGCAGGCTCTTTGAACGTCACGATTGGAGATACAGAAACCATTCGCCTTACTTATAATGGCAGCCCTATCGATAACGCATTGGTTGATTGGGAAATTGGCAGCTCCAGCATCGCCTCTGTTAGCAATGGGATTGTGTACGGTAAGAAAATAGGAACGACTGTTGTTACTGCTAAATACAACGGTTATCGCGCTACAGTTAGAGTGACTGTTGACAGAGCGCAGACTCTCGAAGCAACGAAAACAGAGGTTTCTGTTAAAAAAGGTAAAAAGACAAACGTTAGTTTGAAATTTGCGGGCAGCAGTCTCCCTGGATCAAAAGCAACTTGGAAAACCGCGGATAAAACTGTAGCAACTGTTGACGATGGTGACATTAAAGGTGTAGGCGAAGGAAGCACAGTTATTACTGCGAGCTACAAAGACCAAGAGGTAGAAATCCACGTTGATGTTGAAGGCGGCGGAAATTCAGATGGTAAACTGGAAGCAGATGTTACCAAACTGAAATTGGAAAAAGGCGATAAAGAAACCATTAAGTTGACTTATGACGACGATAAACTTTCTGGTTCAAAAGCAACCTGGAAAACTTCAAAGTCCTCTGTAGCAACCGTAAACGATGATGGTGTCGTTACTGCAAAAAGCAAAGGTACAGCAACGATCACTGCAAAATACAAAGGCTACGAAGTAGAAATTGAGGTTTACGTAGATACAGACAGTTCTGGTAAACTGGAAGCAGATGAAACCAGCATCTCCCTGAAAAAAGGCGACAAAGACACGATTCAGCTAAGATATGATGATGATAAATTGTCTGGATCAAAAGCAACTTGGAAAACATCCAACTCCAGCGTGGCAACAGTTGATGATGGTGTCGTTACGGCAAAAGGTCAAGGAACAGCTACCATTACAGCATCATACAAAGGCGATAAGGTCGAAATTCGTGTAAAGGTTGATTACAACAACTCTGGTAGACTTGAAGCAGAAGAAACAAAAATCTCTATGAAAAAAGGGCAGCAAGACTTTGTACTGCTCAAATTCGATAATGAAAGAATTTCTCTTTCCAGTGCAACTTGGAGAACGTCTAATTCTTCTGTAGCAACTGTAAATAGCAGTGGTGTGATTACAGCCCAAGCCAAGGGTTCCGCTACTATTACAGCAGAATACAAAGGCTACAAGGTAGAAATTGATGTAAAAGTAGATACTTCTTCCTCTTCAGACATGCTGGAAGCAAGCGATACGAGCATTTCCTTGAAAAAGGGTGCAAAAGAAACGATTCGCTTGAAATACGATGGAAGTTCAATCAGCGGTTCAAAAGCAACCTGGAAAACCTCTAAATCTTCTGTAGCAACCGTTAGCAGCAGTGGTACAATTACAGCAAAAGCTAAAGGAACAGCAACGATTACAGCTACGTATAAAGGTGAAAAAGTTGAAATTGAAGTAAAAGTTGACGGCAAAAGCTCAAGCAAGCTGGAAGCAGATGACACAAGCATTTCCATGAAAAAGGGTGACTCCGAAAAGATTACGCTCACCTATGATGGTGATGATATCAGCAGCACGAAAGCTAAATGGAAGTCCGATAAAACTTCCGTAGCTACCGTATCTAGCAGCGGTGTGGTAAAAGCTAAAAAGAAAGGTAAGGCCACTATTACAGCTGAATACAAAGGCTATGAAGTGGAAATCGAAGTAACGGTAAAATAATGGATGACAAGAAACTCGCTGAATCGTAACTGATTCAGCGAGTTTTTTTCCAAGTGGAAGGAAAGCATTTCATTTGTTGTGGAGGAGGAATGAATCTTGAGAGAGATCATCTTGGAAAAGTTAAAAGAAATCGAGCAAGCGCATGACTTAAAAGTACTGTTCGCTGTTGAATCGGGAAGCCGGGCATGGGGATTCCCGTCCAAAGATAGCGATTATGATGTACGTTTTGTCTATGTGAAGAAACCGGAATGGTATTTGTCCATTGATGACAAACGGGATGTTGTGGAAGAACCAATCAATGACCTCTTAGATATAAACGGCTGGGATATTCGAAAAGCGCTCAAGCTATTTCGAAAGTCGAATCCACCCCTACAAGAATGGCTTGTGTCAGACATCGTTTATCTCGATACACTTGGCTTTCGAGATGAGCTGGCAAGGTTGCAAGGCGAAGTATTTTCGCCGAAGGCTTCCTTGCATCATTACCTCAGTATGGCCAAAGGGAATTTTCGGGACTATCTGCAAGGTGAGCAAGTCAAAATCAAAAAATATTTTTATGTGTTACGCCCGATCCTCGCGTGCATCTGGATCGAAACGTATCATACGAATCCCCCCATTGGATTTGATCAGTTGGTTGCAGAGCTGATAACCGATTCTACATTAAAAAGTAAAATTTCTGAGCTGCTCCAAAGAAAAATAGCTGGGGATGAGTTGAACTTGGAGCCAAGAATCGGAGAGCTTCACCATTTTATTGAGGAACAAATTGAGCGTCTGACTGCACTGGCTAGTCAATATACAAATGATCTGGAGGACCCAACAGAGAAGCTGGACGAGATATTTCGGAAGTATTTGCAGAAGGCGTGGATAATCAGTTAGTCATGATGGGCTCGTTATGATAGAGGGGGAGGACATATTCATGAAGGATCATATTCGAAAACGGATACAGCAACCTCTCGAAATTCACTTTGATCAACCAGATAAACCTTACGGCTGCTTCTCCAATTTCTCTAGTCACCCAATAGAGTTGGAAGGGGAACTTTGGACAACTTTGGAACACTATCTGCAAGCCAAGAAATTTTTAGGGACTACCCAAGAAAAAGAGGTCATGCGCAAGGCATTACAAGCAAAAGTAGAACAATACCCTGTCATTCGTGAAATTCTTCTCTCTACTGGGGATGCCACCTTAATCGATTGTACGAGCAACGATTCAGACGTACTAGGAAGATTATGGATGGAAGTGCGTGAAAGCCTAGATGGGTACCAACCGCATTTCTATTTGCCGCCATGGATTGTGTTTCCAGAAGAGCATCCTTATAGTTTGTGTTGGCGGATGGGATTTGGTGAGGACTATCTCATGCATTATTGGCCATGGCTAGAGGAAATGAGTGTCGATTCCCGGAAAGAGTATGACGCTTATTTTCCGGTACCAGAGGAATGGCAGTTTGAAGATTTGGATGAGGAGGACGAATGAAGCTACTGTTCGTTTGCAGCAGAAATAAATGGAGGAGCTTGACGGCAGAAAAGATTTTTCATGGGATCAATGAATATGACGTAAGATCAGCAGGTACTGAAACTGGGGCCCGTATCAAAGTGACTGATGGTCTTATCGGCTGGGCTGATCTCATTTTTTGTATGGAGAAAAAACATGTAAGGCGCTTACAAGAAAAGTTTAGCTCGGAACTGATGGATAAAAGGATCATTTGCTTGGGCATTCCGGATGAATACATATACATGGATGAGGAACTGATCGAGCTATTAAAATCGAGTGTGTCCGCATATATAGAAATACCGGATTAAGCTGTTATTGGACATGGTCGAAGTATACCGGATTATTTTGTATAATGGGGATGATATGACTCAATCGCACTATCCATACTTATCGTAAAGCGAGGATTTTCACCATGAAGAAAAAACTTGTACTGGTTCTAGATGTTGAAGTAGCAGACAAAGCTGATATGCAGCAACTGGCCGATTCTATGTCCACAGCTATTCAATCTGTTGATGGGATTGCCTTGCAAGACCTGGTGATGTTTGATAACGATGAAAACAATGCTGACAAGCTCATTGCGAACATAAAGAAAGAAATGTCCTAAAAAGGAGAACAGCCTTGTGTTTTTCGTTTATGTACTGGTTTATCTCATCGTTGCTTTCCTTTATGGATTTTGGACGATGAAAAGCCAACAGCTCTGGGTTCGACTGACAGGAAATTTCATCGTACACCTATTTATTGCTACAATCGTGAGTCTCGGTTACTTTTTTACGTAAAGAAGTGGCCATGACCTGTAAGGGGAGATGAGTGGATGGATTATCAAAAATTGAGTAAAGAATTGTCCTATGGGCTGCGTCATGCCCCTCATGAATATGAGCTTGAGTTAGACGAACAAGGATGGGTACCTATCAAGCAATTGCTTTTGTCACTTCATGAACAGCGCAAGTGGCGAGCGGTTACCGAAGAAGATTTACATAAGATGATTGCGTTATCGGAAAAAAAGCGTCATGAGATCAATCAAGGCAAAATTCGCGCCCTGTATGGACATTCAGTGCCGCAAAAGATTCGCAAGGAAGAAAAAGAACCGCCAGCGTATCTTTTTCATGGCACGCCGCAAAGATTCCTCGATTCTATTTTGGCTAGCGGACTTGTTCCAAAAGGAAGACAGTACGTGCATCTGTCTGAAGACGTCCAAACAGCACAGCAGGTTGGGAAAAGACGAGACGATCATCCCGTCCTTTTGCGAATCGATGCGAGGCAAGCTTGGCAAAATGGTGTGAAGTTTTACCATGGAAATGAGCTCGTTTGGTTGGCAGATCACGTGCAAAAAGAATACATATCGGTCTATCAGAAGTAGCTCGATTTGTTCAAAAAGAGACAAAACAGCATGAGAAAAGACTCGCATTCGGAACGCGGGTCTTTTTTGTATCAATGATAATCATAAGGAGGAAAAAGCGCATGGAATGGATGTTTGCTTTTCTACTGTTGGCAGGACTTTTTGCAATCTACGACGCGATTCGGAAGCTGAACCAGAACATTGTAACGCAAGTGGATCAAAACCAACGAATCATTGAACTCCTGAATGAGTTGAAGAAAAAGCAGTGAGGGAGAGCTGTTTTTTTACGAATGCCGCATGATGATTACCAAAATGGTAGTAAACTTCTCCAAAGCCGTTTCGTAAGACGGCTACATATATTTTGGAATCAGAACCGAGATGACAACATCCGTATTGTATTTGTCTTGTTCGTAGTCGATGAGTGGAAAATCACTGATCAGGAGTAAACTGTAATTACATCCATCTGGCATGGTGACGTCCCATCATATGTCCAGGAGCAGCGATTATTGTTTTCCCCATCGTATTCAAATGGTTTCAGCAATAAGACACGTTTTAAATCGTTGGATAAAGTGATGAGATCCAGGTCAATCCAGTTCACCTTCGTTTTTACACTTTTTCATAAAGATAAAGAATACCGTCGTCGATCGACCAACTATGCAATGAGTGCCTCCAATTGCTTGTTTGCGAGGGTAAGTATTTTTCGAGATCATTTACGATTTTTTCCCAATTGTGATCACTATCATTTATCTCGATGAACTCGCCATAAACAAAGTCAAAAACAAGGTAACCCATTTCGTACTCAATGCAATCGATTTTATAGTAAGAGACACTGTAAACGTCGTCCCAGTCGATCTGAACTGGTTCAGCATGCTCGTAGTGGATGGAAATTTGATGAGGATCAATAGTAAAAATCAATATAGAAACAACTCCTTATCTGTTTATTTGCAGTATACCTGTTGGAGTGGAAGTTTTCCAGAAAGGTATGGGGGAGGGGATGCTTGGAGAGTGTGTAGACCTTTTTAGTCAACTGTTCAATTTCCAACCAAGAAGGATCCATAGCAGTGATTGCCTTCCTATCGTTTACCGATTCCTTTTGTTACTTTTGATATTACTGAATATACGGATGATGATATCGATGATCTTGAAGAGAAGTATGTTACCAACCTTAGGTCGGTGAGAGGGCCTGACGAATAAATCTATGCACTTGATTGGCATCACGAATGCTACTTCTATAATTCGCATCTAAATAATGGCAATGCAAATAGAAGGATAGGGTTTTACCCAGTTGGTGACAATTGCTTTTATTTACATAAAAATTTTAAGTGGGGATACTTAGGGCCCTTATATGCTTGTTTACTGGAACAGACATAGAAGCCTTTCAAAGCTCGTTTACTTCCAGGATAATGAATCCCCACATACGTTAATCCGCAGTACTGACATCGTAATTCTTCCATGTGTTCAGCCTTCTTACTAGTGATAATAAATTGTATAATTTCCGGATGGATGACCAATTGGAGGAGAAATATAGGATGATTGGGAAATGGTCAATCGATGTGATGTATGGACCGGGTGCTCAGGAAGACACAGAGATTGTTTTTTTACCAGACGGAACGGGATGGATTGCATTCTTTCACTATGAGTTATGTGAGTTAGAGACTTTTCGTTGGAGAAAAAATGAAAATGGAAGTATTAGAATCAGCGGAGAAATATATCAAACGATAGGTGAACCACAGGAGAAATCAAATTTAGAAATAAACGAGCTGTTCTATATGGTTAAACTGGAAAATGCCCCCTCAGGTAAGGAAATGAAGGTGATCACATTTTCTGAACCGATATGGTGTAATGAACAAAAATTTGGCTTGTTAACAGATAACATTGGAAATGAGAAACTACCATCATATAAAAACGAAGCAGAGAGTGTAAAACAACTTATTCAATTCCTGCAATTTGATACTCCCGAAATACTTCAAAATGACGCAATTGAGAAACTAAAAGATGCTTCAGAAGTATATTTGGACATGTTAATACAACCTTTCGATAAATCATATTGGGATAATGCTGCAGTAGTATTATCTAGCATAGAGCATCAACGTTTAAAAGGGCATATACCAAGTCTTCTAATGTGGTTACAAGATATGAACTGGCCGGGTGCTACAGTAATCGCAAAAATACTGGTTGAAATGAGGGAGCTGGTCATTCCTCATTTAAGACCGGTTTTACTCGGCAATGATGAAGTGTGGATTTATTGGATATTGATAGGACTGGTGAAAGATTGGCCTACAGAATTGGTTCTTGAGTTAAAAGATGAGCTTATAATTATTTCAAGCAGGCAGTCAGAAGAGGAGATTGATGTGATTGCTAGTGAGCTCCTAATACAGCATCGCCTGCTGTAATAAATTGAGCTGGAAAGGTGGGCTCAGCAAATGAATCTTATCGATATTCAGATAAAATATAACGAGGTTTTAAAAAAGAAACTAACCATAGAGGACTTCGAGCAATGGGTGTATGTGACTCCGGAGATTGAAGAGCGCCTTCTATCTGGAGCTTATCAGCTTAGATTTCAAGGGGAGATATATTGATCTAGACTTGGAGCAAATGTTAACGCCGGTGATATCTTTTGGAGGGCTTGAGTACCGCAGAATCAAAGAGGAACTTGAAATAATAGCTAGTGATACCCTTGAGATAGAAAAAGTTTTAGATAACATTTACGAGGACTATTGTGATGGATATAGTTTCTTGTGATTCTTGGGTCTGTCTTTTACATTATTAAATCGTTCTAATGGAACGTTGATTATCAATGAAGGCGTACGTGAATTACAAAAGGAAGAACCCAGAAGGTTATTGACTTTTATAGAAGTAGACAAGATCAGAATTGTTGGAATGTTTGAACGCGGCGAATTCAGAGACAGAGAAATCGGATAGAATTAACAAATGTGGAACTTATGCTGCGGAAATTGGAGCATCGAATCGCAGGAAGCTGACATTAGTATTAAACGTAATTAGAACAGATTTTTGCAGCCTCTTGATCACTGATCATATAAGGATCATAGATATGATAAAAAAGGAAGAGATTCATTTTCGCTACGAAAACATAGATGTAACAGTTGAAATGATGTTCAGCTGCTCAACGTTTACTTTTCCATGAAGACCAGAGTTAAAGTCTTTGGACAACAAACGTTTTGGAATAAGCTCTAATATACTTGCCCACCCCCTCTATCTTTTCCTACCCTATAACCAGAGGGGGAGAGAACCATGTACGCATGCAGCTATTCAGGCACAGTGCTTGGCATAGATGGAATGGTTGTCACTGTAGAAACAGACATAGCCAATGGCTTGCCTCAATTCGATTTGGTCGGACTAGGCGGTTCCGCAGTAAAAGAAGCAAGAGATCGCGTTCGTGCTGCCTTGCGCAACGCGGGATACGACTACCCAATGCAGCGGATCACCGTCAACCTAGCACCAGCAGACCAGCGCAAGGAAGGCTCAGGTTTCGACCTTGCTATAGCGTTTGGAATTTTACTAGCCTCTAAGCAAATGCTCCCTAGACCAGAGAGAATCCTCGTTCTAGGAGAGTTGGCATTAGACGGCTCTCTTCGCGCGGTAACGGGTGTACTCCCTATTCTGCTAGAAGCTAAAAATGCAGGATTTACCCACGTGATTCTCCCCGAACAAAATGCAGCTGAAGCACGGCTCGTCGACATTACCGTATTGCCTGCTAGCAATCTGGAAGAGGCCGTAAACTATTGGAGAGAAGGACTTCATAGTAAGAACGCAGATTTGATTTTTCCTGGATCAGAGACGGGCAAGACAAATACCAACCAGCTGCCTCCGGACTTTGCCAATGTTTACGGACAGCAATTTGTAAAACGCGGCTTGGAGATCGCAGCAGCTGGATTTCATAATGTGATATTGGTGGGGCCTCCAGGTTCAGGGAAAACTCTTTTAGCTACTTGCCTGCCTGGTATCATGCCGAACATGACTATTCATGAATCTTACGAAGTAACGAAAATATACAGTATTGCTGGTCAATTGAAGCGGGAGAGTGGGCTTATCGAGGAGAGACCATTTCGTGCCCCACACCATACGATTACCGCTACTGCACTAATTGGCGGTGGTGCGCAAATCCCGCGTCCGGGAGAATGTAGTTTGTCTCACGGTGGGATCCTCTTCCTTGATGAGATGCCCGAGTTTTCTCGACATGTATTAGAGGTACTACGCCAGCCGCTGGAATCAGGGGTTGTCACGATTGGACGATCTAAGCAGGTTTTTACCTTTCCTGCTCGGATTCTGTTAATCGGTTCGTGCAATCCTTGTCCGTGTAGATAATATCCTTGGCAAAACAATACTGAACGGTGACTGAAGCGCGAGGGCGTTTTGAACCTTCGCTAGGTGTTGTATGTACCTGAATGCGTTGGACCAAAGCCTTCACAATTTCACGTCTCGTTTCAAATGATGGATTGTCATCTAGTTTGTTTCGTAGTGATGTGAGTAATTGAAAAGCATTCATTACCTTAGTAGAGTAATCGCGGTCAACTTGTAGCGAGGTCCGTATTTCTTTCATCCGTTGCTCGAGAATCTCTTTCTCTTGATTGATCTTTTGGATCTGTTTCTCTAAATCGGTAAAAGTGATGATGCTTTTACGGAAGAGGTCCAGTATACTTTGACGTTCAATATCTTTATCATCGATGCTCTTTTGAATAAGTGTTATTTCGGACTCTAAATCGACCTTCTCAGTCTGCTTTACTTCCCTAGCTGCAGCAATCTCCTGAAGGGCTTCCCCTGGCTGATTTATAAAGGCTAAGCAATCCCTCCACACAAGATCCTCAATCCAATCCTGGGGTAAATTTTTCGAAGTACATTTACCTTGCATTGGGCCCTTATATGCTTGTTTACCTGTGCAAGTGTAGTACCCTTTTAGCGCTCGTTTGCTTCCTGGATAATGAATCCCCACATAAGTTAATCCGCAGCACTGACACTTTAGTAAGCTACGTAGTAAATACTGATTCTTGATGTTACGCATAGCTTCTATTTGGTTACTTCGAAGGACTTTCTGTGCTTTTTCCCACGTTTCTACATCAACGATGGCTGGGACTTCACGTTCAATTACATCGCGTTTTCGTGTACTGCGTTTACCGTAGAAATGTACTCCCTTGTAAGAGGTATTCGTAATGATCCCACGTATTCTTGAGGGGCGCCAGATACCCGCCGTATTCTCTTTACGTTTCCCACGAGTAATTTTTCGATTATCCTTTGCGTATGACGTAGGGATACCTAATGCATTTAAGTAGTCCGAGACTTTTATGCATGAGTGGCCTTGGTTAGCAACCATATGGAAGATCAGCCTAACAACTCCTGCCTCTGTCATATCTGAGTGGGGGAGTAGCTCTTCACAAACCACCAGATAGCCATCACTGTCTACGCGGTATCCATAGGGGACAATACCCCCAAGCCATTTGCCGGACCGCGCAGCGCGGTTTGCTCCGTACCACAGACGTTCCAGTATGGTCTCACGTTCCAAGTCAGCTACGCCTGCCAGAATGGTTAACAGAAAGCGTCCAGATGGGTCACCAGTATCGAACGGCTCTGTCATAGAGCGGATTTTTACACCGTCACTTTCTAACTCGTGAACGGAATTCAGGATGATTCTGGCCGATCGTCCAAGCCGGTCTAACCGGTAAATTAGAAGGAGATCAATCTCGCCATTCTTAGCATCTTGTAACAGTTCGCGTCCGGCTGGACGAGCTTCAAGTGGGACGGTTCCTGTTACGCCGTCATCCTTGTACCACTTTACGATTTCTAATTGATGGAGATCCGCATACTTACGAGCAAATTCAAGTTGGTTTTCGATCGTTCCTCGTTCCGCTTGATCATCGGAACTTACACGGGCGTATACAGCTAACCTCATCATTCTAAAGCACCTCAACTTTAGGGAGTGATATGTCACTACATGCAATGTTTAGTCGTATCTTATGCCATGTTTTTAGGAAAGAATTAGATCAATATGTTAAAAAAAGAGTAGTAATGTTCAAAGATAGCGAACATATATTCTGTTTTTCTAGAAAAATTAAAGCCAATCCTCAATTGGTTTGGCAATTAATTTTGAAAAACTTCCCCGTATTTAAAAGACAGTCTTTTTTTTGCAATTTGATATTCATCTTCAGTAAGAATTCCATTTTTCTGAAGTTGGTCCAGACCTACTAAAAGTCTTCTAGGGTAAGATTCACTTATACTATCTTCTAAATAGTCAATAAAGTCATCATTTACTTCATCAATTAAGTTGAAAAATTTTTGTCGTATAATCGTATAGAAATTGTTTGTTTTTAAAGTCTTAATTTCATCAAATGTAATCCCAATTACAAATTCATTTCGGGCTAAGGCAAGCTTTCTGCGTTTTCCTTCTGCAAATTGCCAATAATTATTCTTTTTACCACAACTAAATGACTTAGCGGATGAAAATACTCCCAGTCTAGCCCGTTTCGATCGAAGCAATTCAGCAAGATCTGCTACTTCACGTACATCAATAGATTTTTTATGATTCTTTGATTCTCCAATGATTCTAAGCCCGATGTAATTATGAATAAAGCTTGGAGTGGTAGCATCAACAAATTCAATTAAGTGATCTATTTGATTATCTCCCTGAATAACATTAGACCGTACAATAGCACATTCAAAACGATCATAGACAAAGGTCATAAGGGATTCGAGTGCATCTCCTTTTTCCTTCTTGTTATTAGAAGTAAATGAACGTTCTACGGCCTGAAGCAGCTTATCAAATTCTTGAACTTCGTCAGTGGATGTAATTGGCCTCCAAACTTCATTGTCAGGAGCTTCGTTGATGTATCGATTATAAGAAATGGTATCTTCTCTGCGCATAGTTTTTTCCTAAACTAACGGTTGCTCTTTCATCAAGAAAGCAACTCTAATATCTTCAAAATGTAATGGCGCATTACAAAGGGGGCATTTATTTCCATTTTGCATAATAAAGATAGATAGTTCTTTTTTACTTGAAAACTCATGAGCGTGAACCATATCCTCGTCAGGGTTTTTACAAAAAACCATATATTTAACTCCTAAGCAGGAGTTGTAAGATAGGTTCATTAGAATGTCCTCAACCGTGTTTTTAGGTAACTTCACATTTCGGGAAAGTACTCTAGGAGAAATTATATCGTTTGGTCTAATGGCGGACAATTCGTCACTCATTTTCTGCAATACCGGTAAAGGAAGGTTGTACTTCTTGTTTATAGTTATTAAGCTTTCGTATAACACCGTCAACAACCTCCTTTACTGTAGTTGCAGTAGTAGTCCGCCGTAGAGAGTAGTACCTATCCCGTATTGATATTAGATATGGAAAGGCTCTTTTATAACCATTATCGTCTAGTTTATAGTTTATGCCAAGTGCTGCAATTTCACCATTTTCCTTCATTAATCTCAAAATATCGGCACATTCGGCAAAAACAAATGCTTTTCCTCTAGAGTTCGCTTTGAATTCAGTCGTGCCTTTATCAGATTTATGTAGAAAAATTTCAAAATCTAGCTCTTTTTGAACAGGTCCATAAGCAACAATAAGTTCGTTTTCATAAGTGCGCAGTAAAGATTTGCTAAAACGAGCTGCATGACCAGTTTTTTTGCTAAAAGCGGTATCACTATTTACTAATTGATCTGTTATATCTCTTATTAGTTTTTCCTGAAATTCATTTATTTTTTCAGTAATCACTGGATTGTTATGATGAAAATATTCCTCCGTCATCGCATGTAATGTTTCAAAAATCCACTCGGGTTTATTGATTTCGAAGTTTATTACAGATAGTCTAAAAGCCCGCAACAGAATCCAAATCAAGTCATCCCATTCTTTTTTCTTCTGCTCGCCCAAAATAGAAACAAGATTCTCAGTTGGATGCATCATCAATACAAAGTGTTTAAGTGAGTAATCCATAACAAAGTAAGAGAGATAAATGTCACTTTTGTTTACTAAAGCACTCATCCCCGTTTCGGGATCTTTTTCTTTGACCATTACTTGAGCTGGTGAAGCGAAGGTGAAAATAAGCTGTTGATTCGGAGTATCACGCCAAACATTAACAAGTTTTATTTCATCAAGGTTATCAACGTTGATGTTATATAAATGTTCTTTAGCTTTAAGAGCAATGCTATACACTTCATCTATTGATTTGTGGTCGAATACATTAATGTCCTTAGGTTCATATACAAAAAGCATATTATTGCCTTCAAGATAAATATGTGAAAGCCAATCCATAAATTCATTAAAGGGAATACACCCTGTCATTACATTGTTAAGGGTATTTTCTCTAAAACTCATTGTATTCCGACCAGGTTTGACGGCATATTTGTACTTAAATTTGTTTAATTCATGTTGATCGGCCTTGTCTAAAAAGAACAGCAGGTTTTCTATTTGTTTCTGATCAAGATCAGCAAAACTCATGCATTTTCCTCCTGTTAAATGTCCTACAGCAATAGCAAAGTCACGTTGAAAAGAGTCTTAAGTGTGACAATCCATGTGCTGTGAATGCCCTAAGATACTTCAACATTAAATCTAGAAACTTGGGGAATATTTGCTGGTATCTTAAGTAACTCTAGGAAAGTTGATGAATATTCTCATAAGAATTTAAATCATACTATCCAAGACAAATATTAACAGTTAAATAATGCAAATTCAGTCGCATTTTGTCGAGTGATAGGATATTTGGCTTAATTTTAATTAAGATGCTGTAAAAAGATAAGGAAATATCCCTACTCAATGCATCTGCGATGTCAGATAACAAGATATCTTTGCTTTTCTTGTATTCTTCTTAACCTATCTATACAGAGATCTGGTGTCACCTTAAACTGCTCTGATAAGATATCTAGTATTTCAGGTTGCTTATAATCATAGTTCTTCAACATATGTAGGGGTAAAGCAGCATATCTTGTGAAATTCCTTGCATCCCACTCCTGTAGTTCACGAAAGGCGGCGGGCATCATTAGCTGACGTCCGGAGTGGCGGAGGATATGACAAAGCTCATGATAAAAATGCTCCCTTTGCACAAGTGAAGGGAGTCTTTTGTCTATCGTTATACTTTTGAAGCGGCCGAATTCATATGCCATTGATGGGATCTCTTTGTAAAAGAGATGGATGCCTAGTGATCTAGCTATACATTGTTCATCTAGTTCTTCAGGTGTGGTTATTCCTAGCTGTTTGTAAAATTGACTTATCCAGGTTTCAAGTGGGGTAGGGGTGTAAGATAAGTCCATCTAATCACCTCGAATAGGAACGTTTGTTCTTGTTTCATAATCCTACCATGTGTTCAGTCTTCTTACTAGTGACAATAAATTGTATAATTTCTGGATGGATGACCAATTGGAGGAGAAATATATGATGATTGGGAAATGGTCAATCGATGTGATGTATGGACCGGGTGCTCAGGAAGACACAGAGATTGCTTTCTTACCAGACGGAACAGGATGGATTGCATTCTTTCACTATGAGTTATGTGAGTTAGAGACTTTTCGTTGGAGAAACAATGAAAACGGCAGTATTAGAGTCAGTGGAGAAATATATCAAACGATAGGTGAACCACAGGAGAAATCAAATTTAGAAATAAACGAGCTGTTCTATACGGTTAAACTAGAAAATACTCCCTCAGGTGAGGAAATGAAGGTGATCACATTTTCTAAACCGATATGGTGTAATGAACAAAAATTTGGTTTGTTAACAGATAACATTGAAAAAGAGAAACTACCGTCATTTAAAAACGAAGCAGAGAGTATAAAACAACTTATTCAATTCCTACACTTGGATACTTCCGAAATACTTCAAAATGATGCAATCGAAAAACTAAAACATGCTTCAGAAGAATATTTGGACATGTTAATACAACCTTTCGATAAATCATATTGGGATAATGCCGCAGTAGTATTATCTAGCATAGAGCATCAACGTTTAAAAGGGCATATACCAAGTCTTCTAATGTGGTTACAAGATATGAACTGGCCGGGTGCTAAAGTAATCGCAAAAATACTGGTTGAAATGAGGGAGATGGTCATTCCTCATTTAAAACCGGTTTTACTCGGCAATGATGAATTGTGGATTTATTGGATATTGATAGGACTGGTGAAACATTGGCCTACAGAATTGGTTCTTGAGTTAAAAGATGAGCTTATAATCCTTTCAAACAGGCAATCACAAGAGGAGATTGATGTGATTGCTAGTGAGATCCTAATACAGCATCGCCTGCTGTAATAAATTGAGCTGGAAAGGTGGGCTCAGCAAATGAATCTTATCGATATTCAGATAAAATTTAGCGAGGTTTTAAAAAAGAAACTAACCATAGAGGACTTCGAGCAATGGGTGTATGTGACTCCGGAGATTGAAGAGCATGTTGGGCGCGCCTTCTATCTGGAGCTTATCAGCTTAGATTTCAAGGGGAGATATATTGATCTAGACCTGAAGCAAATGTTAACGCCGGTGATACCTTTTGGAGATCTTGAGTTCCGAAGAATCAAAGAGGAACTTGAAATAGTAGCTAGTGATACTCATGATATAGATAAAGTATTGGATAACATTTATGAGTACTATTGTGATGGATATGGATTCCTGCGATTCTTAGGCCTGTCTTTTACATTAATAGGTGGTTCTTATGGAGCACTGATTATCAATGAAGGCGTACGTCAGTTATTAAGAGAAGAAGCCAAAAGGTTATTGAGCTTTATAGAAGGAGATAAGATCAGAATTACTGGAAAGCTTGAGTACGAGGACTATAGAGACAATGAAGATCGGATAGAACTAACAAACGTGGAACTTATGCTGCGGAAACTGGAAGAAAAGATTCAGGAAGGAAAAATAGGTAGTAATTTTGAAGATCAGCTGCCCTTGCAATTATTTGGACTTTCAGTAAAAAAGAAATGGATCAAGACTTAATCTAGGGGAGATGTAAAATGGATAATTGGATTCCATTGTCGGATGAGCAATTTCGCCTGGTTTGGGATAAATTTTATAAGGATTTCAAATTCAAACCAAGTATCAATAGCAGTGATTGGCCTTCGTTTCATATACCAGTTCCTTTTGTTACATTTGATATTACTGAATATACAGATGACGATATCGATGATCTGGAGGAGAAGTGTATTATCAACCTTAGAGCGGTAACTGGGTCTGACGAATATATCTACGCACTGGATTGGCACCACGAATGCTATCTCTACAATCCATATCTAGAGAATACAAGTATTAGGATAGGGTTTTACCCAGATGGTGACTACTACTTCTTTTTGAATAAAGAGTTTAAGTGGGGATATTTAGGGCATCCCTGGGAACAATCAATTAGCATTTTTGGAGAAGACCTTATTCATCAGTTTGAAACCAATAGACCAACTATATTTGGGAAGATAGTGCGCAGTAATCGATGAAGTATTTACAAGCTTCTAACAATGCCTCTTGATCACTGATCAGGAGGTTTTGTCGTTTTGTGTCGAAATAACATGATCGAATTGTGTAGGTTACTGACAACATTTGTTTGATAATAGATGTACTAATGTCAAAACAAAGGGGTACTACATTGGAGAAGAATAGCAAAGTATACGCCGTGAAAAAAGGCAGGAAAACCGGCATTTTCCAAAGTTGGAGTGAATGTGAAAAACAAATAAAAGGATTTTCAGGTGCAGAATATAAGAGCTTCAGTAATATAAGTGACGCCAAAGATTATTTAGATTCCTACCGATCACAAGACAATAAATTGAAAGAAAACCCTGAAGCCCAGATGGTTGCATATGTGGATGGGAGCTTTGACTCCATTTCGAATTCGTATGGATCTGGGGTTGTCATATTGTTTAACGGTGAGAAGATTACACTTCAATCTAATGGAAATGATCCCACCCTTGTCGATATGAGAAATGTCGCAGGAGAAATTATTGGTGCACAAATGGCAATGGATTTTGCCTTAGAGCAATCTGTAAAATCATTAAATATTATTTATGATTATGAGGGTATTGAAAAATGGTGTACGAATGCGTGGGAAGCAAAAAAGGTAGGAACCAAACAATATAAAGAGCATTATTTGAGTGTTTCTAATAAAGTTGAGATATATTTCACGAAAGTTAAAGCTCACTCTGGAAATGTCTATAATGAAGAGGCAGACAGATTAGCAAAAGCTTCATTGAGTAAACAAAAAAATGTAAATCAAACATTATTAAATAAAGAAGATGTCAATCAGGTATTACCAAAAGAAGTAAAGAAAAATAACGGTAAAATGGATATTCTATATTATGTTCATTTTATAGGAACAACACTAAGTAGCGATAAGCTTTTAAACGAGTTTAAAAATGAATGGAAAAGAAAAGGACGAAAAATAAACGAAATAATTAAGCTTGAATTTCATATTAATACCACGAATGAGTCTATTGAATGGGTAATTCATACTATTGATGGCGTTGAGAAAGAAGTAATATTCATTTAGGGGGAGGATCTAGTCAGATGGCAAAGAAGAAAACTATTTTTAGTAGATTACATTTAGACCGAACAAAACTACCAGTTTGGATAAGTGAGTATTGCGATAAATACTTCGAGGAATCAAAGGCTTCTGAGATTTCCCTAATAAATAGTGTGAATCAGTATAGATGTTTAATTATTGGTGATAATAAAGAAATAACATTAGACTTCTACTATAATGGGGACGGAACAACTACAATATATCCTGGTGCTGGTAAAAACCCTGATATTTCATTAAAGATAGCTACAGAAATTCTAACTAAACTAGAATACAAAGAAAGAGATGCAATAAACCAATCATATTCTATTCATCCACTAAAGCAAGATGATTTCCAATTGTTGATCGAGTATTTAGATAGTTTGGAAGACGTAAAATTGCACAATAAGAGTATTAATACTAGTAATCATTATGTTTTGTATCAGTATCAAAGTAAAATTGGAGACAGAATAACTTTAAAGTATTACACAAATCAGAGATTACAAGTTCAAGGAAAACCATTTTATCTTTACCAGGAAGTTACGTGTCTTTTGAGCGAATATTTTCCTTTTGAGGAGATGTTAAAAAAACAGGCTGAATTTTTTAATGTCCAGATTAATCCAGTAGAGATTCGAAGTGAAATGCAGGAGTTATTGCCAACGTCGTATAATATTCTTGATGAGCAGCTTCGAAAAATTTTATCAGTATCTATTGCATACCAGAAAATTGATATTGAGCTAGAGGATTATTCAAGTTTTGTATTTCCGGTATTAAGGACATTAGAAGGATACATAAAATTTTTATTTTCATCAAAGAATATTACCGTTAATGATAAAGATGGATTTAATTACTTTGACAAAATATCTGGCAAGTACATGTTAAAAACAGCAACTAAGCAAATACTAAATTGTTCAAAAACAGAAAGTGCAATTGAGAAGTGTTATAATTATTTTAAACAACATAGACATGGATTATTTCACACATCTTCGATCGCAGTAACTACTCGTACACTTGATACAAAGCAAAGTGCAGATAAAATAATTGGTGAAGTGTTCTCGTTGATCGAGGGTACTTATTGTAGTATTATAAATTGATAATTGTTGAAATTGGATATGGGGGGAAGTTGGGATGAAGACATACGAAATTCAAAAATTACATGACCCAGACTACTCATATCTAATATTATCAACGAGTTACGTTAGTCCAATTGATGATCTTGATTGTATTGAAGATCATTTCCGAACTAATTATACGGGGAAAGTAATTTTTGACTTGTTGCTTACTAATGGAAACGTTAAAAATAGATTTATCGAGGCGTTTTTTGATGGTATTAGATTTGATTCAAGTAGCTTCAAAATTTTCGACCGAGTTGGTTCCGAAATTAAAGATGTGTCATCTAAATTTTATATGAACCATAAAGAATATTTGAGTAATAGCGTTTTGCCAAGAGCACATCAGTTTCTTGTAGCAAAAGGAAAAGTCTTGTAATCCTAGGATTCAAGACTTTTTTACTTTTTACTTCCCCATTTAATATTTAGCTAAAAACGAGGCGGCTATCAAGTAGCTCGACTCCTCATCATATACTTCTAAATAGACTACTCATAAATCTTCCCCATGTACAATATGGCAGCGAGGGACTTCCACTCGGGCTGATCTGGTAGGTAGCCTCTATCCTTTGTATCTTCCATCCAGGCTTCTATTGACTCCAAAAAGTGATCGAGAGATAGGTTTTCCCATTCATCGGGGTTATCTTGAAGATCGTGTCTTAATGCCTTAATAAATTGAATGAGATCATCTTTTGAATCAACATTGTTGCATTTCTCAAATAGGTCCATAATTATGATTTTTCCTCCCTTATAGCAAAGAAGACACGCAGCGATTAGCGTGTCTCGTTGTCATTTCTGTTGCTCTGCAAGATATCTCAAGTACCTCACATGTTCTAAAGCCTTCTGTTTATCTTCCTCGCTTAGCTTTTCTAACTCGTAGAAGAATAAGCTTTCATATTCGGAAAGTGGTTTGTCTTTCTTGTCAAATAGGGAGGATGCCCCATCTTCAATATAACCAGCGGCTATCATCAAGGTTTCAGGAGCAATGTCGTTATGGGCTTTTTCAGCTAGCTTCTTAATAATCAATGCGCCCGGTGGATTCTCAATAAGACATCGTAACAAGCGAGATATGTAACCAGGGTCAACTCCAGAATCCATGCCAAATTTGTTAATGGAACGTGTACCTTTAGCCAAGTTTAGAAGCCTTGCAAATTCAGCTTTATCGAATTCCATGACTTTCCCTCCAATACAATATAATTTTACTTCTTAAATTGCCTATAGACAATGGAGACACCAAAAAACTGTTGTTTATAGGCAATAAAACAGCTTGACCATTGTCTATAGACATGATATTTTTGTATTGCAAGCAGACAATGGGGAGGTGAGAAAAATGCGAGTAAACATCCAGGCCATAGAAAAACTTGCCGAGGTTCGGGGGTGGAGTACACCCGTACTAGCGGAGAAGGTAGGAGTTGAGTATTCATACTTATTTCGGATCTTGAATGGTAAGAAAAATGGTGGAGCGAAACTGTTTGTAGGGCTGTTTAAGCTTTGTAAGGAAGAAAACTTAAAAGTGGAAGATTATATTTTTTTAAATGAATCATTGTCTGTAAACAATGGTGAAACAGCCTGAAAGGAGGTCCACGATGATCAAACCACCTAAAGGTATTGAATTCCATCGCGAGTTCGCACCTGACATGAAACGAATGGTCCATGCTTTAGAGGTTCTTCTCAAGTCAAAGCCAGCAGAACCAAAAGAAGTCACTGAAACGGATCAACCAGTAAAAAAAGAGGAAACCGCCTAAAGGAGTGCCGGAAGACACTCACACAACTGCATAGAGCGCCGAAGAGCGGGAGCGAGCGAAGATATGAGCCGCGCCATAATACATTCCACCATTTCACCAGGTAAGGGTGATAACAAGGTCAAGGTGGGGTCACTGCCAAGACTCGACGCTGCATGCAGTTGTGTGAAGAAAGAGAGGTGAAATGAAATGAGCAAAAAATTTAACGAAGAAACATCACTCAACCAGGCAGCAGATCAAGTAGTCAATGTTTTAGCTGAACACGGCATCCTCCTATGGGAGGTGGACGACGTGTTCAACGAGTAAAATCAATTATCAATTTATCCGCAGTACAAGCAGTCAAGAAATACTAATTCTTTTCAATAAATTTCATCCCAGCATAGGATACTTGCGGGTCCATTGCCTTATAGCCCGGATCTTGGCCTGCAAACCGAATTTCTGCATAGCCGTCAACGAGGCCCTGTTGAAGTGCATGTTTTATTAACTGAGTAAACGTACGTTCATCAAAGTCATAACTCTCATTGTGATAAAAAACGCCTTCTTGGATATTTTTCAGAACTTTAACTAGTGCAGCATCGAACTCATGAGTCGTTTTGAACATCATTATTCACCACCTTCCGATTCTGAAATCAGAAGAACATCATTCGCCAAAGTTCACGTTCTTCCAACAACAGATTCGACAAGACTAATGGAAAGTCCTACCAATTACTTCTTGTATCGCTTTTAAAAGAAAAAGCCCCACGTGAGCCACGAGGGGAAGTCTGAAAGATGAGCACAGTTTCATTGTAATTCGAAAACCAAATAGAAAAGAGGAGAACAGATGGGGAACAACAGCACTACAATCTCACTATACTCTCGCTCTCGGATACATGACATCTGTGAATATGCTTATCAAAATCAGCGTACAGGCGAACACCTGACGTACGAATCACTTGGGAAGAGGCTAGGAAGATCAGCTCGCTGGGTATCGGATGTTATTAATGGCCGAGCGACGCCATCGCGGGAGGACGCGGAAGCGTTCGTGAAGGAATGCGGCAATCACCGATCGGTTCGGATGATAAAACATCTGTTTGGAGATGCACCACCACCGACTGACCCGCGCTTGATGGTCAATCTTACAGCTACTTTATATAACCTCATCAAACAGTGCCAGGATGTAATCCATGAAGCACAGGCATTGATTGAATGGGAGCGTAAAAGGCGACCATGGGATTCGTTATCGACCGATGAAGAAAGGCTCTTGAAGGAAGCAGGTAAACAAATTGAGGACCTTTTTCAAGCGTGCGATGACGTACATATCTTGATGGACGAACGGTATGGCATTGATCCAGCCATTCACCAGCACAACTGGTTATTAGAAGCAAGGGCCCTGGAGATAGTCATAACTGACCCACGCGAGTTAATGCGCCGCGAACGACAAGAAATGTTATTTGCGGGAGGACGGACTCAATAAAATCAAATAAAGACTGGAATCGTAGAATGCTCGAAGTACTTGAAAATACTTACCAATATGACGCTGATATGACGGAAGTTCTGATGCCGGAGGTCGCAAAGCAATACACGACAGCAGACGAACAAAACGAAAAATATCGTGAACGGTTGCTTCTATTTAAAGAAGATCTAGAGGAGGAGAAGGCATGAAGGAACTAACAACTGCTCAAGGTGTAATCGAGTTAGTATGCGATGGAGATCATCCAGTTGGACGCAAGGTGATTACTTTAGGCGAGATGGTTGAATTAGAGCGAATGGCAGAAAAAGAGAAAACCGCCCGCGGCGAACGGACGGCTTAGAAAAACAAATCTATTCGAAGAGTACCATACCTGATTGAGGAGGACAAGTCTTTGAAAAAGTCAGTGGCTTCTCAAATAGTAGAGCTGCAGCGTGAACTTGAAAATGCAGAACAAGCATATCGACAAGCTGATGATGATTGGCGAGCGGTAGATGTGCAATACGTTCAAATGAAACGGCTTCGTGAGGAGCTAGATGTTCATAAACGTGATTTGGCCCATGAAATAGAGTGGCGTGTAAGGGAGATCGCAGCATTAGAGGAGGAGATTAAGTATGAGCCCACCAGTGCTTGATTTTCAAGAATATGTAGAGAAAACGGAACCGGGCAGGCAGCGTGCTATTGAAACTTTGGCATTTGATATCGATAACAGTGGAATTGAATGGACAGTACGGGATGTTATCGAGGAGCTGGAGCTATTAGTTGATGGGAAAGCAACAATGGAATTTGAGGATTTCGTGGATGGAATCAGAGAACAGGCAAGGCGCTTACTCAAATAGTCGAAACTGGGGCAACATTGCCTCAGTCTGCCGGGAATAACCTACCGGCACTGATGAGACAGGTTACATAACGAGGGAGAAAGAGCGTGGCGCAGTCAAGGGAGCTGCAACGGCCGCGTAGAGGTTGGGACGTGGCACCTCGTATCCAAAAAAGGAAAGGAGGATGGACGTGGTTTGGAGCAGGCCGGTCAATGTAAAGAAGCGTGAGGACTTGATCCGGAGAACAGGGACTCTGAAGCACAAAGTCACCATCGTTGACGCAAAAGAAGATTTCCATGGTGTCGATGTCAAGGTACGAGACTTCAGAGGGGAAGAATACTGGACCACATTAGATGACGTTGAGCTGGACAATGAAAAAGACCCCGCGGGAACGGAGTCTTTAGGTGAAACTAACGGCTAAAACTTGGTTATTTCTAGCGTAACGCGTTTACCTCTAAAAAACAAGAGGGAGGGACTGAGCATGCAAGCTATTCGTTTGGTGAATACGCTAAACATGCAGCATGAAGACTGGTTGGAACATCGACGTCTTGGAATTGGTGGTTCCGATGCTGCCGCGATATGTGGGTTAAGTCGCTACAAATCACCGATGGCAGTTTATCTAGAGAAACTGGGAGAACTACCTCCGGTCGAGGACAATCCCAAAATGAAAGCAGGGCGAATTCTGGAACCTGTTATTGCTGATTGGTTTGCAGAGGATACCGGGTACAAGGTATGGCGGCAAAATGCGATATTTCAACATCCCGAGCATCCCTTCATGCTAGCTAATATTGATCGCTGGTTGCCTGGACAGAATGCAGGCTTGGAATGCAAGAACACATCGGAATATTGCAAGGATGACTGGTCTGGTACGCAGGCTCCAACGGAATACATTCTTCAATGCAACCATTACATGGCTGTTACTGGGGCAGATAGATGGTTTATCGCTGTTCTGATTGGAGGCTGGGATTTTCAATGGCGGGTGATCGAACGGGATGAAGAGCTGATTAAGAACCTGATTACTATTGAAAAGGGATTCTGGGAAGAGCATGTGGTGGCAAAAGTTCCGCCAGTCTTTTCTCATCAAGATACTGAGTATCTCAAGGATGCATTTCCTGAATCTGTTTCGGATTCTTCAATTGAGCTACCTGAGGATGCATACCCAATTATCCAAGAGTTGCATCTAGCAAGAGTAGCTAAAACCCAAGCAGAACAGCGCGAGGAAGCAGCAAAGAATCAAATTAAGGGCTATATGCAGACAAGCGAAAAAGCGTATTTCCAAGGCGATCTTCGCTTTACTTGGAAGACCGGGAAGCGCGGCCGAACTTTTCGGGTAACTGGAGGCGATGAATAATGTCTGAAGCCAAGACGGTAAATCAATCAGCCTTAGCCGGGCAGTTAGCTCAGCGCACGATGACTAAGGCTGAAAACTTTAATGCAGTGATCAAGAAAGAGCTTGCCGACAACTTTCAAGCTATTAAATCGTTGGTTCCAAAGCACATGACGCCTGAGCGTTTAGCTCGAATCACGTTAACAGCTATCAGTAGGACACCAGCACTCATTGATTGCACACCCGCATCTATTGTGGGAGCTGTTATGAACTGCGCAACGTTGGGACTAGAGCCTAATTTAATGGGACACGCCTATCTAGTCCCGTTTAAAAACAACCGTACTAAGCAAATGGAATGCCAGTTTCAGATTGGATATAAAGGACAGATTGATTTGATTCGACGTACTGGTGATGTATCTAAGATTTACGCTGAGACGGTCTACGAAAACGACTTGTTCATTTACATCAAAGGTGAGGACAAGCGTCTAGTCCATGTTCCTTTTGATATGCTGCACCACCTAGAGAACTTCACTCCGAGTAAGGATGATTTCATGGACATTATGATGGCCCAAGCTATCGGGACCATTAAATCTAGGGGAGCAAATGATCAAGGGAAGCCTGTTCGTTACTATTCAGCATATCGACTAAAAGATGGAGCTTTTGATTTTGTAACCATGACGGCCGAGCAATGCCAAAAGCATGCCATGACGCATTCTGCTGCCAAGAAAGACGGGAAGCTGGTAGGTCCATGGAAAGACCACTTTGAGAGTATGTGCAAGAAAACCTGCATCAAGGAAATGGCGAAATACATGCCGATTAGCATCGAAGTGCAGGAGAAGCTTTCGACTGATGAAGCCGTTCTGAAGCTACGGAAAGATAACGGAATTGAGTCAGACAACATTTTCGATGTGGATTATAAAGTCGTAGAAGAAGGTCAAGCTGAACTCGATGAAGAGGCAGCTGAGCAATGATAGAGCGATGGTTTCTACTCCCCGACATGTATCGAGTGTTTGAAGATGCCGAGACGCTAAAACGATTCGCAGCGGCATTCATGAGGAGGTACTATCCGGAATGGACACCAATCAAGATAAAGCAGTACAGAGTACTTGCACAAAAGGAAGGCGATAAAAATGAGTATGTTTAATGAGATTCGAGCCGTTCCTAAACCTACATTCAAGCGTCGAGTGAAGAAACAAAAGGATCGCGGGAAGATCACTTCCCAGGTACTCGCAGAGGTCTGGAAACGGGATAAAGGGTGCTGCGTGTTATGCAAGAAAAGTTCTAAGCAAGTTTGGACCTTAGAAGGGCACCACATTATCTTCCGAAGCCAAGGAGGAACTGGGGAGCCATGGAACGTTGCACTGGCATGCGGTCCAGTTACTCAGTCAGGTACGTGCCACTGGAAGGCTCATAACACGCGAGCGGGTCGCTTAGCGTTTATTGAATACCAACAAAAGATTCTCCTTCCTTTCTATCAGGGAGGAGCATCGTAGCCGGGAGGAGTTGAAAGAAATGGCTAGAGCAAGGAACATCAAGCCAGGATTTTTTAAAAACGAGGACCTGTCTGATCTCAGTCCCCATACAAGATTATTGTTCATCGGCTTGTGGTGTTTAGCTGATCGTGAGGGGTTTTTAGAGGATAGACCAAAACGAATAAAGGGTGAGCTTTTCCCATATGAGAATGTCGAGGTAGACCAGTGCTTGCAGGAATTACATCACGCTGGCTTTATCATCAGATACGAAGTGGATGGAGAGCGTTTCATTAGTATTCCAAAATTTAAGGACCATCAAAATCCACATCATAGAGAAGCAGCGAGCAAAATACCAAAGCCCGAAGTAGGTAAGGACAAGCCTAGGGCTGTGACCAACCAAGGTAAGGCACAGCCTCAGGACAGCTTAGGGCTTTCCTCGGAAATTCCGTACCTAGGTAGTGACGAGCCTACTAAAAGCCCTGCTGATTCTCTGATTCCTGATTCCCTTAAACTGATTCCTGATACCACTACTACTGATTCCAAGGAACAACATAAAAGCGTCGTGGTGGTCGGTGGAAGGGACCTGCAAGTATTCAATAGCGTAATTGATCAGTACAAGCATTATTTCAACTTCGACCCAAATCCAACTATCATGCAGTTACTACATAGCTATTTGGATGATGGGTTACAGATGGACTTGTTGGCTTGGGTGATGAGATATGCAGCAGAAAAAGGCAAGGCTTGGGATTACGCAAAAGGGACCCTTGAGAAGATGTTCGTTCAGGGGGTGCGGACTGCTGAACAAGCAGAGAAGGCTAACCAGGAGTTCCAACAACAGCAAGCGCATAAGGTTGTACCCATCAGAGATAGCAAATTAAGAGTAGACAGTCTCCCAGCATCTGTTCAGTGGCAGATGGAGCAAGAAAGGGCAGGAGCGTTCCAGTCCCGGGAATCACCGCGCTTATTACGTGATGATCCGGAACTAATGGGAATGCTAGACCGCATGAGACGGTCAAGGACAACAGGTAGCTAGGCCGCTGAATGTTACGACAGACTGGGCGTTTTACCGCATGAATTATCTGGGGTAAGCTCGCCCATGGCTACCAAATAGCTCATGAATATGGCGATAAACCCTAACATGCATATCAGGGAAAACAAAAGCAACGTCTCCAGGTGTAAGCTTCAGCTTATCTGACGGCTGCTCGATAGTAAACGGTATCTCCATAGATTGTAATGTTTCTTTCAAGTAACCCACTTCGGACCAAGACACTGAATAGTAAAACGACTTTTCCACGTGACCAACTCCTTCGTCATCATTATGCCACGAGGAGAGTGGAACAAAAAAGATAGGAACAAAAGCTCAATTAAGTTAAAAACGTCACTTAATGCAGATCTTCTTTGCCAAGAATCAATCCTACGAGGTTACCGATAAATTCGAACACAAAGGTTATTAGTTCCACTGGCTTCACACTCCAATTACTCATCTTGTATTTAAATACGAATGTTACAGAAATTGGTTTCAATGCATCTTCACAACAAATTGCTCAGAGAGATAAAGAGGAGGGAGGGGATGGGTTTGAAATACCCACGCATCCTACATTACCCCGGCAGCAAGTGGTCATTGTCTGAGTGGATCATAGAGCATATGCCACCACACCAAACATACTTAGAACCGTTCTTCGGATCCGGAGCAGTATTTTTCAACAAGGAAACATCACCACTTGAAACGATCAATGACCTTGACGGCGATGTGGTCAATTTGTTCAAAGTTATCCGTGATCATCCCGATGAATTAGCGAACATGGTTAAATGGACACCCTACAGCCGGGAAGAATACTATAACTCCTACCTCGTAGGAGCACAGATAGATGAGCTTGAAAGAGCCAGGCTGTTTTTGGTTCGGTGTTGGATGGCAAGGGGAGGAAAAACATCTGACAGGACCGGATGGAAACATAACATCGACGTTTCAAAATCACCTAACAACAGGATGCCAGATCAATGGAGTAAAGTACCTGATCGCATATTAGCGGTAACGGATAGATTGAAGAGGGTGCAAATCGAACAACAGCCAGCTCTGCAATTGATTGAACGATATAAAAATCCAAGCGTTTTGATTTATGCGGATCCACCGTATTTGTTATCAACAAGGAGCAAACGATTGTACAAAAATGAGATGAAGGATGCGGACCATATTGAATTACTCGACGCATTAGACGAACATCCTGGACCGGTGATTTTAAGTGGTTACGATAATGATTTATACAACAATCGCCTAAAGCATTGGCGTAGGGAAGAAAAGAAAGCTTTGGCGGAAATGGGCCGCATACGAACCGAGGTTATCTGGATAAATCCAGTGGCAGCAGATCAGGTGGGACAGCAGACAATCTTTTCGCTGCCAGGCATTTAATACTTTGCTCAATATGTTCAATCGTAATCCAACTCAGCAATTTCACGAGAGATTCTTTCTTCCGTTCGCAGTCTGTTAGTAATAATTTCTTTCAGTGAATCCTCACTGATAAAACGTACTGCCTCAGGTATAAGTTCTTTGGAAGGGAATTCAAAGATTTCAGCTCTCTCTACGAGTGCGTACCATACCTTAGGAATTTTGTTTTCTATAGCAAAACGGTATATATCTCTTGCTACTTCAAGTGGTACTTCTAAATCGAAATGGATCCGTACAATTATTTGATTTCTAATTTGACGATGTAAACCATTTGTATGTTGGTACTGATAATACTTAGATTCGATAATTGAGGCAGCAGCATACACTTGCTGTTTATCCATAAATACCCCCTATAAGAAGACCAATATAGTGTGTGGAGTAGTTAGTCTTCATGATCAGAAAAATTTACACAATGTGTAGGGAAGTAAGGGTGTGGAAACTAAGCCTTATACCAATCATAGAAAAGGCCTTCGAAGTTACTCATCACATAGGAAACTCCCTTCTTCTTTAAGAAATTAGGGAAATGACCGAAGATTTCAGCGTTTATTTCTCTTGGATTAGACCAAAATGCGTCACATTCATCGCAGACATACACAATTTCATCCACTACTTTTGCTTTGTAGATCAGACCATTGCCTAAGCAAAGTGGACAAACCACGCGACCTTTAAATAATTCAAGGTTTGACATGCTATCACTCCTACAGCATTGATGGATCAGAAAATTATACCATGTGGTACTGGAGTGGTGTAACGACTTACGGCTTATCACAATAGTTATTAAGAAAAATGGAGGGGATTATATGTGTATCGTATACAGCAATGATGAGGGTTTGGATGGGATTTACACAGATTATGAAGAGGCTTTGAAGGCATATGAAGGCGCGAAGTCAGACCTTGAAAGATATGTACGAGAGAATGGAGAGTTCTCGACGGATGAACTAGTTGTCATAGCCAGGATAGACAAACAATTCTTTTCTATAGATACCTTTAAACCTGTGATGAAAGAGGACGAACAAGGAAACGAAGTAGATACAGGCGACACGTATTGGAATTTTAAAGAACTGGACTATACAACAAAGGAAAAGACCCACCGAGATAGGTTGCGTGAATCTGGATATCCAGAGCACCTTCTCGACCGGATGAGTGACGAAGAGTGTGAAGGAGAATGCGAGGCGGTGGGGATTGTATGACCGAGCAGCAGATCATTGAAACGCTGGGAGTTAAGGTGATGGGGTGGAGCAAGGAGCAGGTTGAGTTCTTGTATCCCGCGTGGAACCCACTCGAGAATGTAAACGACTTGGAAGTTGCTTTTGAAAATAGCAGGTAAGTACGGAAATGCTGGTGTCATTTATAACGACGAAACAAAAGTTTGGGAGTTTTATGCTGGAGCTGATGGTCACGGGTACTTCTCGATCAATGTAGAGGGATCAACGGAATGTGAGGCTATCTGCAATGGTGCCCTAAAAGTAGTCGCTTAACACTACGGTAATTATTATAAATGAAAAAACACTTCTCATCGAGAAGTGTAAGACGTGAAATTGATTATTACTCTTTTACATCAATTTCCCACTCTTCTGTGCCTATAATATTTCCTTTCTCTACAGAAAATCGAAGGGTATACTTTCCTGATTCTTGGAAGAAAACGATCCCTTCATATCCATCCTCATAAGGTTGCATCACTATGCTCACATTTTGGTTATGGTCAAAGTACGTTACTTTTACAAGTGCATTCCGTAACGGCCTACCATTGTAAAACAAATTGCTCGCTACATCAATTGGAGTTTTGGCTACAATTCCATTGGCAGAACCGGCTTGTAAGTTCCATTCAAGTTCATTTCCTTGGGCTGGTGCTGGGTCAAGTAAGAAACTTGCTGGAATTAAAAGTGCAAATAAGAGAGGCAGAACAACTATTAAGTTTCCAGATTTAAAAAGTTTTTTGTTCAAAATGAAATACCTCCGTTTCAAATACTGAAACTGTTTCCACTATAAGGACGAAGGTAATGGTAATTTGTCACAATTTCATCTGAATTTTTGCAAATCACACGAAGTGATCAGATGATTTCTATTCATGCTTTAAAAAAGCTTGATATGCATGTTTAAGTTTCTCGCCAGCAAAAATCCACGTGTCAAATTCTTCCTTGGTGCAATGCTGAGGGTCAATCTCACAAGTCATGAGTAGGACATCAATTTCCTTTTGTGTGAGTTCAACTGTTACAGTCTTTTCTGACATGAGAGAGCCTCCGTTATTTTAGTGTAGTTGTCTTGGTAGATATATTAATCAAATAGTTAATTTAACACAACATTACGTTTGTACCCAGGGAGGGGAACAGGATGGATGGGTTGTGCTGCCCAACGTGTGGGTGTCAGAAACTAGCTCATTACCTTGGTGGCGTATATGAATGCAAACTATGCGGGCGGAATGTGGACCAGTTCGAATTAATACCAACTGCGCAGTTCTTGGAACAGGATATGTCGGTGGAGCAACTCAAGGGTTTAATCGATATCAAACTGGATATGATGCTGCTCTTTCCGGAAGACAAGGAATTGCTGATTGATGAGATAAAAGAATTGGTCGATGAATGGGGAAAAACGTACGAATATTGCGAAGTGTGCGGAGAGAAAGTTGAAGTGGAACCTGGATACAGCGGGATCACTACTTGCGATGATGAAAAATGTGTTTATAAGATGCAAAGGGCAAACACGATGTGATAACCGGGAGGCAGCCTCGATGAAACGTGAAATATCAGAGAATCTAAAAAGCATTACTATTGGGCAAGTTTTGGAGTATCAGAAACAGAGGAAAGAAGCAAAAACAATGGGTGATTTCAAGGCTTTGGGCAGGGAAATCAGAGACAGACATGGATTAACAGACAGGGAAGCAATCGCATTGCTTAGCCTAGAGATCAATATCCAAGCTTAACACAAGCTCAATTAAGTTAAATCCAAAACAAGGGAGAGATTTTAATGAATTTAGAAGCCAGCATTAAAGACGTTATCACCCAAAAGTTACAGGATGGAACGATTGAAAGAGTGGTTGCGGAGCAATTGGAGAGTGGAATTAAACATGCCCTTAAAGATTTACTTGGCTCCTATGGCGATGTAACCAAAGTGATTGAAAAGCAAGTGAAGGCCGTTATGATCCCTTACCTCGAAAGCTATGATTACAGCCAGTATATTACGAAATTGGATTGCGTTTTGGTTGATGTTCTCAAAAGCTCGGCATTAGAGCACAAACAGATGCTCGACAATTTCAAAGAACTTATGATCCCAGCCCCCGAAAAAGAAATCAAGCTAACAGAACTGTTTGAACGTTGGATGGAACATGTAGCTAAGAATGTGGAAACCGATGGCTTGGAGATTTGCTATGACGACGGCGTTTCTTATGAAAATGTGGATGTGCGATTTGAAGTAGAGCAATTAGAGCGCCGATCCTGGAGTGATATAGAATATGCCCATGTTGTTTTTGAATGTGACCATGATGAAAAACTGAACTTTGAATTAAAGATCCATAATTGGACCAAATACGACAAAGATAAGTGGACCATTGATTATGACGCTACACATAATTTGAACTCACTTCGTTACTTGTCAGAGTTTGAAATATTGCTGATGAAGCTCAAACAAAACGGCACAAAGCTAATCTTAGACTCTCGTGGAGATGAAGATGAAGTTGAACCAGAAGCAAAACCAGAAGCGACTTACGAGTAACGATTAACACAATGCTCAAGGAGGTAACACGAATGTTTCCGATGTTTGTAGACGGTAAACGAGTGATGGTACTGAGCTATAAACCGAAAATTGAGGACACGATCAAAGATGACGCTACCGACAGATGGTACAGAGTACAACAAATCGTAGGTCGTAAAGTCCAAGCAAGGAACGCAAGCGATCCGAGACGATAGGGATTTATCACAATGTGTAGGGAAGTAACTATTGGTTACCGGTATTCCTAACATCAAGAACTCTCTTTATCTGTTCATCAAGATTCCAATTTAGTGGCTTAGGTTCATGTTTCCATATTGATCCATTATTTAGCCACTGTTCACGAAATTCTTCAACGGAGATTTCGCGATCAAGATCATGATAACCAGACTGAAAACCACAACACGGGCAAATATTGAACATGGGACCGCCATCGTCAGTATATTGAGGGTGTTCGAGCTCATTCCATCCACAGACAACACATGTATACATTCCATAACACCTTCTTTGGTATAAGCTATCAATAATGCTAGATTAACAAAAATTTGAAAACAGTAGTTAACAAAATAGTTATTATGTAGAATCACCTATTGTAAACCACTCAAGTAATCTATCAGCAAACAAGCTGGCGGGAATACAAGATGGGTTATCCAACTCTTTGTGAATCAGACCATCTAAATAAGATTCGAGATTATTCTTAGCCTGAATGTTGTTCTTTGAGGCTTGGATAATAATGAGAATCTTTGCTGAGTAGGAACCATATTCGTCCTCGGGAGCCCCCATCTGTATTAGTCCCATAGGGTCCCATTCGTTCATCAACTTTTTGATATGGCTCAGGTCATGCAAATATTGTTGTTTCAATCGTTTGTTCAAGGTTAGACCTCCTATCACTAACAATGCTATCACACAGTATACGGAAATCGTCACGATTTAACAAAACGGTAATCGTGATAAATACTTTTGAAATAAGTAACCAAAATCATTCGTTGTGGTGTATGATATTGGTAACTAAAATCAAAAGTGGAGTGATATCACATGGCAGGACGTGGCGGAAAACGTGAAGGAGCAGGACGGAAGAAGGCTGGGGTAATTCGGAAAGTATCAGTGAATATGCCGCAAGAGTTTTGGGACTATGCTGATAGCTTTGAAACCTTTACTGATTGTGTCAAAGAATTATGGGCGATCAACAACGAATTGAGTAACCAAAATCAGTTTACACACACTCCTGAAAAAACGACAAAGTCTGGTGCAGGAATAGTGTTAAAAGTTATCGATAAGGAAACGCTCGATATTGTATGGGTGGGTAAATACGAAACAGAATTACAGGTCTGGAAAGCGATAAAAGAGTTGAAAGAGAAAAACTTCAACCCTGATTATTTTGACTTTGTTTACAGCGCGACATAAAGCGGACCTAAACCAGGCGGTTCAAGTTACTGAACAAAACACACGATTTGTTAAATGGGGAGGATATAACGGTGCCGAATGTATACGAGATTAACGGTTACTGGATCGCTGCAAATAACGCGAACGAGGCTTTCGATCACTATTTAGACGACTCGTGCTTTATTGCTGGTGTTTATTTTGGTGAGATGAACGAGGACGAGGAAGAGAGCGTAATTATTTCAGTTCGCCGAGTACGGGCAAAGGAAATGACGAAAAAGGACATTCCATGCTGCGAAGATGGATGCGAACGATGCGCCGAAAAGAACGACCGTGAGTATGACTCGATGCAAGACATTATCGATAGGAATACAGAATTCCCATGCACAATTGCGAGAGAGTTTTAGGAGACACAACAATCGATTTGTTAAATAGGGGGTGAGACGATGGACGAAAAACACGTTGCTATCACACTTGGGACTGATGTTATGGGGTGGACAAAAGAAGAGGCTGAATTTATGTTCCCGGTTTGGAATCCGCTTAAAAACATATACGATGCATGGCAAGCATTGGAGAGGTTGAGAGGGTCGCTCAGTGTAAGATTGGAGACACATTCGGGCGGTTGGTATATCGAGTTGGAAAATCACTTGGATTTACCTATTAGTGAAGAAGGAAAAACGGCACAAGAAGCTATCTGCAAAGCAGCTTTGAATAACAAAACATTACAAGAGATAACAAGAACAGGATGAAGTGGAAGCAAGGAGGTGAAACAAACACCCATACGTTCGAATAGAAAAATAAAAGGTATGGGTGTTTGGGTAATTTTAAAAGTCATGCTACTTCTGATGGTTTTTAATTATTCCAATCAATGTATTCATAACTACCTGTTTTCCGTTCATCTTTATGCGAACTTGCTACTAAGACAATGCGGTACCACCCTTCTCCAGTATCTTTAGGATTTAATGCGCAAGTATCTTTTCCATAAGCACTGTTTTGACTTCGTGCCTTTTCTTTCCATTCACCGTTAATTTTCTTTTCAAGTATGACAGATATATTTTCACTAAAGTGAAAATCGGGAGAAGTGGTCACGTTAATGCTAGGAGTTTTATTTGAATATGCGAGTGGAATTTCGTAAGTGCTAGTGTAGCTAAATTGACCTCTACCTTCTTGGGCGCTTGCTGCTCCCCCGAAACTGAAGACCATGCAAAAAACTAAGAGCAAACTAAAGATACTTTTACTTCTTCTTACCAGTAAGCTTGACATGTAAATCTCCTCCTCAGAATTTGTTTAACCTGGATTTGAATTAGTTAGTAATCCAAGCTCGCCAAAATAGTAACATAATAACATTTTTTACACAATATGGTAAAAATTAATAAGAAAGATAATTTTATTGGAATTAAAGAACAGATTCTTGATTCGAGTTGGGTTAATAAATAAATACCACAAAACAGTTGGGTGAACTGGCAACCTTGAAATGGTAGTAGGGAGACGCGATTAATGGGAGGAAACAGCATGAAAGCCATAACAATTCACCAGCCATGGGCGACGCTGATCGCTCTTGGGGAAAAACGATTCGAAACAAGAGGCTGGCCGACAAATTATCGAGGGCAAATTGCGATCCACGCAGCCAAGAAAGTGGACAAGGAGATTTGCTTGGAAGAGCCTTTTCGCAGCGTACTGGCGAGGCACGGATATACTGCGGACAACTTACCAACGGGGGCAGTCGTGGCGATAGCACAGCTAGCAGGCAGCTATAGAATTTATAACACGATAGACAATGGAGTTCACATTGTAAGGTGTCCAAATAATGAGTACGACTTTACTAAGGTCGAGTTTATCTGGAGGCCAGAAAGTGTGTTTGGGTATTTCTCCGAGGGTCGCTTTGCATGGGAAATGACTGACGTAAGGCAGATCAATCCGGTGCCAGCAAAAGGACAGCAAGGACTCTGGAATTGGGGAGGGGAAAGGGATGCAAGCAGGACGTGAGTTGGATGCATTGGTTGCCGGAGCACTCAAAGGATGGGAACCCGGGTTCATCGAGCACTTGAAGGAAAACGATGGATGGATACTGATTCCTCACTATTCGACCGATTGGAGGAAGATGGGTGAACTGGTGACGGAAGCAGCCGAGGAAGGGATTTTCCTGAGTTACGAGCATGCGTGTGGTGGATACGTTGGTATTGCTTACGACATGAGAAATGTTACGACGGAAGAAGTGGAGCCCATTTTCTCAGATGACGAACACCGCGCGGTAAAGGAAGCACCTCAAGCTATATCCCGAGCGTACCTAAAGGCGAAAGGCATCGCTATTTAACAAAAGAGAAATTGTGCGAAGGTATTATCGCAATTTGGGATGAAGATTAATCAAAAAAAGGTGAATTGCAGGTGGATGCCATGAACAAAGGTTTTGATCTTATCTCAGATGTACATCTTGATTTTTGGGTAAAAGTTGAAAATCCATTGCATAAGATGGTTCCTCAAATAAAGAATTTCATAAAAGCTATCCTGCCCGAAATGAATCATAAAGTGCTTGTTATTGCTGGTGATTTAGGTCATTACAATTGGCAAAACAAACTGTTTATTGAGGAACTGAAACAGTTTTATGCACACATTATCCTAGTTGCAGGAAACCACGATTATTACCTTGTTAGTGCAAATCAGGAGAAACAAAATCGTGGAAGATCAATAAACCGCATTATCGAAATGAAAGAAATTTGCAGCTTGCTTAGTAATGTACATTATCTTGATGGCAACATAGTAGAAATCGATGGCATTACCTATGGCGGAGTTGGAATGTGGTACGACTTCTCTTACGGGATGAAAGAGCACGGATACTCAAAAGAGGAACTGTATTCCAAATGGTGGGAGATTATGAACGACTCGAGGCTTATCAAGGGTTTGTTGGACAAGTCATTTGCATTTGCAGACGAAGAGAAGAAGAAACTTGATGCCATCATACAGCACTCTGATGTAGTCATTACGCACGTCGGAGGAGAATGGAGCAAGGCAGACGGTGAATTGGTTAATTCATTTTATTACTTTGACGCTAGCCCTTACTTTTCGGAGTTAGAGGGAAAGGTTTGGTGCTTCGGGCATACTCATCAACGTTCTGATTACGAATTGCATGGATGCCGCTTTGTAAATGCTGCACTCGGATATCCTGGTGAAGGTAAAAATAGAAGAATAGTGCAAATCAAGGTGTAAAACATTTCGCAGTATTTAACTTAATATTTCGGGAGTTAATTATCTTCGGTTAATAATCGCATAGAGAGCGATGCCAATAAGAAGAATGGTTCCAAGCAATAAGTAGGTTTTATATTCGGCAGACAAAATATTAATCTGATACATGAACGAGCCTCCTAAAAAGAAAAGCCCCCGATCGGGAGCCCGAATATGCGTTCTTTAAAACATATTATACCATGAGCATCTGACAGGGGGGACGGAAGATGAGCACACGAGCAAAAGAAGTACAGATAGACACTGAAAGCATGACAATTAAGGTTCCGGTGGGAAAAAATCCAGCGATGATCCTGGTAGACCCAAAACAAGGTAAAGCAAAGATAGTTCCACTGGTAGAACATGGTGAAACCGTGGTAAAATCAAGTCAGGGAAAGATTGCCAAAGTTGATTACCGCGAGAGCGAATTATTTTAAACATTTTGCCTTAAAGGTGTGGGGAAAGTTGATGAGTCAAATCACTACTACAAAAGTTCGGGCCAATCAAAGTACCTCTGTGTTAGGTTTAAACTTATTAAGGCAAGCTTATAAAAAAATGCCACTTTGGCATGCCGGATACCAATATGATGACAAAAAGATCAATAATTATATATCAAATCCATTAATAGTAAATAAAATTCAAGAAAAAGCGATAATAAGAAACTTTCATTATGTTCGCGTTGGAGCTATAAATGTGATCTATGGATTAACTCCAGAAAAGAACAGATTATTATCGCCAGAGAAAATGCTTGATTCACTCTTAGTACAGGAACTCTATGAGATGAACAAACAGCAATATTTATGCCTATACACTGCGTCATTACTAAATGTCTTGTTATCAAGAGAACCTTCATTGAACACTAAAAAATTGAGGTATGTTCAAGGATTTATTAAAACAAATCCGTCAGACAGTTATCGAACACCTGATGGGAATAAGGTTGATGTCATGTTCACAGTACATGCTTTTAATACCTATGAGGGCATAGTATTAGACACTAACGTGTCTCAGGTGGAGAGATACAGGGATCATGAATTAGAGCAAGATTATGTAATAGGAAGCAATGGGGCAAAAAATGAGATATTCTCACACCATGGTTTTAATGAGTACCCAGGAACTGTGCTACGATATATTAAACAATTTGCTACAAATGCAGGAATGTCAGTAGAAGAATGGGTAAGCCATCATCAACGAAATTCAATGGTTTTTTCTAAATCTTGATCAGCCTGATACCGAGAAACGGGAGGGCGTCAGATTCACACCTACTACGGGTGTGTGTTCTGGCGTCCTTTTTATTTTGTCTGAGAGGAGGATAAGACTTGGCGCGGATTTATGAAATCATGCACGAGAAACAGAAACGCCTCAAGGGGCCGATCAGTTTTGCGGAGCATCTGGAAAGGGCAAAAGCGCGATCCCGACGGCCAGTACCTGCACGACCGGCTGAAGTAATGATGATCGAAGAGCTAAAACGATTGATGGGCGACACTGAAAGACGGCAGTTCCTGAAAGATAAAAGTAACGCGCGTAAATAGAAGCATTGGGGAGGGGTTCTCATGCAAGATTTACTAAAGAGCTATAAAGAGACTAAGATAGGATTAACCGACGCCTACGAGCAGCGCAGAGGTGATGCAGAGGCAGGCAACGAGGAGGCAATGGCTGAGCGTCAATTGATTGGTGAGATGCGCGGTGAAGTAGATTGGATCATTGAATGGCTGGAGACAGGGAGACGACCTGGAAACAAGCGAGGAATTGAACGTCGGGCAGCATATGAACGTGATAAGCTTATGGACCCGGTAAGAATGCAGGCGTTTGTCTCTCGGAGTACAGCTGGTAGCCCATGTAACCTTACTGAGTGGCAGAGATTCCAGCTAGAAGATGCTTTATCCAGTCTTACAGAGCGTGAGCGAGAGTGCTATGTCCTGACACATGGCGAGGGATTCTCTTTCGACGACACAGCGCGGATGCTGCAAATATCTAAAAGCAGCGTACAGACCTTAGTTACCCGGGCGCAGGCAAAAATTTCAGAACGAGTATCGAACAGCCTTTTCCTTGTGGGATAGGCTGTTTTAATTTGATGAAATTTAGGTGCCATTTTGGCACCGGAAAAGTGTCGCATTGACAGTATTTGGTTTATGGATTTCAATAGAGGAAATAATTGTGAAAAGGATGATTGTTGTGAAGAGATTCAATGTCCGGATGAACGATGATTTGCATGAGTGGTTTATGAATCGTAGTAATGATATAGGGATGTCTATGTCAGCGTTGGTGAACTTCGTTTTAACCAAATATAAAGAGGAACATGAAGATAACAGAGTGGTGAGACGTGGGGTATTGTCATCTGAACAAGATTTACCGAGAGGCAAGCAGAGGAGTACTCAAAAAAACAAATTAACAAGAAATCTTTAGTTTTTGTCATACGGAAGCCCGCTATTAGTGAAAGGATTTTTTCTTTCGTGAACCCCTCCATTCCCGCCCTGAAAAATGGGCGGGAAATTTCTAAAAAACTTCGGGGTTATTTGTTTTTTACTGCTCTGATCAGATCATCAATTTTTTCTTCGATATTGGAAGTATTCGTATCAGTGTAACTTGTGTATGAGGAAATAGAACTAAGTTCAGATTTCATTTCGCCCAATTCCTCTTTAATGTCTCGGAGTAAATCGATGATTTTATGAACAAGCGTCTCATCCATGTAGTGGCACACCTCCCTTCATAATAATATTTTGATATTTTTACCACGAAAACCTTTCGAATGTCGGAAATTGTCAGTCGAAAGTTGTAGGATAATAGGCCTTTCTGCCGAATGTCTAGATGGTAGGAGGAGGTGGAATATGGCTGATCTTTCATGTAAAGGTTGCGGGCGTGAATATTATCTACATCATACGAAACTTCCTGTTAGAGAAGCTGGAGAAACTTTATATTGCAAATGCGGAGCTGCGCTCTATAGTTATGGTAAAGGTACTGATAACTATCGCGTAGAAGAGGTAAATGAATACCGAGAGAGACAAAAAATGATACAAGAAGAGTTAGAGAAAAGGCCAACATGTAACTGTGGGTTGAAAATGGTTCCGAGAACAGGTCCGTACGGTAATTTCTACGGGTGTGCTAAATTCCCTGATGGTTGCAGGAAAATAGTAAATAGATAGGACAGGGGGGCTGATGGCTCCTCTTTTGTGTTTTATTCAGACAGACTCAGTAGGTGGTGGTGATGATGTAGTGGCAAGAGCAAGAGACCCGAACCGGGAAAAAGCGTTCGAGATATGGCAGCAATCCAAGGGCGAAATGAAGCTGAAGGATATCGCTGACCAACTGGGTATCTCGGAAGGAACTGTGCGAGGCTGGAAGAACAAGGACAATTGGCAGTCTCAAAGTAGTAAGGGAGAAGAACCTCCTACAATTGAGTCAATAGTGGAAGACGATGAACTTTATGATCAGGCTGTCAGTATCGTAGTAGAAGCACAAACTGCCTCTGCAAGTCTCCTGCAGCGGCGAATGCGAATTGGTTACACCCGCGCAGCGAGGCTCATTGATCTGATGGAGCAGAAGGGTGTGGTCGGCCCATACGAGGGCAGCGCACCGCGCAGGGTGTTCCTAAAAGAGTCCCACTCAACGCTGCCAACGAAACCTGAAGCTGTGCCGAATCGAACGGAACGCTCCAATCAATCGGAACGGAACGCTCCAAATGTTGCGGAACGTTCCAAACAGGTAATAGAACGAACCGATCCTCTACCAGAAGAAGATAACGAAGACGGGTCTCTGACTGAAAAGCAGAGGCTTTTTGTTTTGGAGTACCTTCGAGACTTCAACGCTACTCGTGCTGCAATGGCTGTTGGTTACAGCAAGAAAACAGCTTATGCCATCGGGTGGGAGAACCTGAGAAAACCTCAGATTCAGGCTGAGATCAAGCGTCACAAAAAAGCAATGACAGACGAGTTGGGAATGAGTGTGCAGCGGGTAATAGCGGAATACATGAAGATCGCATTTACCGATATCACAGACTTGCTAGAATTTGGACAAAAAGAAGTCCCTATGATGACCATGTTTGGACCCATGAAGGATGAAGCTGGTAATACGCTAACAAAGATGGTGAACTACGTTGATTTCAAGGAAAGTGAAATCATAGACGGTACTGTCATAAGTGAAGTCAAACAAGGTAAAGATGGCGTATCAATCAAACTTCACGACAAAATGAAGGCGCTGGAGAAGCTGGAGAAGTTCCTTGGCTTTATGACAGAAGAGCAGCGGCTGAAGGTTGAAAAATTGAAGCTAGATATTGGCACTCTACAATCTGGCGATGACTCTCGTCCGATTGAAGTCGTGGTTCGGAGGTGGTCTCGTGACAAGCCTAGCTCTTGAACTAGATCCCTTTGAGGATTGGGCTCCTCATGACAAGCAAATTGAAGTAATGGAATGCGGTGCTAGAAATGTGGTCATGAACTGTGGCCGTCGCGGTGGCAAAACAAATGTGGGAGCACGCAAGTTTTTCGATAACATCCTTGCTGATATTGAAGGCGGGAAGGGATTGCCTTATAAGCCGCCGTTAAACCTGAAAAAAGTGAAGAAGCCCAAACCGCGGCTGGAATACTGGTGCGTAGCGCCTGATTACAACATGTCAGAGATTCAACAAGAGGAGCTATCACAAGTCATTCCTGAGGACATGATCGACACTTGGAACGCATCGGGGAACTTCGCTTGGTTAACTGGATACGTTCTGATCCGGTTTAAATCGGCAGACAATCCGAAGAAGCTTGTTGGTCGTGGTTTAGACGGCGTATGGCTTGACGAGGCATCGAAAATGAAGCCAGAAACGTGGTCGGGCTATCTTGCCTATGCCCTAGCTGATAAAGGCGGTTGGTCTATCTGGACAACTACACCGGAGGGCATCAACTGGTTTGCAGAGGAAATCGTGCTGCGGGGTCAGTTTATTGATGCAGGGTTAGAAGATGATCGGTACCAGGATGATCCGGATTGGCGGAACTTCTACTGGACGTCCAAGGATAACCCTATCCCGGAATTGCAGAAGAACATTCAGAGGATGATCGAGACGTACCCTGAGCGTTATGTGAAGCGCGAGATTTACGCGAAATTCAACGTTTTCCATGGTCAGGTGTATGAGGAGTTCGACCGAAGCATTCACTGTGTAGATATACGCCCCGTTGATCTTGCGCGGCGTTTATTTGTCGTTACCTATCCGAACGGCGAGGAACGAGAGGTAATGTTCAAGCGGTATATCGGCGGACTGGACCACGGCTGGAATGACCCAGCTGTGCTTTTGGTCTTTGGATGCACGGATGAAGATTACTATTTGATCGAGGAAAGCTATCGCCAGCAAACCAATGTTCTGGTCGTAGACGATCAAGGTAAGCTTGAGGACTGTCTTGTGAAGAGGTATTTGGAGCTTCAAAAGAATTACCCGATGGAGGTCATTTGGGCAGACCCATCCGAGCCAGAAGATATTTCTACTTATCGTCGATACAAACTGCCTGTGAAGTCAGCAGAAAATACTATCGGACCAGGAATACGCCGAGTTGGAAGTCTGTACAAGGTAAAGGAGTCGTCTGGTCGCCCTAACCTTTATATCGCTCGTACAGCTGTTGAGACGATCAAAGAAACGGGCAATTACAAGTATAAAGAGCAAAACGGCATCACGCTTGAAGAGCCAGTGGATAAAGACAACCATACACAGGATGCGAAGCGATATGCAATGTACAACGATTGGCTCATGTTGCTGCTTGCGCAGAAGCGTGAGGATAGGAAAAAGAACGGGAAAGGAGGATGGATTTAATGCCTGGAGCAACAGGTTGGTATCCCATTGGTAAGGCTGAGAGGGAAGGGGAAAGTCAGCAGCTTGTAATTGATCAATTCGAGCAGGATTACGATGAACACAAGCTTATACGCCCAACTATTGACCCTGTAGCTTGCGTTCAGGTTGTGAAGCAGAGCAACATTATTCCCCAGTGTGTAGAGGCGTATAAAACCAACGTGGTTGGTTATGGCTATGCGCTTACATACCAATCAGGTGAAAGCGACAAGACTGCAAAAGCAGAGTGGGATATTGCTGATCGTTTCATGCAGACAGCTAATCTGGAAGAGTCGATTGAGCAATTGCTAAGTCAGTTGATTGAGGACCTTGAGCATTGCGGCAACGCTTACGTTGAGGTTGCATGGGGCGGTGGGCTTCCTGCTATTTACCGTATACCTCCTGAATACATGCGCTGCACAGCACCACTCATAAGGGTAGATATGAAGTATCGGCGTTTGGTGCAGGGAAAGGTTGAAGAGTTCACGCAGTCCAAATGGGTGCGAAGATACGCGCAGAAGAGAGGGACTAACATATCGTGGTTCCGAGAATTCGGGGCGCCCGGTGAAGAGAATGAGGTCATTCATCTTCAGCTTGGAAACGGGACATATGGAGAACCTCGCTGGATTGGTAATTCGCCGGGAGTCGTTGGCTCTAGGAAAGCAGAAGAACTCAACTTCGAATACTTTGATAACGGTCGAATGCTTGACATGATTTTGACTGTGACGAATGGGGAATTAACTCCGCAGTCTATCGTTGCTCTAAAAGGAGCAAGAGGAAAGAAGTCACGGGGCGGGATTCTTTATCTTGAATTGCAAGGGTATGACAAAGGACTTCTTGGTGATGAAAAGGAAAAAACCAGCATTAAACTGGACAAGCTGAATGACTTGCTTCAACAGGATGCACTTTTCATCGAATACAATCGGGAAAAACGCAAAGAAACAAGGTCAGCATTTCGGCTGCCGCCAATTCTCACAGGTGAATCCGAAGACTATAACAGAGCGACAAGCGACAACGCCCGCAGAATTGCAGAGGAGCAGGTTTTTCAACCATATCGCAAATGGATTATGGACGAGATTTTCAACAAGCGACTGCTACCTGCCATCGAGGTACATCGCGTGAAGGCTATACTGAACAGCCCAAAAATCAGCGATCCAGATGAGTGGAAAGCGTTACTAGATTTCCTAGCTGATAGAGGAATTATGTTAGTGCGCCACCTCATCCCAATTGCCGAGGACGTATTAGGAACCACACTTGATGAATCGATGTATACCGAGGAGTACCTCGATTCGCCGATTGCTAGCTTGGGCAGTACATTCTCCCAAGAACCACTTGGCACATCTGATCCGCAAGAGCAAATGGCGACCATAGCTAAGCGTCTGCTTCGTGAAACGAGGGAACGGCAGCATGTGTGACCAGTGCCTATACTTGATTGCCAAGGCAGATGATGATGACTTTCTTGATAGCCTTGACCTTACCTACGCCGAACGCGCATTGCTTGAGAAGCTGTACAAGGAAGGTGAAGAGTCAATTGCTGACCTCCTTGAGTTGCAGGGTAAGGCGCTAGATGAAGCTATCCAAGAGTTGAGCGACGAGCTTATTACAGATGCCGATGAGCTCTTGAAAGTGATTTTGCTGGTTCAGACAGGTGACTTCTTTCAAGAACAGTTTGAGCAGGCTGTTCATGATGCTTTCATGCCCCTATTCCATCTGGCGGGTGAGTCGGAAGTAATCAACATCAGCGCAGATACAAAATGGGAGCAGGAGAACAAGGCTGCTGTCGCGTTTGCTACAAAGCTGAAAAAGCTCGTACCTGACATGAATGAGACATCGGCTGATCGTATGATTCGATCGTTCCAGAAAGCGATTGAAGCTGGCGAGACTCCAGCAGAACGGGCAGCAATGGTCAAAGAGGTAAGCAAGCAAGCTGCCAATGGAGAAGAGGGGCCTTTCAACATGACCAGGGCGGTTACTGTTTCCCGAACGCTTTCCACTGCGGCAGCAAACGGCGGCAAGCTGGAGGGCTGGAAGCAGTCAGGGCTGGTGAAGAAAAAGCGATGGCGCGCGGCGAACAACAAGCGGACGCGTAAGGATCACAAAGAGGCAAACGGTCAGACGGTAGACATTGAAAAGCCATTCTTGATAGGCAAAGGAATGGCGAAAGTAAAGATGATGCATCCAGGCGATCCGTCAGGAAGCGCCAAACAAATCGTAAATTGCCGTTGTACTATGCAGGCTGTTTTTTAAATAAAAAACTAGCAGACACGAATCTGCTAGTTTTCTCCGTTGTAACTTCCCTTTACAACGTGTAATTCAATTACTTTCTATAATGGGCTTTTGACCATGAGTTGATAAGGTCTTTTTTAGTCATTTTCTTAGCCCATTCATACGGTGATTTTTCCCAATCATGAATGGCTTTTTGAAGCGGCTCGTAAAAACGATAATCACATATGATCCAAGAGCAAAAGACTTTTCGATAATGCTTACCATTAGATAATGTATCTTTGTAACGGCGAACTGCTTTACTCGCTAAGCGTTTCGTAAAACGAGTAGCTTCATCTTTACAAACGGGTGTTTTTTTGTAACTCCTACTCATCATTAACCTCCTAACTGGGAAGTTAATGACCGTAATTCATCTCCTTCATCGCATATCACCTCACATACTAGTGATAAAGATAATCTTACCAAATTTAAGGAAGGTGATAAATATGTGGTACTTCAGTTTTAAACAATAATTCATGAAAGGAGGTGAAAAACGTGACATACGCACTTAAAGACGCAAGAATAACTCATATTTCTTTGGTGGATAAGGGCGCTAATGGCAGGTCATTCGCCATCATCAAGGAAGAGGGAAAAGAGCCGTTACAGAAAGATATCCGCATAGCTAAGGCAGACAAAGCAAAGCAGATTGTTTATGGCGTTGTTTATGAGCCGGATACCGAAGATGCACATGAAGATCAGATGACAGCCGAAGAAATCGAGAAGGCTGCTCATGGTTTCATGGAGCGCCAGAACACATACAACATTGATAAGCAGCACGATTTAGATGTAGACAAAGGGTACGTGGTGGAATCGTACATTGCGCCTGTAGATATGGAGCTTGGTGAACAAGAGATCAAGAAAGGTTCCTGGGTGGCTGGCGTTAAGGTGACGAATGCAGACACATGGGAGCAAATTGAAAAGGGCGAGATTACTGGCTTCTCTATGTGGGGAGTTGGTAAACGCGAAAAAATTGAGAAAGCCTCTTCGGATACCGACGATGAAACGGTAGAGAAGGGGCTTTTGCATTCCATCGCCAAAGCATTGACCCGCATCGTCAAAGGCCAAGTAAAAGACAAGTATGAACGGGACAAACAGTCAAACGATTTCTGGACTGCGTGGCACTCTTTTTCGAGTACGGTTCAGCGCTACAATTGGCAGACGGATCGTTACGAGTTTGAAAGTGATCCTGAGAAGGCTAGAGAAGCGATTCAAGACTTCGCAGACATCCTGCAAGAGATTCTTGGAGCGAATGACATCGCGAAGGCGCTGGGGAAACCGCCTGAACAGATTGCTAAGGCGGGAAAAAAGCTGTCGGCAGCTCGCTTGGACAAATTGAAACAAGCACATACCACAATTACCGACCTGCTGGCCGAGGTAGATGATCAGGCGGAGAATGAGGAGGAAGAAGACGTGAAAACAGAAGATATTCAAAAAGCAGTAGTGGCGGCCATGTCTCCAATTACTAAACAATTGACTGATTTGCAATCCGAAGTTGCCGAGTTGAAGAAGGCAGAAGGGGGCGCTGGTAATGAGGGGCAACAAACCGATCCAGAAACATCTGCATTGACTGAAGCAATTACGAAGGCATTAGAGCCTATTACAAAGCAAGTGGAAACCTTGGGGAACGAGGTTCAACTGATTAAAAATGCGAGAGGTTCCAGTCAGCAACAGCCTGGTACAGACCCAATCCAAAAAAATGATGACGATAGTTCCTTTAGTGGACTGTTGTAAGGAGGGCGTTCACATGAGAACAAACGGACAGATCATCACAAAAGCCGCGACAACAACGTCGCTGGACACTTCTGCGCTAAATTACAAACAAGTCGACAAGCTCATTAACATGGCTTACGATTCCACGGACTTTCTCAAAGGAATCCGTCATGAAACTCGCACCTCAGCCCAAGGCACCATTGATAAAATTGGAGTAACGGGCCGTAATCTGCGATCTAAAGTAGAAGACGTCATGGCTACCAATACAAAAAAACCTGATTTCCCGCAGGTTCCTTACTCTGTTACTCCTGTGATTCTCCCATTCGAAATTACCGAAGAATTTATTCGTCAGACACAACGAGTACGAGGGCAAAATGCTGAAGAAATTATTCTGCGACATATGACATTGAATTATGGCGATAACATGCAGGACCTGGGCTTCAACGGTGACACAGCTACACCGAACACCAATCCAGATTATGATTTCTTGAAGATCAATGACGGATGGTTGAAATTAGCCAAATCAAAAGGGAACTTTATTGACTGGGCGACGATTACTCCTGCGGAGAAAGCTGGTATTCTCTTTGAACTGGAACGTGCTATTCCAACTCGCCAGCGCTCAGCAGGTGTATTCAAATATTTCATGCATCCGAATACCTACTCAGAGCGTCTTCAACGATTGTCGGAGAAGGATACGAGCGCATCCATCCAGTTGCAGATTACTGGTGGCGTGAAGAAGATCAACTCCTATGATGTGGAGGAAGTCACACACATGCCTGAGGGAGCAATCATGTTCACGTACCAGCCGAATTTTGTCATGGTTCACACCTACGACATGCAAATCCGAAAGACGACTGAAGGTAAGGAAGCAATCTATGCTGACAAACGATTCTACGCCATCCATTCTGACTTTGACCCGATCTTCGAGGAACCTGCAGCGGTTGCCTACGTTGAAGGAGTTGAGTTTTAATGCTCGTCACATACATTGGGGAGAATGCCTCACTCCAGACTTACGGCTTTCGTTTTCAAAAGGACAAGCCAGTTGAGGTTAAGGATAAGAAAGTGTTGGATAAATTAAAAACACTTGATGACTTTAAGATTTATGAGTCAGAGAAGCCAAGCAGTCAGCAAAAGGGGACCACAAATACTTCCTCACCAGAAGGAGGGTCATTAGATGCTGACGTCGGAGAAGGTCAAGCAGCAGAGTAGCACACGAGCCGTTCAGGACAAGACACCTGAGCGGCTTTCCTATCTTATCAGTGAAGCCAAGGTAAGGATCGAGCTTTTCACATCAAGGCCGTTTGTGGACGAAGATACCCGACTCGAAGTGGCTCACTTCCGTTTAGTTGAGGCGATGGCACTGACAGACAATGATGAGGTGTTGGGTGCGGAGGCGCGGGGCATCATGTCCGAAAGCGATCAAGGTTACTCCTGGTCGGTCGAAAGGGCTACTGTCACAACAGGAAGCTCGCTGGTCGATTCTTTGCTTCGTCAGTGGATGTCTTTCACAGCAGAAGCGACTGATGGGGGCAACGTTAAGGCGATGATCTTATGAACCACCGCATGAATGATCAGATCGTTCTGAAACGTACAGAAACGGTTCAGGGTGAGCGCAACATAGTTTTCCCTACCGAGTTACCCCCACAGACAGTTATGGGCTGTGTACGAGGCGTGGAGTCATCGTGGCAACGTCCAACAAATGCCGATCCGGTGGAATGGGATTATAAAGCGACGCTCTCCTTCTTATTGGGTCAGGATATACGAAAAGATGATCGGTTGGAACTGCTTCAACACGGTGAGTTTGTCGTGGTAGATGCCAAGCAAGGGAGACGTTTCCTTGCGGTGACAGCGATCCAGAATAAACGGGGTGCCGAGTAATGGATTTTCGCCAGTTTGAGGATCGCATGAGGCAATTTAACAGGGAACTACCTGACATCATGCAGCGCATCTATTACCAGTTGGGGGAAGAACTACTCAACCATGTTATTGACGAGCTCGACAGCCAAGACCTGATAGATACAGGGACCTTGTGGAACTCTTTCACGCAAGGCGATCAGAATAACGTTTGGCAGTTCGATGGAGACCGGAACACATTGTCGCTGGAAGTCGGCTCCAATCTGACCTATGCAGAGTACCTCAATGAAGGCTATACGATCGACAAGTCGTATTTCGTTCCGGGGTATTGGAATGGAGTGGGTAAGTTCATCTATGACCCATCTGCGAAAGGTGGCTTCATGGTCAAGCCTCGTAGTTTTATCGGCCGCAAATATTTTGATATCGCCTTGAGAGATTTCCAAGGCGGTATGAAGGCCCTGCTCGAACGGATGTTACAAACTGAGCTGGAAAGGATGGTGAGGTGATGGAGAACCGCGCTTTGTCATGCATTATCGATTTAATCAATGAGGCATTCCCTTCCCTCGCTATCCTGCACAGCTTGGATGTGTGGCTATCGGGGAATTTTAAACCACCTGTGGCGTTCATTCAGACCCAAGAGGTTTCAGAACGTGGCAATACACTGACGTCATACCAAATCATATCCGATGCGGGGATTGTGTTGCATCACAAAAAAGTGATAAAGGGAGGCCAAGAGGTTTATGAACCGATTTTTACCGAGCCACTCCGACAATTATTAAGGCGTGAGCGGTACAGTTATCGCGGGAAGACGGACGGGCTGTATATCAACATCGACAACACGACATTTCGGGTTCGGTCTGACAAAAAAGACCGGACAGAGATTACTTTTCGCTTTGAATATACCGTCCCGATTCCTATAACCGATATGCCGAGAGTTCACACTTTCGAAATCGAGGAGGATTGGAAATCGTGACAACTCAGCAAGAACCGCGAGAGCGGCAGGCTGCTAAAGCCGAGCCGAAACTACTGAAAACGGAGTGGATTGAAAGAGCACCACAGCTTGGAGCCGAAAGGTACGAACTTGCTGGCGCTCTTTTTGATGTCTCCGATCATCACACGTTGACCGAGAAAGACGTTGCTCGTCGGTTAACAAAATATAGGGGCGGTGTGTAAAGATGACGATTCAACGAGAACGGCCAGGTACGATGGTCGAACTAATCACAAAAGCGAAGGAACGTATCGTGCCCAAAAGCGGCGTTGCCTTGGTTCCCTATCAAGCTGAGTGGGGAGCTCCTGATACGTTGATCAAGATAACCAGCTATGACGAACGTGTCGCAGAAACCTTTGGAGAAGTAGATACCATTGAGTTAGCAGCAGAAGGCGGAGCCACGATTCTCGCGTACCGAATCACAAATGGAAATGCAAAGAAAGCCGAGTATACACAGGCGGATGCAATCAAGATCGAGTCGCTTTATCCAGGGCTTCGTGGCAATGAATTAAAAATTTCAATTTCCCCATCCACGGCTGAACCGGGGAAAAAGGAGATCCAAATCAAAGGGCCGATCAAAATCGAGAAATTCTCTTTTGCAGATGCTGCCGAGCTTGTCGCAAAAACATCCCAATCCCTCTATGTTCGAGCAACCAAAACGGGGGATATTGCGATTACTGATGTTACAGAGACAGCCTTGACCGGAGGAACTACTGGTAACACAGGGTTAACTTCAACAGACGCTACAAAGCTGTTTGCCGCTGTTTCTGGTGCTGATTTCGATACCATGTATCTTCCTTTTGACGATCCAGCGATTACGATTTCAGCCAAGCAGTTCATTAAGGATCGTCGCGCACTCAGTAAGAAGCTCAGCACGTTGGTTATCGCGGGTAAGGAAGCAGATGACGAAAACATGACGAAGCACATCGAGCGTTCTGTTTCCATGAATGCTCGCTATGTGGTCAATTGCGCTATTGCGGGAACTCACAACAACGGGAAGTCATACAGCAGCCTACAATGGGCGGCATGGCTGGCTGGAATGTTAGCGGCAACCCCAGCCAATCAGTCTTTGACCGGAGTCATTGTTCCGTTGAAAAAAGCGTTAAAGGATTGGGGCCACGGGGATATCATAGGTGCACTTGGTTCTGGAACGCTAATTGCCACTCGAGACGGTGACGTTTATATCATCGAAAGTGCTGTCAACACGCTGTCTGTAATCGGGCCAAATGAGCGGGAGGACTACGGCAAAATTCGCGTCAGCATGACCATGGATCAGATCGTAAACGACATGAATGCTGTGGGTAAAAAGTACAAAGGCAAGCTGAGCAATAACGACCTGGGCGGAGCCGTCTTCGTAGGTGGCTGCAAGCTCTATTTGGAAGAGCGTGAGCGGCAAGGCGCGATTGATACTGGCTGGACATTTACGGATAAAAAGAACGGTATCGGGGATCGCCGTGGCTTCCTCTTGTCTGCTCGTCCTTTGGATGCCATTGAATACTTCGAAATCGACTGGGAGGTGAACTAGATTGGCAGCTCATAACTTATACCTAAAAAACACCCAGGTTTATGATGAGGACGGAGACCCTTTTCAGGGGGTCTTGGAAGCAAAAGCGGTATTTAAAACGCAAGTAGAACCTGTTCACCGCTTGCGGAAAGGTGAGACGGAAGATATCGTCTCTTATCATGTTGAGGTGACAATGATCCTCACAGCCCAAAACGCTGATCTGAAATACTTTATCATCGACAAGATCACGCAAGGGAAGACGCCTATTATCCCTATGTTGATTGGTGAGCAATGGGATAAAGAGAATGACTTCAAAGAGCGGGTTCGGCTTACTAATATCCGATTGGTTCCAGAAGAACTGACGATCTTTGAGGCGAAAGCAGAAGGAAATGACAAAGGCACCTATGAATTGCGAGGGAAAACCAACGATAAACCGGACTTCCTTGAGAAGTTCTCGGAATACGAGGACTAAAATAAAAATCAAGCAGGAGAGTGAACAGTATGAGTAATCTGTTGCAAAAATATCTGGCAAAGGCAAATGAAGCAGTAGAGCACGTAACCACGACGGTTATAATCGATGGCGACGAATGGTCGGTTCGAAAACTGAATCTCATGGAAAACCGGGCATGCATCAAGCTGGCAGAAAAAGATGGGGACTTTGATACATTCCGATACAGTGATGCTCGTATCGTAAAAGCTACAGAACACGCATTTCCTTGGAACGATAAAGAGCTGCTCAAGGCATATAAGGCGACAGACAAGTATGACATGCCTGCTCGTCTGTTTAAACATAATCCAGACGGGTACAAGGCGTTAGTCGGAGCAGTTGAAGAACTATCAAAAGATACGCCAAAAACGGAAGAAGAGGCTATTGAAGACCTAAAAAACTAATACGAACCGATAGCGAGGCAAATTTGCTTGCAAGAATCTGGCTATCACGAAACCGCTTGCCATCGGAAGTCGTAGAGTATGAAGTAGACCCATATATGCAGAAACTTTTTTTGTTCGCTTGTGAAAGACTAGAGGCAGGAGACGGGGAAGAATGACAGCTTGTGCCTCCTTCTTTCCCGAGCGACATGACATCATGTCATTGGGGAGAGAAGATTCTCGGGAGGGGTTCATGTGTTGTCGCTCATTGGAGTATTGCTATTTTTGACAGGATTGTTTTTTATGGTTGTAGGGCCTTTCGCTATCATAAAGCAGGCACCGAAAGAGTGGAGGTTCTTGAAGAAATTTGGAGTGGGGATAATGTTGATGGTTATTCTCGAGGCAGTCAGTGGTTTTACAGCATGGATAGGACTCTTACTAATATGAATACGAGACGTCAGACGCCTATTTGATGGGCGTCTTTTTCGTTTTTCAGGCTGGAGGTGGATCGAATGAACCGTCTAGGCGTAACAGCGGTACTTGGCGCACGGAACCGAATTTCACCGGAACTTTTAAACATTGTCCGGGCCTCACGTGTAGCTAGGAGAGAACTCGGACACTTGGATCAGTCCACGCAAGATGTTGCGGATGAGTTGCGAAATGTACGACGGGCAGCTGAGCAGAGCGAACAAGCTTTTCGACAAGAAATACAGGGTATGCGACGCGAAATAGAGCGCCTTGAAACCGAGTTACGATCATTGAGCAGTACCAGAGCAAGACCAAGGATCACCGCAGATAATCAAGCAGAGCGAGAAATCGCAAGGGTAAGAAATGAAGTAAGGGACCTCAACGGCACGAAAGCCGAAGTCATTTTGACGGCTGCTGTGACGGGTGCAACTGCTGGAGCTGGAGTGGTCGGTGGAATCGGGTTATTCGACCAAATCGTGGCTTCTGCTGAAGCCGAAGCGCGTAGAGCTGTGATTGGGGCCACTAAAGAAGAAATGGCCAGATACAGAAAACAAGTGACCGAGCTGACTAGCCTAAATAAAAGCGTAGATCGAGCGACCGTCTCAGACTTGCTTACCGATTCAGAGCGCTATTCAGGCAAGGCTGGCTTGGATCAAGCAAGCGCCTATTTAATGTCTCAGCAAGCATTGAAGCTAAATGCAATTCGGCCAGACATGGGTGGTGTCGAAGAGTACCAAAAGACGATGTTCGCCATGCAAAACGCATGGAAAGACATTAAGGACACTGGACGATTCGGCGATTCTCTTGCACGGGTCGCCAAGAACACTACGGACATTCGAAGTGAGGCATTAGATAGCCTGATTGAGTACAGCGTGCAGGTCACGAAGTTTTTGGATACACCTGAGAAGCTCGCCGCCTTGATGGAAGAGATGAACGGCCTGTGGTCTATCGATAAAGGCTTTGATGCACTGAAGGAAACGACACTGAAGTTGTACAACGAAGGCGACCTAACAAATGCTTTAAAGACCGCATACGAATCCATGGGTATCGATTCAAAAGAAGCGCAGAAGCAAGCAGAAGAGGAAGCGAAGACGGTACAAAAGCTAATATCTTCGGGGGATACTGCCAAAAGACAAAGCGCTGTCGGCATGCTTATGCAGACTTTCGGCTCGATCAAAGACGAAGAAGTACTTCAACAGCTACTCAATGAGATTGGTTCGGGGCCGGGAGAAGACCTAGGCACAAAGGCATTCGCTGAGCTCTTACGTAAAGCCGGGGGTATCAGTCAAAGCCAACATGATCAATACAAATTAAAAGGCGAGCTGGACAAAAGCTTCCAAGTCTACAAGGACAGCAATCCACTTAAAGGCTTTCAACAGGCAAAAAACACCTTAATTAACGAATTTATTGAGCTGGGTGTCGTTGTTGGACAAGACCTTGCCCCAGCCATGGAATTCCTATCTGCCAAAGTTAAGTGGTTCAAAGAGAAACTAGACGGCATGTCTTCAGGAGGAGCACTTGCCACGCTAAGCGTCGTCGGAGTAGGGATAGCAGCAGGGCTGTGGGGTTTGAAAGCAGCCGCCGTTGCTGCGGGAAGGGCTTTATGGTTTGTAGCAGCAGGACAATTTGCACCAGATGTTGGTGACGCAGCGGGTGGTGGTGGAACCGGAGAGACAGGAAACCGGAGAAATAGGCACCGGAGAACGATAAGGCGAGAAGACCTTCGAAGGGGAGTAATTCGACGCGCTGGTGGTACGGTCGGGGAGTCTGCATCCGATATTGCATCGAGAGCTGGGGCTATGGGCTCAAGATTCTCTATGCTATCGAAAGTGATGAAGAAGGTGCCCGTGATTGGCGCATTGTTAGGGGCAGTTGACGTGGCTGCTACAGCGGCTACCGAAGGAAATAGCAAGAACCTGTGGGGTTCAATTGGCGGGTGGCTAGGAGGAGTCGGGGGAGGTGCCTTAGCTGGTGCTGCACTGGGTAGTGTGGGAGCTGGCCCCCTCGGTACATTTGTCGGAGGCATTGTAGGTGCAATCGGTGGAGCTATCGGTGGGGAAGCATTCGGAAAGTGGCTGTTTGATGCCGCCGAAGATGGAATGGGGGCGATTAGTCAGTACGCATCTGGAATATCCTCGAAGATAGATGGATTTCTCGCACCAGCAAAGCAAGAGTTTGACCGATTTTGGGGTAACATGCCAGACGGATTTGTTGCTTCCCTTGGTTACATCGTCGGATATGGTAGCGAAAAGTTCAGCCAACTACGCGACATGGGGTGGCAAAAAGCTGGGGAGTTAGCAACTGGTCTTTATACAAAAGGATTGGAGATCAAAGATTCCTTTGTGCTCTGGCTGAGTGGGTTGCCTGATGCAGTTAAGGTGTGGTTGGATCAAGCAAAAAAGATGTTTGATCAGTTTTTGGATGATATACAAGCGTGGTTTGCCAATCTTCCTAACACCATCGAAACTGGTATCACAAGCACGTTCCAAGATTTGACCAGCGGCTTTACTCTTGGCCAGACGACAGCCAAAGCGAAGCCATATGCAAACGGCGGGGTAATCGACAGGCCCCACCTTGGGTTGGTCGGTGAAGCTGGACCTGAGGCAATCATACCGCTTTCATCTGGTAGAAAGAATCGAGCCTATGAATTGTGGAAGCAAGTTGGGGCGCGGCTGGGAATTGATACGAACAAATGGGAAAACCGTGTCGCAACCGTTAAGGGATTCATTGACGACAATAACGATCCGATCGGTTATGCAGCAGGAGTAGTCGAAGGCACGAGCAACTCTTTCAAAACGATGATCAAACGGCGCTGGAATAACTACCATGCCAGCATGTCGTCAGCAACGAGTATCGACGATGCTATGCGGTTACGAGCAGACGCACACCGTACGAGAAATTTAGACTTCAAGTTTGGCAAGGTGATGAAAGTGATTGGCAAGGCAGTAAAGCCTATCGGTTATGCCATGGACGTATGGGACATAGCTAACGCAGATAATAAGCAAGAAAGGAACCGGACGATCATGAAAGTGATCGGCGGTATGGGAGGCGGCGTGTTGGGTGGGGTCATAGCTGGAGCAGCACTTGGGTCCTTGGCGGCTCCGGGAGCAGGAACAATGGCTGGTGGAGCTCTTGGCGGATTGGCAGGTACGGTAAGTGGCGAATGGTTAGCTACAACCCTTTATGACAAGTACCAAGAACCGATTGACGGGGCTATTGATAGCATAGGCAGCATGATTGGAAACGGCTACGCAAATACGAGAAATTGGCTGGGGAACAAGGTGCAATCTGCGAAAGACAACATCCTTGGTGTGGGTGCTGGTCTCTCGAACTTATTTGGCTGGGGGAAGAAGTATGCCAACGGTGGAATGATCAACAAACCGCATTTGGGACTCGTCGGTGAAGCCGGGCCAGAAGTGATCATTCCTCTTTCAGCCGGTAGAAGAAAACGCGCGCTGGAGTTACTGGGTCATACCACAAGGAAACTCGGGGTAACTCCATATGCAAATGGCGGTATGGTCGGGCCGTTGCGTTCTTCATTTGGTTCCAACCAAGCGAAAATCATACATGTAAAAGCTGACGCACCTATCCAAATCCATCTCCATATCTCCGGCGATATCAACCAAGAGAAGTTCATCGCCTTGTTGAAGTCACCCCCAGTTATGAACCAGCTATCACAGTCGGTGGAAAAATTGATCGTTGATGCAGTGGAAACGAACGGGGGTGCCGCATGATACGTCTACAAGGCAAATACAGGCTGACCTTTCCAGTTACTCCCGGAGAAGTACAGTTCAAGGGTTACGGGAGTGATGTAGAGGCAACAACGTCCATCACGTTGGACTCATTAAACCGTTACACGGGCAGAAAAGCAAAATCTATCGCATTTGAATTTTTGCTTCCGGGAGACCCTGAAAATCCACTGGTGGAGGTTGAAGGATATCAGGGGCCGAGGGAGTGGCTTGTTGGCTTGGATCGACTGTCGCATGCCGAAGTTTTGTTGACCATTGACGAGCTTAATTTGGCATGGAATGTGCTCATCGGACCATGTGAAGGCAAATTCTCCGGGATCAATGGGAGCTTTAGAGGGACGATTGAGTTTCCTATTTATATCAAATCGGATTTTGTTTCTTGGTCAAATTCCAAACAGGTATTACAACCAAGCAAAGTCATCACCAAACAAACGAGCAAGCGTGCAAATACAACAGGAAAGAAAGCAAAAAAGAAGGTGTCTCTCATTGAACCTGTTGTCCAGGAACAACAAAAACAACGGATCAACCAAAAATTAACCGGATTTACTCCGTAGACAAGGGGTGAGGGCGCAGCATGAAAGTAATCTATGGTCAAGATGCATCAAGGGTCGATCTTACAAAGGCGACGCTGGAACTATCTTGGACCTCATCACGAGGACAAATCGCACAAAATGCCGATATCAACATACGCCAAGCCCCGCCCTTACAATCGGCGGGTTTTTTGATGCTTTTTTCGGGCTTAGAACCGAAGGAGTCGATGCAGTTTTTTCATGGTCCGATCGTCCGGTTTGAACGAGACGATAAGACAAGCGACCTCTCTGCCACCGCCTACGAGTTGAGCTGGTACTTGCAAAAGAACGAGACTTCACGGATCAAGCTGAATGGCGATGCTGGAAGGGAGTTAGAGCGCATTGTGAAGGCAACGGGTATCCAGTTTAGTTGTCCTGCCTTTGGTTTTGACATCAAGGAACGCCTCTCTTCTCAGTCTTACGCGTCCTTGTTTACGTCTCTAACGGAGAAGGCTTATGAAAAGACAGGAAAGAGATACTTCATTCAGCATTTACGCGACAAACTGACGGTACTACCAGAAGGCGGGAACAAAGTTGTCCCTATGTTTCAGGCGAGCATGTTAGAGAAAAGTTCCACAGGGGAGAGTATTGAGGAAGTCTATACGGTGGTCACCGTTGAGAAATACAAAGGGGATAGCCTAGCATCTAGCGTCACCAAAGAGAACGCGGGATTGATCAAGCAAATCGGTAGAATGCAAAAGATGATCGATGCGGGAGAAGAGAAAAACATATCTTCCCTTGCTTCGAAGCAACTCTCCGAGTTATCGAAGATACCAAAAACACGCACAATCACTGTCAGACATGAAGATAATAACGCTGCAAGACTGCGCGCGGGCTGGCTCATCAAGATCATGGAAAAGGACAAAAAAACAGTAACCGATTGGATTGTGACAAACTGCAACGCCAGATGGAAGGGCGGTCAATATTCGATGGACTTGCAACTGGAAAGGAGGGCTTAGTATGCATGCAGCTATTGCAAAACTGAGAGGGCTGACACAGGACGGCATAGTGAATACACAAGGGGAATTTGGCAAGCTTTTGTCGCTCTCGCCCTTGGCTGTAAAGCTTGATGAAGACCCAACACCGTTGGAACGGGATGAAATTGTTACCCTGCGCTCAGCCCAATTACGCCAAGAGGATATAGGGAAAATGGTTGCTTTAATTTCCTGCACGAACGGTCAATATCTCCTCATTGGGGTGGTGGAGTGATGTTTCCCACTCTGGAAGGTGATGAGACACAACTCATTCAGTCTGTGGACGACCCTATTCCATGGACATATAAATTTGACTGGACCACAAAACAACTAATGCAAGGACCGGATGGTCGGTATTTGAGGACGACTACTTACGCGGAGTACCTGGAGGAGACTGCAAAGAAAATCCTGAATACGCGTCGTTTCCGGTATGAGATTTATTCGGAACAGTATGGTGTGGATTTCCTCTTTGAAGTGGGGAGAATGCGCTCAGTGATTTCGTTGCCAACTATAAAGACACAGGTACAAGAAGCGCTTGAGGCTCATGGTGAGATTGAGCATGTGGAAGTGTTCGGAATAAAGTTTGAGGAGAACCGATTGGTTTTTTCACTCGAAATTGAAGGCATAAGGGGCAAAACCCGATTGGAGGTGAATGCATGGCAACGATAGAAAAACCGACCATGCCCATTCTACGTGAGACGCCTGATCAAATCTATCAGCGTATGGCTAACCGGATGTTGGCCATCGCACAGTTGCGCGGAGACACGCCACCAGCGACAGAAGAGGGAGAAATCTTTTATGACCTCGGATACCCGATTGCAGAGGAGATAAGCGATCAACAACAGCTATTGGAGTACGGGTTCCTCCAGCGGTTCCTGCCTTGGGCAGACGGAGAGTTTTTGGATGCCACAGGTGTATTCTTCGGTTTATCTCGCAATGAGGCGGAGACAGACGACGCATATCGGCAGCGCTTAATTGATCGAGCTCGTACTGAAGAGGGCGACGGCAGACGCCAAGACTACGAGCGGTGGGCACGAAATGTTGACGGGGTAGGCGGAGCAGTTGCTATCGAGAAGGCGCGGCATGACCTATCTATCGACGTATATATCACAGACCTGACAGGCAACCCCGCAGGGCTGGAACTGGCTACGAGTGTACGGACGAAACTGGAAGACAAACGAAGGGCCTTGCATGACTTGCAGGTACTGCCAGCGAACGTTTATCCGGTGACTATCGCTGTAAAACTTGTCTTGCGGCCTGATGCGGAATTCGAGAAGGTCAAAGACCAAATTACCACACAAATCAAAACCTACCTAAAAGGGCGTTCTCAGATCGTGTACCAGCAGATCGGGGCGCTCTTTTTCGTAGACGGCGTTATCGACTTCACGAGCTACACCCTGAACGGCGGCGAGCTGAATTTAACGGTTCCGGCTGATTCTGTATCGACACTAACCATGGCGGTGACAACATGATACCTGAGCGCTATAGACGGATGCTACCGCCGCAATGGTATGAGAATGATGTGGCAGAGTACCATTTCGAAGGATCAGCAACAGCGGTCGATGCTTTCAACGTTCAGCGCGAAGACCTCCTGCAGCAGTTTTGTCCATGGTCAGCTACCTGGGGGTTGGATGTCTGGGATTGGATTTACTTCGGGAGAAAGCAATTGCTGAGCATTGAGGAACGGCGAAAGAATATCCAGCAAAAGCACTGGTCGTATCTTGGATTTACTCCAAGCGTGCTGCGTGAAATTGGTTTGAGTTCCTCGTCATTCAAGCATGTCCAGATGGTCGAGGATTACGGCAAAAAGGTGATTCGGTACGTTTACCCGATTGAGGACCGATTTGATTCAAAGAACGCTGTTCAAGCTGTTGAGAGGATCAGACCAGTACATTGTAATGGGGTCGCCTTTGAACCTGTGGTGTCCGAAAAAATCGAGCTGCGAGACGTCCTGGTTGTCGGGATAAAGGAGTACCGCAAGGTCTTTGAGTTTCGAGTAGGAATGACACCCATTAAACGCTATGAGGAGGTCGTGAAATGATCCTGCCAAGTTATCTGCAAACCGTCCGGAATGATCTGCTAGATAGGGTATCGGGCGGCGACATTTTGATAAATGGCTCAGTTTCAGTGCCTGTACAGGCTGCGGAGATTGCTTCTCATGCGATTGCGGGCATACAAGACGGAATTGCATTACAAATATCTACCCAACATGTCGCCAGCGTGCCAGTCATTACGAATGTGAAGTTGCGAACGCGTACCGGAGCCGTGGTTGCTGAGAAAAAAGGAACCATTGAAATGAACGGGGCGCAGTTTGTAAATCTGACCTTTGCTATCGAAGCGAGAGGAGGGGTGTAAGTGTCCTATGTAGCAAAGACGGATTGGAAGCAAGACGATCCTGTGACCGAACACGACATTAACCGTTGGGAGCGTGGGATTGCAGATGCTCACGCAGAACTCGCTGTGCTCAGCGCGGATATCTCGAACTTAAAAGTCCGAGTGAATACAATCGAATCCACTTTGCCTGACGGATTCGTACACAACAATTTCAACGATGACCTGTCTACTATCAACTTTATCAGGGTGATTCGGGGCTACTATAACGAGGTTCAGAGTCGGTTGGAGGTGTAATTTCAGAATGAGGAAGACTGTCGATAATGGACATTTGCGGAAGGAGGGAGAATAAATGGCTCCTATTGTTGGAACTGATGCGCAAGGAAGGAAGACGTATACCTTTACGTTTTCTGGATCGCTTGAGACATGGCAAGTCCCTCCTAACGTTACAAAAATAAAATTAGAGGCTTGGGGAGCTTCTGGTGGCTTAGGTATGTCAGATGGGAGAGTACCAGGTGGCAAAGGTGGATATGCCGCTGGAGATATTAACGTAACTGCTGGCGAAGTTCTCACCATAGTGGTTGGTGGAAAGGGCAATCTTGCAGCTATGACTTCTGGCGGAATTACACCTGGGGGTTATAACGGTGGAGGAGATGGGGGAACTGGCGGAACCTTATATGAAGGAGGCGGAAGTGGCGGCGGAGCTACAGATGTTCGCAAAGGAGGAACTACACTTAATAACCGTATCTTGGTTGCAGCAGGTGGGGGCGGCGGTGGTGGAACAACTGGTAATGCAGGAGGTGACGGTGGGGGGATAACAGGTGGAGATTCCGCTAATTCTTCAGGAAGTGGCGCAACACAAACATCAGGCGGAAATGGAGAAGGTGGCAAAGGCACCCTAGGTGTAGGTGGTCCTGGTCGTCGTTTAAGCTATTTAAGCGCTGGCGGGGGTGGAGGTGGAGGTGGTTACTACGGAGGCGGAGGCGGTGGTGGTGTCGGCGGAGGCGGTGGTTCATCTTATACCGGAACACTTGCTAACTCCACGACAGTAGCAGGACAACGCGAAGGGGATGGTCAAGTTGTAATTACCATCTTAAACAGCCCACCAACACTCACGATTAATAATGCAGATATCACAGCATCACCAGCCATAGGACGTAGCATCATCACACTGTCAGGAACAGTAACAGACACTAATAGAGATACCATCACCATTAGCGCTACCCTCGATGGAAAAACAAAGACAGATACAGTAACGGGTGATATATCTTCACAATCATGGATGCTCACTTGGGGTGTCAACAGTGACAATATTTCACAAGGAGTTTATAGAAATATAGTAGTCACCGCCAATGATGGGGCAGGTGGGGTAGCCTCGATTAGTTATACGGGCACAATTACTGTAGACAAAACAGCTCCTGTAATTACTATTTCTGGCATTGTGAACGGGGCAGTGTATCAAAATTCGGTTACGCCAACATTCTCAGCAACCGATGCAGGCGGCTCTGGTCTTATGACAGTGACTGCCACTCTCAATGGAGCAGCATATACATCTGGAACAGCGATAACGACCTCAGGAGCCAAAACGCTGATTGTAACTGCAACGGATAATGCAGGTAATCAATCACAACAGACGATAAACTTCACGGTTAACAAAACACCGACACTCAGCTTGACGTCTTCTTCTGACAATCAGACATTATCAGAAGGTAGCCATTACAAAATTGAGGGAAATGCAACTGACTCTGATTCCGGAAATGTAGTCACTGCCAAATACAAATTAAATAACGGTCCTGTCAGGGCGTTGCAATCCGGTGTATCCAACGGTAGCACGCCTATTTCGTTTGTCAAAACCCTGACCTACAGAAACAAACGACTATGGGATGGAAGCACAGACCTTGTTGGAGTTGATTTGGCAGAGAATACCGATCACACTTTGACAGTTTGGGCAGAAGATGACCAAGGCGGGAGGAGCGGAGAAGCCACTCGCAAGTTTAGGGTTGTCTGGAACCGTCCACCTGTGATCGACGGCGAGAATAAAGACCTGGGCGTCTTCCTGCAACCTCCAACAGTAAACTATTCCGCCACTGATCCAGAAGGCAACACGTTTACTTTTAGCGAGTATTTGGACGGGAAACAAATCAGGTCGTTTGCGGGTGTAGCCGGACAGCAATACACAGTTGAAATTAGTCATGACTCTTGGATTCGATTGGAATTGGACGTGCAGCATCAAATCAAAATAGTTGCCACAGATGGAGTGGGAATGTTATCTGAGAGGATATACACTTTCATCCGAAAAGAGACCCATATCGAATTTATGCTAGAGTTCGGAAATCCAGATATTCAAGCTGATTTCACGTTAGACGGCATGCCATTACGTGTATTAGTGACACTTGAGCGATACTTGCCAGAAGGTTCGTCTATCGAAAGTGTGAAAGTGTGTAATAACTACTTGGATGCTGTTCCAACATGGGAAGACTGCACAAATGCCGTCAAGGTCAACCGAGGCTATTTGTTTACCAATAAGAATAAAACGGCTCCCGATTGGGCTATTAATCTATGGGTGACAATCGACAAAGGAACAGCTAAGGAACGTATACTTGTAAATGGTTATGGGGGTGCGTTCGATTAATGAAGATGCAAAATAAAGAGGCTATTTCGGTGATTAGAGAACAGCAACAAACAGATCCAGTTATGACGATTGGTCAGGAGCTCTCCTCACTCAAAACTAGTAATATCCAAAAAGAAGCGCTAATCCAAACGATGGGGGAGCAGCTTGCCATGGTTAAGCTTGAACTAATCCAATTGAAAGGGGGTGGTAACTAATGGCATTCTGGGCACTTGCATTTAGCATGAAGTGGATTACAGCAGAGAAGCTGCGGCTGGCTGTAAAAACAACAGAAAATCTATTTGGAGAAATCTCCCCGGAGGAATTCAAGCAAATCACTAACCAAGCATTCTAGGTTGGTGATTTTTTATTTCAACAAGACCTTGAGCCAGCCTCGTTCCTAGCGGGGCTATTTTTGTGCCCCCAGGGGGTGAGGAGGAAGATGGGCTGATGAAGTTTTTACAGAGTTTAGAGAATGTAGTGACGCCAGCAAACGGGATAGCAGCAACCGTGGGAGTGTTTCTTACCCCGATATTTCAGTACCTCTATGGAACGGGTCGGTTTGATATTTTAATCGTGCTTTTTCTTATGATTTCACTCGATTGGATAACCGGTATTTCCGCGGCGAAAAAGGACCATACCTACTCGTCTGATTATGGCCTATCCCGAATCCCACGGTCGCTATTTCTTTTTGCACTGCCTGCCGTAGCAAATTTGCTGGATCGGGTGATGGGCACGCCCGGATTTCTGTTTTATGGAGTCACATTCGGTCTACTCTATCACACATGGAACAGTCTCACAGCAAATGCTCACCGAGCTGGTTGGCCTGTTCCGAAATCGATTGTTAACTTGGTCGGATCAGAAATCAAAGCAAAGGCTGAGAGAGCCGCAAGAAAGGAGCAAAAATAAAAATGAATATGACTATTCAAGGTGCGTGCGTGGTCGACGTTCGCGCCTCTTTACCGCGCCACAAAACACTAAGGTATGGACTGCGTAAGCTGACTGACATCCGATCGGCAGCTATGCATCATTCAGCTACAAAAAGCGGATCGCCGGAAGCATTCGCGAGATATCATGTAGGCACGAACGGCTGGCCGGGCATTGCCTATCATTTTGTAATTCAAAAAGACGGAACGATTTACTGGTGTAACGATCCAGAGGCAATCTCCTACCATGTCGGTAACAGCAACCGTCATGCGTTAGGCATATGCCTTGTCGGGGACTTCCGGACACAGAAACCGACGCCTGAGCAACTTGATGCCGCCAATCGCCTGATCCAGCACTTGCAGGTACAGATTCCATCCATGAAGCAGGTGTTTGGTCACCAGGAGTACCCCGGCTATGCGTGGAAAAACTGTCCTGCATTCCCGATGGGCAAATTTCGGTCGGATTACTCACAGTATTTACAGAAGCCTGTGGACAAACCGGACAAACCACAGCAAGTCCCGGTTGCAATCAGCCTGAATGGATCGTTGTTATCAGTGGCTGGTTTCCTACAGGAAGGTGTTTCAATGCTGCCAGTCCGTGCGGTAGCCAATGCTGCCGGTGGGAAGGTGGAGTGGATTGAACAAACAAAGGATGTTCGTGTTAACGGTAAGGACCTAAATGAGAAAGTCATTTCAGGTTCGGCTTATGCCCCTGCGCGTGAGCTGGCTACTGCCCTGGGTCTTCAAATCGAATGGGATCAAGCAACAAAAACGGTTCGGATGATGAAAGGAAGTGTTAGTAAATGATGATGTTCGATCAAGTGGTAAGCTTTTTCGTGGAGTGGGGCTGGCTGATGGCTCTGCTCCTTTTTATTGGCGGTCTCATGGCTGCTGACTTTTTCCCTCGGGTATATGCGTTTATGGCGCATATCGAAAGCAAATATCCAGAGTTTGAAAAATTTATATTTACGAAAGAGCAGGAACTAGTTGAAAAATATGATTCACTCCCAGCACGAATAAGAAACGGTTTTGCTCTCGTGGGAGGAAAGGCTGCGTGGGCGTTATTGGTAAAACAAATGTATCGCTATTTGCGCGAACGTACATAGAAAATATAAGAAAAAACTAAATAAAAGATGTAAAAGGAAAAGCGCTCTAAGCGTCGTCTGATGGCTAGCAAGTGCTGGCGATAAGGTGAAAGAAGCTTATCATACGTCTCTTCGAACAATGCTGAAGTTATATAGATAAACCTTGGACATACCCTCTCTCTACGAGATTCACTAGAGGGTCTACTTTACAATTTATGTAATATACATTGTAACCAATATTGAAGATGTATAAATAAGTATTTTTCAATCAGAAAAAAATAATTTACAAAGAAATTGAAATACTATAGAATTAGTAATAAATCCCATATAAACTTCAAGATGTAAATGGTGGGATTAAAAACATGCTTTGTAAAGGGGTAGTAATTTAATGTCTATTAGTGTATCTCAAAGTGGTCTTTCATCAAAAAACATTCAAGAAATGTATACAGCTAAAAATGCTGCCGTGGCTCAACCAAAAGAAACAGTAACCCAAGGTTTAAAAAACAATGCAACTGACGCTGACACAGTTCAAATATCTTCTGAGGCACAACAACTTTTAGCAGCTCGTTCAAGTAAACGTGAACCTGGAACGCTTAAGATAGGTGATAATTTAATTACATGGACGATGGAAAAAGGTGTGATACATTTAGATAATGATAGGCAGCTTAGAAATGCTATTAGAGAAGATATAAATAATGCTGAGAAGATCGCAGATCAAATTAGAAGTGATTATAGGATGGAATACAATAAGCGATTGGATATTTCATCTGACTCTCTAACCTGGGAAATAATCGGTCATATCTATCCAGGGGAAATAGCAAAAGCGCTTAAGAAAGTTGATTTTTTAATTCCAGATGTAATCTCTGAAGGATTAGAAGAAGTCATTGAACGTACAAAAAAAATAGACATGGGGGAGAGTGGCAAAGATAGCAATAGGATAATATGGGATGAAATGGCTGACCTACCTAAGTGGGTCCAAAATGCAGTAAAAAAGGCTTTAGACTAGTGATTTAGTGATGGAAGAAATCATGCGTAAAGTATGTTTTTATTCGAAGAACGAAAGAGAAATAACCATAAAGGAGGGGAAGTATGCTAGCTTTTCTTAATTGGTTAATATTCGTTGTGCTATTAATTGGAAGTAGCATTCAACTATTTCTTCATTTTCTTATGGGCGCAGATATTCCGGTAGTACTAAATAAAGGGGAGTTTACTCGGTTTATACAGTATTCTGGCGTATTGTTTGCACTATTTATGGTTTTCTTGTCGTTAGAACGAAGAATCTCCATACTGATCCTCAATACTGTTGTTCAAATCATTATATTTCGTTGGTGGTCAATTATCCTAGAATCATCATTAGAATTGGAAACAAGAGTAGACGAGTTAATTTATAGCAGCCTAACGGGATTAGGTAGTTCGCTGCTAATAATTACTTATTCCCTTATTCTTTTAGTTAAATTACTGAAAGAAACCGGGAAAATCAAACTATAATGCTTTTAATACTTTAACGACTCGGCTTATCATTTGGACAATCCTCATGTATTAAGCAGAAACAGGAATAATGGGTAAAAACAGACGAAGCGCTCCTTCGGATACGTCCAAGGAGGGCTTTTCTATATGTATTAAAAGTAAGGTGATAATGTGTAACATACACTTACTTACAGAACTTTACACTTCCGGAGATTTAGCGAGCAGAGTTTGAGATAGGACTGACTACAGTTGGTGAATATACCCCATATGAACAAGACAACTGATAGTTTTCTATACTCTGTAGTTGTAACTGTCCGTGGCCGACAAGAAGAATGTCTCTATAACGTGTCGCATTTGAAAGCTGAATGTCAAGTTCGCCTTAACAATTATTTATACGACGCCAAGCAGCAAGCGAATGGGCGTGCATAGTATGTAGCTAAGGATTACAACAGAGAACCTCCCCGCCTATTCAAAAAGAAGGGTGGGTTTTTGTTATTTTGTATATTTGTGTATAATTGTTTCGTTTGTTAGAAAATGGGGAATAGATATGCTGAAAGAACTATTTTTGAAAGGGGACTGTACTTTTGGCACGAAGAAGGAAAAAGGGAGATGACCCGATAAGCCAGTTGGTCGGATTGCTTTCTTTATTTGCATTTGGCGGGGCATATTACTATACAAATTCATTTATCATAGGTGGAATTGCTTTTGCTGCTGTAATGGGAATAGCACTTTGGATAACGATTGCACAAAGTGCTAAGAGAGAGGAACGGTTACGGAGATCTGGAATCCGCGAAATTGATACTATGGATGGTCTCCAATTTGAACAATACCTCGGACTGCTATTTCGTACTCAAGGGTATAAAGTGGAAGTAACAAGAGCTGCAGGCGACTACGGGGCAGATCTTATCATTCAAAAAGCTGGAAAGAAAATTGCAGTACAAGCAAAGCGCTATAGTAAAAATGTGGGGATTGAAGCGGTACAACAGGCGCAGGCTTCGATTGCTCATTACAAGGCACATGAAGCGTGGGTAGTAAGTAATCGTGATTACACAGATGCTGCAAGAAATCTAGCTACTTCAAACAAAGTAAGATTAATAAATCGGGAGAAGCTTATTGAAATGATTCTCCTGATGAACCCTACAGCAAAACCAGACCCTAAAAAGGTGATCGCACAATTCCAATCGAAAACACATATCTGCGACAAGTGTGGCAACCAGATGGTTTTGAGAAAAGGGGCAAAAGGTGAATTCTATGGCTGTAAAGGGTATCCGAAATGCAGAAACATTAAAGCTGTTCGGTAAAATCTAATACGTCGGGATATTAGGGGGGCTTATTTTGAAATTTATAAAGATATTAGGATGGATTTTTGTACCTTACATAATGGTATTTGTTGATTGGAAACGACTAGGGAAAATTGGTAAGCGTGTAGGGGCAGCATGGGCCATATTAGCATTAATCATTGGGATAGCTGGCAGAGATACCAATAATAAACCAAAACCAAGTAATACAACTGAATCGGCCAATGTAACATCTGCAGCAGTAAATTCACCGAAAACAGAGGCCGTTAGTTCCTCTCAAACTGTAACGACAGATCAGCAGGGAGTTTCGGCTTCGGCTACCGATGTAAATACTACACAGAATGCACAACGGATTCAAGCAAAGGTCCTGGAAGTGGTGGATGGAGATACTATCAAAGTAAAAATAGACGACAAAGAAGAGACTGTACGTTTTCTTCTAGTCGATACTCCTGAAACGAAGCACCCTAAATACGGGGTACAACCATTTGGTAAAGAAGCGAGCGACTTCACGAAGCAACTCCTTACTGAAAAGACTGTGGAGCTTGAACAGGATGTAAATAATGGTCCTGACAAATATGGACGACTTCTCTACTACATTTATGTAGATGGTAAATCGGTTCAAGAGCAATTGCTGGAAAAGGGGTTGGCACGCGTCGCGTATGTGTACGTACCTAACGTCAAATATGTTGAACAGTACCGTAAAATTCAAGAACAAGCTCAAAAAGCCGGAGTTGGAATTTGGTCAATTGAAAACTACGCCCAAGAGGATGGGTACCATTCGGATGTTGTAAAAAAGAACGAACCGGAGCCCAGTAAAAACATAGTGGCTACCCAAACTTCACCGAAGCCTAATCCCCAACCCCAGCAGCCAGTACAGGAAGTGTATTATGCTAACTGCAGTGAGGCAAAAGCAGCAGGCGCAGCTCCTCTTTACAGAGGTGAGCCTGGGTACAGAGAGAAGTTAGATCGTGACAAAGACGGAGTTGCTTGTGAAAAGTAAGATTTAAGCCTTCTCATTTGAGAGGTATTCTATGGCGTATCAAAATCAATTGTCACTGGCGAGAATCGCGATTAGGTTTACATTCAGCCTCAAATTAAAGCACGCGTCAAAATGCGGAATTGGACAAAGAGCGGCATGCTGCGATCACCAGTATTTGTTGATTTCATTCTACTGCTTAGAGCTGGTTTACCAAGTAGTCATTCGGCTATGATTGTACTAAGAGGTGAGCGTATGTGCGGACGTTTTACGCTGGTGACAAACTTGGAGCTGTGGAATGCAAGGTTTCAAATTGAGGTTATACCTTTTGATATGCAGCCACGATACAATATCGCACCGGGTCAATTAATCCCTGCTATTATTTCCGATCAAGGTAAGCGACGGATCGGTCAGCTAAAATGGGGATTGGTTCCATTCTGGTCCAAAGACGAAAAAGTTGGATACAAGATGATCAATGCGAAATCGGAGACATTACGGGAGAAACCCGCATTTAAAAATCTTTTTGCCCGAAAGCGCTGCATCATCCCGGCGGATGGCTTTTACGAATGGAAGAAGGTCGGAAAGGAAAAGCGGCCGATGCGTATCATGATGAAGACAGGCGAACCGTTTGCATTCGCTGGCTTATACGATACCTGGACAAGTCCAGAAGGAGATAAGCTGCACTCCTGTACGATCATCACGACCAAGCCTAATGAAGTTGTGGCTGATATTCATGACCGGATGCCTGTTATCTTGAATGAACAGGACGAAGCAATCTGGCTTGATCGTGAAAAGTTCGATGCTGATTTGTTACAATCGTTGCTAGTACCATATGATCACGAAGAGATGAAAGCCTACCCTGTTCCAGCAATGGTTGGCAGTCCGAAAAACGACATACCAGAATGTATCGAAGAGATTGCTAATCAATAAAAAAGAGGCACCTTCCTGGTTTAAAGGAGGTGCCTCGCCGTGTTATTTGGTATATTCCATAACTTCAAACGATTGAATCTCGCTGAATGCTACAAAATCTTTGCGAGCGGTAAATGGTCCTTTGTTAAAGTCCTTATCGAACATATATGTTCAAAGCAAAAAAATTGCAATCTAAATATTATTCCTTCATTAATATATCCAAATACTTCGATAGGTCATTTAAGGGCGCCGGGGGTGGAATCTTGCGGTCATGTTCCCATTCGTATAGAGTGCGCTCACTTATTCCTAAAAGCACAGCAAATTCTCTCTTTGTGTACCCATAGTACAAGCGTGCTTTAATAATACGTTGCCCAAAAGTTGATTCCGGCAGTTTCTCAAAACAACCGAGAAAAGCAACTGAGACACCAAGAACTTTGGAAAGTCGTCTTAGGCTAGGAGGCGAAATTTTTAATTTATTTGCTTCTGCAAATCCAATTGTTCTTGTACACAAACCTGTTGCAGCGGCAAGATCGATCAAGTACATCTGCTTTGCTGTACGTGCTGCTCTAAGACGGCCACCAGGACTATCATCTTCGATGTCCATAAAAGGGGAGTACGGTGTTTCCTTTTTAAATGATATTCCAAGGGTATTATCTTCAACCTTGCCCTTGTGGATTCTTTGGTACTCGAGAGAAGCAAACCTGCTCTTGCTCTCCTCAACAAATCTACAAATACCGCTCAAAGCTCTCAGGTCCCTTGCTAGACCGCATCGATCTGCACATCGAGGTGCCGAGAGTACCCGTTCAACTTCTTCACAACAGAAAAGCAGAGGAGTCCTCAAAAGACATTCAACGTCGAGTAGAACAGGCGAGGGCTGTTCAATGCGAAAGATACCACAATCGTACTGGATGTCCTTTTAACAGTGTGATGAATGGTGAAGAGCTTCGACAATTCGCCCAGCTGGATACGGAAGGACAGGAGATGCTGCAGCTTGCCTTCGAGACATTAGGTTTGAGTGCAAGAGCATACGATAGAATTGTGAAAGTGGCGAGGACAATTGCAGATTTAGATGGGGCTTATCGTGTAGATGCTGCACATGTAGCAGAAGCAATTCGCTACAGAGCCTTGGACCGAGGGCTACTTTTTTAATGGAGCCCGACTTATGACCAATGCAGAACACAGTATCTGATTAAGGGATAAAACAAGTTAAAGCGAGATAGTATTCAAAAATCAAGCAGAGTAACGAATAAAAGTAGATCCCAAGGTGGTAATTAAATTTACTAGTGCAACATCTTTGAGGCAAAATTACTGTAATAGCCGGAATTAATTACCTGGAGGATTGTTAATGAAGCATGTCGTCATCTAAGAATCTTGATTCAATGCTTTTTGTGATGAGCTTTCTGTTAGGTTGCTCCCAAATGTAGAATCCGGATATGATGCGGATGCGATTCGAATGGAATTCGGTTGAAATTGATCATTTCCTAAGCAAAAGAGATGGAAAAGCAGCAAACAACTCGCCTAGTGATAAATCTGAGCGGGTTGTTTTTGTTACTTTATTTTTCTAAATCCATAACTTCATGGAATTGCTCACATACTTTATTTGTCATAGAGTTTTCGTAATTTATAACTTCGTTAGAAATGTTTTGTCGAATGATATAGGTGAGTATTTATCATATGAAATTCATTAGAATCAAAAACATTTTGTCGAATTAAGTGAAATAATGTCGAAACATTAAACTTTATCAAGATATAAGATTGATAGTAATATATTGAAGCTAAATTATAAGTATTTGGAGGCATTTATGGGATTATCTCGTAGCGAACGTAATGAAGACAGAAGAGATGCAAGATTAGAACGCCGTCAAGCTTTAGAGGCAAAAGCCCAAGCAGAAGCAAAAAAATCGTCTATAACTTCTAGTAGCGCTCAACAAAGCAATACAAACTTATCGAAATCATCCGTACAAAAAACTAGTGTAGATAGAGTTGACATTAGTGAAGCGGCAAGAAATTTAGCAGCTACGGTGCCTAAACAAGCTCAAACATCAAATAACACGGGAACAATGCATGGTCCACCCATTCCACCGAAGACTAATAGTACCCAACAAAGTAATACCAACGTAGCAAAGACATCCGTACAAAAAACTAGTGCAGATAGAGTTGACGTTAGTGATGCGGCAAGAAATTTAGCAGCTATGGTGCCTAAACAAGCTCAAACATCAAATAACAAAGGAGTAATGCATGGTCCGCCGATTCCACCGAAGACTAATAGTACCCAACAAAGTAATACCAACGCAGCAAAGACATCCGTACAAAAAACTAGTGCAGATAGAGTTGACGTTAGTGATGCGGCAAGAAATTTAGCAGCTATGGTGCCTAAACAAGCTCAAACATCAAATAACAAAGGAGTAATGCATGGTCCGCCGATTCCACCTAATACTGGAAAGACGTGGGGGGAGGCAGGCAGTGAAGCTGCAATTAGCGCTATAGCTGGAACAGTGGTGACTACCTCAGTTGAAACTGGCGGACAAGCCTTATTAGGTAATTCGTCCCTTCCAGGACCAATATCGAAAATTATTGGACTAGGGGTATCAACAGCTGATGTTTATTACGATGCCGCAGCTAATATCTCTAAAGGTGATACCAAGTTTGGGAGTGATAAATCGATTGCGCAATCTGTTACAGAGGCTGCTACAGGGGCTATAATATCTGAACTAGGTTCATCGGCATTGGTGAATGCAATTGCAGTAACACCAGCTTATATGCGACTAACACCAGAGAATAAAAAAACTACGGCAATAATGGCTGGATTAACTACAGGTTATGTAATTTCACTTGCAGATTCAAAGATTGGAGTATCACCAGGATTAGCCGAATATGTTGAGAAAGAAAAAAGTCGAGTTAAGGAGTCGGGTAAAAAAATTAATGAGTATATAAATCTAAGTAACAAAAAAACTTATAGTGACTTTCCATACAAAGAAAAACAAACAATTGATAAATATATGAATAATGTGGCGTTTCAAAATGATCGTATTCTAAAAGCAAAGGTAGCTTGGGAAGCCGCTAACCGAGTAGGTGATAAAGATGGAAAGGAAAAAGCAAAAGCAGTTGCCAAAGATGCACGAGAAAAAGGTGGCATGTCAAGTATAGAGACAACTATAGATCGTATTAAAGAATTGAATGATAAAATACTAAAAGAAAAAAATAATTATAGAGAGGCAGAAAAAAACAAGGACAAAAAGGCTCAAGACGCAGCTCGTGAACGAGCTAACGCATATAGAACCCAAGGTGGTACTATAAGATAAAATGAATGCAACATTGCACCTTCGATTTGAAAAAAGTTTTAAACAAAGATATGACTAACTGGAGGAATAATATGAGAGTACCACGTCATCTGAGAATCTTAATACAAATCATTTTTGTGGTGACTTTGATGTCAGGCTGTTCCCAAACTAATAAACCAGTTGAGACGACTGAATTCATAAAATACGAAGATAAAACTAATAAATTCACTATTTCATATCCAAAAGACTGGATTGTTGACACAACGCGGAAAAATGTAAATGTTCTATTTAACTCGCCAAAAGAGAGTGAACAAGACGTTTATACAGAAAATATAACTGTAAAGGCGTTTACATTGCCAGAGGAAGCTACATCTCCTATGGAAAACTATAGAGATGGAATGATTGAGACTATTAAGAAGCAGACACCTGGTATTGAAGTTCTTAATACTTCCGACTTAACAATAAATGAGCTTCCAGCTCTTCAGATCCTTTTAAGAGAAAAGCGAGATAATGTAGATTTATCGCATCAAATGACTGTTGTATTTAAAGGCAATATGGGGTATGTACTAGGATTTACCTGCTTAGATGGAGAGCTTGACAAATATTCCTCAACAACTGATAAAATAATAAATTCTTTTAACATCATCAATTGAAATATTTTTAATCCATCAGGTAGTAAAAATATGTTTCTCCCAAATTTTAATGGGTATTTACTTTAGACCCTTCGAGATATGTTAAGTAAAGTCGTCGGTAATGATATCATTTGAGAACCTCACCCTGTCATAAAAAGGGTAGCGAGCTGCTTCCTTTCATCAAACAAAAGAGCCCTTCGGATATGATCCCCTCATAGTGGACAGAAAAAAGTAAGCACCTTACTCTGTCTGGACTGACCCTAATTAATGAGACGTTGAAAAAGCACCTAGGCTACCTGTTTCCCATACTCGTATGGAGATAGGTAGTTCAATTTTTCCTGAATTCGATCTTGGTTATAAAAACAGATGTAATTTGCCACTTTTTCCATTACCATTAGGTTTGTTAGGATCTCTCTTTTTGGAGAGGCGAATTCTTCCGACTTTAGCGAGGAGTGGAAGGATTCAATGACGGCATTATCATGGCAATTTCCCTTTCGGGACATGCTCGTGGTAATGCTTTTTTCTTTTGCTTTGTTTTGAAATGCGTATGAAGTATAAACTGATCCTTGATCGCTATGGAGAAGGACACCAGCTGCCTCTCTAGTATCTATTGCTTCCTCTAAGGTCTCCAGCACCAAAGAAACATCTTGTCGGTCACTTATTCTGTAAGCAATGATCTCGTTGTTATATAAATCCATGATCGTAGATAAATACAACATGTTTTGACCGTAAGGTAAATACGTAATATCCGTTACCCACTTTTCATTTGGTTTAGAAGCAGTAAATTGTCGGTTAAGTTCATTTGCTACAATGATCTTCGTTTCCCCGTTGATGAACGACTTACGCTTTGGCTTGATACGGCATTGAAGGTTTTTCTTTTGCATAATCTTTTGGACCGTCTTACGATTTACATATATGTTATGATTACGATCCAGTAAGGCACGTATCTTTCTATGGCCGAAACGATAGCGATATTTTTGGCACAGCTGCTCAATTAAAGAATCAAGTTCTGTTTCCTTATTTTTAAGTTTGGCTCTCCAACGATAGTAGGTCGCCCGTGGCACACCAAACAGTTTAAGGACATCCGCGGTAGAGGTTCTTCCCCGAAAGCTCTCTACAACCTCAATTAATTTTGATTTTTCCACCCCCTCTGTAGTTCCTGATACTTTTTTAAGACTTCAATTTGCAACTCCAATTGGCGAATTTTTAAATCCCTTTGCGCTATCCCATCTAAGTGATCTGAACAACTTTTTCCATACTTATATTGCTTGCCTACAGGTTGGGAAAATCGATGTGTTTCACCATTCCGGTACCACTTCATCCAGGTCTTAATTTGCTTTACGTCCCTGATCGCTAACTGTTCTAAAATCTCTTTATTTGAAATGCCTGCTTGCTTCATCTTTACCACTTGCCATTTTACTTCTTCTGGGTAATGCACTCTTGTGCCCATAAAGAAGCACCTCCTTAGAATCATATTTGGAATACGATTCAGGAGGTGCTTTTTCCTTGTCTCAATTTACTGGGTCACTTCAGTCTATTATGGGGGGATTTTCTCATGGGAAAAATCAGAAGAACTTTTGACGCTGCCTTTAAGAAAAAAGCAGTGGATTTATATTTGAGAGATGGAATGGGTTATAAAACCGTAGCAAAAGAATTAGGTATCGAAACTTCTGTAGTGCGTCGGTGGGTTGCACATTATCAAACGGAAGGAATGACGGGTCTTGAAGAGAAACGAGGAAAAGCAAAAGGGCCTAGTATAGGTATACCCAGAACGAATCCGGAGGATCCTGAGACTAAAATCAAGAGATTAGAAGCGGAAAACGCATTGTTAAAAAAGCTCTTGCAGATGTGAAAGGTGGAATGGATTCTGTACCTGAAAGCAAAAGGTTTGCTATCGTCAATGATTTAGCTAATCAAGGATATAGCATTCTGCTTTTATGCGATCTAGCCGAAGTCTCCAGAAGTGGATATTACAGATGGATGAAAAGGCAAGCCATCACCTCTCCAAAGCAGCTTGAAGATGAGCAGGTAAAGGAGAAGATCGCAGAGTGTTTTCATAATCTATGGGTATCGTCGGATTAAAGTATGGATCGAGAAGAAATATGAACAGCATATAAACCGCAAACGTATTCATCGATTAATGAAGGTTATGGGGCTTCAAGCGATTATTCGCAAGAAAAGGCCTTATTACGGCAAAAAAGAAGCGTACGTAATCTCAGACAATCTTCTGAACAGGAATTTCCATGCAGGGAAGCCAAGTGAGAAATGGGTCACCGACATTACTTATCTGATTTTTAATGGACAAAGACTGTATCTATCCGTCATTAAAGATCTATATAACAACGAGATCATCGCTTATCAGATAAGCCGAAGAAACGATTTGAAGCTCGTTATAGATACTCTCAAAAAGGCTAAAAAGAAACGAAATGTTCGAGGAATCCTGCTCCATAGTGATCAAGGGTTCCAATACACATCCCGTCCATATAACAACTTGATTAAGAAATACAAGATGGTAGCCAGTATGTCCCGAAAGGGAAACTGCTGGGACAATGCATGTATGGAGAACTTCTTTAGCCATTTTAAATCCGAGTGCTTTAACCGCTGTACGTTCCGTACAGTTGACGAAGTGAAACGTGAAGTCAAACATTACATCCATTTTTACAACCGTGAGCGTTTTCAGCACAAATTAAACAACCTGAGTCCGTATGAATTCCGAACTCGGGTTGCTTAGAGTGTCTTTTTTATTTCCTGTCTACTTGACAGGGGTCAGTTCATCTCGAGGGACTCTCTTATTTTCATTAGTTCCAATTTACCTTTGATATTTTCCATTTAAAAGCTGCAGATATTAAATACAAAATTGAGGAAACAAAAAATAAAGTAAACATATCTCCTGACAACAATAAGTAAAGACTTAGAGGTAAGGAGACCACAAAAGAAATAATGATAAGCGGTTGTTTTAGGAACGAGGTAATTAAACCAAATATCGCGGGAAGTAACAAACAAAGTGCGGTAAATACAGAGACAGTTGGTTTGTCGTAAAGCAAAATGTACCAAAGAATAATTGTTCCTACAGAAGCAAGCAAACCACATATCAGCGATAGACTAAACATAGAACTAGATTTCACGTTGCTCACCCTCTTTTCAAAAAATGTAAATACTCCTTCTCTTTTCCAAGATATATATTATAATATATTACTAGAATGTAAAAAAATAGTGAATATGGAGAGGGAATCAAATGTCAAAAAAGTGGATAGTAGTTCCAGTAGTCTTATCACTTTCTTTTTTAACCGCATTTACTGCTCTTGGTAAAGAGAACAAAGTCATGAAATTGGATGCTGAATCAAGAAGTAAAATCATCTTAAAAAAAGTAGAGTATCGTGAAACCGGAGATGGAGAAGGTCAAGTCTCTATTGAAGGAAGAGCTACAGCAGACGGGATAATTGAGGCTTATCAAATTCAAATTGATACAGAAAATGGAACTTACATAACAAAACCATTAGATTACAAACCAAGTGAAGAAGAGTTGATGGAAGAAGAATCAGAAGAGGAATTATCTAATGACGAAGTAGGTTCTTCTGAAAACCAACTTCTCGCTGCTAAAAATTACTACAAGGGATGGCTGAGAGCTTCAACAGAAGATCCAGTTCGAATTGAAACCGCTGCATCCAAAATTTCGATGTCCTGGAGTGAAGATAATGACGGCTTGTTGGAGTGTTCGAGTAGTACCTTTAACACATGGGCAGCCAATCCTTCGGAGTTTGATACACACTGGTATAAAAATGGTCAATCGTTCCCTAATTATAAATACAACTCGGATAACTCAAAAATTACACAAACCGCTTGGGCTGCGTATTATAACTACGATTTTGGTAATGACGACCTCCGAACTGATGTAAAACACAACATGACAATGATCCCTGTTAATAAGGACATCGGTAGTGGTCAGTTTGATTATAAAGTAACAATGGATAAGTCCGGAGAATCTTCTGCATTACTTCAACTTAATGTAACAACGAATTAAAAAGTTCCTCCAAAACAGGAAGATTGGGTGACAATATAGTTATTATGTAAAGTAACGCTCGAATCCTCAAATTCGGGCGTTTTTCGCTATTATGAGTAATTAGCGTTTAGAGAGGTACCTCCAGAAAAACGGATTTAGTGGCTTCAGGAGGAACTTTTAAAGGATATATCAACTCTTGGTGGGAGCATACCAACTTTTTGGGCCAATACCAATATTATATGTTGTATTATGCTACATTATGATGGAGCTGACCTTTGAGGATTGACTCTTATGGAACGTAAAGCTATCCTGGACCGAGCGGTTGCGGACACTCTAACCATAAGAAAATGGCGTACATTGACGGCCGAGGTAAAGACTTATGGGACGCACGCAATTGTTGCAAAATCAATCATCACAGGCAAGGATCGGGAGAATGTTTACATTACATTCAGCCTCAGATTAAACGCGCGTTAAAATGCGAAACTGGACAAAGAGTGGCATGCTACGATCGCCAGTATTCGTTGACTTTATTCTTTCAGAATAGAAGAGCGTCAATAAATGTACGAGGCACCTACCTGTTTTATAGGAGGTGCCTCGCCGTGTTAGTTGCTATATTCCATCACTTTGAAGCATTGAATCTTACTGAATGCTACTTAATCTTTTCGAGCAGTAGATGATCAGTTATTAAAGTAAGGACCGTCTTTATTCTATTCCTTCATTAATACAGCCAAATACTTCGATAGGTCATTTAAGGGCGTCGGGGGTGGAATCTTGCGATCATGTTCCCATTCGTATAGAGTGCGTTCACTTATTCCTATAAGCGCAGAAAATTCTCTCTTGGTGTACCCATAGTACAAGCGCGCTTTAATAATACGTTGCTCTAAAGTTGATTCCGGCAGTTTCTCAAAACAACCGAGAAAAGCAACTGAGACACCAAGCACTTTGGAAAGTCGTCTTAGGCTAGGTGGCGATACTTTCAATTTATTAGCTTCTGCTAATCCAATTGTCCTTGTACACAATCCTGTGGCAGCGGCAAGATCAACCAAGTACATCTGTTTTGTTGTACGTGCTGCTCTAAGGCGACCACCAGGACTATCATCTATCATGTCAATAAATGGAGAAAAGGGTGTTTCCTTTTTAAATGATATTCCAAGGGTATTATCTTCAACCTTGTCCGTGCGGATTCTTCGGTACTCGAGAGAAGCAAACCTGCTCATGCTCTCATCAACAAAGCTACAAATACCGCTCAAAGCTCTCGGGTCCCTTGCTAGACCGCATCGATCTGCACATCGAGGTGCCGAGAGTACCCGTTCAACTTATTCACAACAGAAAAGCAGAGAAATCCTCAAAAGACTTTCAACTTCGAGTAGTACAAGCGAGAGCTGTTCACTGCGAAAGATACCAATATCGTCCTGGATTTCCTTTAAACAGTGTGATGAATGGAGAAGAGCTGCGCCAATTTGCGCAACTAGATAAGGAAGGACAGGAGATGTTGCAGCTTGCCTTCGAGACATTAGGTTTAAGTGCAAGAGCGTACGATAGAATTGTAAAGGTAGCGAGGACAATTGCAGATTTAGATGGGGCGTCCCGTGTAGATGCTGCACATGTAACAGAAGCAATTCGCTACAGAGCTTTGGACCGAGGGCTACTTTTAATGGAGCGGAGATATGATCAATGCAGAACACAGTATCGGATAAAGGGATAAAACAAGTAGGGGATTAAGTAAACCATTCTTTAAAAGAGGGGACTAAAGTTAATAACATAATAAAGCGAGACAGTATTCAATAATCAAGTAGAGTAAATGAATAAAAATAGATCCTAAGGTGGCAATAAAATTTACTAGTACAACATTTTTGAGACAAAATGTTGCTGGGATTAATTACCTAGACGATTGTTAATGAAGCTATTTCGTCATCTAAGAATCTTGATTCAATACTTTTTTGTGGAAGGCTTTCTGTTAGGTTGCTCCCATATGTAGAATCCGGATATGATGCGGATGCGATTCGATTGGCATTCAGTAGAATTTGCCTATTTCCTAAACAAAAGAGATGGAAAAATAAAAGGCAATTCTTCCAGCTGTTGATTCAATTATCTTGCCATAATAAACAATCCATATGAAAAAAAGATCCACAAGATCATTAATGAGCCAAAGACTGCATTTCCTATAATGCTTATTGTTGATAATTTTCTTAAATGTAAAGTAACGAAGAACAAAATAGCCAGAATAGGGTTAAGGAACAATGCAGATAAAGCAATGAATCCCATATTATTCACTTCATCCAAATTACACCAAATATGTATGGGTGATTTTCAATATGCAATGCGCAGTTTGAATCAGTAGGCTGACCATGCTCCTTCTCGGTTCCCTCGATTTTGGTTCGTCGACTATTGTTGTCACGATGCACAGTTTTCTTTGCTGCATGGTCACGCTGCAAAGATGTCAACGCCTGTCCAAATGCCAATTAGTCAAGTATTCGAGGAAAATTGGTTAGTCTGCATGCGCCAGTAAATAAACACACCACATACAGACTAACCACTTCACTAAAAAGTAAATAACAGTAAATACTTTTGAAACCTACCCCTACACAATCGTAACAACATAAAACACAAACTCCCCACATTCCCCATTATCCCAAGGCCGGCAATACTTCACTGAAATCGACGTCATTCCTCGCCGCAAAGCCTGAAAGGACATCACTTGATGCCCCTCTTGCCCAATACGTGCTGGCGATGATGGAGGAACAAAATGATTCGCATGCAACGATAAAAAGCGAGCATCCACTGGATTAGACAAGTCCCACTGGTAGCCTGTAGAGGGATTTGCCACTAGCGTAATCGTAAACAAGTGGCCTTCCTGCACTTGCAGTGTGTACGTTGAGGTCTTGACCACTGGCCTTCTTTCCTCCCTTTAAATGAAGACGATACCCATTTTTCATACCATATGAAAAAGACTCGATAGCTGCTCACGACGGAACAAGCATAAAAAATTTATTTGCATGAATTTCAAGTGATTCCGTACGTTTACAAGTTGTGGAATTACTTGATACATCTATCATTTTGCGAAAATATAACGATAAAAAATAGCCATTATACGTACAATGTTCCTAATTAATTTGAAACAATTAGTATGATCTGGAAAGGAATATGCATAATGCTGGCGAATAAGTAGGGACAAAGACATATATTGTCGAAATGTCTGCAGATATTTGTAATCTTTATTACCTAGTTGGTGTAATGACTAGAAATATCCACAGAGAGTAGAATTTCTTTTGCTCGTGCATGTAGGTACATTTCCCAGCACTTCCATGGCGTAGAATACCTTGGCATGGAAGAAGCTTTTTCTTTGTGTTCATACTTGCTAGGAAAGGGAAAGGAAAATTGATGGAGAGCATTGCAGAATTATTTAAGAAAAAAGAGTACTACCACGCATTTCAGCCAATATGTCAACTTCCTGAGAAAAGTAGGATAGGGTATGAAGTATTACTTCGCAATAAAGCGGGGATCCATCCAGAGGCATTGTTTTCTTCGGCGAAGGAAAACAAAATGCTGCCAGAACTCGACGCCCATTCCCTGCATTATGCGCTCTTGACTTTTTTTCATTCGTCGATTGAACACAAAAACGAGCTTTTATTCGTGAATATTTTTCCTTCTACCATAATAGAAGACACATTTCCTGGCTTCATTCAAAAGATTGCTCGTTCCTTCCGTCCCTTTTTAACCCAAATCGTTTTGGAGATCAATGAATCCATTATGGAAGGAGAATGCTGGAGCGAACCCATTTTTACACGACGTATAGCTGAACTGAAAAAGTTGGGGTTCCTAATTGCGTTGGATGATGTCGGAGATGGCGCAAACATATTCGGTAAAATTGAAGATATCTCGCCTGATTACATTAAGATTGACCGCTTTTTTTCGCAAGAACTCTCGAGTTCATTAGAAAAGCAAAAGACTGTAAAATTGTTTGTCGATTTTTGCAAAGATGCACCTCAACTCATTCTCGAAGGAGTTGAAGAAGAAGAGGATTTTGCTTGTGCTTCTTTATTGGGCGTTGCAATCGGCCAGGGATACTTGTTTGGTAGACCAGGCAGTTTGCCGAACGAATAAGAGGGCAATGCAGAATTGGAGGAATTTTTATGGCTAGTGATAACAACGTATATTCCCGGAAAGCAACGCTTTCCTTAAAAATATCCGAGTTTGAAGTCCCTCCGATGCAGGATCTGTTGATCATCGGACGGAAAGCACCAATTGGTCCTGAGGCTGTAAGGAGAATGGCGGATGCACTTTCCCCAGAGCAGTTTACCTTAATAAAGATGAATCATCCGAAGATTGAGGCAGTCTTGTTAAGAAATACCCTTTTGCAAATGATTGATGAAAAATTATTAATGAAAATCATTTTGGAAGAGGCAGAGCGCATGATTAGCGACTCCATGGTTCTACGATCTGAATTAAAAATAGCATTGTCTGTTCAACGAGAGGTGGATCTATTATGAACATCTCCGACATCATGACGACGACGATTTGTACCATCACCTCTGACAAAAGTGTCTCTTATGCGGCGGAGCGAATGAACGAATCTCAAGTTGATTCGTTAGTTGTCATGGATCACGGAGAGGTGCTGGGAATGGTTACGACAAGAGACGTGCTCTCCGCTCATCCTAACCGAATCGTTGCCGATGCCATGAGCAGTCAGCCGTTCTACCTGTCTGCCAATCACAATGTTTGGGAGGCCTATCACGCCCTTCATCAAGAACAAAATGGTCTGGCTTTGGTCATGCAAGAGGATCAACTGATCGGATTCATCACAAAAGAAATCGTAGAGATGAAAATAGCAGAATATCGAGACCCATTATCGGGTTTGTATCGCGCTCCCTACATCCAGTTTATTGGGGAAAATTTTTTAAAGGAGCGTAAACCTTTCCATTTGCTTTTCATCGATTTGAACGACTTTGGCCGAATTAATAAGCTGCATGGTCATCCATTCGGGGATGATGTCATCCGCACCTATTCATCGGTTCTCTCTTCTTTGGCTGAAGAACAGGGGGATTACTTATGTCGTTATGCAGGGGACGAGTTTGTTTTGATCTCTACGATTTCGGATGAACAGATTCAGGAATACATTTCGCTTATTACACGTCCAACAAACGTTCTCGATGTTTTTGTATCTGCAGCTGTTGGCCATGTGAATGGGTACCAAACACCAGACTTCTTCGCTAGGTCCTGGCGGGAATTAATCGCTGAAGCAAGTTTAGGCTCCTCAGCTGCAAAATTATCCAAAACACTTACTTCTACAATGGGATAGGAAAAGTATAGTTTGCAAGTAATGCGCATACACTTTTGGACAGGTTTAGATCTTTCTTTGCAACCGATTATTTTATGGTACGTAATATATATTGTGAATAGAGCAACATGAGGAGGCAATGACATGATCGTAACTACTACCAGCATGATCCAAGGAAAAGAAGTAGTAGAGTATTTGGATATCGTCAGCGGAGAGGTAATCATGGGTGCAAACGTAGTCCGTGACTTTCTCGCAGGAATTACGGACATCATCGGAGGCAGAAGTGGGTCGTATGAGAGTAAGCTCGCAGAAGGTCGTGAACTGGCCTTGCGTGAAATGAAAGAAAAAGCACGGGCATTAGGTGCAAACGCAGTGATTGGGATTGATCTCGACTTCGAAACATTGCGGGAAGGTATGATGATGGTTATTGCCACAGGCACAGCTGTCCGTGTAAAGTAAGCCGGTAAACACCCGGCTTTCTTTTTTTACCGAAAGCGGTTCTTATACATAGCAAGCAAGGAGAAGTGAGCATGCAGGTACAAAAAACTCTTCAGGATTTATCGAATAGAATAAACACCCAGCCACAAGGGATCGCTGGATTACATGCGGTTTACCATTTTGTCCTAAGTGGAAAAGAGGGGGGCACCTACGAGGTGGTTTTTGCCGATAATCAAGCGGACTATACGATGGATGTGACAAGGGAAGCGGGCTGCACGCTGGAGTTATCTGATAAAGATTTTATTAAGCTCGTAGAGGGACGCTTGAATCCCACAGTTGCTTTGGTAACGGGCAAGCTGAAAATTAGCGGACAAATGGGACTTTCGTTTAAATTACAAACAATATTGCATCACTATCAATTGCAAAAATAACAAAAAAACTAGTCAATTCTTAAAAAGTTGCGTTAAAATATGACCAAACAATGACACCTACTCTAACACAAAACGAGGGGAAACATGCGCCATATTTGTTCATTGATTGCGATGGTAAGCCAACTGGAAGAACAATCTGTGCGTTTTGATTTTTACCAAGAAATCAGACGACGCAAGCCAGAACGTCAGATATTAAAGCATGATGTACGATTACCGCGTCATTATTTCGATTATTTAATTCATTCAGGAGTATTGGAAGTGGAAACAGATGCCCCATATCAGCCGGGGAAGACCATGCCTGCTTCCATTGGTATGAACATACGCTCGCTCGGTGGAAACGTATTGTTTGACATGTGCTTTGCTCCGCAAACATATAAATTGTGGCAAAACACAGATGCAAGCATAGAAGACCTTTCTCTACCTGCTGATATATTTGAAGAGTATGTCTATCGCTTAGGCGCCATCAGTCGTTTTCGCTATTTAGGCCGAATTGATGATCCTGTAACGGCAACAAAGCTTGGTGAGAACGACATGATTGAATTCAAACGCGACTTTCTTTATTCGAAGACGGGAATTATTAAGTCTATTGTGGCGTTTGCGAATTCAAACAATGGGAATTTATTTTTAGGCATTACAGATGAGGGGACAGTGTGCGGGATTGATCATGAGATCGAGCAGTACGGAGACCCGGACAAATACATTCTAGCTATTACGCAATACATCCAAGATAAGACGTCACCCTTTGTGACCCCATTTCCAAAAATTTCGTTGAAAAAAATAGATGGGAAAACAGTGGTAGCTATCTTTGTAGAAGCCTCATCTGATTTGATCTGTGGTTTGGATAAAAATAATGAAAAGTATGTGGTAATTCGTACGAATAATCGCTCCGTTATCGTGAAAGATCCGCACCAAATTGGTGAAATTTACGTGAAACGAAAGCTAGGCAGTGAGATCAGCCGTCGATTGGGACTTCTGTAGCGTTATCTTACAGGAATACACGAGGAGGGTTACTGCGTGATATCGTCTTTACGTACGTGTCTACTGGTTATGATGGTGAGTAGCTTGTTCATCACTGGCTGTGCACAGTCTGGCAAGGTTTCTGATGACATGAAAGATCATATCGAGACAGAGCTTGGTACGGTTGAAAAAGTAACAGTGATGTCAACGGATGGTCAGGAAGTATTATTGGACTTGCGATTGTTTTTGCAAGAACTGTCCGGACAGGGACAAGATTTACAAATATCATCCGAGCCTTTAAAGCAAGAAGATGTACGTTTTACGCTCGTCCTTTATCGGACACAGCAGGCTCCACTTGTCGTGACGGTGGGTGAGTCGGCAAGTGAGTTTGGGGGACACACGTATCGTGGAGCGGGTGCCAGCTATTTTTATCAGTGGGTAAACAAGTTAACTGGCAAAGGCGTGCTCTCACAAAAAATTCAAAGCGTGCGTTTAGCTGCAGAGGACCTTGGGCAGGCGCGCGTGTTGAACGAATCAGAAGCAGAATACATCAGGAAAGTAATGGGATCGGCTGTCCCAGAAGTGGACAGTCGCAACAAGCAGTATCCACTCTACCCGAACTATCGGATGAGAATGAATTTTGCTGATAAGCCGGTCGAAGTGGCCATTTTAACGCCGACGCTGATTGCAGTTCCCTTTGGGAGAGAAACGTTTTTCTTTCACGTAGATGGTAGCCTCTTTTCGCGGTTAACGGAATGGATGCCGCCAAGCAATCGTAAGGATGACAGGATTGACCCGTTATTTAAATCTACACGGATTCGCATCACTGCAAATGGCGAAATGAACGTCCAAGATACAAAGTTGGATGTCACCCAAACAACGATCGAGCAAGGAATTGCCCATCAATCTGTCCGATTTTTAAAAAATGCAGATCCACTAATTGTTCCACCAAAAGAACCGGGCAAAAAACAATATGAACTTCATTTTTTGGTGAATGATAAAGAGCAGAGAATTGAACTATATCCACGTTATTTTAAGTATGAACAAACTTGGTACATTCATGATGAACTCGCTGAAAACGTGTGGAAATTGTTTCAATCTCTACGAAAATGAGGAATTTCCTCATGAAGTTTCGCATTTCTGGTCACGATAAAACGAACATATTACTACCACTTTTGCAGTTTTTGTCGTAGAATAGTTACGTTGCACTGATAGTGGAGGTTATGACCGGAAGAAGACATACGTCTTTGAACCGGTCTAAAAGCCTGCCGATCTTTATCTGCCATAGGAGGATGGAGAATGAACATTCATGAGTATCAAGGTAAAGAGATACTTAAGCAGTACGGTGTAAAAGTTCCTGAAGGACGCGTAGCTTTCACAGTGGAAGAAGCTGTTGAAGCAGCAAAAGAACTGGGCACCCAAGTAAACGTAGTAAAAGCGCAAATTCACGCTGGTGGCCGTGGTAAGGCTGGCGGTGTAAAGGTTGCAAAAAATCTTGATGAAGTTCGTACATATGCCAGCGAGATCCTTGGCAAAGTACTCGTTACTCATCAAACAGGACCAGAAGGTAAAGAAGTTAAGCGCCTTCTGATCGAGCAAGGCTGCGACATCAAGAAAGAATACTACGTTGGTGTAGTTGTTGACCGTGCTACTGGAAGTGTTGTAATGATGGCTTCCGAAGAAGGCGGTATGGACATCGAGGAAGTAGCAGCAAACACTCCAGAAAAAATCTTCAAAGAAGTAGTTGATCCAGTAACAGGTCTGAATGGCTTCCAAGCTCGTCGCCTGGCTTACGCAATCAACATTCCAAAAGAATTGATTAACAAAGCTGCCAAGTTCATGATGAGCTTGTACCAAGCTTTCGTTGATAAAGATGCTTCTATCGCTGAAATCAACCCACTGGTTGTAACTGGCGACGGTGAAGTAATGGCACTGGATGCAAAACTGAACTTCGACAGCAACGCTCTCTATCGTCACCCTGACATCGTAGCTCTGCGCGATTTGGATGAAGAAGATGAGAAAGAAATCGAAGCTTCCAAGTTCGATCTGTCCTACATCGCACTTGATGGTAACATCGGTTGCATGGTAAACGGTGCAGGTCTGGCGATGGCAACAATGGACATCGTGAAATTCTACGGTGGAGACCCAGCTAACTTCCTTGACGTTGGTGGCGGAGCTACTGAAGAGAAAGTAACGGAAGCGTTTAAAATTATTCTCCGTGACGAAAAAGTAAAAGGTATTTTCGTCAACATCTTTGGCGGCATCATGAAATGCGACGTTATCGCAAACGGCGTAGTGAATGCAGCAAAACAAATCAAATTGGACAAACCTCTCGTTGTACGTCTCGAAGGTACAAACGTAGATTTGGGTAAGAAAATCCTTAATGAGTCCGGTTTGAACATTGTAGCTGCAGAATCTATGGCGGATGGCGCTGAGAAAATCGTATCCTTGGTGAAGTAAGATATTTCGAGTAGATACGTTAAGAAAACATCTATCGATGTAAACTCAGTGCTGAGCGACCGCGACTCTTCGGAAAGTTTTCATGCGCTCCGGAAATTTATAAGCTGAGCTTATAAATTCCTACACGTTAAAAAAGGTGGGAAAATTACGCGATGAGTATTCTCGTTAATAAAAATACAAAAGTAATTACGCAAGGGATTACGGGTGCAACTGGTCTGTTCCACACTCGCGGAGCCGTTGAATACGGTACACAAATGGTGGGCGGTGTAACACCTGGTAAAGGTGGAACCGAAGTTGACGGTATTCCAATTTTCAACACAGTAAAAGAAGCGGTTGAAGCAACTGGTGCAACTGCATCTGTTATCTACGTTGCTCCTCCTTTCGCTGCTGATGCGATCATGGAAGCAGTTGACGCTGAACTGGATCTGGTAATCTGCATTACTGAAGGTATCCCAGTTTTGGACATGGTGAAAGTTAAGCGCTACATGGAAGGCAAGAAAACCCTTCTCGTAGGTCCTAACTGCCCTGGCGTAATCACTCCAGGTGAGTGCAAAATCGGTATCATGCCTGGTTACATCCACGTTCCAGGTAAAGTGGGTATCGTATCTCGCTCCGGTACCTTGACTTATGAAGCAGTTCACCAAACTTCTACTCGCGGCCTTGGTCAATCCACAGCTGTAGGTATCGGTGGAGACCCAGTAAAAGGTATGGAGTTCATCGACGTACTGAAAATGTTCAACGAAGATCCAGACACAGAAGCTGTTATCATGCTGGGTGAAATCGGTGGTACTGCGGAAGAAGAAGCAGCAGAGTGGATCGCTGCTAACATGAAAAAACCAGTTGTAGGCTTCATCGGAGGACAAACTGCTCCTGAAGGAAAACGTATGGGCCACGCTGGTGCGATCATCTCTGGCGGTAAAGGTACAGCTGCTGAGAAAATCGCGAAGCTCGAAGAATGTGGTATTCGCGTAGCGAAAACACCTGCAGTTATCGGTGAAACACTTGTTGAATTGCTGAAAGAGCGCGGTATGCTCGAGAAAGTAATGGGCAAGTAAGCAGATAAGACAGAAGTGGACAGGCTTTAGGCTTGTCCACTTTTTTATTTTTGAAGTAGCCTCTTTCTTTCGATAGAATAACTTTCAAAAGCAATTGTGATCGGGATGAAGGAGGATTTTGGAGTGGAAAAGGCGAAGCTCGACGAGAGAGACTGGGTATATGTGTTAACGATGGTTTCAGGTTTGGGAAGAAGGAAAATCCGAGAAATCTTTGAAATCACAGGTTCTTTTCAGATTGCCATCGAAAACTGGCATGAACTGGCACGTGAGCTCAGATTGACTTCCTTGATCACTGGGCAGGTTGACCAGCAAAGCAATGAAGCTCCTGCTATGGCACTACTGGAAAAGCGTGAAGAAGAGGGAACGCGCTTCTTATGTCCTTTTGACGATGCTTATCCTGCTTCGCTCCGCAATATCCCCGATTTTCCATGGACGTTGTTTTATCGTGGCGACCACACATTATTGGATAAATTGTCGATTGGCGTCGTTGGTTCGCGCAAACCGACACCATATGGAAGAGCGAGCTGTAGCTTTTTTGTCCGAGAACTGGTACAAGCAGGTCTTGTCATTGTCTCAGGGGTAGCGTATGGAATTGATGCGGAGGCTCACCAAGCTACCTTGAAAGCAGGTGGTAAGACTATAGGCGTGCTCGGTTGCGGAATGAATCACGTTTATCCTTCTCGACATCGAGAACTTTATCGCGAAATTGAATCTTTTGGCCTACTCCTCAGCGAGTATCCTCCTCATATTCCACCTATTTCTGGATTGTTTCCAGAGCGAAATCGTATCATAAGTGGTCTTTCTATCGGTGTATTAGTGGTGGAAGCAGCAGAAAAAAGCGGATCCTTGATTACGGCAGACTGTGCACTTGAGCAGGGCAAAGAAGTTTTTGCGATTCCTGGTCCTATTTTTTCATTGATGAGTGCCGGGCCGCATAACTTGATCAAACAAGGTGCAAAGCTAGTAACGTGCAGTAACGATATATGGGATGAAATCAAACCTCATCTTCCAGAAGCCAAGCAAATGCAGCAGGTCAAAAAAAGCAATGCAACCGATGTTATTCCCTTATCTAATGAAGAAAAAGCGATTGTGGAAGCTGTAACCTATGATGGGATTCATTTGGATGAGTTAATGAGCAGCTTGGAAAAAGACCAACGCAAGATGCTTCATCAGTTGGTCATTCGTTTGGAAGCAAAAGGAGCCATTGTGGCACTTCCTGGCGGTTATTTTGCACGGAGATAGCATATCCGCTAGCTTTTTGGCAATGCCTAGAGGCACAAGTGTTTGACAAACCGGATGAGGGTATTTAATAATAGGGAAGATTCCTTACTAAAAGGGGAGGAAAAAAATGGCTGATACGCTAGTAATCGTAGAATCCCCTACGAAGGCCAAAACCATTGGAAAATACCTGGGTAGTAAATATATCGTGAAAGCGTCTATCGGACATGTACGCGATTTGCCGAAAAGTCAAATGGGTGTAGACGTTACACATAATTTTGAACCCAAATACATAACCATTCGCGGCAAAGGCGATGTATTGAAGGGCTTAAAAGATGCCGCTAAAAAAGTAAAAAAAGTGTATCTCGCAGCCGACCCGGATCGCGAAGGGGAGGCAATTGCTTGGCATTTGGCGCAATACCTGGGTCTCGATATGAATCAGCCGCTTCGTGTGGTATTTAATGAGATTACCAAAGATGCCATTAAAGAAGCGTTCAAGCATCCACGACACATAAACATGGACTTGGTAAATGCTCAACAGGCACGTCGTATTCTCGACAGACTCGTTGGCTACAATATTAGTCCAATTCTATGGAAAAAGGTTCGAAAAGGCTTGAGTGCTGGACGTGTTCAATCAGTTGCGGTAAAGCTTATCATGGATCGTGAGCGGGAGATCCAAGAGTTTATCCCGGAAGAGTATTGGACAATTGCAAGTACATTAATTAGCGACGGAAAAGAAATTAACGCGAAGTTCTATGGTTATGGCGATGAAAAGGTGGAGCTTCATTCGGAAGATGATGTAGCAGCGGTATTGAAACGAATGAAGAACAAACCATATGTGGTACAAAAGGTAACCAAGCGTGAGCGCAAGCGCAATCCTGCACCTCCTTTTATCACGAGTTCTTTACAGCAAGAGGCAGCGCGTAAGCTGAACTTCCGCACTTCTAAGACCATGCGAATTGCTCAAGAGCTCTATGAGGGGATCGACGTTGGCAATAAAGAAGGCGCAGTTGGTTTGATTACCTATATGCGTACGGACTCTACTCGCCTATCTGTAACTGCACAGAACGAAGCAAGGGATTACATACTTGAGAAATACGGTCCAGACTATGTGTTATCTGAGCCACGCAATCAGGCGAAAAACGAAAATGCTCAAGATGCTCACGAAGCAATCCGTCCAACTGGTGTGATGCGTACACCGGATGAAATAAAGGAATACTTGTCAAGAGATCAGTTGCGTTTGTATCGATTAATCTGGGAGCGTTTCCTTGCCAGTCAAATGTCATCTGCTGTTCTTGATACGATGAGCGTAGATATTGACGCAGGTGGAGTTACCTTCAGAGCAACGGGATCAAAAGTGAAGTTCCCTGGATTTATGAAGGTATATATTGAAGGAAACGATGATGGCACAGAGGAAGAAGGCTTCCTTCCGCCCATTGAAGAAGGACAAATCCTCGATCAGAAAGAAATCGAGCCGAGTCAGCACTTTACACAGCCACCACCACGATTCTCCGAAGCGCGCATGCTTAAATCGATGGAAGAGATGGGGATTGGACGTCCATCTACCTATGCGCCTACTTTAGAGACCATTCAAAAGCGGGGCTACGTGGCATTAGAGGAGAAGCGGTTTGTCCCAACCGAGTTGGGCGAGATTGTGATCACGCTTGTCGAGGAGTTCTTCCCGGAGATTCTCAACGTAGAATTCACTGCGCATATGGAATCGGGCTTGGATAACATCGAAGCAGGAACCACCAATTGGGTGCAGGTGCTGGACGATTTTTATCAAGACTTTGCGAAGCGCGTAGTTGTTGCAGAAGAAGAAATGAAGGAAGTAGAGCTGAAAGTCGAAGAATCGGATGAAACATGTGAGCATTGTGGCCGTGTGATGGTTTATAAGCTTGGTCGATTTGGCAAGTTTTTAGCTTGTTCCGGATTCCCGGATTGCCGTAATACGAAGCCGATTGTAAAAGAAATCGGCGTAAAATGTCCGCAGTGTGAAACCGGAGAGATTATCGAACGTAAATCTAAAAAGAGCCGTATTTTTTACGGTTGCAATCAATATCCGGAATGCGATTTTGTATCGTGGGACAAACCGATTGCCAGACCTTGTCCAAAATGCTCCAGCATGCTCGTGGAGAAAAAGCGCAAGAAGCAAGGAGTTAGCATAGTTTGCACCAAGTGTGATTACCAAGAAGAGGCAGACTCCTAAGCAGCCTGATTCGATTTTGTAGTTTGGAGGATTAACAGCATGTCACAACCAACAATTACAGTAGTGGGCGCTGGTCTCGCTGGTAGTGAGGCAGCATGGCAAATCGCGCAGGCGGGTGTAAAAGTAAAGCTGTATGAAATGAGACCGAAGACACAAACGCCTGCACATCATACTGATAAATTTGCAGAGTTGGTATGCAGTAATTCATTGCGTGCTAACACGTTGACGAATGCAGTGGGTGTATTAAAGGAAGAAATGCGTCGACTGAACTCTGTCATTATCGATTCGGCAGATCGTTGCGCGGTTCCAGCTGGAGGCGCGCTTGCCGTAGACAGACACGAATTCGCTGCTCATGTTACAGATGCCGTTCGTAATCATCCCTTAGTTGAGGTCGTTTCGGAAGAGATTACCGAAATTCCTGATGGGATTGTCGTAATTGCCACCGGGCCACTTACTTCTCCAGCTTTGTCTACAAAGTTAAAAGAGCTGACGGGTGAAGAATATCTGTACTTCTATGATGCAGCAGCACCCATTATCGAGAAAGACTCGATCGATATGAACAAGGTATTTGTTGCTTCCAGATATGATAAAGGTGAAGCAGCCTATCTGAACTGCCCGATGACAGAAGAGGAGTTCAATCGCTTCTATGATGCGTTGATCTCTGCGGAAACTGTTCCATTGAAGGAGTTTGAAAAGGAGATCTTCTTCGAAGGCTGCATGCCGATTGAAGTATTGGCAAAGCGTGGGCACAAAACCATGACATTTGGTCCCATGAAGCCTGTGGGTTTGGTTGATCCACGGACAGGTAAAAAGTCTTATGCAGTTGTTCAACTTCGTCAGGACAATAGTGCGGCGACATTGTATAACATCGTAGGCTTCCAGACCCATCTGAAATGGCCGGATCAAAAAAGAGTCTTTTCACTCATTCCTGGGTTAGAAAACTGTGAAATCGTTCGTTATGGTGTCATGCACCGAAACACCTTTATCAATTCGCCAAAGCTGTTGAAGCCTACGTATCAGTATAAAGATCGGGAAACACTTTTCTTTGCTGGTCAAATGACTGGTGTAGAAGGATATGTAGAGTCAGCAGCATCTGGCTTGCTTGCGGGGATAAATGCAGCACGACTCGCAAAAGGGGAAGAATTGATCGAGCTTCCGCCAGAAACAATTATGGGCAGTATGGCTCGTTATATTACAACGGCAGATCCAAAGCATTTCCAACCGATGAACGCAAACTTCGGGCTTGTACCGGAATGGCCAGAAAGAATCCGAGACAAGCGTTTGAAAAATGAAAAGCTCGCTGAGCGGGCGCTAGATACAATTCAGAATTTTACACAAGAACGACACAATTAACATTGATATCCGATTTTCGTCTGTGTTACTATATAGGTGCTTCGAGGAGGGTGCATCCCGTATGGACTTTTCGCAACAAAATTCTGCGGATATTGAGATGTTTACCCGCTATTTGCGAGTTGAAAAAAACGCCTCTCCTCATACGGTGAAGCAGTATGTGGCAGATATCAGCGAATTTGTCTCCTTTATGGAACAGCACCAAATCACCGTATTTGCTGCTGTTTCTTATTTGCATGGTCGCTCCTTTCTCGCGCAATTGGCTGGTAGGGGGCTTTCCCGGCGAAGTATTGCCCGCAAGCTATCTAGTTTGCGTAGCTTGTACCGATTTCTGTTGCGTGAAGGTCAACTGGAACAGAACCCATTTCAACTAGTCTCCACTCCCAAAATGGAGAAGAAACTTCCTTCCTTTTTATATCCGCAAGAAGTTCAAGCTTTTTTCGATCTGCCTGATACAACCACTCCATTAGGAATTCGTGATCGGCTGATTTTTGAACTGTTGTATGCAAGCGGCATGCGTGTTACGGAGCTCACCACTTTATCTGTGAGTGATGTGAATCCGAGCATGGGAGTCGCCTTGGTTTATGGAAAAGGAGCGAAAGAACGATATGTGCCGGTTGGAAGTTATGCCTGCGACGTTCTTCGGCAATACCTAGAACATGGAAGAGAAAAACTGTTGGCTGGAAAAGTAGAACACGGCAATTTGCTGGTTAACTATCGGGGAGAACCGTTATCCGACCGTAGTGTTCGGCGGATTGTAGACAAATACGTAGAAACGTACGCTCTTCAATTGCGGGTTTCACCTCATACCTTTCGTCATACGTTTGCGACCCATATGTTGAATGGCGGCGCGGATCTGCGTACCGTGCAAGAATTACTGGGGCACGTTAATGTTTCGACGACACAGGTGTACACGCATGTGACCAAAGAGCGACTTCGGCATGTATATGACACCGCTCACCCACGAGCAAACCCGGGCAATACAGGTTCCGCCAATCGGACGACATAACGGGAGGAATCAGTGATGGAACAGTTTCACGCAACAACCATATTTGCTGTACAGCACAATGGGTCTGTAGCGATGGCCGGAGATGGTCAGGTTACTTTTGGCAACAGCATGGTAATGAAGCACGGTGCCAAAAAAGTAAGACGTCTATATCGCGGCGAAGTTTTAGCAGGATTCGCTGGCTCTGTTGCTGATGCCATTACGCTTTTTGAGAAGTTTGAAGGAAAGCTGGAGGAGTATCACGGCAATCTGCAGCGAGCTGCTGTAGAGCTGGCGAAAGAGTGGCGCATGGATAAAATTTTGCGTCGTTTGGAAGCTATGATGATTGTTGCCAATAAGGAGCATTTGCTGCTTATTTCCGGAAATGGCGAAATCATTGAGCCTGATGATGGGATTCTTGCAATTGGTTCTGGCGGTAGCTTTGCCCTTGCAGCAGGTCGTGCATTGAAAACATATGCGCCTCATCTCGGCGCACGTGAAATTGCGGAAGCATCGCTTCGTACCGCTGCTGAAATTTGCGTGTTCACAAATAACAATCTTGTTGTGGATGAGTTGAATTGAGCGAAAGGGAGGAACCTACTGTGCTGAATCTTGAGCAATTAACCCCGCGTACGATCGTAGAGCATTTGGATAAATACATTGTCGGGCAGGCACAAGCCAAGAAAGCCATTGCTGTTGCGCTTCGCAACCGCTACCGTCGCAGTCGTTTGCCAGAGCAAATGATTGACGAGGTTGTTCCAAAAAACATCTTGATGATCGGACCTACTGGTGTTGGAAAAACGGAAATTGCACGTCGGATTGCAAAACTGACAGGTGCTCCTTTTATTAAGGTAGAAGCAACGAAGTTTACGGAAGTCGGTTATGTAGGACGAGATGTGGAATCGATGGTACGTGATCTGGTGGAAGCTTCTATCCGTACGGTCAAACAGGAAAAAGTAGAGTCGGTGAAAGAGAAAGCCGAAAAGCTTGCGAATGAAGCCATTGTGAACGTACTCGTTCCATCTCGCAAGCAGTCGAACTCATTCAAAAATCCGTTGGAGATGTTCTTCGGTGGACAGCAGCAACAGCAACAAGATACCACTGATCAAGAAGAAGTATCGATTGAGCAGCAACGCAGACAAGTCATGTGGCAATTGACGAATGGCCAGTTAGAAGAGCAAATGATTGAAATTGAAGTCGAAGATCAATCACCTTCGATGTTTGACATGTTCCAGGTTCCGGGTACAGAACAAATGGGGATGCAAATGCAAGATATGCTCGGTAGCCTGATGCCTAAGCGGATGAAGAAACGAAAATTGCGAATAAAAGATGCGCGAAAGGTATTAATTCAGCAGGAAGCGCAAAAACTGGTGGATATGGACGAAGTTACGCAGGAGTCAATTCGTCGAGCTGAACAACACGGGATTATCTTCATTGACGAAATTGACAAGATTGCGGGTAAAGATGGGCGTGGCCCGGATGTATCCCGTGAAGGAGTCCAGCGTGATATTTTACCCATTGTGGAAGGCTCAACTGTCATGACCAAGTATGGTCCAGTCAAAACAGATTATGTTCTGTTTATTGCAGCTGGTGCTTTTCACATGGCAAAACCATCGGATTTGATTCCAGAATTGCAAGGTCGCTTTCCGATTCGGGTGGAGCTGACTAGCTTGCGCGTTGAAGATTTTGTCCGAATTTTGACAGAGCCTAAAAACGCGTTGCTTAAGCAGTACGTAGCCCTCTTGGAAACGGAAGGTGTGCAAGTTGAATTTACACCGGAAGCCATTCAGGAACTCGCTCGTCTCGCTGCTGAGGTCAATCAGAGCACAGATAACATTGGTGCTAGACGATTGCACACTATATTGGAGAAGCTGCTGGAGGATCTCTCTTTTGAAGCCCCAGAAATCCACCTGGAAGTTGTACAGATTACCCCCGATTATGTTAAACAGAAATTAGGAACAATCGTGGGGAACAAAGACTTGAGTCAATATATTTTATAAAATTGGATAGGCAGCACATATAATTAGGAGGAAATACAGATGGATCTACTGTCAAAAACACGAAGAATTAACCGCATGTTGCAAAAATCCGCGGGTCATGCCGTGAACTTCAATGAAATGTCCCAAGTTTTGAGTGACGTTATTGAAGCAAATACTTATGTTGTAAGCCGCAAAGGAAAACTTCTCGGCTTTGCGATTCACCAAGAGATGGATAACAGCCGTATGCGCAAAATGCTGGAAGATCGTCGTTTTCCAGAAGAGTACAGCATGGGGTTACTGAAAGTAGATGAAACATCTGCGAACCTGGATGTAGATAGCCCATACACGATTTTCCCTGTTGAAATGAAAGAAGTATTCCGCACAGGTTGGACCACGCTTGTTCCAATCATGGGTGGAGGAGATCGTCTTGGTACGCTGATTTTGGGTCGTATTAACGATCAATTTGTCGATGACGACCTGATTCTTGCAGAAGTAGGGGCAACGGTAGTAGGCATGGAAATCTTGCGTGAGCGTTCTGAAGCAATCGAAGAAGAAGCGCGTAGCAAAGCGGTTGTACAAATGGCGATTGGTTCCCTCTCTTATAGTGAGTTGGAAGCAGTTGAACATATTTTTGAAGAGCTCGAAGGCAAAGAAGGCTTGCTTGTTGCCTCCAAAATCGCGGATCGCGTAGGAATTACCCGCTCCGTCATTGTAAACGCACTGCGCAAGCTGGAAAGTGCGGGTGTTATCGAATCCCGTTCTTTGGGAATGAAAGGTACCTTCATTAAGGTACTGAATGAAAAGCTGTTGCCTGAGCTGGAGAAGCTCAAAACCTCGTAATATACCTTGCGAAAAGTTACAAGAAAGTAAACAAAAGGTGTAGCAACTCAGGTTGCTGCACCTTTTCTCATGGGACTATAGTCCTAGTAAAAGTAAAAAACGACACATTATTACCATAAAATATATATTGATTTTTAATGCATGCTTCGACAATTGCAATGGTTTGAATATGGTTTCCTTGTAAAATGCAGTAAAAAAACAGGAAGGATAAGGGATTTAGTCCCATTGAATCATTTTGAAAAACGTCATGAAAAGGGGCTTTTTTGTCCAAATTGATTTTGCTATGATTGAATCGTATTAGGGTGTCGAAAATACAGGAAATATAGGTGGTTTTAGGGAAAAGAATTGACTCATATTGGGGGAGAAGGAAAAATGCTGGATAGTTACCATCTGCAGGTCCTGGAGAGATCACTCGACGCTGCAACATTGCGACATAGAACAATCGCAAACAATCTTGCCAACATAGACACCCCTCAATTCAAAAGTCAGCAAGTCATCTTCGAGAGTTTTTTGCAAGATGAGTTGAACGCAAGAGCGGGAAACGGCAGGTTAGAAGCGTATCGGACCAATCAAAGACACCTTCCGTTTGGTAATGCAGGCGTTGCAGTACCACAGGTAGTGTCCAATCCGAATAACTTCATTCAGAACAGTGGCAATGATGTTGACTTGGAAGCAGAAACAACAGAATTGGCCAAAAACCAAATTTGGTACAGTGGATTAACGCAATTGACAGCAGGACATTTTCAAAAACTGCGCAGTGTAATTGAGGGTGGAGGTAAATAAAGATGAGCTTGTTTCAGGGAATTAACACAAGTGCTTCTGCCTTAACAGCTAACCGCTTGCGATTGGATACGATTTCTTCCAATATTGCGAATGCGGAAACCACTCGAGCAAACTTCGTAGATGGGGCCTGGCAGCCATATCGCAGGAAAATGGTGGAGTTGTCACCTCAAACAAATGGAACATTTGATAACTTCCTGCAAGCAGCCGTAGGGACGGTCTCGGGAAGTCAGGGTGGACAAGGTGTGAAGGTCACAGCGATTCAAGAAGACAATACTCCGTTCAAGCGAGTATATGATCCATCTCATCCAGATGCAGATCAAGACGGATATCTGTTGATGCCGAATGTCGACCCGATGAAAGAAATGGTGGACATGATCTCCGCATCAAGATCATACGAAGCCAATGTGACAGCACTGAACGCTTCCAAAGCAATGATGCTAAAAGCATTGGAAATTAAGTAAAGCGGGTGACAGTAAGGAATGGAAATGAGTGCAATCTCCCAACTAACGCCAATTCGTACACCGAGCGTGAACAAGCCAACCCCAGCTGAAGTTTCCCAAGAATTCTCATCGTTTCTATCGGATGCCATGGATAAGGTGAATCAGGCGCAAGTAGAATCGTCGAATCTTGCCGACAAGTTTGCAGCGGGAGAAATTACCGACGTGCACCAATTGACTGTTGCAGGTCAAAAAGCTTCCGTGATGCTACAAATGACTATGCAGGTCAGGAACAAGATGATTGAGTCTTATCAAGAAATCATGCGCATGTCGATTTGATCGTTGTTGGTATCCTTTGAGAGGTGAAACATGAACGAACGTTTAGCAGTATACAAAGACCGGTTTACGTCAAAATGGAACCAATTCTCCAAGAAACAAAAATGGATGATTCTCGGTATTTCGCTTTTCCTCTTGATCTCTCTAGGCCTATACATATACATCGCTTCTCAGCCGGTGTACAAACCACTTTACAATCAAAAATTGAGTGAACAAGAAATTGGGACGATCAAGCAAGAGCTGGAAGCTTCACAAATCCCATACCAGATCACGGGGAATGGTACAAGTATCGAGGTTCCAGAAAAAATGGCACAGGATGTCATTGTCGATTTGGCTGCACAAGGTATTCCGAGTCAAGCAGGAATTAATGCAGAAATTTTCTCCAGTACCCTTGGAGTGACGGATCGCCAATTTGATGTCATGAAGAAAGAGGCATTGCAACAAGAGCTACGCAAGATGCTGGAACGTGTAAAAGGTGTACGGTCAGCACAAGTGATGATTACGTTGCCGCAGGAAAGCGTTTGGGTAACGGAGACTCCAGATACCGCGACGGCTTCTGTTATCGTGGATGTTGAACCTGGAACAACGCTTGATCAAAAGCAAATTAACTCGCTTTATCTGCTTGTTTCCCGAAGCGTTCCGAAATTGCCGATGGAAGCGATCGCGATTACAGACCAGTATTCCAATCCACTAGAACGTTCCGAAGGTAATGAAAGCGAAGGAACATTGAGTAGCTTTAAACAGCAGGAAACAATCAAAGCAGATGTTGAAAAGAAAATTCAACAAAACCTGTACAACTTGTTGGGTACAATCATGGGACGCGATAAAGTCATCGTCCATACGTTCCTCAAAATGAACTTTGACAAAGAAAATCGCGTAGAGAACATCGTTGAGGCCCCTGACAAAGAGAATAACGAAGGACTTATCATTTCTTCTCAAAAATTATCAAAAGCCTTCTCTGGACAAGGTCAACCTCCAGGGGGAATTGCAGGAACCAATAACAATGCAGTTACGAACTACCCGGGAGCTAACCCACAAGGAAGTAACAGTCAGTACGAAGAGTTGAATGATACGATTAACCGTGAAGTAAATCGCATCACACGAAATGTTACATCAAGTCCTTACAAGATCGAAGACATCACAATCAACGTTGGCGTAGAACCGCCAGCTGGTGGAACGTTGGATGCTGCTACGCTCGAGAGCATTAAACAAGTGTTGCGCAATGTTGTTCGTGTCACTTTAAGTGATCAGGTTACTGATTTATCGGATGCTGAGTTGGACAAGCATATTTCTGTACTCCCTCGTCAGTTCTCAGGAAAAGCTGAGATTGAGGATTCCAGTGCGCTGAGTCCTGCTGTTCTTTGGACAGTTGGTGCTATTGCAGTCTTGGCACTTGCTGCTGTTGCCTTCCTCGTTTATCGCAGACGCAGTCAAGCGAAGCAGCAACAAGAAGAAGAGGAATTGCCAGATTTGCTGACACCGTTAAACGCGGGCGAAATACCAGACTTGATTTACCAAGAAGATGGAGACCAGGTAGTGGTCAGAAAGCAACTTGAAAAATTGGCGCGAAGCAAACCAGATGAGTTTGTTGTTCTGCTTCGTACATGGTTAGCAGAAGATTAAGGAGTGAATGGTATGGCTCGCGGCGCTAAAGAGTTGTCAGGACGACAAAAAGCAGCTATCCTCCTCATTTCACTCGGGCCGGAAGTTTCTGCCCAGGTGTTCAAGCATTTGCGTGAGGATGAGATCGAGCAACTGACATTAGAAATCGCCAATGTGCGAAAAGTGGATACGGATGAAAAAGATAAAATTTTATCTGAATTTCACCAGATTGCGGTTGCCAAAGAGGTAATTGCACAAGGCGGGATTACTTACGCCAAAGAAATCTTGCAAAAAGCTTTGGGTGAGACCAAAGCAATGGATATTATCAATCGCTTGACGGCAAACCTTCAAGTTCGACCGTTTGACTTTGCGAGAAAAGCTGACCCAGGTCAAATCCTCAACTTTATCCAAAATGAGCATCCGCAGACGATTGCCTTGGTGCTTTCTTATCTGGAGGCTCAACAAGCAGCCATGATCCTGTCGGCTCTTCCGCAAGAACGTCAAGCAGAGGTTGCGAAAAGAATTGCGACTATGGATAGTACTTCACCGGAAGTAATCGCTCAAGTAGAACAAGTATTGGAGCAAAAGCTCTCTGCCACTGTTACCCAAGATTACACACAGGCAGGCGGGATCGAAGCGATCGTGGCTGTACTCAACGGGGTCGATCGTGGAACCGAACGCACGATTCTGGATTCCCTCGAAATTCAAGATCCAGAGCTGGCAGAAGAAATCAAGAAGCGTATGTTCGTCTTCGAAGATATTGCTACACTCGACAACCGTTCGATTCAGCGCGTTATCCGCGATGTGGAAAATGCCGATCTGCAACTTTCTCTCAAAGTATCCAGCGAAGAAGTTCGGGAAGTTATTTTCCGGAACATGTCCAAACGGATGGCGGATACCTTCAAAGAAGAAATGGAGTTTATGGGCCCAGTTCGCCTTCGCGACGTCGAAGAGGCACAATCTCGCATCGTTGCAATTATCCGTCGCTTAGAGGAGGCTGGTGAGATCATCATCGCCCGCGGTGGAGGAGATGATATCATTGTCTAGGATCATCAAAAGCGCCAATTATCGGCCTTCTGAGGAATCTTTTCTCCTCTCGGTAACGCCTGTACCACTTAAGACGGAAGAAGTTGCCGAAAGGTTGCAAGAAAATCAAGAAATTTTTAATCAAGCTGAGATTGAGGCGAAAGCGATCATCTCAGATGCAGAAGAAACCGCGCAAAACATCTTGCAGCAAGCTGCGGAGCAAGCAGAGCAACTAAGACAAGAGACGCTTGCTCAGATGGAAGAATGGTGGGAACAAAAACGTCAGGAAGCTGCGCAACTGTTTCAGCAAGTGCAAGAGCAGGCTATGACGGAAGGGCAAGAGGCAGGTTTCGAAGCGGGTAAACGTGAGGCATACGAGGAGCAAACAGCTTCACTCGTCCAAGCAAAAACCATTTTGGAACAAGCCTTTGCCGAGAAAAAACAAATTATCGCTGAGGCGGAGCCTTTTGTAGTGGAACTCAGCATAGAAATTGCGAAAAAAATCATTGGACAGGAAGTGCAACAGCATCCCGAGCAGGTCCTGGAAATGACGAAAAAAGCACTCCGCCGCTCACGTGTTCATGGCGAGATTACGGTGTGCGTCAACCATAAGTACTTCGATTATGTGCTCGAGCATCGTGCTGGTTTTCTGGAATTGTTAGATGGACAAGCAGAGCTATCCATTTATCCTGACTATACCGTACAAGATGGTGGATGTGTCATCCGTACTGCTTTGGGGAGTGTCGATGCCCGCATCGATACACAAATGGAGGAGATTAAGCAGGCGTTGCTTACGATTGCCAGAGGAAGTGAGGCTCCATGAGCATCCTAGATCTCTCGAAGTACAAGCACATGCTGCATGGATTAGATCCGATGCGCGTGAATGGCAAAGTGACACAGGTTGTTGGGCTCACTATCGAATCGCAAGGGCCAGAAGTGAAATTAGGCGAGATATGCCATCTATATCCGGCTAATACAAAGGAACCGATCATCGCAGAAGTGGTTGGCTTTCGCGAAAACAAAGTGCTGCTAATGCCATTAGGCGAATTGACCGAGATTGGTCCAGGTTGTGACGTGGTTGCGACAGGACGTTCGCTAGATGTAAAGGTTGGACCTGAAATATTGGGTTCGATCCTCGATGGATTGGGGCGACCCTATCAAGGCTCACTGCCATTTGGGCTGACGTCCTATCCTACCAACAATATGCCGCCAAATCCTATCCTCCGACCGCGCATTCAAGAACCATTGAGTGTGGGAGTGAGAGCGATAGACGGTCTTCTTACCATCGGGAAAGGTCAGCGGGTCGGCATTTTCGCTGGATCAGGGGTAGGAAAAAGTACATTGATGGGAATGATTGCCCGAAATACTACGGCAGATATCAATGTGATTGGTCTCATTGGAGAACGCGGCCGTGAAGTCATGGAGTTTATCGAGCGGGATCTTGGGGAAGAAGGACTAAAGCGGTCTGTTGTTGTCGTAGCTACTTCCGATCAACCTGCCATGATTCGAATCAAGGGCGCGATGATTGCGACTTCCATAGCGGAATATTTCCGCGATCGAGGAATGAATGTCATGCTCATGATGGATTCTGTCACGCGCTTTGCCATGGCACAACGTGAGGTAGGCTTGGCGATCGGTGAACCGCCCGCTACGCGTGGTTATACGCCATCGGTGTTTGCGATGCTGCCAAAGCTGATGGAGCGCGCAGGAACAGCGGATAAGGGAAGTATTACGGCCTTTTATACCGTATTAGTTGATTCTGACGACATGAACGATCCGATTGCGGATGCAGTGCGGGGGATTTTGGATGGTCACATTGTTCTTGACCGGAAAATCGCTCACAAAGGTCACTTTCCTGCCATTGATGTGATGGCGAGTGTGAGTCGTGTCATGAATGAAATCGTCGATAGTAACCATTTGGATGCTGCTCGTCAGTTGAAAAAATATTTGGCTACGTTTCGTGAAGCGGAGGACCTCATAAATATTGGGGCGTATAAGCCGGGCAGCAATCGGGAAATCGATGCAGCCATTCGCTATCGTGATATCATTTCTGGTTTTACGGCACAAGGAACGCATGAACCGTCTACTTTGCAGGGCGCTATCCAAGCATTGACAGCTCATTTCGGAGGAGTGAACTAATGTGCGTGTGTTTCAGTTTCATCTCCAAAAGGTTCTTGATTTAAAGGAAAAAGAAAAAGAACAAGCAGAGTGGGCTTTCGGAAAGTCGATCCAGCGTAAAAACGAAGAAGAGTGGAAGCTTTCTCAACTAACCGAGCATCATGACGAGATGACGATGAGGCTCCAGGAAGTACAGATGCAGACATGCAGTGCTTCGCAGCTCATTTCCATTACGCAATATCAGCAATCTGTTGCGAGATCCATTCAGAATCAGCAACGTACCTTGCATGGTTGCGAACAGGATGTGGAACGCTGTCAGTCACGATTGACGGAACGTATGAAAGAGTCCCAACTATGGCAACGCCTTCGGGAAAAGTCGCTCCACCAATTTCTGGACGACCAGAAGCAAAGAGAGCAAAAAGAGTTGGATGAGATCGGTACGCAGCTCTATCTTCGCCGAAGCTACTGAGGGAGGTTCCAAATGGAAGAAATCCAAGAAGAACGGGAATACGGCAGGTGGGAATGGTTCTTTTATATGATTGTCATTCCTGCACTGTTTGCCAGCCTCCTTGGCGGTGTGCTCCTGAGCTTGCTCGGAGTAAACGTGTTAGGGACTGTTCTCCACTGGGCTAACTCCATACCGTACGTGGAAAAATTAGTCCCGGACGACTATGCAGCAACTCCCGGCTCAGAAGAAAAACCTGACATGGACAAACAAGTGGCAACCCTACAGCAAGATCAAGCAAAAAACCAGCAGCAGATTACCGCTTTAAAAGAAGAGTCAGCAAAGAAAGATGCCACCATTGCGGCACTAGAAAAGCAAATCGATGATGTAAACAAGGCAATGGAGGACAAGCGTGCTACTGAGGAAGAACGTCAGAAGCAGTTTGCGGATTTGGCGAAAGTGTACACAACCATGTCTGCAAAGAATGCAGCGGCCATCATCGGAAATCTAAAATTGCAAGAGTCAGTTGCCGTCATGACAAAAATGAAGCCTGCACAACAGGCAGACATTTTGGCCAAGATGGAACCGAAGAAAGCTGCCGATATTTCCATCTTGTTAAAAGATTCAGTAGTGAACAAAGATGATGACATTGCAGCTCTGCAACAACGTGTTGATGTTCTGACAAAGGCGTTAAGTGATACGCGTGATGGGTCTGAATCGAAAGAGGATATAATGAAAACATTCACTCAATTGCCACCTGCGGATGCTGCTGCTATCATTCGTTCCCTCATGGTTACCAACAGTGGTCAAGCCATTGCCTTAATGAAAGATTTGCCTGCGGATAAACGGGCACAAACTCTCTCAGCGATAGCCAATGATGACAAGAAACAGAAAGAACCAGATAATCTGGCGGCTCGCATCACGACAGAGTTGCTTCGAAAATAGATGGAAATAATCATCTGTTTTCGTTCCTATAAGCAACAAATCAAAAAGAGGAGGTGAACGAGATGAATGTAGCCAATTTGACCCCCGCAGTAGGATCAGCAGGTTCTGTTACAGCGACACCTGTAGCGAATGCAGAAGGAACTGGTTTAGGTCAAATGTTTTCTATGCAATTGATGCAGGTGTTGGATCAGAACCCAGAAGAGACAACGGTGGCTCCAGAGGATTTAAGTGAAGAGGATATGCTAGCATTAGCTGATCTCATGGCATTATTTGCCCAACTGCTTGGCACTGGTCAAACGACGCAAGACGAATTACCGTCTGACGCTCAAGAAAAATTTGCAACTGCAATGGAACAACTCTTGGGCAAAGCGCAAGGAAATGCTGGTCAAGTGAGTGAGGATTTAAAGCAGATTCTAGCTAACCTGAAAAAAGGGGAAGCAACTCCAAACGAACTGGACAAGCTGGCAGCGCTTCTCGAATCCCTGAAGAATCAAAAAGGAAATGCTGAGGAGTCAAAACGAAGTGGACTGAACTTGCGATCCGATGTGATGACAAACGTGAACACAACCCAACAGGATTCGTTTAAGACAATTTCTCCACTGCGGTTGAATCAAGGTCTCTCGGCTTACAAGCTAGAAGCAGGGATTCAGTCCCAGACCGTACAGTCAACCCTTCAAAGCGGCCTTTTGAATCAAGAGGGCAATCCAGAAGACGGCATGTTGAATGGAAATGGTCAGACACCAATTATTGCTTCATCTAATACACAGACACAATCTGTACAGACCTTTCAACAACAGTCTGTTCCAACACACCATGTAAACGCCAATCAACTGACACAGCAAGTCACACAGCTTTTCGTGTCCAAGATGCAGTTGACCCAACATAATGGCGTACATGAGGCAAAGCTGATTCTGAATCCACAATCTTTGGGCCAAGTAGACGTAACGATTACTTCCCAAAATGGCGTGATTACAGCACAGTTCCATGCTGAAACACAGGCAGGAAAGGATATGCTGGATAATCAGCTTCCACAGCTTCGAGCTGCTCTGACACAACAAGGCTTACAGGTTGATCGCTTGGAGGTAAACCAGCAGCAGGATACCGCTTTTAACTTCCAACAGCAGCGTGAACAAGCACGACAGCAACAAGAGAATCGACAACAGCAAGATAAAGACGAGCAAGAATTTGCTCTCGATGCCCTGGTAGACAGCAATGAATCAACAGAAGTGCTATGGAATCGATTGCGGGACACGGCTCGCGGCATTGACGACATCGTCTAGGATTGGCTATAAGGAGGAAGCGCCATGAACCATTTTCGTGTGGGGCAACCCTATTTTCCTCCGAAAACGAATCACGCCGCAAAAGCTACTACCCAAACCGCTCCGGGAAACAACGCGTTATTTCAGCAGTATTTGACGGAATCGATTGGCGCTGTAACCAAGACGGAACCACTCAGTTTTAGCCAGCATGCCGTCAATCGCTTGCAGGAGCGGGGCATTACGCTAGAGCGACAACAGATGGAGCGTTTGGAATCCGCTGTGCAAAAAGCAGCCGCCAAAGGCGCCAGAGAGTCTCTCGTTATGATGGATAATGTGGCCTACGTCGTGAGCATCGTAAATCGGAAAATTATTACCGCCGTAGACGATGGCAGCATGAAGGACAACGTATTTACTAACATTGACAGTGCCATTTTCGTGTAGGTGGCTGTTCACTGGGCTGGACCTCCTCTTGAGGAAGCCCATTCGGCTACCGACTGACAGAGGTAGCCATTGCAAAAGAGAAAGTGAAGGAGGAAATAAGTATGCTTCGATCTATGTATTCAGGTATTTCAGGCTTGCGTGGATTTCAAACGAAGTTGGACGTTATTGGTAACAATATCGCAAACGTAAACACGGTTGGTTTCAAAAAGGGACGCGTGATGTTCCAAGATATTTTGAGCCAAAACGTTCAAGGGGCTGGGGCACCTACAGCAGGTGGGAAGGGCGGAACTAACCCAACTCAGATTGGACTAGGAGCTTCAATCGCATCCGTTGATACCGTCTTCTCTGCTGGTAGTCCGATGACAACCAACCTGCCAACAGACCTTTCTATCGAGGGCGATGGATTCTTTATGGTAAGCCCGGATGAAGGGGCAACGATCTATTATACGCGTGCAGGCAACTTTACACGTGATGCAGAGGGATACCTGGTGAACTCCCAAGGGATGAAACTCATGAACACCGATCCAGGTGCGATTCAGATCAGCCAAAATGATGGGATTGTTTCTTACTCCATCGGAAAAGATGGGGTCATCACAACAGTGGATGAAACTGGTGCCCTAGACTCTACGAATACCATTGGGGTAATGAAATTCAATAACCCAGGTGGTTTGAAGAAAATCGGGAACAATCTTTACGAAAATACAGTAAACGCTGGTGCGAATGATGGTGACCCGATGACACCAGTGACGCCAGCTGATGCAAAAGTAAGCATCATCGCAGGCCAACTGGAAATGTCCAACGTTGACCTTTCTGAAGAATTTACAGAAATGATCGTGGCACAACGCGGTTTCCAAGCAAACTCACGGATCATCACGACATCTGACACAGTATTGGAAGAACTGGTGAACCTCAAACGATAATTTCGTTTAACGGAAAAGCCGGGGAAGTGTTCTAAGCCTTCCCCAGCTTGATCCGGAAAGGAGCAGCCAATGATTAAGTTAACGCGGTTTAACGGTTCTACTTTTTATCTGAACATCACTCACATTGAAACTGTTGAAGGAACTCCGGATAGCGTAATTACGCTGTTCAACGACAGAAAGTACATCGTGAAGGATTCGGTGGAATCCATCGCTGAACGTGTTCAGGCTTTTTATCATAATGTTCCTCCGGCAACTTCTGTACCGAAAATGCCGGGTGATTCAAATGAATAGCGGGAGGCATTAGCGATGTTTCAAAATCGATTGTTTAACATGGCTCTAATTATTATCATCGCGATATCGCTACTGGGAGTGATCTCGTTTGTTCTCTGGCAAACCTATCTCTCTCCAGCTGCGCAAACAGCTTCGACGGAAGAGCAAGAAGTGAAGCCGCTCACGGCAGGGGAAATAAAAGAGTTCTCCGTTGACACTGGCGAAATTACTACGAACTTGCTAACGAATAATTACATGATTGTACGCTTTAGCATTACGGCTGACAGTTCTGCTGCCAAAACAGAGTTGGAACAGCGTTTGCCGCAAGTCAATCAGGTGATTATTAAAACATTGGCGGGGTTGACACCAGAAGACATAAAAGGAACTGAAGGTGTGAACAAGCTTGAAGCAAAAATCATGAATGAAATCAGCTCCCTGATGCAAGAGGGTAAGATTGTTCAAGTAGTGACAACCAAACGCGTCTTGTCATAGGAAGCGATTATGGTATACATAGCAAGGAGGTGACGACATATGGCCGAGGTTCTCTCACAGAGTGAGATTGATGCGCTGTTGGCCGCCCTATCTTCGGGCGAAATGGATGCCAACGAGCTGAAAAAGGAAGAAACTGAGCGTAAAGTCAAAGTATATGATTTCAAACGCGCCCTGCGATTCTCGAAAGATCAGATCCGTGGTTTAACGCGAATCCATGAAAACTACGCGAGGCTGTTGACTACGTATTTTTCAGCTCAGCTCCGTACCTTCGTGCAAATTACGGTTGCCTCCGTCGATCAATTGCCGTATGACGAATTTATACGTTCTATTCCCAAGATGACCATCTTGAACATCTTTGAAGCTCCTCCGCTGGAAGGACGAATGGTTTTGGAAGTAAATCCAAACATCGCCTATACCATGTTGGATCGACTTCTGGGAGGACAGGGGGCGATTCCGGAAAAAATGGGCGCCCTTACGGAAATTGAAACAACGGTGATGGAACGCGTATTCGGCAAAGCGCTGGATACTTTCCACGAGGCATGGAAGCAAATCATTGAACTGGACCCGTATCAGGAAGGCTTGGAAATGAATCCACAGTTCATGCAGATCGTCTCACCTAATGAGATTGTCGTGGTAATCTCTTTTAGTACCAAAATCGGTGATACAACAGGAATGATCAATCTCTGTTTGCCTCACGTGGTACTGGAGCCAATCATGACAAAGCTGTCTGGACAATACTGGTTCTCCAAACAGAAGAAAACGCGGGATGAAGAAGAGCGCCTGCGTGTAGAAGAGCGAGTAAAAGTTGCAAAATTACCGATTGTTGCTGAGATGGGAACAGCTACGATTACAGTAGGAGATTTCTTGCAGCTACAAAAAGGCGACGTCATTCAATTAGATCAATCGATCGACAACAAGTTGAAAATTAAAGTTGGCAACCACTTAAAGTTCTTGGGTCAGCCAGGAACGCATAAAGGAAGAGTCGCCGTACAGATTGATGAAGTCATAGAGGAGGGGGAGGAACAAAATGAGTAGAGATATGCTTTCTCAAGACGAGATTGACGCGCTGTTACGTGCGAACAACTTGGTTGAGGACGAAGAGGAAGCTGTATCGGCAGTAACCCAGGATGTTGCCGAATTTCTGTCCCCGTTTGAACAGGATGCACTCGGAGAAATTGGTAATATCTCCTTTGGGAGCGCAGCTACTGCGTTATCTACTTTGTTAAGTCAAAAGGTAGATATTACAACCCCTACTGTTTCCGTAGTCAATGTTGATGAATTGGAAAGCGAATTTCCGATTCCTCACGTGGCTGTCCATGTGGAATATACAGATGGATTCAAAGGAATAAACCTGCTCGTCATTCGCATGGAAGATGCTGCTGTTATTGCGGATCTGATGATGGGCGGAGATGGTAGGCCAGCGAGCACTGAAATGTCTGAGCTTCATATCAGCGCGGTTCAGGAAGCAATGAATCAGATGATGGGCTCCGCTGCTACGTCCATGTCGACGATTTTCAACCAGTTCATTAATATTACGCCACCAGGCATCGATGTAATGGATCTGGCGCAAGGCAAGGGTGGAGACAGCTTCTCTGATGATGACAGTCCTCTGGTGAAGGTATCTTTCCGCTTAAAGGTAGGAGAACATGGCGAACTTATTGATTCAAATATTATGCAGCTTCTCCCTCTTTCCTTTGCGAAAAAGATGATTGATCGACTAGTTGGAGGTGCAGGGGATGAAGAAGCAGCAGCGGCCCTCATAGATGAGATAGAGATGCCTTCTCTGCCAGCTATGGGTCTGTCGGCTCCTTCTGTCCAGCCAAGTATGCAAGAGCAGTCACAGAGCCACGTACCGCCTGTAGCGCAGCCGTCACAGGCACAGCAACAGCCAATGTATCAGCAACCGCCGGGTTACGCACCGCCAATGGGCTACCCAGGACAGCCGCCGATGTATCCTGACGCGTATGGACAACAAATGATGCCACCTGGCTACGCTCCGTACCCAGGAATGTATCAGCAGCCTCCAATGGCTCCGCCAACACCACAGCATTTCGGAGGTCCTGCGGCTAATCAGGCGAATGTAGTACCAGCACAATTTGCTCCACTTGGAGGTGCTCCTATGTATACAGGAGACATACAGAATTTGAACTTGCTTCACGATATTCCATTACAGGTAACAGTTGAGTTAGGACGTACGAAAAAGCTCATTAGAGAAATCCTTGACTTGTCCGCTGGATCGATTATACAGTTGGACAAGCTGGCAGGTGAGCATGTAGACATATTGGTGAACAACAAATTAATTGCCAAGGGCGAGGTTGTCGTCATTGATGAGAACTTTGGGGTTCGTGTTACAGACATCATCAGTCAGATAGATCGTGTTCAAAAATTACAATAAACCAATCAAGTGGGAAGCATTAGGGAGGAGCTATTCATGTCTAACAAAGTTTTAATCGTCGACGATGCAGCTTTCATGCGTATGATGATCAAGGAAATTCTTTCGAAAAACGGGTACAGCGTCGTAGGGGAAGCAAGTGACGGTGCACAAGCAGTTGAAAAATACAAAGAATTGGGACCTGATCTCGTAACCATGGATATTACCATGCCAGAGATGGATGGAATTTCTGCACTGAAAGAAATTAAAAAGTTGGATCCTAACGCGCGCGTTATCATGTGCTCTGCGATGGGACAACAAGCGATGGTAATCGATGCGATCCAGGCGGGCGCAAAAGACTTCATCGTAAAACCATTCCAAGCGGATCGCGTTTTGGAAGCGATCAAAAAGACAATGAGCTAATGATGATGATCCGGAATGCAGGGGCAAGACTCATTTTAGCCTTTAGTCTGATCCTGTTGCTTTTCGTCTCCTCCCTGCCGAGTACCGCTTTTGCGGAAGGTTCAGTAGCGGATGCGTACAACCAGGGAAAAGTGCCAACTAGCAATGCGCCCGCCGGCAGTGAACAGCCGGCGGCCATTCCGGGCAGCGGAACAGGAAGTATGATCGGGTATCTGGTTCAAGTCATCTTTTCGCTTGGCTTTATTGCAGTATTGATCTTTTTATTGCTCCGTTTTCTTGGTCGACGTCAAGGGGCTCAAAGTCATGGACCGATTAAAGTGATTAGCGCAACTGCACTAGGTAATGGCAAAACACTACAGGTTGTTATGATCGGTGAGTCATTGTACATCGTGGGAGTAGGAGAAAACGTTCAATTGCTTCGTAGAATCGAACCGGGTGAAGAGGTAGATTTGATTTTGGCTGACGCTGAGATCAAACCGATGAAAAGCCCATTCTCGCTAGAATGGCTTCCGTTCGGTAAGAAAAAGCAGGCTGAAGAAGAAATCTTGTTTTCTTCTGAAATGGACGGGAAAAGCTTTCAAGATCTGTTGCAAGGTCAATGGAACGACTTGAAGAATCGTCCAAACCAAACAGAACATTGGAAGAACGAGCAAGCTCAGGACAGAGGGGACCAAAAATGAAATATTTTTTGCAGGTGCTGATGCTTGTCGCAGTGTTGCTATCCGTACCTGATATGGCCATGGCGGCGCCAGTGGGGACACCGCTTGTTCCAAGCATTGATTTGAAGATAGGCGGCGGAACAGGAACACCGCAGGAGACATCGACGGCCATTCAGCTGTTACTGATTTTGACAGTATTATCTGTAGCTCCAGCAATTTTGCTTTTAATGACTAGTTTTGCGCGAATTATCATTGTCTTGTCTTTTGTACGAAATGCGTTGGCAACTCAGCAAATGCCACCGAATCAGGTATTGATTGCTCTTGCGTTATTTATGACATTTTTCATAATGGCCCCAACACTCGGACAAGTAAACGAAACAGCCGTGCAGCCATTTATGCAAGGAAAACTAACGCAACAGCAGGCATTTGACGCGGCGGTCATACCCTTTAAGCAATTTATGGCAAAACAGACGCGTGAAAAAGATTTAGCACTTTTTCTGGAATATACAAAAGCAGAACGACCAAAATCGATCCAAGATATTCCTTTGAATGCGCTGGTACCTGCTTATGCCATCAGCGAATTGAAGACGGCTTTTCAGATCGGCTTTATGATATTCATTCCTTTTCTCGTAATTGATATGATCATCTCCAGTATTTTGATGGGGATGGGGATGATGATGTTACCGCCGGTGATGATTTCCTTGCCGTTTAAGATTTTATTGTTCATCATGGTGGACGGCTGGTATCTCATTGTGAAATCACTTTTGACCAGTTTTTAGCGACATTCCGAATGCCTCAGGAGGTAGAGCATGACACAAGAATTACTTATGCAGATTGCCCAAAGCTCTGTTTATACCATCCTGCTGATTTCGGCACCCGCACTTGGGGTCGCCTTGCTGGTCGGTTTGATGGTCAGTGTCTTTCAGGCAACGACACAAATTCAGGAGCAGACACTCGCTTTCATTCCGAAGATCGTGGCCGTATTTGTTGTGATCTTGGCTGCTGGTCCATGGATGCTTCGGGTACTGCTTGATTTTACGATGGGGATCTTCGGTAACCTTCATCGTTTTGTTGGGTAGCATATGAATCTTTTTCTGATGTATTTACCCATATTCATGCTTGTTTTTGTCCGAATGAGTGCTTTTTTTGTAACGGCTCCGTTCTTTTCCATTCGTGGAGTACCGAATCAGTTTAAAATCGCGCTCGCGTTTATCATTGCCGTCATCAGCTTTCAATCCTTGCCCGTACAAGGCGAGATTCCAATGGATTTGACATTTGTTATGTATGTCATAAAAGAAGCGCTTGTTGGTGTCATTCTTGGTTACATATGTGAAATGATGTTTATTGCCATTCAGGTTGCCGGCGGACTGATGGACATGCAGATGGGTCTTGCCATGGCAAACGTGATTGACCCGAAAACGGGTGCGTATATCCCAGTGACAGGTAACTTCAAAAACATTCTCGCTGTCTTGTACTTTTTCAGTATTGACGGCCATCACATGCTTATACGAGGTGTGATAAGCAGTTACCAGGTTATACCGGTGGACATCATGTGGGCGGCTTTCGGAAGCGAAAACGTCATGATGACAGCAGTAAAGACATTTCTGACGATGTTTACGAGTGCGTTTATGATTGCGGCACCGATCGTCGTTGCATTGTTTCTGGTTGATCTCTCTCTTGGTATTATCGCCAAATCTGTCCCGCAGTTTAATATCTTTGTGGTGGGTTTGCCCATTAAACTGCTTGCCGGCTTTTTACTACTTATCGTAGTGATGCCTGCGTTCTTGCTGACCCTGAACGGATTGTTTGGGAATATGTTCCGGGCACTTGCAGAAATGATGAAATCGCTCGGAGGATCACCATGAATCAATTGAGGCTTTCTTATCAAGTAGATCTTCAATTTTTTAATGGGGAAAAGACGGAAAAAGCTACGCCCAAGAAAAAACAAGACGCACGAAAAAAAGGGCAAGTTGCCAAAAGTCAGGATCTTTCCCCAGCCCTATCTTTGACAGCATTTTTCTTTCTGTTAATGATGCTTGGCTCTACCATGCTAGGCACCTTTCAAGATTTGATGCGGGAATCATTGATTACATACACCACATGGCAATTAAATGAAGAAAATTTAAAAGTCATGGTGATGCAACTCGTATTTGAAGCAATAAAAATTGTAGGACCTATCTTAGGCTTGAGTTTTCTTGTCGCGTTTGCGGTGAACTACATGCAAGTAGGCTGGCATTTTAGTACAGAGCCCCTTCAAATGAAGTTGGAAAAGATCGATCCGATTAAAGGGGCAAAAAGAATTTTTTCCTTACGCTCACTCGTAGAGCTACTGAAGTCTTTATTAAAAATAAGCGCAGGCATATACGTCGCGTACGTCATTTTGTGGAATGCAAAGGAACAAGTTGTACAACTTTCCTTATTGTCTCTCGGAGCAGTCCTATCGTTTACTGCCGAAGAGGTGACAAAGCTGGGAATCTATCTCGGGTTATTGCTTTTCATTCTCGCGGTTCTGGACTATGCCTATCAACGTTATGAGTATGAAAAGAATCTGCGGATGTCCAAACAGGATCTCAAGGACGAGCATAAGCAAGCGGAAGGTGATCCGCTCATCAAAGGGAAGATTCGTGAACGGCAAAGAAGTATGGCCATTCGCCGTATGATGCAGGAGCTTCCCAAAGCGGATGTCATTATTACGAACCCGACTCACTTTGCCGTTGCCGTTCGCTATGACGCAAGTGCGATGAGTGCACCGACGGTAATCGCCAAAGGGCAAGACTATCTGGCATTAAAAATAAGGGAAGTAGCGAAAAAGCATCGTATCGTTACCATGGAAAACAAGCCCTTGGCCCGGGCTCTCTATAGTCAAGTTGAAGTTGGGCAACAAATTCCCGAAGAGATGTTTAAAGCGGTCGCGGAAGTTCTCGCGTACGTCTACAAGCTGCAAGGGAAAGTGAAATAAATGGAAGGAGGATAACCAGTGGGATTCAAATTTAAAGAAGTTGGTACGATCCTTTTTGTCATAAGCATTGTTGTCATGATGGTAATCCCACTTCCTTCAGCGCTTCTTGATTTGCTGTTGATTTTGAATATCTCCCTTGCATTGACCATCTTGCTTGTGTCGATGTATACAAAAGAGACTTTGGAATTCTCGATCTTTCCGACGGTTTTGCTTATTACAACACTTTTTCGACTAGCCCTAAACGTGTCGACGACGAGAAATATTCTCTCGCACGGTGAAGGCGGTAAAGTTATTGAAACGTTCGGTAGCTTTGTAGTCGGTGGTAATCAAGTCGTCGGTTTCGTCGTGTTTCTGATCTTGATCATCATTCAGTTTATCGTAATCACCAAAGGTTCTGAGCGTGTCGCTGAGGTAGCAGCGCGTTTTACGCTCGATGCGATGCCTGGTAAGCAGATGAGTATCGATGCGGATCTGAATGCAGGAATGATCACAGAAGCTGAAGCACGTGTCCGAAGAAAAAAGATTGAGAACGAAGCTGACTTTTATGGAGCAATGGATGGTGCCAGCAAATTCGTAAAAGGGGACGCCATCGCGGGTATTATCATTTTTATCGTAAATATTATTGGTGGTTTTATTATCGGGATGCTCATCCACGATATGAGCTTTGCTGAGTCTGCCTCTCGTTTCACTACCATGTCTGTCGGTGACGCATTGGTGAGTCAGATTCCAGCGCTCTTAATCTCGACTGCTGCGGGTATTATTGTAACGCGTTCCACTTCTGGTGAAGGTTTGGGAGAAGACATCGTCAAGCAAATGTTCAGCTTTCCGCGTCTTCTCTATATCGTATCTGGATGTATGCTATTACTGGGACTCTTTACACCGATTGGAATTCTGCCTGTGCTTCCGGTTTCCGGGATCATGGCATTTGCTGCTTGGAAAATGGAGAAGAACCAAAAGATGCAAATACAGGAATCCGCCGACAAGGTGGAAGAGCAGCAAATGGAAGAAGTACGCAGTCCCGAAAGCGTCGTGAACCTGCTGCAGGTCGATCCGATCGAATTTGAATTCGGTTATGGCTTAATCCCGCTTGCTGATGTGAAGCAGGGTGGAGATCTGCTAGATCGAGTCATTATGATTCGAAGACAAATCGCACTCGAGATGGGGATCGTTGTACCGGTTATTCGTATACGTGACAACATCCAGCTTCGACCGAATGAATACATGATCAAAATAAAAGGCAACCAGGTCGCTAAAGGGGAAATCATGCTGGATCACTATCTGGCGATGAGCCCGGGGATTGAAGATGATTCCATTGTTGGGATAGAAACCGTAGAACCTGCGTTTGGATTGCCCGCATTATGGGTAACAGAAGAGAATAAGGAGATTGCTGAGCTGTCTGGCTATACAGTTGTCGATCCGCCATCTGTTGTGGCTACACATCTGACAGAGGTCATCAAGCGACATGCCCACGAATTGTTAGGTCGCCAAGAGACAAGGGCCCTGATCGACAATGTTCGGGAGACAGCACCAGTTCTCGTAGACGAGCTGATTCCAAGTTTGCTCGCCATTGGGGACGTACAAAAAGTATTGCAAAAGCTGTTGCGTGAAAAAGTCTCTGTTCGAAATCTCCACGTCATTCTCGAGGCTCTTGCGGATCATGCCTTGTATACAAAAGATCCGGATGTACTGACAGAATATGTGAGACAAGCGATGTCGAGACAGATCACACTCCAATTTACGGAGCCAGGACAACCACTTCGCGTGCTTACAGCTGGAGCAGGATTGGAAAAAGCAATCTCCGAACGTGTGGAACAGTCTGAGCAAGGAAGCTATCTGGCGATGGATCCGGAAACGTCTCAGCGAATTTTCCAAAACATGTCGACTGAAGTGAGCAAAATGATCAACTCGGGTCAACAGCCGATCATTCTATCATCACCAGCAGTTCGAATGTACTTGCGTCAATTAGTAGATCGCATGATGCCAGACGTTCCCGTTTTGTCGTACAGCGAGCTCGAACCACATGTTGAAGTGCAAAGCGTAGGGATGGTGAACATTTCGTGAGGGTAAAACGTTACATTGTCGATTCGATGCCAGAAGCAATGGAAAAAATCAGGACGGACTTAGGAATGGATGCAGTGATTCTGAATTCTAAGCCGATCAAAACAGGTGGATTGTTCGGGATGTTTGGCAAACAACGAATCGAAGTAATCGCTGCTGTCGATGAAAAGGCATCCGAGCGAGAAAATTCCACAGTAGCAGCTGAACATCGAACCAACAACGTTTTGCCCAAATCGCAGACAGGTACGTACACGGCTGCTCAAGCGTATCGAAGACCGACTGTTACCAAAACATCAGAGAATCAACAAGCTGAAACTACAGGTAGGGAGCAGGTCGTAGCTGCGATGACACAAACCGCGGTTGCGACGCTTCCAAAGGAAGAGATCACAGATACGAGAGCTATGCCAAAGCAAGGCGAGCCAACTGAGCAGCATGTTCCTGTCACGACTTCCCAAGAAAGAGCTTTACCCGCAAGCAATCATGACGCGATTGCTACTGAAATGCGAGATATGCGTCAAATGTTTCAAAAGCTGTTGGTGCATGACTTAAGCGAACAACTTCCTCCAGCGGTTCAGTCTATTCGTGCACAGCTATTGAAGCAGGAAGTGACTGAAGAGCTGACAGCGGAAATCATTCGCCAAATAATGGAAAAGTCGCAACCGGGTGAAAAGTGGACGGAGGAAGAAGCGTTTACGGTATGCCGAACAATCATCACTTCCATGATCGAGCCGTATACAGCATCTTCGCCAAGGCTGGGTAAGAACGTACGGTATGCTTTCTTTTTCGGTCCGACAGGGGTAGGAAAAACAACGACCATTGCCAAGCTTGCGGCGAACAGCATGTTGAAGGAAAAGCGAAAAATCGGCTTTATCACGGCGGATACGTATCGAATGGCTGCTGTAGAACAGCTGAAGACGTATGCAAACATCCTGAATGTCCCGCTGGAGGTTGTCTTTTCTCCGAGAGAAATGGCGGCAGCGATGGAGCGCTTAAGTGATTGTGACCTCATTTTTGTAGATACGGCTGGACGAAATTTTCGCAACGATGAGTACGTCGAAGGCATTCGTGAATTGCTGGAGCATGGAAATGACAGCGTGAACTACCTAGTACTTAGCTTAAGCTCCAAATTCAATGATATGAAAGCGATCGTCCAAAATTTTGCGGAAGTTCAAGTGAAGCAAGTCATTTTTACAAAAGCGGATGAAACGAACAGCTTTGGCACGATGTTGAATGTTTGTCAGGAGATGAATCTACAGCTCTCCTATGTAACGACAGGTCAAAATGTACCAGATGATATCGTTGTAGCTACACCCGAGCTGGTTTCAACGATGATTATGGGAGAGTAAACAGATGCGTGACCAAGCAGAGCAACTCCGTGAGAGGATGCTACAAAACAAGAAGACACGGCCGACTAGACTGGTGACAGTGACGAGTGGAAAAGGTGGTGTCGGCAAGTCCAATTTCAGCCTGAATTTTGGACTTGGTTTGATTGAGAAGGGTCATAAGGCGGTTTTGTTTGACTTGGACCTGGGTCTGGCAAATCTGGATGTATTAATGGGAATTACCCCAAAAAAGCATCTGTTTCATTTGCTAGAGCCAGATACGACTGTTTGGGACATTATCGAGCACGGGCCTGGAGGCTTAGAATTCATTGCGGGTGGTTCTGGCTTTACGCAGATCATGCAGTTAGATGATGAGAAGCTTGATCGCTTATTCTCACATCTGGACCCATTACAGGGCTATGCTGACACTATCATTTTTGATACGGGAGCAGGTTTTTCAAAAGAATCCATGAGATTCATGCTCTCCTCAGACGAGGTCATCCTTGTTACCACTCCCGAACCACCAGCGATAACAGATGCATATGCAGTCATCAAGATGCTTCACTCACGTAACCCCGCTGTTTCCATTCGATTGGTGATAAACAGGGCGTCGTCGGAGAGAGAAGGGAAAATGACGGCAGACAAGCTTGCGATGGTTTCCAAACGTTTTTTGAATATGGATATTCAGTCGCTTGGATATGTTTCGGATGATCCTTATGTTTCTAAAGCTGTTAAACTGCAGCGTCCTTTTCTACTTACATATCCACAATCGCAAGCTGCGAGAAGCATACGAAATCTGGTAGAGCGGTACTTGGATCGTCCGGTTACTACAGATGATTCTATCAGTGGTCTCAAAGGTTTTCTTGCGAGGTTGAGGCACTTCATACGATGAGACACAAAAGTAGGAAGGGAGCGACATTCGAATGAGCAAAATCCGCGTTCTCGTCACGGACGATTCTGCATTCATGCGTAAAGTGATTTCGGACATTTTATCTACGGATCCTGAGATTGAAGTGATCGATCGAGCCAAAAATGGACTCGAATGTATAGAAAAATGTAAGCAACTGGCGCCGGATGTTCTCACACTCGACATTGAAATGCCAGTCATGAATGGTTTGGACGCTCTGGAAAAGCTGATGAATGAGTGCCCAGTTCCGATCGTCATGTTGAGCAGCCTGACGAAAGAAGGGGCAGAAGCTACGATTCATGCGTTGGAACTAGGTGCGTTTGACTTTGTAACAAAGCCTTCTGGACCAATTTCTCTCGACATCCACAAGGTGGGCGATCGTCTCATCGAGCGCGTGAAGGCGGCGGCAGCATCGAAAGTACGTTTGAAACAGCAGATAACTCGGGTAGCCAAACCGGTATCTTCTGAATCAAAAGCAGCACCTGTTACACCGGTAACTCCAGTAATACGTACGAAAATACCGAGCCCGCCTGCTGTGATACGGTCACAAGTGGGTGGAAAGGCAAGACTGGTGGTTTTAGGTACTTCAACAGGTGGTCCTAAAGCATTGCAAAGTGTACTAACTGCAATTCCGGCGAATTTTCCGGCACCAATTGCCATCGTTCAGCATATGCCAGCAGGTTTCACAAAATCGTTAGCAAATCGACTGGACTCGTTATGCCAAAATCGAGTAACCGAAGTTGTCGATGGCGAGTATTTGGAAAATGGGACAGCGTACATCGCTCCAGGAGGCTTCCATTTCGAAGTTCGTCAAGTGAATGGGAGACTACAGGCCTATTTGCATCAAGAGGAGCCACGAGGCGGACACAGACCATCTGTCGATATCCTGTTTGAATCAGTCAGTCAATTGACAAATGTAGACAAATGGGCAATCATCATGACAGGCATGGGGAATGATGGGACTAAAGGGCTAAAGCTCATGAAGGAGCTTGGCCATGTCACAAGTATTATCGAAGATGAGTCGAGCTGTGTCGTATACGGAATGCCACGAGCAGCCATTCAAGCAGGCTTGGCAGACAACGTGGCCCCATTGGAAAAGATTCCAGAGCTGTTGTGCAAGCTCTTGCACTGATTTTTGGGAGGTGGATCACCTATGGATATGAATCAGTATTTGGACATGTTTATTGAGGAGTCAAAGGAACACCTACAGGCGATCAACGCCAACTTGTTACTCTTGGAAAGTGATCCGGGTAACATTGGCCACGTCAAAGAGATTTTTCGTTCCGCACATACATTGAAAGGTATGTCGGCAACTATGGGCTTTGAAGACATGGCGAGTTTGACTCACGAAGCAGAAAATGTATTGGACCTGATTCGCAATCAGAAGTTAACGATTACCAGCGACATCATGGACGCTATTTTCCAGAGTGTAGATTTGATTGAAGGCATGGTCATCGATATCACAGAAGGCGGAGACGGTTCCGCGGATGTAACCGCTATTGTAAAGAAGCTGCGAGCGATTGTAGCGGGAGACTTTTCAGCTGAGCAGGAAGTAGCAGCTGCTACGATGGCTGTGGAAGCACCGCAAGAGGAAAGTACACCAGCTGAAGATCATGAGCTGGATGACTATGCCATGATGGTCTTGAAGCAGTCTCAGGAGCTCGGTAATAATGTTTTGTGGATCAAAGTGACTTTGAATGAAAACTGCTTGCTCAAAGCCGCTCGCTCTTACATGGTTTTTGATCAATTGGAATCCATGGGTGAAGTGATCAAAACGAAGCCAGCTGTTGAAGATATCGAGAATGAGCGATTTGAACAATCGTTTGAAATCGCCTATGTGACGGAGCAATCGATTGAAAAAGTACGTACTACGATTCTTAACATTTCGGAAATCCAAGATGTGACAATCGAAACGATTCAAATGAAGAGTGAAGCTCCGCCTGCTCCTGTAGTACAACAGACACCAGCACCAGCTGAAAAAGGAGCAGCAGAAGCTCCTCAAGCACCCGTGAAGAAGGCGACGGCTGGTGGTAAAACCATTCGTGTGGATATCGAACGCTTGGATATCTTGATGAATCTGTTTAGCGAATTAGTTATTGACCGCGGTCGTTTGGAGCAGTTGGCGCGGGAGATCGGAAAGAACGAACTACAGGAAACCGTGGAGCACATGAGCCGGATTAGTGGCGATTTGCAAAACATCATTCTGACCATGCGCATGGTACCGGTGGAGCAAGTATTCAATCGTTTCCCACGTATGATTCGTGATCTGCAAAAAGATCTGAATAAAAAAGTGAATCTGGAGATCATCGGTGCGGAGACAGAATTGGACCGTACCGTCATCGACGAAATCGGGGACCCACTCAATCACTTGCTGCGTAACTCGCTTGACCACGGAATTGAGTCTCCAGCAGATCGGAAAAAGGCGGGGAAGCCAGAAGAAGGAAAAATCGAGCTCCGCGCTTTCCACAGTGGGAACCACGTATTTATTGAAGTAAAAGATGACGGTGCTGGAATCAATAAAGATAAAGTCCTCAAAAAAGCGCTTGAGAGAGGCATTGTCAATCCTGCTACTGCAGATAGCATGAGCGACAAGCAAATCCACGAATTGCTTTTTGCAGCAGGCTTTAGTACAGCGGAAGTTGTTTCTGATATTTCCGGTCGTGGTGTTGGATTGGATGTCGTGAAGTCCAAAATTGAATCGTTGGGCGGTAGTGTCGGCGTAGATTCTGTGCGCGGTCAGGGCACGACTTTCCTCATTCAATTGCCACTTACTCTCTCTATCATTTCCGCGATGCTGGTACAAGTGAAAGATGAGAAGTACGCTGTCCCACTCAGCTCCATCATTGAGACGGCTGTATTTAAAAAAGATCAAATCATGATGGCTCACCGCCAAAAAGTGATCGACTTCCGGGGACGTGTAGTTCCGCTCGTTTCGCTGCAGGACATTTTCCAAGTGCCTGATAATGGGGAAACGACGGAAGATGAAGTGGCAGTCGTCATCGTACGTAAAGGTGAGAAAATGGCAGGCCTTGTCGTCGATTCGTTCATCGGTCAACAAGAGATTGTTCTAAAATCTCTCGGCAAATATCTGGTTAATGTATTTGCTATTTCAGGTGCAACGATTCTGGGAGACGGTCAGGTCGCGCTCATCATAGATTGTAACTCGCTGATTAAGTAGAAGGAGGGGCAGCCACATGCTCGATCAAAAAGAAGTCATTAGCGAAGTCAAAGTGATTGTCTTTCGGTTGAAGGACGAAGAGTATGGCGTAGAGGTTCATCAGGTCAAATCTATTGAAAAGCTGGAGCACATTACAAGAGTTCCTCGAACGCCTAGTTTCGTCAAAGGGGTTATTAATCTGCGCGGCGTTGTGACACCGATTATTGACCTGCGCAATCGTTTTAGTCTCGAAGAAAGCGTCTATTCCGAAACCACTCGAATCATTATCGTGGCCGTAGGTGAATTGGAAGTGGGTCTCATTGTAGATGCTGCAAATGATGTTATCGATATACCAGTTGATGCGATTGAACCGCCTCCAGAGGTTGTTGGTGGTGTGGAAGCTGCTTATTTGAGAGGCGTCGCTAAGCTGGATAAACGACTGTTAATCCTCTTAAACCTCGATAAAGTATTGAGTACTGAGGAAATCAAGCAGTTGGACGCAATTGAGGGGTAAGTAAAATGGGCGATTTTACGAAGTTTGGGGATTTCCAATTTGACGTTTTACGGGAAATCGGGAACATCGGTGCTGGTCACGCTGCCACTGCTCTCTCCAAGCTCATACAAAAAGAAATCGATATGAAAGTTCCACAAGTCAAGATTATCTCCTTCGACGAAGTGGCAGATTTTGTAGGAGGAGCGGAAACTGTAGTAGTGACCGTCTTCCTCCGGGTTGAAGGCGATTGTCCAGGTAACATGTTTTTTATCCTTGATCTGGAGTCTGCCAAGCACCTGCTCGAACAAATTACAGGAATTAATAAAGATGTGTACGAGTGGGAAGAGTTGGAGATCTCGGCGCTGCATGAGATTGGCAACATCTTAACAGGTTCTTATTTATCATCGTTAGCTGATTTTACACGCTTAAATTTACAGCCGTCCGTACCTGCACTCGCTGTGGATATGGCTGGAGCTATTCTAAGTTACGGATTAATAGCGTTGGGTCAAGCGGGTGACTTTGCCCTCACGATTGACACCGCTTTTTTCGAAGGCAATGATCAAGTAAAAGGGAACTTTTTCTTAATTCCTGATCCTGAATCGCTCCCAATACTATTTCGTTCATTAGGGGTTCCGTTCGATGGAGATTATTAAGATAGGGATGGCTGATCTCGGTGTGGCAAAGCCGCCGAGCAAGCTACGTACTACCGGTTTAGGTTCTTGCGTAGGGGTAGTGCTCTACGATCATATCCATAAAATTGCAGGTATGGCACATGTTATGCTCCCTGAATCGACTTTGGCTAAAGGCGGGGAGTTAACGATAGGAAAATATGCGGATACAGCAATCCCTCATCTGATTCAGTTGATGGTGAAGGCTGGTGCGGAGACCAGACACACAGTTGCGAAATTGGCTGGAGGCGCACAAATGTTCGCGTTTTTAGGGAATAATGACACCATGCGGATTGGGCCTCGGAATGTAGAGGCGTGCAAACTAGCATTGAAGGATGCTCATATAAAGATCGTGGCAGAAGATACAGGGGGAAACTGCGGTCGGACAATAGAGTTAGATGCCACAAACGGCATTCTTCAAATCAGGACCGTAAATCAAGGTATGAAGGAAGTATAACAAATGTTAGGAACCATTTGGACTAATTTTGGATTAGGGATGCTCGCATTTCTTGTAACGCTGGGTACGGCTGTGGCTAGTAATGTCTGGCTCGTATCTCTGGAGAGGGCAGGTATTGCATTTGTCCTATTCTTCCTCGCTGCATTTCCAATTCGTTGGCTGCTCGCAACGTTCATACAGGCATCTACTCCACCAATGGTTACGGATTCGCTAGAGGGGACAAGCTCTCCTCTAGCAGAAGGTGGGGTTGTTCTGGAAATTGGACAACAATTGGAACAGGAAGATGAAACATTTGCACCAACCTCAATCGACAAGATGGAAAGGATTCATCCTACTGAGGATCCAGCCACCGTTGCAGAGGTCGTTAGGCGCTTATCAGATGAGTAAAGGTTGGTGACTATTCGTGGCACGGCTAACCAGTCAAGAAAAAGCAAAAGAGTTCGATAAATGGGTCATGTGGAAGCAAGAGGGAAGTCGGGAGGCCGAGGTTGACTTGATCACGCGTTTTTTGCCACTGGTAGATAAGGTGGCAAATCGGTTGGCAATTAATCTGCCAGCCAATGTGGACAAGGATGACTTGATTAGTTATGGGCGCTTTGGGCTATTGGACGCTTTGGCTAAATTCGATCATACCCGGGGTCTCCAATTTGAGACGTACGCCATGTGGCGGATTCGTGGTGCAATGATCGATGGACTACGCGAGAACGACTGGATCCCTCGTACTGTTCGGGACAAGGCCAAAAAAATCGAAGAAGCATACACCACCTTGGAACAGCAAATGCTGCGAATGCCAACCGATCAAGAAGTGTCTGATTATCTGGGAATAAGCAAAAAGGAGCTTCAACAGGTTTTCTTGGAAACCTCTCTTGCCAGCATGGTTTCTATCGATGAGGCAGTAGGGGATGAAGATGAACAAAAAACAGCAAGACATTCGTATATCATCGACGAGCTCACACCTCGCCCTGATAATGTGGCGGAAGTATCCAGCTTAAAAGAGGTTCTTGTAACGGTCATCGATAAGTTGCCTGAAAAGGAACGACTGGTTATCTCCTTGTTTTATTTTGAAGAAATGACCTTATCAGAAATTGCGGAAATCATGAGCTTGTCACCTTCAAGAATATCCCAGTTGCACTCCAAAGCTCTTTTCCGACTTCGTTCTGCGTTGTCCAGATGGAAATCGCAATTGATGTGAGGGGCCATTACCCAAGCTTGAGAGGGGTAGAATGATGGAAGGGATCGGGAAATATAAAATAGACGTAAAAGTTTCCGCTGATAAATTGGAGGCTGAAGTACTTCTACGTGTAGACGAACAAGATATCGATGAAATCGTCATCTTGGAAACAGATGTATATAAAGCATTGCAAGCAAGCAATGTGAAATATGGAATTCTTGATGATGTAGTTCGGGACGTGTGCACTTTACCCGCGAAGTATGCAAACGCGAGAGTAAAGGTTGCTCAAGGGGTTGCGCCTGTGGCGGGAACCGATGGGACTATCGAGTACCCTTATTTAGCATCTATTAATGAAGGGGAAGGTCCTAAAGAGCTAGAGGATGGCCGAGTTGATTTTTATAATGTGACGACAATCCCTAATGTAGCAAAAGGACAACTCTTGGCACGTAAAATACCAGCAAGCCAGGGTGAACCAGGCACAGCAGTTACCGGAGAGCCCATCGCTCCCAAAGCCGGCAAGGAAATAAACATGAAGCCTGGGAAAAATGTTGTGCTCAATCAAGAGCGGACGATGCTTTACGCTGCTATTGACGGACAAGTCTCTTTTACGGAACAGTCAAAAATGAACGTGTTTCCCGTATTTGAAGTAAACGGCGATGTTGATTTTGGTGTTGGCAATATTGATTTTGTGGGAACGGTGGTCATTCGCGGGAACGTATTGAATGGCTTTCGCGTAAAGTCATCAGGAGATATTCGCGTACTTGGCAGTGTAGAAGGCGCCGAGTTGTACGCGGAAGGCTCCATCGAGATCAAAAGCGGAATTGTTGCCCAGGACAAAGGCTGCATTGTTGCAGGGAAAGATGTCCGGACATCGTTTATCCAAAACGCCAATGTAACAGCTGGCAATCAAGTGATTGTTTCACAAAGCATCATGTTCTCAACTGTACGAGCCGGAAAGCAAATCATTTGCAAAGGGTCAAAAGGCTTTATTATTGGCGGCGTGCTACAGGCTGGGGAAAAGATTGTGGCAAGAGTATTTGGGAACAGCAGCGCCACACCTACGATACTCGAAGTAGGAGTAAAACCGGAATTAAGACAAGAACTGGCGAACATTCAAAAAGAACTACAAAATGTGTATGAAAATTTACGCAAAACAGATCAAGGCCTTGGCGTTATGAATCAGATCCTTCAAGTCAGCAAAGAACTTCCAGCAGACAAACGACTCATGCAAATCAAGCTAACCAACACTCGTTTGGTTCTGGAAAAAGAAAGCAAGGAATTGGAAGCACGCAGAAATGATATTGAACTCGAGCTAAAAGGGGAAGGCCCAGCAGCTATTGAGGCATATCATGTGATGTATCCAGGAATTAAAATGACGTTCGGAAAGCTGGTGCACTTTATCAAGCACGAGTATGCGAGAACCCGATTTATCGTGCTGGACGGTGAAATTAGCACAGCAACTCTTATCTAATCCAGGATGCGTACATACTTAGTGTGACAAAGGGAGTTGTGGCCATATGAGTTTGAAAGCGGTTGAATTGCAGGTGGCAATACCACGCACGTTAGAAGTCAGCCGAATTCAGGAGCATCAGCAACAACGAACCATGCATGAACAACAATCAATGATTGATCAGCGAAGAGACCTGGATGAACATATGCGCCAGCGCCCGAGCGATCTTGAGCAATCACAAAAAAACCAGATACGCGAACGAGAAAAAAAACAGGGGCAGCAAGAACATCAGGACAAAAAAGAATCCACTGGGAGCCAATTGTCCGAATCGAGCGAAGGTGTATCTACGAATGCTGACCTCATGAGAGATCCAATGCGTGGACGGATTATAGATATTTCTTTATAAATGAAGTCAAGCCAGAAATAAAGGTGGACAACATGGACGTAGTGTATCCCATCCTGATTGGAGCAGGAATGATCAGCATGCTTCTTGCTTTTGTTATTAATAAGAAGCAGCCTGTTGACTCCTTTTCCTCATTACCGACACAACGCACGACGGACAAGGACGAGCTCGAAAAAAGCGTGCAGCGTCTTCAAAAACAGGTAAAGCAAGAAACCAATCTTCTTGCGGCAGAATGGCAGGAAATGAGAGCGGATCTTCTTGAGGATATCGCTGGTTTGCGCACACGCTTAGACAATATGGAAGAACAATGGCAAAAGAGTTCGAGTCACAAACCAGAAGCTCCAAAGGATACGAATAGGATAGAACCAGCACCTCAAGTTCAAGAGGTGGATATGCTGGCCTTGCGAGAACGTTATCGCCGTGCCTTTGAACTGAGTAAGGAAGGTTTGTCTCGGGATGAGATCGCAAAACGACTCGGTGCCGGCAGAGGGGAAATCGATTTGATCTTTTCCTTGGCTGACAGGCATGAGCGAGGTCTTGCCGATGCGTAAACAAGAGCTATTATTTGGATTTGGAGCAGGACTGATTGTGGCTACCTCCATTATCGGACTGATAGCGCCTAAGCAGACTGCGCAAGCCCCAGCCATGTCTGTAGATCAAATGAAGGTAGCTGCACAAGAGCTGGAAATGGTCGTACTTACGGCAGAAGAATACAAACAGTGGCAGGAAGAAAAGAAAGTAAACGTACAGCCAGCTCCTGGAGTGCCTAAGTCGCCAGTTACGCCAAAGGTAGGTCAAACAGCGACGCCCGTGACAAAGCAACCACAAACGCCAACTGTACAGCCAACGACTCCTGGAGCTACATCGGAACAAAAGGTGAATCCGCCAACAAATCCAGTGAGTAAGGACAGCCAGGCTATTCCAACCGTACCGAATACGCAGACACCAACGTCTCCCAATACGGTGGCACCTAAAGCTCCGACAGTGGAAGCACCTGTAGCAGATAAAAAGGTTTCTTTCACCGTTCCTTACAAAGCAACTGCAGAGGATGTAGCGCAGATTCTCGTAAAGGAAGGAATCCTTCCTGCCGAAAATCAATTTGTGTCCCAGCTACGAGCGAGCGACAAGCTAAATCGTATTCGTGTCGGTACCTATGAAGTGTCGACCGCCGCTAAGGAAGCGGATATCGTCAAGTTGATAACAACGCCGCCTAAAAAATAGGCGGTTTTTTTCAATGTAACCAAATGTGTCCTTTTGTCGTCAGCCAAGAAGGGTCAAAACTTTTTTTACGAAATAAATGGAATTCGTTTGTTGCAATTGAAACTCCCATATGATATATTCATTTACGGTGTTGAAATCGCACGTCCACCAATTCCAGCAACGGTGCTGCCAATGGCAGAATTGCTTGGAAGATGCGGTGAGGCGGAGGTAGGCATCACAAAAACCATCTTTGAAGGAGGTGTGAAATATGGCAGTAATTTCGATGAAACAATTGCTCGAGGCTGGTGTACACTTCGGTCACCAAACTCGTCGTTGGAACCCGAAAATGGCTCGCTATATCTTCACCGAACGTAACGGAATCTACATTATCGACCTGCAAAAAACCGTTAAAAAAGTAGAGGAAGCGTACAACTTCGTACGTGAACTCGCTCAAGACGGCGGAAAAATTCTCTTCGTTGGTACGAAGAAACAAGCACAAGAATCCGTTAAAGAAGAAGCAGAACGCACAGGTCACTACTTCATCAACCAACGTTGGTTGGGTGGTACTCTGACAAACTTCACAACCATCAAAAAACGTACTGCTCGCTTGGCTGAGCTGAAGCGTATGGAAAACGATGGTACTTTCGCAGTATTGCCTAAGAAAGAAGTTATCGTTCTGCGCAAAGAAATGGATCGTCTGGAAAAATTCTTGGGCGGTATCGCTCACATGGATAAACTGCCTGACGCTCTGTTTGTCATCGATCCTCGTAAAGAGCGCATCGCTGTAGCAGAAGCTCGTAAATTGGGTATCCCAATCGTAGCGATCGTAGATACTAACTGCGATCCAGATGAAATCGATTATGTGATCCCAGGTAACGATGACGCAATTCGCGCTGTGAAATTGCTCACTGCTAAAATGGCAGACGCTCTCCTGGAAGGAAACCAAGGTACAGAGCAACAAGCAACAACAACTGCGTAAGCATGTGTGTTAAAGGGTGGACTGAGGGTGTCAGAACCCCCGTCCATCCTTTTTTGCTGAATAGCGTCGCCGAGGTTAACAGGTGACTTGCTTTTCGATTATAATAGGATCGTAACTTTTCGAGGAGGTTTCACTCAATGGCAATTAGTGCACAAGCGGTTAAAGAACTGCGCGAGCGTACAGGCGCAGGTATGATGGATTGCAAACGCGCGCTGGAAGAAACAGCAGGCGACATGGAAAAAGCAATTGACTTGCTCCGTGAGCGCGGTGTAGCGAAAGCAGCGAAAAAATCCGGACGTATTGCAGCTGAAGGTTTGACTGCGACAGCGGTAGCTGGAAACGTAGCAGCAGTTGTAGAAGTAAACTGCGAAACTGACTTCGTTGGTAAAAACCCTGAGTTCCAAACACTCGTGAAAGACATCGCTGAGCACGTTGTATCCCAACGTCCTGCATCTGTTGAAGAAGCTCTGGAGCAACCTTTCAAAGGTGCTGGCGAGACTTTGGGTCATGTAATCAACGAGAAAATCGCGACTATCGGAGAAAACATCTCCTTCCGTCGTTTTGCACTCTCCGAGAAAACAGACAACGGCGTTTTCGGTGCTTACCTGCACATGGGTGGCCGCATCGGCGTTCTGGTTACTTTGGAAGGTACACAAGACGAAACACTGGCTCGCGACCTGGGCATGCACGCAGCAGCGTCTAACCCTCGTTTTGCTAACCGTGAAGAAGTTTCCGCTGATGAGATCGAGCGTGAGCGTGAAGTTCTGAAAAACCAAGCACTGGCTGAAGGTAAACCTGCTAACATCGTTGAGAAAATGGTAGAAGGCCGCCTCTCCAAATTCTTCGAAGAATACGTACTGGTTGAGCAACCATTCGTAAAAGATACTGACAAGAAAGTAGCTGTACTTCTGAAAGAAGCAGGTGCTACCTTGAAAGGATTCGCTCGCTTCCAAGTTGGCGAAGGTATCGAGAAGAAACAAGAAGACTTCGCAGCTGAAGTAATGGCTCAAGTTAATAAGCAATAATAAAGGTTATAGGGAACACCTTCGTGTTCCCTATTTTCAAAGCGAAAGTTTCACTTTGTGTGAAACTTTCTGCATGTAAATAGCAAGTGTGTACCTGTTCCCAATTAGAAGGAATGAAGACTGGGCACAGAGAATGATTCATGAATGGAGGCCGTTTCACATGCCACTTCCTGCCTATAAACGGGTTGTGTTAAAGTTGAGTGGGGAAGCTTTGGCGGGGGACTTAGGGTATGGAATTGACCCAAAGATAATCTTCTCCGTCGCTAACCAGATCAAGGAAATCGTAGAATTGGGTGTACAAGTCGCAGTAGTCGTCGGAGGAGGTAACATCTGGCGCGGACTTTCCGGCAGCTCAAAAGGAATGGATCGGGCAACAGCCGATTACATGGGGATGCTGGCCACAATTATGAACTCACTCGCCTTGCAGGATGGGTTAGAAAAAGTGAACGTCCCGACTCGTGTTCAAACCTCGATTGAGATGAGACAGGTAGCAGAACCATACATACGCCGTCGTGCCATTCGTCATTTGGAAAAAATGCGTGTGGTCATCTTCGCTGCCGGTACTGGTAACCCTTATTTTTCAACGGATACGACTGCTGCTCTGCGTGCAGCTGAGATTGAAGCTGAAGTGATCCTGATGGCGAAAAACAAGGTAGACGGTGTATACTCTGCAGACCCAAGCCTTGACCCGAACGCTAAGAAGTACGACCAGCTGACATTCCTGGAAGTGCTGAATAAAGGTTTAGGTGTCATGGATTCAACAGCATCCAGCTTGTGCATGGATAACAGTATTCCGTTGATCGTCTTTAACATTTCTGAAGAAGGTAATATTCGTCGGGCAGTAATGGGCGACAAAATCGGTACTCTAGTGAAAGGGGAATAATTATGCCACAAACTGTGCTAAATGACATGGAAGATCGCATGAATAAAGCGATCAATGCTTTGAAAAGAGATCTGTCCAGCCTGCGTGCAGGTCGTGCGAACCCAGCGATGCTGGATCGTGTTACAGTAGACTACTACGGCACTCCAACGCCGATTAGCCAATTGGCAAACATCAGTGTACCAGAACCACGTATGCTGACAATCCAGCCTTGGGATAAAACGGCGCTTAAAGAAATTGACCGTGCGCTGCAACAATCGGATTTGGGAATTTCTCCATCCAACGATGGCGTGATTATCCGCCTGATCATTCCTCCCCTCACAGAAGAGCGTCGTAAAGAGCTCGTGAAGCTGGCAGGAAAAGGTGGAGAAGAAGCAAAGGTAGCGATTCGTAACATCCGTCGTGATGCAAACGATGAAATCAAAAAGCTGGAAAAAGCTGCTACCATTTCTGAGGACGATTCCCGTCGTCATCAAGAAACCATTCAAAAAACGACGGATAAATTCATCGCCGAAGTTGACAAGATCGTTAAGGACAAAGAGAAAGACATTTTGGAAGTATAGGTAATGGTAATCCCCCTCGTTTGAGGGGGATGTACGTCTATATCTCTCATTACGGGGGAACACTTTATGTTAGAACATCTGGCGCGCAAATGGGGCCGCAAAGAAAAGCAATCGGAGCCAGCCGAGTTGGATCGTTCCGGTAAGATTCCGGAACATGTGGCGATTATTATGGATGGTAACGGTCGTTGGGCCAATAAGCGCAGTTTACCCCGGGTTGCCGGGCACCGTGCAGGAATGAAAGCAGTAAAAGAGGTCGTCAAGGCTGCTGACGAGATTGGCGTGCGTTACATGACGATGTACGCATTCTCTACCGAAAACTGGAAGCGTCCACGCGATGAAGTGGATTTTCTCATGAAACTTCCGCAGGAATTTTTGTCGACAGAATTGGATGAATTAATTGAACGAGGTGTCCGCATACGCATGCTGGGCAGTAAAAACGAGCTGCCTTCTCATACGTTGAAAGCGCTACTGGAAGCAGAAGAGAAAACGAAGGACAATAGCGGTTTGCAATTGAATTTTGCCCTGAATTACGGCGGGCGAGATGAACTTGCAAAAGCATTTTCAGTGATGGCAGCACAAGTAAAAGCAGGCGAGCTTCAACCAGAACAACTGACTGAGGAATTGATATCGAGTTACCTGTACACAAGCGAAATTCCCGATCCAGACCTCTTGATTCGTACAAGTGGAGAGATTCGCTTGAGTAACTTTATGCTGTGGCAATTAGCATATACAGAATTATGGTTTACGGACGTGCTATGGCCTGATTTTACCCGTGAACATTTTTATCAAGCAATCGTGGAATACCAAGGCCGAGCTCGTCGCTACGGGGCGGTATAGCCGAGAGGTGGAATCAGTTGAAGCAACGTATAATTACAGGCCTGATTGGTGGGGCTGCATTTCTATTATTGATGTATGCTGGTGGAGTTTGGTACTCACTATTGGTGTTTTTACTGGCTGTCATTGGCTATTTTGAATTTATGAGAATGGCTGGCATTCAGTCATTTTATTTGGCAGGATTGCTCGGATATGTATTGATGTTAAGCATTTTGTGGCCGTCTCTATTATTTTCGGATTGGCTCAGTATCAGCATGCCGGATCTGATGCTGCCCGTCATCCTGCTCTTGTTGATTTACTCCGTGTTACGGAAAAATCAGTTTCACATTGAACACGTCGCCCTTACGTTGGTGGGGGCGTTATACATAGGCTATGGTTTTACTTATATGGCCGCTACCCGAAACCTACCTGAGGGATTCATGCTTACGGTCATGGTCATTATGGGAATCTGGTCGACTGATTCGGGCGCCTATTTTGTCGGAAAAGCAATAGGTAAACGTAAACTGTGGCCAGAAATAAGTCCAAACAAGACGGTGGAAGGGGCCTTAGGCGGTCTCGCCGCTTCTGTCTTGATTGTTCTTTCCATCAATGCAAGCTTTGGACATTTTGCGATTGATCAGGCTTTGACCATCGCACTTGTTGCGGGGATCGTCGGGCAATTGGGTGATTTGGTTGAGTCGGCTTTCAAGAGACATTTCCATGTAAAAGATTCAGGGCAGCTGATCCCAGGTCATGGGGGCGTTTTGGATCGCTTTGATAGTTTTTTGCTCGTCTTTCCGGTTCTACATCTATTAGGTATTGTCTAAAACCTTTTGCATATAGAAAGAGATATAGAGGGTGAAATCCGTGAAAAAAATAGCGCTCTTAGGTTCAACGGGGTCAGTTGGAACGAGCACACTTGAAGTCGTAGGCCAGCATCCTGAGGATTTTTCAGTGGTAGCTATGGCTGCTGGAACAAACATCGATCTATTGACACTCCAGGTGGAAACATTCAAGCCCGAGCTCGTTTCTGTAGGAAATGAGAAGGCTGCCGTTGAACTGCGCGATAGATTGGCGGGCAAGTCTCAACCAGAAATCGTTTACGGGGCGGAAGGTTTGGAACTGGTTGCCCGTCATGAAGCTGCCAATTTCGTTATGACCGCTGTTGTCGGTAGTGTAGGGGTTGCACCTACACTCGCTGCGATTGAGGCGGGAAAAACAATTGGACTGGCCAACAAAGAGACACTGGTGAGCGCTGGCCCTGTCGTCATGAAACGAGCGAAAGAAAAAGGCGTATCCATTATTCCAGTAGACAGCGAGCATTCAGCTGTCTACCAATGTCTGCAAGGCGAACGTATGGAAGATGTGGCAAAGATTATTTTGACCGCATCAGGCGGTTCCTTCCGTCATCTCTCACGCGAGGATCTAGAGCAAGTGACGGTAGAGCAGGCATTGGCTCATCCGAATTGGAGCATGGGTGCAAAAATTACCATCGATTCTGCGACCATGATGAACAAAGGTTTCGAAGTGATCGAGGCTCATTGGCTGTTTGATCTACCTTATGAGCAGATCGAATGCGTTTTGCATTATGAAAGTATCATACACTCTATGGTAGAATACAAAGACAGAGCGGTCATGGCCCAACTGGGTACACCGGATATGAAGGTTCCGATTCAGTACGCCATGAGCTATCCCATCAGAAAAGAACTGCCTACGGAACCACTTGATTTGGTCAAGATCGCCACGCTTCATTTTGCAGCCATGGATTATGAGCGTTATCCTCTGTTAAAATTAGCGTATGAGTGCGGCATGGCAGGAGGTACGCATACTGCAGTACTGAATGCAGCCAATGAGGTCGCAGTTGATATGTTCTTGAAGGGAGCGATCCGTTTTTTAGATATCGAAAAGGTCGTCCGAAAAACATGCGAAGCTCACCCTGGTGTAGCGAGTCCGGAGCTTGCAGATATTTTTGCCGCTGATGAGTGGGCACGCTCTTATGCGCTCGTCTCCATCTAAGGAATATGAGTGTTAGATACTTGACAGAAAGGTGGCTGTTCACTTGCCTTTGCCCAACCTGGATTCCGTTGAATCAATTCTCGCGATTGTCGTTGTATTTGGGGTACTTGTCTTTGTGCACGAACTAGGACACTTCCTTCTGGCCAAGAAGGCAGGAATCTTATGTCGTGAATTTGCACTGGGAATGGGGCCAAAAATTTTTCGCGTGAAGCGGGGAGAAACGGAATACACCTTACGCCTGTTACCCATCGGTGGTCTCGTTCGTATGGCGGGAGAAGACCCGGAGATGGATATGTTAAAACCGCACATGGAAGTTACTGTGGAGCGGGATGCGTTAGGAAAGGTCACACATATTTTGCTCGATGGGCCAAGTTCTGGTTCTGCTCGTGCGATTACTGGTACGGTGGTACAATTCGATTTGGAGCAAAATTTAAATATCGTACTGGAACTGGACGGAGAGCAGAAGACGTTTGCTGTTCATCCACAGGCTCAGCTGGTCAAGGATGGACAAGAAGTACAGATTGCCCCTCTGAACAGGCAGTTCAAAGGCAAGACAGTTTCACAACGTTTTTGGGCGATTTTTGCAGGACCTGCAGCCAACTTTTTGCTGGCATTTGTCTTGTTTATCGTGATCGGCTTCTTGTACGGCGTGCCGAATGGCAGTTATCTGGGGAATGTGATCCCCGATGGACCTGCTGCTCAAGCTGGATTATTGCCAGGTGATAAGGTGATCGCGATTCAAGGTCAGCCTGTAACCTCATGGAAAGACGTTGTAGAGAAGATTAGCAAAGCGCCGGACCAACAATTAACATTTGAGTACGAGCGCAATGGCCAGCGTATGACTGTGCCAGTTAAAGTAGGGAAAGACGAGAACAACGTGGGTAAAATCATGGTAACTAATGCAACCACGTTTGCCCCAGGAGAAGTTCTCAAATACGGTGCAACTTCCACGTACGAGTTTACGGTGATGATCCTGAAAAGCTTGGGAATGCTCGTAACCGGGGAATACGGATTGAAGGACTTGAGTGGTCCAGTCGGTATTTTCAAGATGACTGGAGAGGTTGCCCAACAAGGTATGGCGATTCTGTTGAAATGGGCTGCTGTATTGAGCATTAACCTTGGTTTGTTCAATCTGTTGCCACTGCCAGCCTTGGATGGCGGACGTCTCGCATTCTTGGGAGTAGAGGCGCTGCGCGGTCGACCTGTTGACCCGCATAAAGAAGGAATGGTTCATTTCTTGGGCTTTGCTTTTTTGATGTTACTGATTTTGGTAGTGACTTGGAATGACCTGCAACGATTGTTCTCCTAATCACGTACTAACACGATAGAAAGAAAAACAGACATACGTAAAAGGATGGTGCAAAATGTTCAAGCGCGAGGAGACGAAACCGGTTTTTGTAGGTGGAGTGCAAATCGGGGGCCAAAAAAGCGTAGTCATCCAGTCGATGACGACAGCAGACACACGTGATGTAGAAAAAACTCTGGCGGAAATTCAGAGACTGCACGATGTCGGTTGCCAAATTGTTCGCTTGGCCGTCATCAATGAAGATGCAGCACGTGCCATCAAAAAAATTAAAGAACGCTCCCCATTGCCGCTTGTTGCCGACATTCACTTCGACCACAAGCTGGCATTGATTGCACTGGAGAGCGGGATTGATAAAATTCGGATCAACCCAGGAAACATCGGTTCGAAAGAAAAAACGCAACGCGTAGTGGAAGCGTGCCGTGAGCGCAATGTTCCGATCCGTATCGGGGTCAACTCCGGTTCTGTTGAGAAAAGACTATTGGATAAATACGGTTACCCTTCTCCGGAAGCAATCGTAGAAAGCGCGATGGACCACGTGCAAATTTTAGAAGACTTGAACTACGACAACATTGTCATTTCCTTGAAGTCTTCCGATGTTCCAACGATGATCCAAACCTATTCGTTGATGGCACAGAAACGCAACTATCCGCTGCACGTAGGTGTAACAGAAGCAGGTACACAGTTCTCTGGTAGCATTAAGTCTTCAGTTGGAATCGGAACGGTTTTGTCGATGGGCATCGGTGACACGATTCGCGTATCTCTGACGGCTGATCCTGTTGAAGAAATTAAAGTAGCGAAACAAATCCTTCGCAGCTTGGATATCGTGAACAACGATCCAGTGGTGATTGCATGCCCATCTTGCGGTCGATGCGCAATTGACCTGATCGGCTTGGCAACCAAAGTCGAGGATGCCGTTTCCACGCTGAAAGTACCGTTAAAAGTAGCGGTAATGGGCTGCGCGGTAAATGGCCCTGGTGAAGCGCGTGAAGCAGATGTCGGCGTTGCCGGCGGAAATGGCGAGGGCTTGATTTTCCGTAATGGTGAAATTGTTCGGAAAGTAAAAGAAACCGAGTTGTTTGAAGAACTGATGAAAGAAATTAACGAAATAGTAAACGAGCAAAAACCTACAACTGTAGGATAATGCACGTTGATTGCTGATAAGGCATAAGGAGGACACGCACGTGTTGAAGCAAAGTCAAATGTTGATCCCTACCCTGCGGGAAGTGCCATCCGACGCGGAGATTGCCAGCCACAAGCTGCTGCTTCGCGCTGGTATGGCCCGCCAACTGGCTTCCGGTATTTATACGTACCTGCCCCTGGCGCTCCGTTCCCTGCACAAAATCCAAGCAATTGTGCGTGAAGAAATGAATAATGCTGGGGGACAAGAGCTGTTGATGCCAGCGATGCAACCAGCTGAGCTGTGGCATCAAACTGGTCGCTGGGATGTATACGGTCCCGAGCTCGTTCGCCTGCGTGATCGTCATGATCGTCCTTTTGCCTTGGGTCCAACCCATGAAGAAGTCATTACGAGTCTCGTGCGTGATGAGATTAACTCTTACAAAAAACTCCCGATCAACCTTTATCAAATTCAAACCAAGTTCCGTGATGAAGTGCGTCCACGCTTCGGTTTGATTCGTTGCCGCGAGTTTATTATGAAGGATGCTTACTCTTTTGATACGTCACAAGAAGGTCTGGATCGCAACTTCCAGGCGATGTACGATGCGTACACAAACATCTTTACCCGAGTAGGCTTGAACTTCCGTGCAGTAGAAGCGGATGCAGGTGCAATCGGCGGAAAAGGCACTTACGAATTCATGGCGTTGTGCGACATTGGGGAAGACACGATTGCTTATTCTGAAGAAGGCGATTTTGCGGCCAACTTGGAAAAGGCAGAAGTCGTGTACAAGCCATCTGCGAAGCCAGCAACAGAAGCGCCAGCACGAGAAAAATTGCATACACCTGGCATTAAAACGATCGATCAATTGGTACAAGCACTGCAAATCGAAGCAAAGCAAATCATCAAGAGTCTCATTTATCGCGTTGACGACAAGTTGGTTATGGTTCTGGTGCGCGGTGATCATGAGATCAATGAAGTGAAGCTGAAAAACTTGTATGATGCGACGATCGTTGGACTGGCTTCTGAAGCGGATATCGTTTCAGTAACAGGAGCGCCTGCAGGATTTGTTGGCCCAGTTGGCATTGATCCTGAAAAAGTGGATATCATCGCGGATAATTTTGTTCAAGATGTTTATGATGGTGTTGTCGGTGCCAATGAAACCGACTATCATCTGACTCACGTAGTTGCTGGCCGTGATTTCACGGTTTCGAAGTACGCTGATTTGCGCAACATTACTGAAGGTGACGAGTGCCCTCGTACAGGTGGTGTTATCAAGTTCGCACGTGGTGTTGAAGTCGGTCACGTATTCAAGCTGGGTACAAAATACTCTACAGCGATGGGTGCTACGTACTTGGATGAAAACGGACGCAGTCAACCGATGATCATGGGTTGCTACGGAATCGGTGTATCTCGTACAATTGCGGCAGTGATCGAGCAGAACAATGATGAAAATGGTATCATTTGGCCAGTGTCTGTTGCACCTTTCCATGTGCATGTGATTCCGGTCAATGTTAAAGTAGAAGAGCAACGTCAAGTTAGTGAACAAATTACAGAAGCACTGCGTAAGGCTGGCATCGAAGTATTGTTTGATGATCGTCCGGAGCGCGCTGGTGTGAAGTTTAAAGACGCCGATTTGATCGGATTGCCTCTGCGTATTACGGTTTCCGATAAAGCGGCACAAGAAGGAACAGTGGAAGTGCGTATCCGCAAAAACGGTGAAACACATGATGTGAAGCTGGATCAATTGGTCGATGAAGTGAAAGGTATCCTATCTCGTGTTGACCAAACCGGAGCTGCGTTGTTCGGGAACTAGTTGCATGCAGGAATAAGAAGGATTTTGTCGAATTTTTACGGGGTACTCCCCTAGATTAAAGGGGAGTGCCTCTTTTTCTTGTTTGAACGCTCACTTATGGGGAAGGTGGGAAAAACGTGGACCGTTTACAAGAGCAAAAACATCGCTTCTCCCTATTGGTCAAGCAAATGGAAGTTCCTGACGAATGGGTGGAGCGATTTTTTCTTGATGCTCAGATTGAAAAGCTAGAGCTGTATAAGCAAAACAAAGAATGGGTTTTTCACTTTGCCCTCCCGAGAATGATACCAGCGGATGTTTATGCTGCTTTTACCAAGCGATTAACGCATACATTTTCACATCTGGCCAAAGTGGATACTCGATTTCGCTATCACCAAAAGCCCTCTCTCGATCACGTAGTTGAAGAGTATTGGGATGTCTTGCTGGCTGGGCTAGAGCCAACGCTGAACTCCTTGGCAGTTACGATGCGTCAAGCGCGTAAACAAGTCGACCAACAGGAAGTCAAGGTGTACTTGCCAACGGAGATGTCCGTTGAGGTTGCCAAGCGAAAACGAGCGGATAATGAGCTTTTGGCTGCTTTCCAGAAAGCTACGGATTGTTCGATGCGTTTTTCTTTCCATGGGGAAGAAAGCGATGACGCGTATAAAGCCTTCGAGGAGCAACGTAAAGAAGAAGAACGTGCTCTCGTCGAAGTTGTGATGACGGCTGTCCAACAAGAGGGCAAATCGTCTGATAAAGCTGAGGCTGTCACTACGCTCATGATGGGTTATGAAATCAAAGATGCGCCGATCCCGATTTGCGAGATTCAAGATGAGGAACGCCGTATTGTCATCCAAGGAACCGTGTTTAACGTAGAGGTAAAAGAGCTCCGTAGTGGGCGTCATTTGCTCACGTTCAACATTTCTGACTATACGGATTCTCTCACGGTGAAGATGTTCTCTCGCGATAAAGAAGATGTGAAAATGCTCGAATTGCTGAAAGACGGCATGTGGGTGAAAGTGCGGGGAAGTGTACAGCATGACACATTTGTACGTGATCTCGTTATGAATGCCAATGATTTGAATCAGATTGAGCAGGTTATTCGGAAAGATCAAGCGGAAGAAAAACGTGTCGAGCTTCATTGCCATACGCCAATGAGTGCACTAGATGCTGTTGCATCTGTAAAATCACTGATCTCGACGGCAGCCAAGTGGGGTCATAAAGCCATTGCTGTCACAGACCATGGTGTCGTACAGGCTTTTCCAGAGGCGTATTCCATCGCCAAAAAGAACAACATCAAATGCATTCTCGGTATGGAAGCGTACGTAGTCGAGGATGGTATCGACATCGTCTACAACCTGCAAGCAGACAATAATCTTTCCATTGATGAACATACGGAATACGTCGTGTTTGATACGGAGACGACGGGTTTAAACGCGTCAGAGCATACCATCATCGAGATCGCTGCTGTCAAAATGAAAGGCGCAGAAATTATCGACCAATGGACGGAGCTGATTGACCCGCAATTGCAAATTGGGCCAAAGACAACCGAGATTACGGGGATTACCAACGAAATGCTCCGCGGGCAAGAGACACTTGATGTGGTTCTCCGCAAGTTCAAGGATTTTACTGGTGACGCCATTCTGGTCGCACATAATGCAGAGTTTGACAAAGCGTTTATTAACGCCTGCGCCAAACGGATTGGCATGGAGCCATGGACCAATCCATTTTTAGATACGCTACCTTTGGCGCGCTTGATGTACAAAGGCATGCGCAATTATCGATTGGGGTCACTAGCGAAAAAGTTCAACGTCGAGCTCATCAATGCCCACCGTGCGTTGGACGATACCGTAGCCTTGGCTCACGTGTTCCAGCAAATGTTGAAGGACATAAAAGAAGCGGAAATCAAATCGCTAGCAGAGCTGAATGAAAAAAGTAACGAAGAGGCCGACTATAAAAGCGGACGCCCATTCCATGCGACCATTCTCGTACAAAATAAAGAGGGCCTCAAAAACCTGTACAAGCTCGTAAGTCGCTCCCATGTGGAAACATTCTTCCGTTGGCCACGAATTCAGCGAAGCCAGCTGACCAAATACCGCGAAGGCTTGTTAATTGGTACGGCCTGCAAAGACGGAGAACTCATGCAATCGATTCTCCGTGGTAAGTCACCTGAAGAACTGAAGGAAGTTGCGGCTTTTTACGACTTTATAGAAGTACAGCCGATCGCCCATTACTCACCACTGTTGCGTAATGAAGAAATTCCTTCGCTGGAGACGATGAAAGGCTACCATGAAAAGATCGTCCAAATGGGAAAAGAGCTTGGTAAGCTGGTCGTAGCTACAGGGGATGTGCACTTCCTGAATCCCCAGGATGAGATCTTCCGCGATGTTTTCTTACTGTCAAAAGGGGATCCAACCGCTGGCAATCAGCCGCCGCTGTACTTTCATACAACGGATGAGATGCTGGAGGCGTTCTCCTTTTTGGGAGAAGAGATCGCAAAAGAAATTGTCGTGACGAACACAAATGCCATCGCGGATATGATTGAGGATATCAGTCCGATTCCAGACAAGCTGTACACGCCGATCATTGAAGGGGCGGACGATGAGCTACGTCAAATGTGTTATGACAAAGCAAGGTTGTTGTATGGTGACCCCTTGCCCGAACTGGTCGAGCATCGCTTGGAAAAAGAATTGAACAGTATCATCAAGCACGGTTTCGGTGTGATTTATTTGATTTCGCAGCGTTTGGTAACGAAATCGTTGAATGATGGTTATCTGGTAGGTTCACGTGGATCTGTAGGCTCGTCTTTTGTTGCAACGATGTCTGAGATTACAGAGGTAAACCCATTGCCTCCTCATTATCGCTGCCCAAATTGCAAGCACAGCGAGTTTATTACAGATGGTTCAATCGCCTCTGGCTTTGACTTGGAGGATAAAGCATGTACACAATGTGGAACCATGTTTGCCAAGGATGGACAGGACATCCCGTTCGAGACGTTCCTCGGCTTTAAAGGAGACAAGGTACCGGATATTGACTTGAACTTCTCTGGGGATTATCAGCCGCGTGCACACAAGTACACACAAGAGCTGTTCGGAGCCGACTACGTATATCGTGCAGGAACGATTGGTACGGTTGCGGAAAAAACAGCGTATGGCTACGTGCGCAAGTATGCCGACGAACGAGGCATGACGTTGCGCAATGCGGAGATATCCCGAATCGTCAACGGCTGCACAGGTGTAAAAAGGACGACAGGGCAGCATCCGGGCGGTATTATCGTAGTTCCTGACTACATGGAAATCGAAGACTTTTGTCCGATTCAGTTCCCGGCTGATGATAATGAGTCTGAATGGCGCACAACCCATTTTGACTTCCACTCCATCCATGACAACTTGCTAAAACTCGATATTCTGGGACACGACGATCCAACCGTCATTCGTATGCTGCAAGACTTGACAGGAATGGACCCGAAGACGATTCCACTGGATGATAAAAAGACAATGTCCATCTTCAGTTCGACGGAAGCCTTGGGGGTCTCACCGGAGCAAATCGGTACGAACATGGGAACATTGGGGATTCCAGAGTTCGGAACCAAATTCGTACGACAGATGCTAGAGGACACTAAACCGACTACGTTTGCCGAGCTCGTTCAGATTTCTGGACTCTCTCACGGTACGGACGTTTGGTTGAACAATGCGCAGGACTTGATCCGCAATGGTACTTGCAAGCTGCCAGACGTAATTGGTTGTCGTGACGATATCATGGTGTATTTGATCTATAAAGGGCTAGAGCCATCTCGTGCCTTTAAGATCATGGAGTCCGTGCGTAAAGGTAAAGGGGTTCCTGAGGATGATCAGGAAGAAATGCGCAATAACAATGTGCCAGAATGGTATATACAGTCGTGCCAACGGATCAAGTACATGTTCCCGAAGGCGCATGCGACTGCCTACGTCATGATGGCTGTACGGATCGCCTATTTCAAGGTTCATCGACCTCTGGAGTTTTACGCGACGTACTTCACAGTTCGTGCGGATGACTTTGACATCCCACTGATGGTCAAAGGCTCAGCGGCAATCAAGCAAAAGATTGAAGAGATCGAGGGCAAGGGACATGATGCACAGCCAAAAGAAAAGGCATTGCTGACTGTTTTGGAGATGGCGTTGGAAATGATAGAGCGGGGCTTCCGCTTTGTCAATGTTGATTTGTACAAATCGGACGCTACTCGCTTCTTGATCGAAGGTGATTCTCTCATCGCTCCATTCAACGCCCTGCCTGGTTTAGGGACGAACGCAGCGATCAGTATCGTGCAAGCGAGAGAGCAAGGGGAGTTTTTGTCCAAGGAGGACCTCCTATCCCGATCCCGCATCTCCAAGACTATTTTGGAGTTCTTGGACGAGCAAGGTGCTTTGCAAGGATTGCCAGAATCCAACCAGCTATCCTTGTTCTAAGGCGTGCAGTCAAGGCTTACAGTCATCCAAAGGTTGTCAGCGAAGGGCTGTTATGCTATAATTTTTTTGGAAATACTGGTTTTATACGCATGGCTGATCGAGAGTGGGGAAACCCACTCTTTCTTTCTGGCTACACCTCATGGTTCAAATGAGAAGGAGGTACTTGCTTGAGCAAGGTAACAGGCATCGTCACTGAACTCATCACGCCCATTGTTGAAGAAGTGGGCCTGGAGCTAGTTGACATCGAGTACAAAAAGGAAGGCAGCAACTGGTTTCTGCGCGTGTTTATCGACAATGAAACTGGCAACATCGACATTGATGACTGCCGCCTTGTCAGCGAGAAGCTGAGCGAAAAACTTGACGAAGTAGATCCCATCCCTACGGCATACTTTTTAGAAGTATCTTCGCCGGGTGCTGAGCGCCCATTACGCAAGGATAAGGATTTCACGAAAGCTGTCGGCAGAAATGTGCATATCACAACAAAAGAGCCAATAGAAGGTGCAACCACGTTCGAAGGCGAACTGGTATCCTATGAGGATGGCAAGCTGACAGTTAAAGAAGCAAAGAAAACGTATGTAATTTCCCAAGAGCAAATTGACACGGCTAGAATGGCAATTATTTTTTAGTTGTCGCGGTCTGTGTTAGCCCGTGGTTAGTAAAGGAGGAGGCAACGAAAGTCATGAACGGCGATTTTATCGAGGCTTTAGAAGCCATTGAGAGAGAGAAAGGCATCACCAAAGACGTACTGATTGAGGCCATCGAAGCGGCTCTTATCTCTGGATACAAACGTAACTTCAACTCGGCCCAAAATGTGCGGGTGGATGTAAATCGTCATTCAGGTATGGTGCGTGTATATGCGCGGAAGAGCGTAGTCGAAGAGGTTTTAGATCCGCGCCTAGAGATCTCTCAAGAAGCAGCACAAGAAATCGATCCTAACTTCCGTCTGGAGGACATCGTCGAAATCGAGGTAACGCCTCGTGATTTCGGTCGTATTGCTGCTCAGACAGCGAAGCAAGTGGTTACGCAGCGCATTCGCGAAGCGGAGCGCGGTTTGATCTACAGCGAGTTTATCGAGCGTGAAGACGATATCGTAACAGGCGTCGTTCAGCGTATGGACGCTCGCAATTATTACATTGATCTGGGTAAGGCGGAAGCCGTTATGCCGATCACCGAAAAAATGCCATCCGAAGATTTTAAATCACAAGATCGTGTGAAGGCATACATCATCAAAGTAGAGAAAACCACTAAAGGACCGCAAATCGTCGTTTCCCGTACTCACCCGGGGCTTTTGAAGCGTCTCTTCGAATTAGAAGTGCCAGAAATATATGACGGTGTGGTTGAAATCAAATCTGTTGCACGTGAAGCGGGTGATCGCTCAAAGATCGCTGTGCATTCCATCAACGCAGATGTTGATCCAGTAGGGGCTTGTGTCGGTCCAAAGGGCATGCGCGTCCAAACGATCGTTACAGAGCTGAAAGGCGAAAAGATCGACATTGTTCGTTGGTCTGAAGATCCGGCCGAGTACGTAGCCAATGCACTCAGCCCAGCAAAAGTGCTGCATGTAGAGGTTAACGTAGCGGAGAAGGTTACACGTGTGATCGTTCCTGATTATCAATTGTCTCTGGCGATTGGTAAGCGCGGTCAAAACGCACGCCTGGCAGCCAAGCTGACTGGCTGGAAGATCGATATCAAGAGCGAGTCCCAAGCCGACCAAGAAGGCATCGCTTATCCAAAAGAAGTAGAGAGCGATGAAGGGACGGACAACGAATAATCATGAAGCAAAAAAAGATCCCGTTGCGTAAGTGCATTGTTTGCCAAGGAATGTTTCCGAAAAAGGAATTAATCCGCGTTGTCCGGACGCCAGAAGAAGAGATCGTCATTGATCTTACTGGAAGGGCGGCGGGACGCGGTACCTATGTGTGTCGGCAGGAAAGCTGTCTGAAGCCGGATGCGTTCGCATCGGGAAAATGGAAAAAAGTGCTGGAACGTGCCCTCAATATGTCCATCTCCCAAGAAAAGTATGATGCTTTCCGTGAGAAATGGCTGGAGATGGTGGGAAAATGACCCCAAAAGCAGCACAATTACTCGGATTAGCGATGCGTGCGAGAAAGATCGTTAGTGGGGAGGGGCTGGTCATTACTGCTGTTCGTAATGGGCAGGCTCGCCTGGTATTGCTCGCATCAGATGCATCAGACAATACCGCCAAGAAAGTAAAGGATAAATGTTCCTATTACGGTGTCTCATGTGTAACCACTGGCGACCGACATTCATTGGGACACGCAATCGGAAAAGATGGGCGCGTTACCGTGGCGGTAACCGATGGGAAATTGGCCGAAAGCATTCAGCGTCTGCTCACCTAACTTAGAAAGGGTGAAGTATATTTGAAGACACGTGTGTATGAGTATGCCAAACAGCACAACATGAGCAGTAAGGAAATCCTCAATTTGCTAAAACGATTGAATATAGAAGTAGCAAATCATATGAGTATCATGGAAGAAGGGACGATCAAGCGGATCGAGGATCACATGGCCAAATTGCGTTCTGGTGCCAAACCGGAGCAGCGTAATACGCCAAGTGATGCAAGACCCAAGCAAACGGAAGATCAACAACGCCCCAACGACTCCAGAGGACAACTGAACAAGCCCCAGCAACAAGCGGGGCAAACTCAAACGGTTAGAAATGACAGACCAAACAGCGATCGTGGAGGAAGCACATCAAACATCAATCGTCCAGCTAACAACAGTGCGAGTGCCAATTCCGATCAGCAAAGTCCTCAGCATGGAAAAAATCAGGGGAAGAATCAGGAGAGAAAACCAAACAATATGAGAAGTCAACCCGCAAAGCCGAATGACCGTAAGCCACAAGGCCAAGGACAACAAAGACCACAAGGCCAAGGACAACAAAGACCACAGGGTCAAGGACAACAACGACCACAGGGTCAAGGACAACAAAGACCACAGAACAATCAGCAACGACCACAAAACCAACAGCGTCCTGCACAACAACCTGTTGCTAATCAAACAGAGGGACAAGAATTTGAAGATAAAGTAAATCTTCCATCCAATGTTGGTACAGAAAAACGTGAGAAAATCAAAAAAGGTCCACAGACTCAAAAGACTTTTGAAGATAACAAGAAGAGTCAGCCTTTCCGTGGCGGTGGTAATAACCGCTATAACCAAAATAATCGCCGTGGCAATAACAATCGTGGTGGTCAAAAAGCTCCACGTCCAGTTTTTGACCCACCTACAAAAATTACCTTTACGGAGTCTTTGACCGTAAACGAATTGGCTGTAAAACTACGCAAAGAACCAGCAGAAGTCATCAAAAAGCTGTTTAATTTGGGAATCATGGCAACGATTAACCAGTACCTTGACCGTGAAGCCATCGAACTCATTTGCGCAGATTATGGCATTGAAGTCGAAGAAAAAATCATCATTGATGAAACCAACTTCGAAACATTGGAAGAAGTAGATGCACCAGAAAGCCTGATGGAGCGCCCGCCAGTTGTTACGATCATGGGTCACGTTGACCACGGGAAAACAACATTGCTCGATGCGATCCGCTCTACCAACGTGGTAGCAGGAGAAGCAGGTGGAATTACCCAGCACATTGGTGCCTACCAAGTCGAGATCAAAGGAAAGAAAATTACTTTCCTGGATACTCCAGGTCACGCGGCCTTCACAACTATGCGTGCTCGTGGTGCTCAAATTACAGACATTACCATTCTGGTAGTTGCAGCAGATGATGGTGTTATGCCGCAAACCGTAGAGGCAATCAGCCATGCAAAAGCAGCAAATGTTCCTATCATCGTAGCGGTAAACAAGATTGATAAACCAGAAGCCAATATGGATCGTATCAAACAAGAACTGACCGAGTACGAACTGGTTGCCGAAGAGTGGGGCGGCGAGACGATTTTCTCCCCATTGTCCGCTAAACAGCGTACAGGTATCGAAGAACTGCTCGAGTACATCTTGCTCGTATCCGAGGTTCAAGAACTGAAAGCAAACCCAGACAAGCGCGCTCGCGGTACCGTTGTAGAAGCTGAGCTTGACAAGGGACGCGGTCCAGTTGCAACCATTCTGGTACAACAAGGTACCCTGCGCGTTGGTGACCCGATTGTAGTAGGTTCCGCATTCGGACGTGTACGTGCAATGGTGAACGACAAAGGACGTCGTCTGAAGGAAGCGGGTCCATCTACACCAGTAGAAATCACTGGTCTGAATGATGTACCACAAGCTGGTGACCAATTCCGTGTCTTTGAAGACGAGAAAAAGGCGCGCGCAATCGGGGAAGCACGTGCATCCAAGCAGCGTGAATCCGAGCGTCGTGAAAGCTCCCGCGTTTCTTTGGATGACTTGTTCCAGCACATTCAAGAAGGCGACATCAAAGAGCTGAACCTGATTGTAAAAGGTGACGTACAAGGTTCTGTAGAAGCTCTGCGCGGTTCTTTGGAAAAAATCGATGTCAACGGTACACGTGTGAAAATCATTCATACAGGTGCTGGGGCGATTACGGAATCTGATGTTACGTTGGCAAATGCATCGAATGCGATCATCATTGGCTTCAACGTGCGTCCTGAACCGAATGCACGCAGCATGGCTGAACAAGAGAAGATCGACATTCGCCTGCACCGTGTCATCTACACTGTAATCGAAGAGATCGAGTCTGCTCTCAAAGGGATGCTTGATCCAGTCTTCAAAGAAAACATTATCGGCCAAGCTGAGATTCGTGAAGTGTTCAAAGTATCCAAAGTCGGAAACATTGCAGGTTGCTATGTGACTGAAGGTAAATTGAGCCGCGATGCTGGTGCACGTTTGATCCGTGAAGGCATTGTGATTTATGAAGGTAAGCTTGATACCCTCAAGCGCTTCAAAGATGATGCGAAAGACGTTGCAGCAGGCTATGAGTGCGGTCTGACTTTGGAACGCTTCAATGACCTCAAAATCGGCGACGTAGTCGAAGCATTCGTCATGGTTGAAGTGAAACAATAATGATAGCAGGTGTGCAGATTGAACTGTTTCTGCCCGCTAGCCAAAACCTGAAAGAAAAACGAGCCATCGTCAAAAGTCTGATCGGCAAGCTGCGGAGCCGATTTAACGTCTCCGCAGCAGAGGTGGCTTATCTCGAGCAATGGCAGCGTACCGTGTTGGGTATCGCTGCCGTTGCTAATGAGATCTCTTTTTTACAACAAGAAATGCAGACTGTCGTTCGATTTGTAGAGAACCATCCAGATGTAGAGTTGATTCGTGTGGATACGGAATACTACGATTAATGAACAGTCAGCGGAGGTGAAAAATCGATGAATAAAACACGGATTAGCCGCGTAGGCGAAGAAATCAAAAAAGAGCTGAGCCTCGTATTGCAGCGTGGACTCAAAGATCCTCGTGTCGGTTTTGTAACAGTAACAGATGTAGAGGTAAGCAGTGACCTGCAATTGGCGAAGGTTTATGTCAGCATTTTTGGCAGTGAGGAAGAGCGTAAAGCTTCTCTTGCTGGTTTGACAAAAGCAAAAGGTTATTTGCGTACGGAGATCGGGAAACGCGTAAAGCTGCGTCACATTCCTGATTTTGTATTCAAGCTGGACGAGTCCATTGACTACGGCAGCAAAATTGAATCAATCCTGCGGGAAATCTCCACAGAGGGAGAGAAACAGGATGAATCCTAATCAAGTAGCAGTACAGGAAGCGGCGCGGTTTATGCAGGAGCACGACCGCTTCCTGGTTCTTTCTCATGTAAGTCCTGACGGAGATGCTACAGGATCTGCTTTGGGAGTCGTGCTCATGCTGGAGCAATTGGGAAAAGAGTATGTGGTTGTAAACGAAGGGGAAACACCGATCAAGTTTAACTTCTTGCCGCGGTTTGACCGTCTTTATAACCTGCGCAAACAACCACTGAACGAGACGTTCGGGGCCGTAATCGCTGTAGACTGCGCGGATGAGTCGCGGATGGGCGATGTACGGTCTTTATTTGCGTCTGGCGCTGCTTTGCTGAATATCGATCACCACCCGACCAACGATCATTTTGGAACGGTCAATCTGATTCGTCCGGATGCAGCCGCAACAGCAGAAATTTTGTTTGATGTTGCAGAAGCAGCAGGGGTTTCTTTCGACGAAGAGCTTGCGCTGTGCATCTATACCGGCCTTCTGACAGATACAGGTGGTTTCCGCTATTCCAATACATCACCGCGCGTCATGGAAATCGCTGCCCAATTACTTGGTTACGGTGTGAAGCCAGGAGACGTAGCAGAACGGTGTCTGGAGGAAATTACTTTTGCCCATGTGAAAGTACTGCGACGCGCTCTGCAAACCTTGCAACTATCCCATCAAAATCTGGTTGCCTCTATCACTGTTTCAACCGCAGATTTTGCCGAACTGGGTGCAGAGCGGGAAGATGCCGGTGGATTGGTGAATTACTGCCGCAACATTGAGGGAGTCGAGGTAGGCGTTTCTTTTGTGGAAGCGGAACCAGGAGTGGTCAAGGTGAGCATGCGTGCTCGCGATCGGGTTGACGTAGCTGTCATTGCGAAGCAACTCGGTGGCGGTGGACACGCAAAAGCAGCAGGATGTACGATCAAAGGACCACTTTTAGAAGTACAGAAAAAAGTATGGATTGTGCTGGATGATGCAGTAGGAGTGAAATTCGATGAGTAACGTGAACGGCGTGCTGGTTATCGACAAGCCAGCTGGAATGACTTCCCATGATTGTGTAGCACGTATTCGTCGATTGTATGGAACGAAAAAAGTGGGGCATACGGGTACACTTGATCCAGATGTGACGGGTGTACTCCCCATTTGTGTGGGACACGCAACGAGGCTGGTTGAATATTTGCAAGAGCTGCCTAAGCGTTATGATGTAGTCATGCGCCTAGGCTCTACGACCACAACGGAAGATGCTTCTGGAGAAGTGGTGGAGCAAGCTGGAGTAGATGCAGCATCGATTACGACGGAGCGTATTCAAGCGCTGTTCGAATCCTTTTTGGGTGAAATGGAGCAGGTACCTCCGATGTTCTCTGCGGTAAAGGTAAACGGCAAGCGGCTGTACGACCTGGCTCGTGAAGGCACGGTGATCGAGCGGCAGGCACGGAAAGTGACGCTCTATGAGCTGACGCTTCATAAGATTAGCGTGGATGGGGACACTGTCGATGTGGCATTTACGTGCACGTGCTCCAAAGGCACATACATGCGTACCTTATGTGTTGACCTCGGACGCGCTCTGGGTTATCCTGCCCATATGAAGCTGTTGCGGCGAATTAAAAGTGGCCCGTTCCAGGAGCAAGAGGCAATCCCCCTCCAGCAAATCGAGGAACAGGCAGCAAGCGGGGAAGATATTTCCCGTCACTTGGTCTCCATCCCCCAGGCAATCTCATTCTTACCATCGTTTCAGGTCAAGCCAGAACGGATCAAAGCAGTACGGAATGGACTTGCGACTGCACTTCCGGGCGTCACTGCGGAGGAAGGAAGTTTGATTTGCTTGTTTGCGGGGGAAGATTTACTTGGCATTCATCGTGTATGCTGTGGAGACAAAGGACTTTTCGCCAAACCAGAAAAAGTCTTTCCAGCCGAGGTGTAATCCGTGAAAACGATCTACCTAACATACCCGTTTCCGTCTGATCTGCAAGCGAATCCTTGTGCGATTGCACTGGGATACTTTGATGGTGTACATATTGGGCATCGCCGTGTAATCCAAAAGGCGATTGATACAGCGAAAGCAAACGGATGGCAAAGTACGGTAGTGACCTTTGATCCGCATCCACGTGAAGTATTGGGGCAAAGCGGTTATACCCGCTATTTGACACCACTTGCAGACAAGCTCGAGCAGTTCGAAAAGATGGGCGTAGACACTACATATGTGATGAAGTTCGACATTAGCTTTGCCGCTATTTATCCAGAAGATTTCATCACAGAGTGCCTTCTTCCATTGGAATGCCGCCATATTGTCGTTGGTTTCGACTACACCTTTGGTTATCGCGGGATGGGGACTGCCCATACCTTGCAAGAAATGAGCAAAGGTCGCTATGGACTCGACATCGTGGGTCCGGTAAATCGCTTGGGTGAAAAAGTGAGCAGTACAATCATCCGTGAATACCTCCATCATGGGGATGTCGAGCAGGTTCGCCATTTGCTAGGTCGCTCCTACAAAGTGCGCGGAACAGTCGTGCATGGTGACAAACGCGGTCGAACCATTGGCTTTCCTACAGCGAACGTTCAAGTGAATCAGCCTTACTTGATCGGAAAGAATGGGGTCTACGGCGTTCGCTTTACCGTGGATGAACAAAGCTACTATGGCGTCATGAACGTTGGGATCAAGCCAACATTCGAACTGGAGAAAAAAGAAAAGTCACTAGAAGTGCACATTTTTGAGTTCTCTGGTGAAATCTATGACAAAGAAGTAGAGGTAGAGTTCTTGTTCTACATCCGAGAAGAACAGAAATTTGCTGGAGTCGATGCACTCATCGCGCAAATAGGACGAGATGTTCAAACGGCGAAGCAAAAATTCGCGGAAGGAATCTCGTAAAGGATTCTCTTTGCTTTTCACAAAATGGTATGCTATAATTCAAAACGTTGTACAGATAACCGTAGCTTGGCTGTCCGATTCTCACCGACGGCAGACTCGGCGAACGGTATAAAAAATGAGGAGGTGAGTCATGATGGCATTGACTCAAGAACGTAAAACTCAACTGATTCAAGAGTTCCGTACTCATGAGAACGACACCGGTTCACCGGAAGTGCAAATCGCTATCTTGACCGAAAACATTAACAATCTGAACGGACACTTGCGTACGCACAAGAAAGATCACCACAGCCGTCGTGGTCTCTTGAAAATGGTTGGTCAACGTCGTAACCTGTTGACATACCTGCGTGAAGCAGATGTTCAACGCTATCGTTCGGTTGTAGACCGTCTGGGTCTGCGCCGCTAATCAGCGTCTTGTAAAAAGCGGGTTCTACCCGCTTTTTCTATCGTGTAGGAGGGCTTAGCGTAGAAATGCGCTAAGCCCATCCGAAACGAGTAAAAGGCTTGTGCCGTATCTGTTAGTTTCAATTAGCTTCAAAAGAAGCTTTTTTTATTATCTAGAAAGACTGCCAAAGGTAGCCATTTAATTTTTATCTTGGCAGGAAATAATACATATAGGTAGAAAACAAAGTGTGTAAACGCACATTGTTGTGAAGGAGGACTGCTAGCATCATGGAGCAACAATACCGTACATATGACTTCGAACTGGCAGGCCGAAAACTGACCCTGGAATTTGGCAAAATGGCTAAACAGGCGCATGGTTCGGTCTTGGTTCGTTACGGCGATACAGCAATCCTGTCCGCAGTTACAGTCTCGAAGGAACCAAAACCACTTGATTTCTTTCCATTGACTGTCAACTATGAGGAGCGTCTCTACGCGGTTGGGAAAATTCCTGGCGGCTTTATTAAAAGAGAAGGACGCCCAAGCGAAAAGGCGATTTTGGCCAGCCGCTTGATTGACCGCCCTGTCCGCCCTCTTTTTGCAGAAGGATTCCGTAACGATGTACAAATCGTAAATACTGTTCTGTCTGTGGATCAAGACTGCTCACCTGAAATCGCTGCGATGATCGGTACTTCCGCAGCGCTATGCGTCTCGGAGATTCCTTTTGAAGGTCCGATTGCAGGAGTAATCGTAGGACGAATTGACGGAGAGTTCGTCATTAACCCTACAGTAGCTCAAGCAGAGAAAAGCGATATTCACCTGACTGTCGCAGGTACGCATAAAGCGATTAACATGGTGGAAGCAGCTGCGAACCAAGTACCGGAAGCAATCATGCTCGAAGCGATCATGGCTGGTCATGACGTGATTAAGCAACTGGTAGAATTCCAGAACATGATCGTGTCCGAAATTGGCAAGCAAAAGATGGAAGTCATCTTGCATGAGGTTGATCCTGAAATCGATCAAGCTGTACGTGCATATGCGGAAGCTCGCTTGAAAGAAGCTGTTCGCATCGAGGAAAAACAAGCACGCTACGATGCCATTGACGATATCAAGGCAGAAACCAAAGAGCATTTTGCAGCCAAGGATGCTGAGGCATATCCAGAGCAGGAAAAGATGATTAGCGAAGTACTTGGCAATATTGTCAAGGACGAGGTTCGCCGTCTGATTACTGACGAGAAAGTTCGCCCTGATGGACGAGCTCTGAACGAAATCCGTCCGCTGTCCAGTGAGACAACCATTCTTTCCCGTACACATGGCTCTGCTATGTTTACCCGCGGTCAGACGCAAGCACTGAGCGTTTGTACATTGGGCGCGCTGGGAGATGTTCAAATTCTCGATGGACTCGGTCTGGAAGAATCGAAGCGCTTTATGCACCACTACAACTTCCCGCCGTATAGCGTGGGTGAAGCACGTCCGTTGCGTCCTCCGGGTCGTCGTGAAATCGGACATGGTGCGTTGGGTGAGCGTGCAATCGAGCCGATTATTCCATCTGAGGTTGAGTTCCCTTACACCATTCGTCTCGTATCAGAAGTAATTGAATCCAACGGTTCCACATCCCAAGCGTCGATTTGCGCGAGCGTACTCGCCTTGATGGATGCAGGTGTACCGATCAAAGCACCAGTAGCAGGTATTGCGATGGGCTTGATCATGAGCAAAGATGAGAAATCTTTCTCGATCCTGACTGATATTCAAGGTATGGAAGATCATTTGGGAGATATGGATTTCAAAGTAGCGGGTACAGAGGCTGGTGTAACAGCTATCCAAATGGACATCAAAATTTCCGGTATCAACCGTGAGATTTTAGAGTTGGCTTTGGAACAGGCGCGTGTAGGTCGTTTGCACATTCTGAACCATATGATGAGCACGATTTCCGAACCACGTAAAGAACTGTCTCCTTATGCACCAAAAATCATGACCATGACGATCAATCCGGAGAAAATTCGCGATGTAATCGGTCCACAAGGTCGTGTCATTAATAAGATTATCGAAGAAACCGGCGTAAAAATCGACATCGAACAAGATGGACGTGTCTTCATCGCATCCATCAACCACGAAGCGAATCTGCGCGCGAAACAAATCATTGAAGATCTGGTTCGTGAAGTAGCTGTTGGTCAGGTGTACCTGGGAACAGTAAAACGTGTAGAGAAGTACGGTGCGTTTATCGAGTTGTTCGCAGGTAAAGAGGGCTTGTGCCACATCTCTCAACTGGCAGAAGAGCGTGTAGCCAAAACAGAAGATGTTGTCGCAGTTGGTGATAAAGTACAAGTGAAAGTGACCGAGATCGACGACCAAGGTCGTGTGAATCTCTCACGCAAAGCAGTTTTGAAAGAACAAGCTGCTGCGGAACAAGCTGCTGAAACACCAACAAAAGCAGAATAAAGAAAAACAAAAGGCTTCGTCACTCGAAGAAATTCGTGTACGGAAGCTTTTTTCTTTTCTATGCCAGAATACTCCCGTTTCGTATGTCTAAGTCGTCCCATCCTCTCATACATTGGACAAGAGAGACTCGTACGATCGATAGAGGAGGGCGACGCCCTAATGACGAATAGGACCAGGAGACTTTTGTTCATATTTATATATGGAGCAGCGCTGATTGTTCTCTTGAATTATCAGCCTATTCATCATTACATTAACACGATCAAAAATGTCCACGTAGTGACTGGGGATCGAAACGAAAATGAAAAAGCGCGTTTACGGGCGCAGATTGAAAAGTGGCGAGAGGGCCGAGAGGAAGAGCCGATCGATGCCGTCGTTGATCAGACGTGGAAGGCGATTCCCGGCTATAATGGACGTGTAGTCGATGTAGAAGAATCGCTCAATAAAATGCTGGCTGCGGGTGTGTTTAGCCCGGATTTGCTCGTATACAAGGAAGTACCTCCAGCGGTTTCACTTGAGCAATTGGGAGCACAACCCATCTATCGAGGAAATCCAAATAAACCAGCGATATCTTTCATGATCAACGTGGCTTGGGGAAATGAGTATCTCGACTCGATGCTCAATACACTCGATAAACATAAGGTAAAGACAACGTTCTTTCTGGATGGCTCTTGGGTAAAACGTTACCCCGAAGAAGCAAAAAAGATCATGGCACGTGGCCATGAGATTGGTAATCATGCGTATTCCCATCCCGATATGAACACGCTGGGAACACAGAGGATTCATCAAGAGATAAGTCGTACGCAAGATGTTATTTTTAAAACGCTGGAAGTGAAGCCTACCCTGTTTGCTCCGCCATCTGGTGCTTTTAACCAACGCGTTGTACAAATCGCGGACTCGTCTTTTCAAATGAAGACGATTCTATGGACGGCAGATACAATTGACTGGCAGAAACCATCGCCTGCTTATGTGATCAATAAAATAAGCCGGAAAATGGAGAACGGTGTCCTCGTGCTCATGCACCCTACGTCTACCTCCGAGGCGAGTTTAGATCAACTTTTGACGATCGCCAAAAAGAAGGGGCTACAGCCGACGACTGTTTCGGAGGTTATATCGAGTCGTAGACTCCCGTCACCGTAAATACATGTTCATTTATTGTGGAGACAAAGGAAGTTTGCTATAGTTAGACGTGTTTACAAGAAATTCCCCGAGGTTTCGGGTAGAGACAGATGAACAACCGAGGAGGATTTACGTGATACAACGTCATACGTGTGATAACGGTCTTCGAATCGTGACGGAACGGATTCCGTCCGTTCGCTCCGTTGCCTTAGGCATCTGGGTAGGGACTGGTTCGAAATATGAAAACGAGAAAAACAACGGGATCTCCCATTTTCTCGAGCATATGTTTTTTAAAGGTACAAAAACTCGTTCTGCAAAGGAAATTGCGGAAACCTTTGATGAGATTGGTGGGAACGTGAACGCCTTTACTTCGAAGGAGTATACCTGCTATTACGCAAGGGTGCTCGACCAACATGCTCCTATTGCTCTCGATGTTCTTTCCGATATGTATTTCAACTCGGTATTTGATGCAGATGAGTTGGAAAAGGAAAAGAACGTCGTCATTGAAGAGATTAGCATGTATGAAGACACGCCGGATGATTTGGTGCATGATTTGATTGCACGTGCTTCATACAGTACACATCCGCTAGGCTATTCGATTTTAGGTACGGAAGATGTCCTGCGCAGCTTGAAGCGTGACGATTTGCTCGCTTATATTGATCAGCACTATCTTCCAACGAATACGGTGATTACGGTAGCGGGTAATTTTGAAGACAGTTTGATTGAAGATATCCAAAAGCGCTTTCAAGCTTTCTCGCGTTCAGGCATTATGCCGACCTTGTCTACCCCAGATTTTGCTGGAAATGTGATCGCGCATCATAAGGCAACAGAGCAAGCGCATTTGTGCCTGTCTTTACCTGGGTTTAAGGTAGGACATCCTGAAGTATACTCCTTGATTTTGCTGAACAACGTGCTGGGTGGTAGCATGAGCTCGCGTCTATTCCAAGAAATTCGAGAAGAACGCGGATTGGCATACTCTGTTTATTCCTATCACTCTTCCTATAAAGAAGCGGGTACGTTCCACGTGTATACAGGAACGGCACCAGAGCAAGTAGGACAGGTATTTGACATTGTCTCGCGCGTCCTGCGCGATGTCGCTGATCATGGAATTACGGACAAAGAGCTGAACAAAGGAAAAGAGCAGCTGAAAGGCAGCCTGATGCTCAGCTTGGAAAGCACGAATAGCCGTATGAGTCGTCTTGGCAAAAATGAACTCTTGCTGGGCCGTCACCTTAGTCTAGATGAGATCATCGCCAAAATTGACCGCGTTTCCCATGAATCTGTTCTGGCTGTGGCGCAGCAGCTGTTCCGTTCCAAGATGTCTATGGCGATGGTGAGTCCACTCGATGGCTTCCCTGAAAATGTGAAGAACGATATTCTGTTGTAGGGAAAAATCCGGCATAGCCCGGATTTTTTTGCGTATATCAACAGTAAATGAAAGGACAAAGGGGGCTTCTCCATGCGATTAAGCGAGTTGGGTGGGAAGGAGATTATCGGACTGGACAACGGAGAGAAAATGGGGGTTATCAGTGATTCCGATTTAGTCATCCATCCCGAAAACGGTATGATTCAATCCATCATCTTGCCAGGAGGTAGTTTCTTTGGGTTCGGAAAGAAACGAGAGGACCTCGTGATCCCATGGAGCTCCATCGTGAAAATTGGGCCAGATATGGTCATCATCCAGCTTAAAGCGCCTGAGGCACAAGCTTCTCAAAAGTAGGCGCTACTGTCACCGAAGTAGCAGGAGCGGAATAGGATGGGGGTAGACCGCATGGATTTCCGTCAACTTTTCCAAAAGGAAAACCTTTGCGTTCCGATCATTTAATGCAGTAAAATGTGTGGAAAGGGGAACGCAGCATGCTAACGGGCATACATGTTGCCTTCATCGGCGGAGACGCTCGCCAGTTGGAAGTCATTAAGCGATGCATACAACTGGATGCTAGCGTCACGTTAGTTGGCTTCGACAACCTGGAAAGTAATTTTACAGGGGCAACGAAGAAACCATTAACATGCGATGTGTTGAAAGACGTGGACGCCCTCATCCTACCCATCGTAGGGACCGATGATCAAGGATACGTGGAAAGTATTTTCTGCTCCAAACAACTGCAGTTGCTAGATGAACATGTGGCAAGTCTGCCGAGTCATTGCGTGGTTTACACGGGAATGGCAAAGCCTTATCTGAAAAAACTATTGGCTTCCACACGGCTTCCTCTCGTGGAGCTCTTGGATCGTGATGACGTAGCTATCTATAACTCTATCCCTACTGTAGAGGGAGCGTTAATGATGGCGATTCAGCATACGGATATTACGATTCATGGATCACAGTCAATTGTTTTGGGATTGGGCCGAACAGGTTTGTCCATGGCTCGAGCATTGCATGCGTTAGGGGCCCGCGTAAGAGTTGGGGCAAGACGTCAAGAACACTTGGCACGCATTTATGAGATGGGATTGACTCCCTTCCATATAAGCGAAGTAAGGCAACAGGTTACGAATGCTGATTTCATTTTTAATACCATCCCGCAATTATTACTCACGGCAGAAGTGATTGCTCAAATGCCTCAATCGGCGTTTATTCTTGATCTTGCCTCCAAGCCAGGAGGAACAGATTTTCGTTACGCTGAAAGACGAGGTATCAAAGCTCTTCTTGCTCCCGGCTTACCTGGAATCGTTGCACCTAAAACCGCTGGACAAATTTTGGCCCAAACATTGTCTCGTCTGATTGCGGATCAAAGGAAAGCGCCAGGAGGGGATGCAACATGAGTAAGCTTCAGGGAAAGACCATTGGATTTGGTTTGTCTGGATCGCATTGTACCTTTGAGGAAACGATGCCGCAAATTAAGCGATTTGTGGATGCTGGAGCAAGGGTGGTTCCGATTGTATCGAATACGATTATGACCACGGATACACGCTTCGGTACTTCGCAAAGCTGGCAGCAACAAATCAAGGAACTGACAGGGGAGGAACTTATTTCGACGATTCCTCAGGCTGAGCCGTTGGGACCTTCCAAGTTGTTGGATGTCATGCTGATTGCGCCTTGCACAGGCAGTACGACGAGTCGACTGGCGAATGCCATTACGGATAGTGCCGTACTAATGGCAGCTAAAGCGACCATGCGTAATTTGCGACCCATTGTGATTGCCATATCCACCAATGATGGTCTGGGATTAAATGCAGCCAATATTGCCAAGCTGTTGGCTGCGAAGAATATGTATTTCGTGCCATTCGGGCAGGATGCCCCGGATAAAAAACCGAATTCGCTTGTAGCTCGTATGGATCTCCTATTGGAAACATGCGAAGCAGCTTTGGAAGGTCGACAATTGCAACCCTTGCTCATCGAGAGATTTAACTACTAATAAGACTACAGAAAAACCAATAAACCTGCTTTTTCGCGATTAGGAGGAGAGTAAGAGATGGCAAACCAACTGACTTTCAATGTTGCTGTAGTCGGTGCGACTGGTGCAGTCGGACAGCAGATGATTCAACTATTAGAAAAGCGCAACTTCCCAATCAAACAGCTTAAGCTGCTTGCTTCTGGACGTTCTGCAGGAAAAACAGTCACCTTCAAGGGGCAAGAAATTGTACTGGAAGAGGCGACTCCAGACAGTTTTGCAGGGGTTGATTTTGCCCTGTTTAGTGCTGGTGGATCGGTCAGCAAGGAACTGGCTCATCACGCAGTGCGTCATGGAGCAGTTGTCATTGACAATACCAGCGCATTCCGGATGGACCCAGATGTTCCTCTCGTTGTGCCAGAAGTAAACATGGATGCTGCGCTCGCTCATAATGGAATCATTGCGAATCCGAATTGCTCTACGATTCAGATGGTTGCCGCTCTAAAACCCCTGTATGATCGTTTTGGTATAGACAGAATTATCGTTTCTACTTACCAGGCAGTATCTGGTGCAGGTCAATCTGCGATCAATGAATTGCTCGACCAGAGTCGAGACATTTTGGATGGTAAAGAACCGCAGTGTAACGTACTTCCCGTAGGCAAATTGCCTGTACATCATCAGATTGCGTACAACGCGATTCCGCAGATTGATGTGTTCACCGACAATGGTTTTACTTATGAAGAAATGAAAATGGTTAATGAAACCAAAAAAATCTTCGGTGATGACACTGTACTTGTTTCAGCTACTTGCGTACGTATTCCAGTGGTCTACGGCCACAGCGAGTCGGTATATGTAGAGCTGAAACAGGATTACGATCTGGCAGAAGTAAAAGCCCTGCTGAAAGACGCTCCGGGTATCGCGTTAGTAGATGCGCCGGAGGAACAGCAGTATCCACTCGCTACTGATGCAACAGGCAAACTGGAAGTATTCGTGGGCCGGGTGCGTCGTGATCTCCATCATCCTCGTGGACTGCATATGTGGATCGTTTCTGACAATCTTCTCAAGGGTGCAGCATGGAATACAGTACAAATCGCTGAAGAACTCATAAAAGCAAGAGTATAGGGGAGAGGTTAGTGAAGATTCTCGTCCAGAAGTTCGGTGGTTCTTCCTTGACGACGGAGGATTGCCGGATGCGGGCAATCTACCATATGGAAAAAGCAATTGATGAGGGTTATGCCCTCGTCGTTGTCGTATCGGCGATGGGGCGCAAGGGCGATCCATATGCGACCGATACACTTTTGCAGTTGGTTCGTGCGAATGGGAACCAACTGCCGAGTAGAGAAATGGATATGCTGATGCATACCGGAGAAATCATCTCTGCTACAGTCATGTGCAGCATGCTAAATGCACGGGGAATAAAAGCAACAATTTTGACAGGCGGTCAGGCAAATATAGTGACGAGCGACGACTTTACGAATGCACAAATTATGTCGATCGATCCAGCTCGCATTTTGCAGGACTTGCAGGAAAGTCAAGTTGTGATCGTCCCAGGATTTCAGGGACGTACAGCCGAGTGGGAAATTACGACACTGGGACGGGGCGGAAGCGATACGACTGCAACCGCTCTCGGTGTCGCCTTGAAGGCTGAAACGGTGGATATTTTCACCGACGTGGAAGGCATCATGACCGCAGACCCGCGGATCGTTGAGGAAGCGCAGCGGCTCGGTATGGTGACTTACACGGAAATTTGCAACATGGCTCACCTGGGTGCAAAAGTTATTCATCCTAGAGCGGTGGAGATCGCGATGCACGCAAACGTGCCGATTCGTGTTCGCTCTACGTTTTCGGACGACCCCGGTACACTTGTTACGACTATGCTGGAGATTGGGAAAATGGGCTACACAGTAAACGACAGAGTCGTTATGGGAATTGCTCATGTACCGAACATTACTCAAATTAAGGTCGCGAACAAAGAAGGGTCTTACGATACACAGCTGCAAGTCTTCAAAACGATGGCAACCAATAACATCAGTGTAGATTTCATCAATGTGAACCCAATGGGTGTCGCTTACACGGTCCATGATGAAATGGGAGAAAAAGCTGCTCGTTTGTTAACGGAAATGGGATACGAGCCGCAGCTTTTGCCGCATTGCGCGAAAGTGTCCGTGATTGGTGCAGGGATGACGGGCGTGCCCGGCGTGATGGCAAGAATCGTGGAGGCACTTACACAAGAAGATATTCAAATTCTTCAATCGGCAGACTCTCATACAACCATCTGGGTACTCGTGCATGAAATGGATATGGTGAAGGCGGTTCGCGCACTTCATCAGCAGTTCAACCTGCATGTTCAACATAAGTAAGAGCATATCCTGACTTTAAATACCTACTGATCACGATAAGAGGAGTTGGAGTGGTAGTGGCACGTTTTGGTCGACTGGTTACCGCTATGGTAACGCCTTTTAATGAGCAGCTACAGGTCGATTACGATAAAACAGAGCGATTGATTGACCATTTAATTGCAAATGGAACAACTGGAATCGTATTGAGTGGTACCACGGGTGAATCACCGACTTTATCCCGTACGGAGAAACTCGATCTTTTCCGCCATGTGGTTTCCTACGCAAAAGGAAGATGCCACATCATTGCAGGAACAGGAAGCAATGATACAGCCTCAAGTATTGAGTTCACCCAAGCTGTACAATCGATTGGCGTAGACGCTGTCATGGTCGTTGCTCCTTATTACAGCAAGCCATCGCAGGAAGGGCTTTACGCACACTTCAAGGCAATATCGGAAGCGACTGAGTTGCCCGTGATGCTATATAATGTGCCAGGAAGATCCGTGGTCAATATGACTGCCGAAACGACACTTCGTTTGGCAGAACTGCCTAATGTGGTATGCATCAAGGAAGCCTCCGGGAATTTGTCGCAAATGGCGCAAATTATTGAGCATGCCCCGGAAGGCTTTGAGCTGTACAGTGGCGATGATGGCTTAACTTTGCCGATCTTGTCAATCGGGGGAGTGGGCATTGTCAGTGTGGCGAGTCACGTAGTCGGCCGCCCAATGACAGATATGATGGACGCTTATTTTGCCGGTAACTATACAGAGGCAGCAAGACTCCACCGCAAGCTGTTGCCGATTTTTGAAGGCCTCTTTGCGTACCCGAGCCCTGGACCGACCAAGGTCGCTTTAGAAAAGCTCGGCGTTCAAGTTGGAGGCGTTCGGCTGCCTTTAGTCGAGCTGAACGAACAAGAAAAAGATTTCGTACATTCTCTGCTTGTTTAACTCCATAGAAGTTCAAGAGCCATTCCTTCCCGGGATGGCTCTTTTTCCTTGTGTTCATGATTTCACTTCGGGTATAATAAGAACAAGTGATTTGGGGCGGTTTTTTTGAGTGGACATGACAACTAAATATAGGAGGTTACACGTTTTGGCAAAGTCGAATCACTCTGTTCTCGTTTTCGCCCTGGGCGGAGTCGGCGAAATTGGGAAGAATATGTACGTGGTACAAAGCGGTGACGACATCGTGGTGATTGATGCCGGATTGAAGTTCCCAGAAGAGGAAATGCTGGGGATTGATATGGTTATTCCGGATATCACCTACTTGGAGGAACACCGCGACAAGGTTCGGGGTATTATTATTACGCATGGACATGAAGACCACATCGGCGGCCTCAGCTATGTGCTGAAGCATTTGAAAGTCCCGGTTTATGCGACAAAACTTACCCTTGGTTTAATTGATGCAAAGTTAAAAGAAGCGGGCATCCTAAATGAAACAAAACGCGTATTGATCAACAGCGACTCGGAAGTCGTTCTCGGAAAGATGAAGGCGACCTTTTTCCGTGTAAACCACAGCATCCCGGATTGTGTAGGGGTATGCTTGGATACGCCGGAAGGTTACATCGTTCATACAGGAGACTTCAAGTTCGATCAAACACCTGTTAACAATCAGGTAGCTGATCTGGCAAAAATGGCGATGATCGGTGACAGAGGCGTTTTGTGCTTGCTCTCTGACAGTACGAATGCAGAACGGCCTGGATTTACCGGATCGGAACGCTCAGTGGGAAAAGCACTCATGGATGTGTTCAGCAAAGCATCTGGACGTATTGTTGTTTCTACGTTTGCATCAAATGTTCACCGCATTCAACAAGTGGTGGACGCTGCAGCACAGTTCAACCGTAAATTAACGGTTGTCGGCCGGAGCATGCAAAATGTTATTAATATCAGCAGAGACTTAGGGTACTTATTGGTCCCAGAGGGCTTGATTGTTGAGATCGATGAAATCAACAAATTGCCTGCTGAACAAGTCGTTATCTTATCAACTGGAAGCCAAGGAGAGCCTATGTCCGCGCTCACTCGGATGGCCCGATCCGCCCATCGGAAAATTGACATCCTTCCAGGGGATACCGTTATCATTGCAGCCACTCCCATTCCAGGGAATGAAAAATACGTGGCTCGTACGATCGATCAATTATCGCGCATTGGTGCAGATGTCATCTATGGCGGCCATGGACCTAACGGAACCGTCCACGTCTCCGGTCATGGTAGCCAAGAGGAATTGCGCCTGATGCTTAACCTAATGAAGCCGAAGTACTTTATTCCCGTTCACGGTGAATATCGCATGCTGAAAACACATGCTTTACTTGCTGACCAGGTTGGCATTCCTGAAGAAAACACGTTCTTGCTGGATAACGGCGATACAGTTGAATTCTCAGGGGGCAAGGCCCGTTACGGTGGAAAAGTCCATGCTGGCAACGTTTTGATTGACGGCTTGGGTGTTGGTGATGTAGGAAACATCGTCCTTAGAGATCGCAAATTACTGTCACAAGATGGCATACTGGTAGTTGTCGTTACACTCAGCAAACAAAATGGCACGATTTTGTCAGGTCCAGACATCATTTCTCGCGGTTTCGTCTACGTGCGTGAATCCGAAGAGCTGCTGGATGAGGCAAATCGCATAGTGACCCAAACACTTGTCAAATGCATGGAAGAAAATGTGAATGAATGGTCTTCACTGAAAAATAATGTAAAAGAGTCATTAGGCCGTTATCTGTACGAGCAAACGCGCAGACGTCCGATGATCTTGCCGATTATCATGGAAGTGTAGGATCACGATAAAGAGCTGGAAATCCTTTGGAAAAAGGGTTTCTGGCTTTTTTTGCCTTTGTGGGCGCATGATTTTTCCTCCCCTTATCCATACTACAGAGGAAAGTGAGGGAGGATCATCCATGTCGAATCAACAATTTAGCGATTTTTTAAATAAGCCGCCGTTTGCAAGCACAGCGGTAACGAGTAAGGAATCCCAGCCACAATCACCAACTGATGATCAGGAGCCTGCTGCCTCGCCGCCATCAGAAACACCTGGGCAAGAAGATCCGAAGAAAAAACTGCTCGATTCGATTACACAACTGGGTCAGACAAACGTCCCACAACTCGAAAGCAATATTTATTGTATGACCATCATCGGACAAGTAGAAGGGCATATTCAGTTGCCCCCACAAAATAAGACGACCAAATACGAGCACCTCATTCCTCAATTGGTTGCAGCAGAACAAAACAATAAAATAGAGGGCGTTCTCGTTATTTTGAACACAGTTGGCGGGGACGTAGAAGCGGGCTTGGCAATTGCGGAGATGATATCGTCCTTGTCCAAACCGGTAGTCACACTTGTACTCGGCGGTGGCCATAGCATTGGTGTGCCAATCGCTGTTGCTGGTTCGTACTCGTTTATTGCAGAAACAGCTACGATGACGATTCACCCGATCCGTTTGACTGGTCTTGTAATTGGTGTGCCCCAAACGTTTGAGTATTTAGACAAAATGCAGGATCGTGTAGTAAGCTTTATTGCCCGTCACTCCAAAGTTTCAGAAGAAAAGTTCCGTGAGCTCATGACCCGAACAGGTGAATTGACACGAGATATTGGAACCAATGTGATTGGCGTAGATGCGGTGAAATATGGATTGATAGATGAAGTTGGCGGTCTTGGTAGCGCGCTGAAAAAACTGAACGAACTGATCAAAGCGCAAAAAGGCGAGGAGAGTGTACTCCAATGATCTTATACTCCATCATTCCGATGGAAACGGTTTTTGAGAACATGGAGCAAGTGGAGAAGCAAGAGCTGAAAGAGATAACGATGGGTCATGCCACGATGCTCATTGAGCAAACCGGACCGTTTGAAGGAAAAATCGTCAGGCTGATTAGTCCAGATCCGCAAGACTACCTGAAGGAGCAATACGCACCCGGACAAAAAATTCAGTTTCAACCTGAGTGGCTGGCCTAAGAAGTCCTGTATTTCTATGAATTTCCTGTGTTATACTAGAGAAGTACGAACAGCAGCCGAACACGCGACGGCTGCCTTTTTTCCATTAGGTACATAACGAGGAGGAGGCATGCCATTGAGTAGGAGAAAAAAAGAGCGTTCACAAGCGGCATTGGCCTCAGTTGTCAAAATAGAGCTGCTGGGACTTCTCATCATTGTGCTGTCCTTGATCGGGCTATTGGAGAGTGGATGGCTGGGCAAAAATGTACTGGCACTTCTATTTCGGTTTATTGCGGGCTCATGGGATTTTATCATTCCTGTTCTGCTAATCGGTATGGCCATACATATGATGTTTACGAGAAAGTCACCGAAGCTTACTTACCGCGTCTTAGGGATAGCGCTCATTGGTGTGGCGATTTTGACCTGGGATCACATGATTTTGTACAAACAAATTACCGCAGATGGAAAATTTGCAGAGCAAAGCATTATTAAGGTTACATGGGACAGGATTTGGCTCGATCACGGTCAGAAAGTGTCCACCACCGGGGTAGGCGGAGGAATGATCGGCGCTCTGTTTTTTGCGGTGACAAATGGCCTTGTTGGAACAATTGGTACTGGTCTGGTGATTGTGTTTCTTTTCCTCGTGGGACTGATGTTTCTGTTCAATCTTTCTTATGTAAACATTTTGATGTTTGCCAAGGACAAGCTCGCTTTGTTTTACGGAAAGGCCAAGCATACAGTGAAGGACTCTGTACAGCTTTTGCAGGAAGAGAGCGAGAAGAGAAAGAAAGAAGCAAAGGAAGCCGAAGAGGCTCGCAAGCAAAAGCAATCGGCGGAAGAGAACGAGGCCATTGCTGTCACGGCGTTGAAAGAGCAAAAACCTCATTCACAGCCTGCTAATCAGGAGGAAGCAGTCCAGCAACTGAATGCCCCATTAATTCGTGATTTTACGGATCGCATTGCGCTGGAAGAGGATGAAGAACCGAGTAATCCTGGTCATCAAGCGAGAGCTGCACAACCGAAACCGAATCAGGAGATTACGTTTGCACTTGAAGGAGAAGCAGAAATCTTCGGTACAATAGATACCGGAGAAGAAAAGAATGCCATACCGTATGAGCTACCAAGTCTGCAAATGCTCGCAAGGCCCAAAGCGAGTGCAACAGGTAAAGACGTCGATCATACTTCAAATGCGGCAAAATTAGTGCAGACACTGAAAAGCTTTGGCGTCAATGCAACTGTTTCCGAGGTACATCGAGGACCGGCTGTTACACGCTACGAGGTTCAGCCTGCTACAGGGGTAAAAGTAAGCAGGATTGTCAGCTTGACGGATGATCTTGCATTGGCATTAGCAGCAAAAGATATCCGCATTGAGGCACCAATCCCAGGGAAATCAGCCATCGGTATCGAGGTTCCGAACTCAGAGGTAGCGGTCGTATCACTACGAGAAGTGTTGGAAGCTCCCGAGTATCAAGATGCAGCAGGGAAGCTTACCGTTGCTCTTGGCCGGGATATTTCCGGAGAGCCGATTGTAGCCGATTTGACCAAAATGCCCCATTTGCTCGTAGCGGGTGCGACTGGAAGCGGTAAATCAGTCTGTATTAACGGATTAATCATGAGTATTTTGTTCAAGGCCAAACCAGAAGAAGTCAAGTTGATGATGGTTGACCCGAAAATGGTGGAACTGAATGTGTACAACGGAATTCCGCATTTGTTGGCTCCAGTTGTTACTGACCCGAGAAGGGCTTCTGTTGCATTGAAAAAAGTCGTGGCAGAGATGGAACGCCGCTATAATTTGTTTGCCAAAACAGGTAGCCGTAATATTGAAATGTACAATGCACAAGTGGAAGGCACCCCACTTCCCTATATCGTCGTCATCGTCGATGAGCTTGCGGACTTGATGATGGTAGCTCCGGGAGAAGTGGAGGATGCGATTTGTCGACTCGCGCAAATGGCTCGTGCTTCCGGAATTCATCTCATCATCGCGACCCAGCGTCCTTCTGTAGATGTCATTACGGGAGTGATCAAGGCAAATATTCCATCCCGCATTGCCTTTGGCGTATCTTCCATGGCTGACTCTAGAACGATTCTCGATATGGGAGGAGCAGAAAAGCTTCTCGGTAGAGGGGATATGCTATCACTGCCGATGGGAGCATCAAAGCCGACCCGTGTTCAAGGAGCTTTTGTATCTGACAAGGAAGTAGAAGAGGTCGTTCGTTTTGTAAAAGAACAGCAAGAGGTTCGCTACAATGAAGAGATGATCCCGGGTGACGTGCAGGAGGAGCAACAGCCAGTTGTGGATGATGAACTGTACGATCAAGCCGTCCAAATCGTTTCAGAAGCCCAAACGGCATCGGCATCCTTGTTGCAGCGTCGTCTCCGTGTCGGTTATACGCGGGCGGCACGATTGATTGATATGATGGAAGCCCAAGGAGTAGTCGGTCCTTATGAGGGAAGTAAGCCTCGTGAGGTTCGTCTTCCGCGCCCGTCCATAGAAAGTAATATTTCATAAAGAGAGACCTTGCCAACATTTGTACTGGCAGGGTCTTTTTTCCTATTTTAGTAGAAAAATCCCTGTCGAAATTAATCATTTTGCATTATTATTCATAAATATTTGGCTTGCATGATACTCGCCCCTCATGTAAAATTTCTAAGAGATTGACGGAAATTGTTGTTATTAAGTCTCATACGAATCAGAGGTCTGACGTCCTACCTGTTGGGATGGCTGAAGGACAGCAGGAGTGAATGATGATGAGCATCAAAGGGAATGTTCGATCACTGTTTCTCTTGGTAATGGACAAGATCAAGAGTGATATCGAAACCGGACTTCTTCGTCCTGGTGAACGCCTCCCTTCTGAAGCCGAACTATCCAAACAGCTTGGTGTAAGCAGGGCGACGCTTCGCGAGGCACTCCGACTTCTTGAGGAAGAGAAGATTGTCATTCGTAGACACGGTGTAGGTACCTTTATTAATTCAAAGCCTGTTTTTTCAGGTGGGATTGGGGAACTCTTTAGTGTGACGGATGCAATCGAGCGTCAAGGATATACGGCAGGAACCTTAATCCTGAAAACATCCTTTGGCGAATCTGCTGAAGAAGAGAGGAAGCGACTTGCCTTAAATCCGGGTGAAGGCGTTCTCATAGTAGAGCGAATTCGAACGGCTGACGGTGAGCCTGTGGTTTATTGTGTGGACCGCATTCCTGCACATCTGGTGCCCGAGGGCTATGCGGCAAGTGGAGAGTCTATCTTCAAATGGCTAGAGAGCGTAACAGGGGTAAGGATCGCATACGCAGTAGCAGATATTGAACCCGTGGGCTACAATGAAAAGGTTTCCAACCTGCTGCATTGCGATAAATCTGCTCCCATGCTCTTGCTCAAACAGATTCATTACGACGAAAGTGAAAAGCCAGTGCTATACTCCCATAATTACTTCAGAGCTGACAAAATTCACTTTCATGTCGTACGGAGACGGTTGTAACTGTGGGGGCAACCTCACTCAACAATTTCATCAACTAAAAACAGGGGGTAATCTCAGATGAAGAAAGTTCTATCCGTGCTTTCTGTGGCAACACTCAGCCTGTCGCTCGTTCTCGCTGGCTGCGGAAGCAAACAAGAAGCACAGCCTCAAGGCCAAACTGGTAGCAATGGAGGCGCTCCAGCCGCTAATGCTATCAAAGTAGGTATGGTTACAGACGTTGGCGGTGTAAACGACAACTCCTTTAACCAGAGTGCTTGGGAAGGGCTGCAAAAACTCCAAACCGAAATGAATCTCCCGAAAGAAAACGTAAACTATCTGCAATCAAAATCAGATGCTGACTATGTACCAAACCTGACTCAATTCGTAAAAGACGGTTGGGATCTGACTTGGGGTATCGGCTTCTTGATGGGTGACCACCTGAAAAAAGTAGCAGAAGAAAACAAAAACGCAAAATTGGCGATTATCGACGCTGAAGTAGATGCTCCTAACGTAGCATCTGTACTCTTTAAAGAGCATGAAGGCTCCTTCCTTGCTGGGGTAGTTGCAGCGAAGATGACCAAAACGAAAAAGGTTGGATTCGTGGGTGGCGTTGACATCCCGGTAATCAAACGTTTTGACCTTGGTTTCGAAGCGGGCGTAAAAGCTGTAGATCCAAGCATTCAAGTAGTGAAAGTTTACACGGGTGCTTTTGACAAACCAGACATGGGTAAATCTACTGCTTCCTCCATGTACGGTCAAGGTGTGGACATCATCTTCCACGCTTCCGGCGGTACAGGCGACGGTGTGTTCAACGAAGCAAAAGACCGTAAAGCTAAAGGCGAGAACGTATGGGTAATCGGTGTTGACAAAGACCAATCCCTGACTTTCGGCGACGAAGTTACATTGACTTCCATGGTAAAACGTGTTGACGAAGCAGTTATTCGTGTATCGAAAGAGCTTTCTGAGGGTAAATTCAAAGGCGGAGTACAATGGCTCGGACTGGCTGAAAACGGTGTAGGTCTGGCTGACACTTCTACGAAGAACGTTCCTGAAGACGTACTGAAGCTGGTTGAAGAATACAAGCAAAAAATCGTTAAAGGCGAAATCACAGTTCCTGATAAGTAAAAACCAAGGAAGCTGCAAATGGACAAGGCTGGTTTGAGCTACTGGCCTTGTCCTTTACCTTCACACTAGACCCGAAAAATGGGGTGAGCATGCATGAACTCGGTAAAAAAAGTGGTTGAAATGAGAGGGATCACAAAACGGTTCCCAGGCATTGTTGCGAATGACAGTATTACACTGTCTGTAGGTAAAGGTGAAATTCATGCGCTGCTCGGAGAGAATGGCGCGGGCAAGTCCACACTCATGAACATCTTGTTTGGTCTATACCAGCCGGATGAAGGCGAAATTCTGATTAACGAGAAAGTTGTACAGATCACAAGTCCAAGGATTGCAAACGAACTTGGTATCGGAATGGTTCACCAACATTTTATGCTCGTAGAAACATTTACAGTTACGGAAAACATTGTGCTAGGAAATGAACCGAAAAACGGGTTGAAGATAGATATTCAAAGCGCTGAGAAAGCGGTAGAAAAACTGTCGAATCAATACGGGCTCAAAGTTGATCCGAGAGCAAAAATTCAGGATATCTCAGTAGGGATGCAGCAGCGTGTAGAGATTTTGAAAACGCTTTATCGCGGTGCCGACATCTTGATTTTTGATGAGCCTACGGCTGTATTGACGCCGCAGGAAATCCATGAACTTATCGAGATCATGCATAACTTGGTAAAAGAAGGTAAGACGATTATCCTGATCACACACAAGCTGAAAGAAATTATGGCTGTATGTGACGCGGTTACGATTATTCGTCGAGGAAAAGTCATTGACTCCGTATTGGTAAAAAATACGAATCCAGACGATTTGGCTGCGAAAATGGTTGGTCGTGAAGTGAACTTCCGCGTCGATAAAACGGAAGCAAAACCAAAAGAAACGATCTTGGCCGTAGAGAAAGTGACTGCAATGGGTAATCGTGGTGTGAATGCGCTGAACAACCTCAGCCTAGAGGTTCGCGCTGGAGAAATCCTCGGAATTGCAGGAGTCGACGGAAATGGCCAAAGTGAACTGATTGAAGTATTAACTGGCTTGCGTAAGGCAACAAGTGGGCGTGTCCTTCTTAATGGCAAAGAAATTACGAATCAAAATCCGCGCAACATCTCGGAATCAGGATTGTCGCACATTCCTGAAGACCGACATAAACGAGGATTGGTTCTTGATTTCACCATGAGTGAAAATATGGTATTGGAAACGTACTTCCATCCAACGTTTTGCAAAAACGGTTTTCTTGATTATGGCGCTATTGACAAGCATGCGGCTAAGCTTATCGAAGAATTCGACGTTCGGACTCCGAGTATTTACACGCCAGCACGAGCGCTTTCGGGAGGAAACCAACAGAAGGCGATTATTGCCCGCGAAGTGGACAAGAACCCGGATTTGCTGATTGCGGCTCAACCTACTCGTGGCTTGGACGTAGGGGCTATCGAATTTATTCATCGCAGGCTAATTGATCAACGCGATCAAGGAAAAGCGGTTCTCTTACTTTCCTTGGAGCTGGATGAGGTTATCAATGTGTCCGACCGGATTGCGGTTATATATGAGGGAGCTATTGTGGGGATTGTCGATGCAAAATCAACAACGGAGCAAGAGCTCGGCTTGATGATGTCCGGCGGAAAAGTAATGCAAGGAGGGGGAAACGATGAATAAAGTTATTGCAGTCTTCACGAAAGAATCGTTTCTCGTTCCTGCCGTTGCGATCATTCTTGGTCTTTTGACCGGAGCAATCGCAATGCTGGCAGGTGGATTTGATCCAATCGCTGCCTATACGGCTTTGATTAAAAAAGTATTTGGAAGCGCGTATAACTTTGGTGAAACGATTCGCCAAATTACCCCTTTGATCTTTACAGGTTTGGCTGTAGCTTTTGCTTTCCGTACCGGTCTTTTTAACATCGGGGCAGAAGGTCAATTTATCGTAGGGATGATTGCTTCTACTGTCGTAGGTGTTTCTTTTGACCTTCCAGCAATCATTCATGCTCCACTTGCTATCCTTGCAGGTGCTTTAGCAGGCGGTTTGTGGGGTGCCATTGCCGGTTATTTGAAAGCAGCACGTGGTGTCAATGAGGTTATTACTAGCATCATGTTGAACTGGGTAGCACTGTACTTTGCAAACTGGATCATGAATGCTTTCTTTATTCCAGCAGGCAAGCAAACATCTGAAGAAGTAAAGGATTCTGCGATCATTACCATTGGATGGCTCGCTGAAATGTTTGACAATGCTCGTTTGCACTGGGGTACACTGATTGCTGTACTTGCAGCTATTTTCTTCTATATCATCCTTTGGAAAACAAAGTCTGGTTTTGAATTGCGTTCCGTTGGTTTGAACCCGCATGCTTCTGAGTATGCTGGTATGAACGTGAATCGTAATGTTGTAAAGGCCATGTTTATTGGTGGTATGTTTGCAGGAATTGGTGGAGCTACTGAGATTTTGGGCGTTTTCCACTATCAAGCGATTATGACGCAGCATACGGGCTATGGATTCGATGGAATCGCGGTAGCATTGATTGGCGGAAATACTCCGTTCGGGGTTATCCTTGCTGCCATCTTGTTTGGGGTTCTTACATTCGGTGCGAGCGGCATGCAGTTTAGTGCGGGTGTACCATTTGAGTTAATTCGCGTCGTGATTGCTTCTGTTATTTTCTTTGTTGCTGCACACGGCATCGTGAAAATTTTCGTTAAGCCGATCTTGATGAAGAAAAAGGAAGGTGGAAACTGATGGATTGGGGATTAATTCTTAGCAACCTCGTTCATGATACCATCGTGTTTTCCACTGCCTTGATTTTTGCCGCATTGGGTGGATTGTACTCGGAGCGTTCTGGTGTCGTGAACATTGCGCTAGAAGGTATGATGATTATCGGTGCTTTTACTGGTGCCGTAATGACCTATGCTTTCCAAGATTCATTTGGAGCTTGGGCACCGTGGGTCGGATTTATTGCGGCTGGGATTGCCGGTGCTATTTTTGCCCTACCGCATGCCGTTGCTTCGGTTACATTTAAAGCGGACCAGACCGTCAGTGGTGTGGCCCTGAACTTTTTGGCAGCGGGGCTTTCCATTTACCTGACCAAAATTATTTTCAACGGAGCAGGTCAAACAACAACATTGAACTCTGTATTTAACAAATTCAGTATTCCTGGATTGAGTGAAATTCCTTATATCGGACATGCCATTTTTGAGGCGTATCCGACTAGCTATTTGGCTTTCATTGCTGTATTCGTTACTTGGTATGTTATTTTTAAGACACCATTCGGATTGCGCTTGCGTTCCGTTGGTGAGCATCCGCGTGCTGCTGATACAGTCGGGATCAATGTGAAGAGAATGCGCTACACGGCTGTTATGATCAGTGGGCTGTTGGCTGCATTGGGTGGAGCTACGATTTCCTTGACGACAACCAGTAACTTCTCCCATAACACGGTTTCTGGACAAGGTTTCATCGCGATTGCAGCCTTGATCTTCGGTAAATGGCATCCAATGGGTGCGATGGGAGCAGCATTGTTCTTTGGTGTCGCTCAAGCGATTAAGTCTTTGGTACAAATCTTCGGATTGACCAATTACATTCCTACTGAATTTATCTTCATGCTTCCGTACGTACTGACAATTCTCGTGATGGCTGGTCTGGTAGGACGATCCAGTGCTCCAGCGGCCCTCGGCAAACCTTACGATACGGGATCGCGTTAATCATTCGTTGACAAAATTTAGCGTCTAGAACCTGTCACTTCCCCTATGCGATAATTTTTGTGACTGCTTGCGGTCCGCAAAAAACGGTCTTATCCGTTTTAGCAAATTGTCTGTGGGGAGGGAAAAAGATGAACCGCTGTCTACGTGAGTACAGCAGTTATCGATGGAACAGGATTCTAGGCGCTTTTGTTTTTTGCCTGATGATAGCAATACCCGGTGGAATGGTTTTTGCAAAAGAGCCAGGACCTGTTATTTCTGTTGTTGTCGATGGAATCGGCGTCCAATCTGATGTAACGCCCATCCATCGAAATGGGCGAATGCTCGTTCCGATAAGGGTAGTAGCCGAGGCAACAGGCTCAGAAGTAAGCTACGAGGCCGCCACTCAAAAAGTATCACTCAACAAAAAAAGCAAGCATATATCCCTTACGATTGGTAGCCAGATAGCGTATGTAGATGGAAAACGTTTGAAGATGGATGTCTCTCCAATCATTGTGAATAAGCGGACGCTTGTGCCAATCCGATTTATCTCCGAGGCATTTGGTTATCAAGTCCAATGGGATGAGAATACGGCCGTTGCATACATACAATCCAAACCTGTGGAAGACAAGACAACGAGTGTCAAATACTCGTTGAATCCTTATGTCGTTCAACAGGGTGATACCTTATCAAAAATTGCAGCTCGCCACGACACGAACATGAGTGCCATTCAGAAAAATAACCATCTCTCTTTTGATGAGTTACTAGTGGGGCAAGTTTTATTTTTGCCAGAAGGGGCGCAAAGAGCTGAGCACCCTATTGCCACAAAAGTTGCGGATAATCAATTGATTGGGAAACAATTTCGTTTTCCTTTCCACGATCATAGTTGGTATGAGCCGTATGGGGATAGCTTCGGATCTGATCGAGAGTGGACGGAGACGAATAGCGGCAGTGTCCGAAGTCACGAGGGCATCGACATTATGGCACCGAAAGGAACGCCGATTTACTCGGTATCCGATGGGACGATCAACAAAGTGGGCTGGAATACGTATGGTGGCTGGAGAGTAAACATTACGGATGAGAATGGCCAATATCGGATGTATTACGCTCATTTGCAGGCGTATACACCAGGATTGTATGTTGGGAAAACGATAAAAGCTGGGCAGTTGATCGGTTTTGTTGGAGATACAGGCTACGGTGGAACAGGGACAGTGGGAATGTTTGAACCTCACCTACATTTTGGCCTCTATCGTAACAGCACGGGGAAGGCCATCGATCCTTATGATTACTTGCGGGTTTGGGAACAAAATAAAGTGGAAAGTCCCCTTTAAAATTGGGACAAACTACTACGGAGTACCTTCACGAATAAAAGGAGGCTCTTCGTATGTGGACTTGTCCGTACTGTGGGGGAAGCCACGGCTTACCCTTTCACGATGAGCAACTGGATGGCATGCTCTGTCTCTCGTCTGATTGCGGTCGATTTGTTGAAGAGCATAGCACATCGGATGATCCCGGGGACTGGGATGCAATGGATATGTAAGGAAAAGAGTGAACACCCTTTGTAAAAAAGGGCCGTTCGCTCTTTTTTTATTCAACGGAAGCGCTGTGATTTACGTATTACGGGACTTGCGTGAGCGCATAGGATGAAGCACTGGGATATATAATGGAAGATTCTGATGCTTGATGCCCTGACAATTGGTTACAATAGAGAAGAATATGAAGTAAGCTGATGGAGAAGGGAGATTGAACTATGACTGCTACTACAACCGAAATTGCATTTCAAAGCTCCCAAATCAATGGGATGAACGTACATATCCTTCCAACCAAAAAGTTCAAGACCACGACGGTCGTGACGATGATTGAACAGGCGCTATCGGAGGAGCACGTAACAAAAACAGCTTTGCTTGCAATGGTCATGAAACGTGCCAGCGCTCGTTTTCCAGAAACGAAGCTATTGCGAGCACATTTGGATTTCCTGTACGGAGCCATTTTTGATGTCGATGTGATGAAAAAGGGCGAGCGGCAAATCCTGCAAATTTACATGGAAGTACCGAATGAAAAATATTTGTCCAATGAAGCCTCACTTTTGGAGCAGGCCATCGAATTCGTAGGAGATATGCTCGTCAGACCATATGTACAAAACAACGCTTTTTCTGAAAAGTACATGGCACAGGAAAAAGAGACGCTTCGTAAACGGATAGAGAGTTTGATCGACGACAAAATGAAGTATGCAAACCAACGCGTGACAGAAGAAATGTGTAAAGGGGAACCATTCTCTCTACTCGTCCAAGGTCGTGTGGCGGATTTGCCGAAGATCACTGGTCAGGAGCTGTATCAATATTTTAAAGAAATAACGACGACGAATCCAATCAATATGTTCGTGGTGGGCGATGTCGAGCAGCAGGAAGTGAGCGAGGCTATTTCTAAGCACATTCCCTTGGAACGCTCCCAAGTAGGTGAACCACAGATCGAATCGACCGCGAAGGACGTATCTGCTGAAAGCGAAGTGATCGATCGACTCGATGTCAGCCAAGCAAAGCTCAATATTGGCTGCCGTACGCAGATCACTTATAAGGATGAGGACTACCCGACGTTGTTGCTATATAACGGGATTTTAGGCGGTTTTCCTCACTCCAAGTTGTTTGTCAATGTCCGTGAAAAAGAGAGTCTCGCTTACTATGCCGTATCCAGGCTAGAGAGCCACAAAGGGATTCTCATGATTATGTCCGGGATTGATGTAAGCAAATATCAGCGTGCGGTTGAGATTATTAAGCAACAGCTTGATTTGATGCGACAAGGAACCATATCGGAAGAGGAAATGAGCCAGACACGTGCGACATTGTCTAACCAGTTCCGCGAACTATTGGACAGCGCTCGCGGCATGATTGAATTTACGTACAACGGTGTGATTAGCGGACGTCCTCGGAAAATCGAAGAGCTTTTGGCGGGGATCAACCAAGCGACCATTGAGGATATCAAGAAAGTAGCAAGCAAGGTGACGATCGATACGATTTATCTGCTACGGGACAAGAAGGGAGAGGCATAAGATGCAGACCACTGATTTTGAACAAGTAAATGAAACGGTATATCATGAAGCTCTCCAAAATGGATTGCAAGTCTATTTGGTTCCCAAACAGGGCTTCAGCAAAACATACGCTGTGTTCACAACGCGCTACGGCTCCATTGATAGCCATTTCCGCACCCGAAGCGGGGAAGAAATCAATGTTCCCGACGGCATTGCGCATTTTCTAGAGCACAAAATGTTTGAGAAAAAAGATCGGGATGTCATGCACGAATTCAGTAAAAACGGGGCGAGCTGCAATGCGTTCACGAGCTTCAATCGTACGGCTTATTTGTTCTCATGCACAGATAAGTTAGATGACAATCTGAATCTGCTGCTTGATTATGTACAGGACCCGTATTTCACAGATGCCAGTGTAGAAAAGGAAAAAGGAATCATCGGCCAGGAAATCACCATGTACGAGGACAATCCGGACTGGAAGGTGTACATGAACCTTCTAAAAGCTATGTACCAGAAGTATCCGATTAACATTGAAATTGCGGGTACGATCGAGACGATCTCTCATATTACAAAAGAAAATTTGTATCAGTGCTATGAAACGTTTTATCATCCTGCCAATATGCTTCTGCTGGTCGTGGGCTCCTTTGAACCAGAAGCGATTATGAAGCTCATTCGTGAAAATCAGGGAGCTAAGGAGTTTCCTCCTGCGCCACAAATCACGCGCGTTTTTCCAGAAGAGCCATCAGAGCCAGCGGAAGCGAAAGTAGAAGCGTTTCTAACAGTGGGTCTGCCCAAATGCATGATTGGAATCAAGGAAAAGGAAAACGGTCTAACCAAGGAAGCCTTGTTAAAACGCGAGTTGACTACTAAACTGGTATTGGACATCGCGTTCGGCACTAGCTCCGCTGTCTATGAGCGTTTGTATGACAGCGAGCTGATTACGGAAAGCTTTGATTTTGACTACAGCAGTGAGCAGGATTATGCGTATACGATCATCGGTGGAGATACACCTGATCCAGAGCGTTTGGTGGAAACGATCAAAGCAGAAATCGAACAGTTGAAGCAAACCGGTATAGCCCAGGAAGATTTTGAGCGTGCGAAGCGTAAAAAAATCGGAAACTTCCTGCGTTCTTTAAACTCCGTGGAGTTTATCGCTAACCAGTTTACCAGCTTCAAATTTAACGGAAACGATCTGTTTTCCGTAGTGCCGACCTTGGAGTCGATCACACGCGAAGATGTGGAAAAACGTTTGAAGGAGCATTTTTTAACCGAGCAGATGGCTGTTTCCATCGTTCGTTCCGCTTCGCCACAGGAGTAATGTATTCATGTTCAAGCAAGAAACGCCATGGGCGTTAATTACGGGAGCTTCCGGAGAGATCGGGCAGGCGATCGGTGCCTACCTGATTGATGCGGGGGTTCCCCTTTATCTGCATTACAATCGAAATAAAGAAAAATTAGAGCCGTTGGTGCAAAAATGCCAGGAGCGGGGCGTTCCGTTCGGCATCCTCCAAGCTGATCTGCGGGATCCACAGCAAATTGCAGCGATGTTTGCTCAGATGCAGGCTGCACCACTGTTGATCGTAAACAACGCTTCAGTGGACGATGTCGGATTATTTACGGATGTGACTGTCGAGAAATTCGATGAGCTCCTTGCCCTCAATGTTCGATCCGCTTTTTTGGTCTGCCAAGCTGCTGTTCCGGCGATGCTACGTGCAAGGTATGGGCGCATCGTCAATATTTCTTCTATATGGGGGCTTACTGGCGGTTCGTGTGAAGTACTGTACTCCATGACCAAAGGAGCAATCAATACGTTCACCAAAGCCTTGGCAAAGGAAATGGCACCAAACGGAATCACGGTAAATGCAGTCGCTCCAGGAGCGATTGCTGGTGGAATGATGGAGCGCTTTGCTCCGGATGAAATGGAAATGATCGCGGAAGAAATTCCTGCCAACCGTCTCGGACAACCATATGAGGTAGCCGCAGTCGTGCGTTTCTTGCTTTCGGCGGATTCCAGTTATGTGACAGGGCAAGTGATTAGTCCAAACGGTGGATGGTACACCTAGAAGAAAAGTATGCATGAATAAAATACGAGAAATGATGGAATTCTACCTTTTGTGTGGGCAGCAAATCTGTTCGCAACGTACAAAAGGAGGGAATTTCCCTATGTCGATTCTTGACAATTTCAGCGACTGGAAAGCGTTTCTCGGAGATCGGGTAGAACAAGCGAAACAAGCCGGGATGGAAAGCGAAACGCTTCAAAATGTAGCTTATCAAATCGGTAGCTATCTATCTGAGCAAGTAGACCCGAAAAACGATCAGGAGCGTCTGTTGAAACAACTGTGGGACGCAGGTGATCAACAGCAGCAACAAGCTTTGGCAACACTCATGGTGAAGCTTGTTCAGAATCGCAATGACGCGAACGCTGGCAGCTAGCCATTCAAATCCCCTACTTTTGGGGATTTTTCTTTTCGCGATTGTCGAATGAAACGAACGTGATATACTACATAAGAAGAGAATTCTGGTTGGCGGAGAGGATTGCATATGGAAGCGAAGAAAGAATGGTACATGGAGTATGAGATTGCCCGTAACCGTCCCGGTCTCTTAGGGGACGTATCTTCTATTCTGGGGATGTTGAACATCAATATCGTGACGATCAATGGTGTGGATACCATGCGCCGAGGTATGCTGCTTTTGACCGATGATGATGAGAAAATGGAGGTTTTGCGCAACGTTGTGCAAAAAATGGACAACATAACCATAACGAGGTTACGTCCCCCGACAATGCTGGATCGCTTGGCTGTTCGCCACGGTCGCTATATTGAACGGGATAGCGAGGACAAAAAAACGTTTCGCTTTGTTCGTGAAGAGCTGGGCTTGCTGGTCGATTTCATGGCAGAAATCCTGAAGAGGGAAGGTCATCAGCTCATCGGGATCCGTGGAATGCCTCGTGTAGGGAAGACTGAATCAATGATTGCTGCCAGCGTATCCGCCAATAAACGTTGGACATTTATTTCCTCCACTTTGTTGCGCCAGACGGTGCGTAGTTCCTTAGCCATTGATGAAATGTCTACTGATCATGTATATTTGATAGATGGAATTGTCTCAACGCTGCGATCGACAGAAAAGCACTTCACCTTGCTTCGGGAGATTATGAACTTTCCTGCCGCAAAAATCATTGAGCATCCGGATATATTCGTAAGGGAATCAGAGTATCAACTTGATGATTTCCATTACATAATTGAGCTGCGCCATCATCCGGATGAAGAGATTACCTATGAGCTTATCAACAATCGCGGCTTTGATAATTTCGAAATGAATTAAGGAGGGGCAGCTGTGTCTGAGCTAGGTCAAGTCCTGCAAAGGGCCCGCGAAGAAAAAGGAATCACGCTCGACGACATCCAACGTATCACCAAGATACAGCGGCGATATTTGGAAGCAATTGAAAGGGGTCATTTTCACGTACTTCCTGGCCACTTTTACGCGCGTGCATTTATAAAGAGTTATGCGGAAGCTGTCGGTCTAGACCCGAACCACATCCTGAATCACTTTCAGTCCGATTTGCCGGCCCAGCCACCTACAGAGCAAGTAGAGAGACTGCGTCGCAGACGAGTTGCTTCAGCGAACAATCCATTACAAGCGGGGCGATGGGTGACCAAAACCTTGCTCGTATTGTTTATTGCCTTGATTATCGGGGTTATTTATTTCGCTGTCGTCAACAACAACGGAGGTCAGTTTACTCAACCAGTGCCGGGGGGAACTGTTAACCCTGGTGCGGAAATTGTCACGCCTGGCAATGGTGGTGGAGCGGAAACATCCCCGATTGCTCAACAACCGAAGCCTCCTTCTATTACCACACCGAACCCTCAAACAGGAACAAACCCACCTGAGACCGTTACGGAAACTCCTCAGGCAACCATCACATTTGAATCGCAGCAAGGATCCATGTATAACTATTCCTTGCAGGGTGGAGAAAAAATCACGGTTTATCTGAAGGTGAAAGAAGAAACAAGCTGGTTTGGTATATCGGAAGGAAAAGGAAAAAAGTATGTTGAGCAGGGCACGCTCAAAAAAGATCAGGAAAAAACGATTGAGCTTGGGAAATCCGCTTATATTCGTTTGGGCAAACCGACTGTATTGGAATTAAAGGTGAACGGAGTCTTGGTAGACACGTCTAAAATGAAGTCAATGCCGTCAAATATTACGATGAAAGTAAAAGAGGCGGTCACCCAGTAGGCAAGCATATGCTTGCCTTTTGTTCTTTTCTCTTTTTTGACACTTCCTTTAGGCTTATATTATACTGGTTAGGTGTAATATGGGTTGGTGTGACCAATTGGAGGAAAAAAGATGACAGAGAAGGTAGGCACGCGTGAAAAAGTAGCGATTGTTACGCTGGGCTGTGAAAAAAATCTCGTTGATTCGGACATGATGGCCCATCTGATAGATGAAAAAGGTTATGAACTGGTTGATAACCCGGAGGAAGCAACTGTGGTTATCGTCAATACCTGCGGTTTCATCGATGCAGCCAAGGAAGAATCCGTAAATAAGATTCTGGAAATGGGTGAATTGAAGGAATCCGGTAAACTGAAATCGCTTGTGGTGGCAGGCTGTCTCACACAACGTTACAAAGAGGATATCTTGAATGAGATTCCTGAGGTGGATGGCATTGTCGGAACAGGCGATTTTATGTCGATTACAGGTATTATCGAAGAATCTCTAGAGGGCAAGCGACCGATCTTTGTAGGAAATCCCATTTTTACGTACGAAGATGTAGTGAAACGGAAAGTAAAGCAAGGCACGTACACCGCATATATTAAAATTGCCGAGGGCTGCGACAACGCCTGTACGTTTTGCTCGATTCCTTTGATGCGTGGAGGATTCCGCAGTCGTACAATCGAATCCATCGTGGAAGAAGCTCGTCATCTGGCGGCACAAGGGGTCGTAGAAGTAAGTCTGATCGCACAAGATTCTACGAACTACGGAACAGATATTTACGATGGAAAATTGATGCTTCCTGAACTTTTAAACCGTCTGGCAGAAGTCGAGGGCATCGAGTGGATTCGTCTTCACTATGCATACCCTGGATTTTTCACGGATGAACTGATCCACACCTTTGCTACCAATCCAAAAGTATGCAAATACGTAGACATGCCTTTGCAGCATTCGGAAGACCATATTCTGAAAAGAATGCGTCGCCCAGGAAGACAGACGGATATTCGTGCGCTGGTAGCAAAAATTCGCGCACAGGTCCCAGATGTTGCACTGCGTACCTCTTTGATCGTAGGGTTCCCTGGGGAAACAGAGGAAGACTTCGAGCGTCTGAGCGAGTTTGTCAAGGATATCCGCTTTGATCGACTGGGTGTGTTTACTTACTCCAACGAGGATGACACTCCAGCTTCCCGTCTGCCTGACCACGTAGACGAAGAGGTTAAGGAAAAACGTGCGAACATGCTGATGGAAATTCAGCGTGAAGTAGCCGGAGATCGCAATGGACGCTTTGTTGGTCAAGTCTTGGATGTTTTGATTGAACGTTACGAAGGACGTAACGATATTTATGTAGGTCGAACACAGTATGACGCTCCGGAAATCGATGGTGAAGTATTCGTCACTGGTTTTAAAGGCGAACTGGGCACCATTGTAAAAGTAAAAATAACACACTCCTATGAATACGATTTAGCCGGGGAGGTAGTCTAGGTGAATCTCGCCAACCGCATCACCCTCGCCAGGATTTTTCTGGTGCCGGTAGTTATGTTTTTTCTGCTGGTGCGTTACAACATCGGGACATTTTCGATTGGTAGCCTGACGATGACGTATAATGAGCTGATTGCGGCTTTGGTATTTATCCTAGCAGCCAGTACGGACGGACTCGACGGTTATATTGCACGGAAGAAAAAAATCGTGACAAATTTGGGGAAGTTTCTGGATCCGCTTGCTGATAAGCTGTTGGTTTCTGCCGCACTCATTTCGCTGGTAGAGATGCAGCGTTTGGAAGCGTGGATTGCGATTGTCATTATCAGCAGGGAGTTTGCGGTAACGGGTTTACGACTAGTTGCTGCGGCAGAAGGACAGGTAATTGCCGCGAGTGCATTGGGCAAACTGAAAACATGGGTGCAGATCGTAGCGATTACGGCTGTCATGATTCGCAACTTCCCATTTGGTTTCTTCGGCATTCCGTTCGACGAATTAGCTACATGGGCGATGGTGATCATCACGATTTACTCCGGGTACGACTACTTTGCGAAAAATCGTAACGTGATCCAATACTCGTAATGCGGGTATTGGTCTCTTTTTTCACAAGACTCTTCTCTTGAGCGTTTGCAAGTGATAAACTGTTAGTTTAGAGGCTTTTCTACTCTCAAAGAGAATGGATGAGGAAGATGAGAGCGGAGATTATCGCGGTAGGTACCGAACTTTTGTTAGGCCAGATCGCTAACACCAACGCACAGTTTCTTTCTCAGAAGCTGGCGGAAATTGGCGTGGGAGTTTACTTTCATACGGTTGTGGGAGACAACACGGAGCGATTGCTACAAGTGATTCGATTGGCATCAGGACGATCTGATCTCGTCATTTTCACGGGTGGGCTAGGACCAACTCAAGATGATTTGACGAAAGAAACCGTGGCGGGGCATGTAGGCATTGGATTGGAAACGAATTCAGAGGCCATGGAGAGAATTGAAAAATTCTTTTCGCAACGTGGGATTGTCATGACGGAGAACAATCGTAAGCAGGCGCTGGTGCTTTCTGGCAGCCATGTATTCTCCAACGATTTTGGGATGGCGCCGGGGATGGCGATCCGTCATGACAGTAGTACGTTCGTGCTATTGCCTGGACCACCTAGTGAGATGTACCCAATGGTGGAGAATTACGTGATGCCTTACTTGACCGATTTGCTCCCCGATAAACAAGTGTTTCATTCTCATTTACTCCGGTTCTACGGAATAGGCGAATCCGCTTTGGAGGAAAAACTGCTTGATCTGATCGAAAAGCAGGACAATCCAACGATCGCTCCATACGCCAAAGAATTCGAAGTAACGCTGCGAATTACGGCAAGAGCTGCTACAGTCGAAGAAGGAGAAACCTTGATTTTACCTGTAGAAAAAGAAATTCTCAGCCGTGTTGGCCAGTACATGTACGGGATGGGCGAGAACTCGTCACTGCATGATGTGCTGGTTTCTGAGCTGAAAAAGAGAAATGAGACAATTGCTTGTGCAGAAAGCTGTACAGGTGGAGCGATTGCCTCGTTGATTACCTCTGTGCCGGGAAGCTCGCAAGTGTTTCGTGGCGGGGTAGTTTGCTACACCAATGAAGTGAAAAAACAGCTGCTCGAAGTACCTGATTCGATTTTGCAAACAGATGGGGCAGTCAGTGACAAAACAGCTCAAATGCTGGCTGAACATGTACGAGAAAAGCTGGGAGCTACTTACGGGATTTCCGTTACGGGAGTGGCTGGACCCGATCCTTCCGAGGGCAAGCCTGTTGGCCTTGTTTACGTGGGGATCGCGGCAGAAGGAATGCCCACCGTTGTAAAAGAGCTGCGCCTTGCCGGAAGAAGGCATGCAATCGTTGGGCGTGCCGCTAAATACGCGTTGTTTTATGCGTTGCAAATGCAAAAAGAAAGGTGATTTTTTCATGACGATTTTTTCTGATTTTCCTTTACATAAATCTATTCTGCAAGCGATTCACGATATGGGCTTCGAGGAGCCATCACCGATTCAGGCAGCTTGCATTCCAAAAGTTCTGGATGGCGGAGACCTGATTGGTCAAGCACAGACAGGTACTGGTAAGACTGCTGCCTTCGGGATTCCACTTGTTGAAAAGATTACACCTGCCAATCGTGTACAAGCGATCGTGCTGACCCCGACTCGTGAGTTGGCTATTCAGGTAGCAGGAGAGCTCTTGCGTATCTCCAAATACAACAAGGTTCGTACGCTGCCAATCTATGGCGGACAATCGATCGGACATCAAATTCGTGCACTGCGCCAAGGTGTACAAATCGTTGTAGGTACTCCTGGTCGTGTCATGGACCACTTGCGTCGCAAAACATTGAAGCTGGATCACGTACATACACTCGTTTTGGATGAAGCGGATGAAATGCTGGACATGGGCTTCATCGAAGATATCGAGACAATCATCAATCATATGCCAGATGAGCGTCAAACCTTGCTGTTCTCTGCGACGATGCCGCCAGAAATCAAGCGTTTGGCTACCCGGTACATGAAACAGCCGCAAACGATTGCGGTGAGCCGTGAAGAAGTAACGGCGCCATTGATCGAACAGGTATACTACAAAGTGTTTGACCGAAATAAAGTGGAGAGCCTCTGCCGCATCTTGGACAGTGAGGATGTTGAGCTGGGTATCATTTTCTGTCGTACTAAGCGCGGTGTAGATGAGTTGTCCGAAGTGCTGCAATCCCGCGGATACCTTGCGGACGGCTTGCATGGCGATTTGTCCCAGGCACAACGCGACAAGGTCATGAATGCGTTCCGTGAGGGATCGATTGAATTCCTGATCGCGACAGATGTAGCAGCACGTGGTATCGACGTAGGAAACGTCTCTCACGTAATCAACTACGATATTCCACAAGACTCTGAGAGCTACGTACACCGTATTGGCCGTACTGGTCGTGCAGGTCGCAAAGGAATTGCGATGACGTTGGTTACGCCTCGTGAAGTAAGACAAATGATGTTTATCCAAAAGCAGACAAAAGCACAAGTGCTCTCTCGCAATGTTCCTTCTTTGGAGGAAGTGGCAGAGCGTAAACAAGAGCAGTTGCGTGAACAGTTGACTAGCCTTTTGGAAAGCGATGCTATCGCGGATATGTATCAAAAAGTAGCGGATGCTCTCGTAGGTCAATACCCGGCTGAAAAAGTAGCAGCTGCTGCATTGCACCTGGCATTCCATACGGAAGCGGGACAAGGGCAGGAAGCAGAAGCGTACAACTTTGGTGAGACGGGTGCAGCAAAAGGCATGGTTCGCTTCTTCCTGAACGTAGGTCGCAATGCGAACATGAAGCCGCAGGATCTGGTACGAGAGATCTCTGAATCTGTTGGTATCCCAGGAAAATCAGTAGGTCGCATCGACATTTTCGAGAGCTTCACGTTTGTTGAGGTTCCAGAAGAGGTTGCGGCATTCGTTTATGAGTCACTGCGTCAAACCCGAATCAACGGAAAACGAATCAATCTGGAGCCTGCAAAGCCTCGCGGAGCGAAGCGTTCCTAATTCAATAGAAATGAGAAGCAGTCATTTCGCTGGGAATAACCAGGAAATGGCTGCTTTTTTGTGATGCGAATATTTGTTCGCAAAAAATACTTGGCAAACACTTCTGTCTCGAGGTATGATGAAGACAAGCAAAACAGAAGCGAAAAGTTGAAAGGGTGTGTACCATTTGTCAGATCGTCGCGCAGCTTTGGAGAGTGCATTGCGTCAGATAGAAAAGCAGTTCGGTAAAGGTTCCATTATGAAGTTGGGGGAAGTATCCAACATCCAGATTTCTACGGCTTCTAGCGGTGCGCTTGCTCTAGATATCGCACTTGGTGTGGGTGGTTTCCCACGTGGACGGATTGTTGAGATTTACGGCCCAGAGTCTTCTGGTAAAACAACGGTAGCGCTTCATGCGATCGCAGAAGTGCAAAGACAGGGTGGTCAGGCTGCGTTTATCGATGCAGAGCATGCCTTGGATCCGGTTTATGCTGCTAAGCTGGGTGTGAACATCGACGAATTGCTGCTGTCTCAGCCAGACACAGGTGAGCAAGCATTGGAGATCGCTGAGGCGTTGGTACGTTCTGGTGCAGTAGACATTATCGTAGTCGACTCCGTTGCGGCACTCGTGCCAAAAGCAGAGATCGAAGGCGAGATGGGAGATTCCCACGTAGGTTTGCAAGCACGCTTGATGTCCCAAGCACTTCGTAAGCTGTCCGGTGCCATCAACAAGTCCAAAACGATTGCCATCTTCATCAACCAGCTTCGTGAAAAAGTGGGAGTCATGTTCGGTAACCCGGAAACAACTCCAGGTGGACGCGCATTGAAGTTCTACGCGAGTGTTCGTTTGGACGTTCGTAAAGCTGAATCTATCAAAGTCGGTAACGATATTTTGGGAAGCAAGACGAAGATCAAGGTCGTGAAAAATAAAGTAGCACCACCGTTCAAGGTTGCTGAAGTGGATATCATGTACGGCGAAGGTATTTCCAGAGAAGGTAGCATTCTCGACATCGGTTCCGAGATCGATGTAGTACAAAAGAGTGGCGCATGGTACTCCTTCAATGAGGAGCGACTCGGTCAAGGTAGAGAGAATTCGAAAGTCTTCCTGAAAGAAAATCCGCACATTGCATCACAGATTGAAACAAAGGTGCGCGAATACTTCAGCCTGAACCCTAGTTCTGTTCCAGAAGCAGAGGCAGAACATGACCCAGAGCAAGATGAAGAGCCTACATTTGATCTGGAGTAATGAAGAGTGGAAGAACAGCCTGTCGATGAGACAGGCTGTTATTTTAGCTTTGCGAAGGAGTGAATCATCATGAAGAGCGGCCTGATCACTGCCGTTCATCGAGATATCAAACAAAAGCAACGCTACCATATCGATGTAGAAGGCGAGTATGCCATTACCGTACATGAAGACATACTGGTAAAGTACAACCTATTTAAGGGAACAGAATTAGACGAAGCTTTTTGCCGAGAAGTCCTGATAGCAGAAGAAAAGCATAAAGCGTATTTAGGAGCTTTGCGATACCTCGGCATACGCCCACGGACAAGCAGTCAGCTGCATTCTTATTTGGTAGAGAAGGGATTTTCTACGCAGATTGCAGAAGAGATATGTCAGCGCTGCATGGAACATGGCTACATCGATGATGAAGCATTTGCGAAGCAATGGGTAGACGAGCGATTGCGTTTGAAGCCGAGAAGCCCGTATATGCTGCGTATGGAGCTTACCCAGCGTGGAGTGGACAGAGCGATTGTAGAGGACGCAGTACGTGGCGTGTCTAGGCAGGCTGAACTAGATGCTGCTCGCGCATTGATAGAGAAGAAGGTGCGACGCATAGAAGGTGCACCGAACCCCGATGAAGAACGCAAACTGCTGTCCATGCTGATGCGCAAGGGATTCTCCCATGCGATCATTCAACAAATGCGTGAAGAATTGCGTCGTAGAAGCGATAGTTAGGGTCAACTCTATTTGCATGATCTTGACAATTCTTGTTCACAAATAATAAAATAGGTTTGTATTTACTTGGTGTATCATAACTTTTGTGATTTGCTCACTCGATGCCTATGAAACAACTGAAAAACCGTGCGAAAGTAGTACGGATTCAGCGGACCGAGTAAAATCGGTCTTGTTTTATAGCCGAATGTTCAAATGTGAGAGCACTCCATGAAAAACAAATGCTTGGAAAGCGGGGAGATGTCTTACAATAAGGAGGTGAAACGAAAAGCCTATGGATCCTATAATTACTGTTGTCATTGTGCTCGTTGCCCTGCTGATCGGCTTGGGTGCTGGCTACTTCACTCGTAAATCGATTGCGGAAGCGAAGATCTCCAGTGCAGAAGAAGCTGCACGACAGATCGTGGAGGAAGCCAAACGGGACGCCGAAGCTGTTAAGAAGGAGAAGGTGCTGGAGGCAAAGGATGAAGTGTTCAAGCTTCGATCCGAAGCGGAAACCGAATTGCGTGAGAGACGCAATGAGATCCAGCGTCAGGAACGACGAATTCTACAAAAAGAAGAATCGTTGGACCGTAAGATGGAACAGTTGGAGCGCAAAGAAGAAGAATTGTCTGAGCGTGACCGTGCCATCGCAGAACTGCAAAGCAAGGTAGAGCACTTATATAAAGAACAAGTATCAGAGCTAGAACGAATCTCCGGCTTGACGCAGGATGAGGCGAAGACGATTATTCTCACTGATGTGGAGAATACCGTCCGTCACGAAATGGCTGTGATGATCAAGGAGATTGAGACTCAGGCCAAAGAAGAAGCGGACAAGCGTGCGCGTGAGATCATTACGACCTCCATTCAACGTTGTGCAGCAGACCACGTAGCAGAAACAACCGTTTCTGTGGTTACACTGCCAAATGATGAGATGAAGGGACGTATTATCGGACGCGAAGGACGTAACATTCGTGCCCTGGAGACGTTGACTGGTATCGATCTGATTATTGACGATACTCCAGAAGCAGTCATCCTGTCTGGCTTCGACCCGATTCGTCGGGAGATCGCCAAGACAGCGCTGGATAAACTGGTCGCAGACGGTCGCATTCACCCAGCTCGCATCGAGGAAATGGTGGAAAAAGCGCGTCGCGAAGTAGACGAGCGAATCCGTGAATACGGTGAGCAAGCAACGTTCGAAACAGGCGTTCACGGCTTGCATCCAGATCTGATCAAGATTCTCGGACGCTTGCGTTATCGTACAAGCTACGGTCAAAACGTACTGAAGCACTCTATGGAAGTGGCACATCTCGCCGGTTTAATGGCGGCGGAACTGAAAGAAGATGTGAAGCTGGCCAAACGTGCAGGTTTGCTGCATGATATCGGAAAAGCGATTGACCATGAAGTAGAAGGTTCACACGTTGAAATCGGTGTAGAACTGGCTAAGAAGTACAATGAGCATCACGTTGTAGTGAACAGTATTGCGTCTCATCACGGTGATACCGAACCAACTTCCGTCATTGCTATGCTCGTGGGAGCTGCTGACGCTCTGTCTGCCGCACGCCCAGGTGCACGCCGTGAGACATTGGAAACATATATCAGACGTTTGGAGAAACTGGAAGAAATCTCTGAGTCGTTCGATGGCGTAGAAAAGTCTTATGCGATTCAAGCAGGACGCGAAATTCGCGTGATGGTTCAACCTGATAAGATTGACGATGCGGAAGCTACCCGTCTGGCACGGGATATCACGAAACGAATTGAAAATGAACTTGACTACCCAGGTCATATTAAAGTAACGGTTATCCGTGAAACACGGGCAGTTGAGTATGCAAAGTAAAGTGGCTGCGTGCCACTTTACTTTTTTTGTCGCACACCAAATGCGTGACGAAGTCAAGTTTTCTAATGAGCAGAGGAATTGTGTATACTAGCAATGAGGTGATTTGGTAATGAAGTTGTTATTCATTGGAGATATTATGGGCTTACCTGGCAGAGAGATCGTCAAAACATATCTGCCGTTACTGAAACGAAAATACAACCCTACCTTTATCGTAGCGAATGGAGAGAACGCTGCGCATGGTCGCGGGATCACAGAGAAAATTACCAAGGAGCTTTTCGAGTGGGGGGTTCACGCGATTACGCTCGGGAATCATACGTGGGATCAAAGAGAAATTTTCGATTTTATTGATGATGAGCCGCGGATGATTAGACCCGCGAACTTCCCAGAAGGGGCACCTGGAAAAGGGATTACATATATCAAACAGCCTGAAGGGGAACTAGCCGTCATTAATTTGATGGGGCGTACGTTCTTGCCACCGCTGGACTGCCCGTTCCAAATGGCTGACAAGCTAGTAGAGCAAGCTCGGAAGCGCACGAAGTTCATTTTTGTAGACTTTCATGCCGAAGCCACATCGGAGAAGCAAGCAATGTCATGGTACCTCGATGGAAAGGTAACGGCGGTCGTGGGGACACATACCCATGTGCAAACCGCTGATGAACGTATTTTGCCTCAAGGAACCGGTTTTTTGTGTGATGTAGGCATGTGTGGCCCAAGTAACGGCATTTTGGGGATGGAACGCGAAGCTGTCATTAAGAAGTTTTTAACGCAGCTCCCTGTTCGATTTGAGGTAGCACCAGATCCTGCGCAGTTGAATGCGGTGTTGATTACCCTAGATAAAACGAATGGGCATGCGAAAAAAATGGAGCGAATCAGAATTGACTCTGACCATCCGTTTATGGAATAATGGGAATAAGATTAGAATTTTTTGAATCTTTCATGCAAGTTAGCAGGAATTTTTAGGGGTTATGCGAATATCATTCTAATGATGACAGGATTCCTATCAGACGGGAGGTTCAAAAAGGATGGAAGTATTAAAAGTTTCAGCAAAGTCTAACCCCAATTCCGTTGCTGGTGCCCTTGCCGGAGTTCTTCGTGAACGAGGTGCGGCTGAGATCCAAGCCATTGGCGCTGGGGCGCTTAATCAAGCTGTGAAAGCAGTAGCAATCGCACGAGGGTTCGTAGCGCCGAGTGGAGTTGACCTCATTTGTATTCCAGCCTTTACCGACATCGTGATTGATGGAGAAGAGCGAACTGCAATCAAATTAATCGTAGAACCCAGATGATACAACTGCAAATGCTTCACCTGCCTGTTTGTTCGAAGAATGAACAGGTTTTTTCGTTTGTCCAGAAGTATGAACTTCGACGATATCGAAGAGAAGGAGCGTTTCCATATGAAAATCTTTGATGCGCATAGCGATGTATTATGCAAGCTGTGGCAGAATCCCGAGCTGGACTTTTATAAAGAAGACAAGCTCTTGCAAGCTGGTTTTACCGCCCTTGAAAAAGGGAATGTAGACATACAAGTGCTTGCCTGCTTCGTTCCTTCTCAGGTGCCGTTTGGACGACGTTTTCATACGGTACTAGAAATGATCGATATTTTTTATCAAAAGGTGGCGAGTGAACAATTCCGTCCTATTTTCACAAAGGCAGATTTGGCTGAATGCGTATTAAAGGGACAGAAAGGGGCTATTCTGTTTGTAGAAGGCGCGCATGCATTAGAAGAGAGCCTCGTTCAGCTACGTACGTGGTTCCGGCTTGGTGTACGAGGAATGACACTGACCTGGAATCATGGCAATGCCCTAGCAAGTGGAAACGGGGAGCCGAATCCAGGTGGACTTACTTCATTTGGACGAGAAGTCATAGAAGAAATGAATCGGCTGGGGATGATCATTGATGTTTCGCATTTGGCCGATCCAGGATTCTGGGATGTACTAGAATGCTCGAAAACACCAGTGATCGCTTCGCACTCGAACGTGAGAAGCCTATGCCATCACTCTCGCAATTTGACGGACGAGCAAATTCGAGCGTTAATCGCCAAAGATGGAGCGATCGGCTTGACGTTTGTAGACTTCTTTACCGTATCGGAGAAGCGCACAGTTTGGATCGATGACTTGCTACGCCACTTGGATCACATCTGCGCATTGGGTGGTATAGACCACGTAGGTTTTGGTTCCGATTTCGATGGGATTACCGAGACGTTTGGAGACATGGTATCCGCGGCAGATTACTCCCAGTTACTAGAAGCTTTGTTAAAACGTTATAAAGAGGCGGAAGTATTGAAATTTGTGCAAGGAAATTGGTTGCGTGTTTTCGGAAACGTGCTACAATAAAGCATGAGGATATTAATGTACCAAGTTCAACATTAAAATTCAGGTCAAAAGTAAGTTGAGTAAAAGCACTTGCAATTTGACATGGACAGGACTACAATTGTTACTGTCTATGCACAGAAATGTCACATCTTATCAGTCTTTTCAAGGTGTGATAGCAGCTTTTCTCACAGTCACTGAAAGGGTGGAATCTGAATGATTAGTCAACTTTCCTGGAAAGTTGGAGGACAGCAAGGGGAGGGCATCGAGAGTACTGGTGAGATTTTCTCGATGGCGATGAACCGGATGGGGTACCATCTGTATAGCTACCGTCACTTCTCTTCCCGTATTAAGGGTGGACACACGAACAATAAAATTCGCGTGAGCACAACGCCTATGCGTGCGATCTCTGACGATCTGGACATTCTCGTAGCGTTTGACCAAGAAACGATCGATTTCAATGCGCATGAGCTCCGTGAAGGCGGTATCATTATCGCGGATGCGAAATTTAATCCAAAGTTGCCGGACGGCTTGAAGCCAGTTCGCTTCTTCACTGTACCACTGACTGAAATCGCTGATGAGCTGGGAACTTCCCTGATGAAAAACATGGTGTCGATCGGTGCTTCCAGTGCCATCCTCGGCATTGCAGTGGAAAGCTTCCGTCCCATCGTTGAAGATATGTTCCTCCGCAAGGGCGAAAAAGTGGTTGAAAAGAACATGGATGCCATTCGCCGCGGTTTTGATTTTGTAAATGAATTGACTGGTGGTCAACTGCCTGAGTTCCAAATGGAAAAGGCTGATCCACAAAAACAACTGTTCCTCATCGGTAACGATGCGATCGCTCTGGGTGCTGTAGCTGCAGGCTGCCGTTTCATGCCAGCTTACCCGATCACACCTGCTTCCGAAGTAATGGAATACTTGATCAAAAAGCTGCCTAAATTGGGCGGTACGGTTATCCAAACAGAAGACGAGATTGCTGCTATTACGATGGCAATCGGTGCTAACTTCGCGGGTGCTCGTTCCTTGACTGCTTCTGCAGGTCCTGGTCTGTCCCTGATGATGGAAGCAATTGGTCTGGCGGGTATCACGGAACAACCAGTTGTAATCGTGAACACGCAGCGTGGTGGCCCATCTACCGGTATGCCTACCAAAATCGAGCAATCCGATGTGAATGCTATGATCTATGGTACACATGGTGATATTCCAAAAGTAGTTATCGCGCCAAGCACAGTAGAAGAGTGCTTCTACGATGCAGTTGAAGCGTTTAACATTGCGGAAGAATACCAACTGCCTGTAATCCTGATGACAGACTTGACGCTGTCCTTGGGTAAACAAACCGTTGTTCCATTTGACTACAACAAAGTAGAAATCCGTCGCGGAAAACTGCTTGCTGGACAAGAATTGCCAGAAAAAGAGCAAAACGACCTGTTCAAACGTTATGAAGTTACAGAAGACGGCGTTTCTCCTCGTGTTATTCCTGGTCAAAAATACGGTCTGCACCACGTAACTGGTGTTGAGCATGATCAAACTGGTCGTCCATCTGAGAATGCTGCAAACCGTATTCAACAAATGGATAAACGTATGCGCAAAATGGAAGGCGTCCTGAAAAACTTCAAAGGCGCTGTAACAGCAGATGCTCCTCACGCTGATGCGGATGTTCTGGTTGTGGGTATCAACTCTACAATTGGTACGATTCAAGAAGCAAAAGGCCGTCTGGAACAAGAGGGAATCAAAGTAAACCATGCACAAATCCGTTTGCTGCATCCGTTCCCAACTGAAGAAATCAAAGCACTCGTAGATAAAGCGAAGAAAGTTGTTGTTGTTGAGCACAACGCTCAAGCGCAAGTAACAAGCTTGCTCAAACAACACGTTGGAAACGCTGAAAAAATCGAATCCGTGCTTAAATATGACGGTAACCCATTCCTGCCGAAGGAAATCTATGCTGAAGTGAAGGAGCTGGTAAAACATGGCGACTATGAAAGAGTTTCGAAATAACGTTAAGCCAAACTGGTGCCCAGGCTGTGGTGACTTCTCCATCCAAGCGGCTATTCAACGCGCCGCAGCAAACGTAGGCCTGGAACCTGAAAATCTGGCGGTTGTTTCCGGTATCGGTTGCTCTGGTCGTATTTCCGGCTACATCAACTGCTATGGTTTCCACGGTATTCATGGACGTTCCCTGCCAATCGCACAAGGGGTGAAAATGGCAAACCGCGAGCTGACAGTTATCGCAGCTGGTGGTGACGGAGATGGTTTCGCGATCGGTATGGGTCATACTGTACACGCTATCCGTCGTAACATGAACGTTACGTACATCGTAATGGATAATCAAATCTACGGTCTGACAAAAGGTCAAACCTCTCCGCGTTCCGCGACTGGTTTCGTGACCAAGTCTACACCGGCAGGTTCCATCGAGTCCTCCATTTCCCCAGTTGAACTGGCGCTGTCTGTAGGTGCGACTTTTGTTGCTCAATCCTTCTCCAGCGATCTGAAGGGCTTGACTGAACTGATCGAAAAAGGTATCCAACACGAAGGCTTCTCCTTGATCAACGTATTCAGCCCTTGTGTAACGTACAACAAGGTTAATACGTACGACTGGTTCAAAGAGAACATCGTACCAGTAGACACGATCGAAGGATACGATGCACATGACCGTATTAAAGCAATGTCTACTTCCATGCAATACAAAGGCCTGATTACAGGTCTGATCTACCAAAACACTGAGCAAAAACCTTATGAAGCTCTCGTAAATGGCTTCAAAGAAGAAGGTTTGGTTAACCAAGACATTCGTTTGTCTGAAGAAGACTTCGAAAAATTGGTTAAAGAATTTGCTTAAGTTTGATAGAGTGAAAAACCTCTCCTTAACGGGAGAGGTTTTTTTATTACACGCGATCGCGCCACTGCCTGTACACGAGCATGACAAGGAAAAAGACGACCAGTTGACCAAAGAGTGGATACAGGTAACGGAGAAGTGAGCTAAACCCGATAAAACTGATCAAATAGCAAATCAGCAAAATCCCGAGTAAAATTGTCGGACCTCGAAGGGGGATAACTTGTCTAATCTGTTGGGCTAGACCAAATACGTTTGCCACAAGAGTGGAGAAAATTTCGGCATATACCAATAGGGAGAACAAAAAGGGAATCGTTGGTCCCAAGCCTTGCAGCACAGCGATCATGGGCATTTCCGCGTGATGGATTCCCGGCATTTTTACAGATAGGGAAGCGTAAGCGAGCAAGAGCAAAAGGCCTATTCCCAGCCCTCCTATGATTCCCCCTAGGAGAAGAGGTTTCTCGCTGGGACTCTGTCTGCCCATAGGAATCAAAACTGCTTGTGTAAGTGTGACATTTAAGGCAACATAATAAAAGGGAGAGCTAAGCCACGCCCACGGCCGTAACGATTCAACGACGACACTCGTATCTAACCATGGCTTCGTATAAAAAAAGACAAGTACAGTAAAACCAATGAGCATCGGAACAAAAATACTGTTCACGTGATGGATGGCAAATAGCCCTTTTTTCGTCACGAAAAAAATCAAGATCATGCTAAACCAAATACCGATTTGGGGAGATAATCGAAATGACTCCCAAAAAATCGCACCGGTAGCAGCCAGCATGACGGAGGTAGTGCCTAGCAATACGGTTAGAAGCAAGGTATTAAATACAGTGCCAAACGGATGCCCAAATAAATAGGTGCTGACTTCTTGATAGGAATCGGCCTGAATCCGATAGGCAATCAGCATGACGCGGATACCTGCCCAAATAAACAGCACCGTTGCCAGAATGATGCCAACTAAGCCTTGTGTTCCATATTGAACAAAGAACTCTACAATTTCTTTGCCTGAGGCAAAACCAGCTCCTACGACTGTCCCAATATACGTAAAAGCGATCTGCCATGCGGCTCTCCATGTTCCTTGCATCTCAGACCTCCTGTCCCACCTTATTCCATCCTATGAGAGGGAGTGAACCGAATATGCGCGTTACTGTGTTAGGCTATCAATCTCCTTATCCTGGCCCAGGGGGTGCTACTCCGGGTTACTTGATTGAGACAGACCGTGTTAAAATTCTTCTCGACTGCGGCAGCGGTGTTCTTGCGCAGTTAGGCAAGCATTTACCTATTTTTGAGCTGGATGCTATGCTCCTATCTCACTATCATCATGATCATGTTGCGGATGTAGGAGTGATGCAGTACGGTTTGATGGTTCATCAGTTATTTGGACAAAGACCTGCTGACAAGCCGCTTCCGATCTACGCTCCTGCGCTGCCTGTGGCCAATGCCGAGACATTAGTGTATCGAAAGGCGACCACATTGACCCCAATCACCGAAGAAACGTCTGTTACCATTGGGGACGTTGCAATCACTTTTTTACGGACAGATCATGGAGACGGAGATCCTTGCTACGCCATGCGTTTGGAAGCCAACGGACGTGTCCTCGTATACGGAGCGGACAGTGGACCAGCTACTGCCTGGGAGGGCTTTGCAAGTCAAGCAGATTTGTTTATTTGCGAGGGGACCTATCTGGATTACAATGTACCAGCGAAGCCAAATGGACACCTTTCTGTTCGCCAAGCGGCGGAATTGGCGCAATCCCTATCCTGCCGTTCTTTATTAGTCACACATCTGTTTTACGGCTATGAGGAGTCCCAAGTAATTGCGGAGGCCAATGCCTTTGTCGCAGGTCCAGTTTATGCGGCACGCATTGGTCTGCAAATCGATTTATAACGTTGTTTGTGTACATAGAGAGGAGAGCTGACTGTGTTTCCAAATGTATTAGAAGTCGCACGCAAATTAATCCGTGAACGGGTACAAGTAGGGGAAACGGTTGTAGACGCTACAATGGGAAATGGAAATGACACCTTATTTCTTGCGCAATTGGTGCAAGAAGAGGGGAAGGTAATCGCCTTCGATATCCAGCCACAGGCGATCGAGAAAACGCGCGAGAGACTCGAGAGAGAAGGTCTGGCGAACAGGGTAGAAATGAAGCTCGCCAGTCATGAGGAAATTGACAAGCTGGAGATTCGTGCCGCGGCCATCATGTTTAATTTGGGCTATTTGCCGGGTGGAGACAAGGAAATTACAACTCAAGCGAGCAGTACCATTCAGGCGATTCAATCAGGATTGAGGGTGCTCAGACCAGGTGGAATCATGACAGTCATGATTTATTGGGGGCATCCGGCGGGAGAGACGGAAAAAGAGGCAGTGGAAGCATTTTGCCACGAGCTAAGTCAATTGGATTATTTGGTTTTAAAATACCAATATATCAATCAGCAAAACCAAGCCCCATTTTTACTGGCCATCGAGCGCAGGGGACAATAAAAAAACGAAACGCGATCCTTTCCCGGGCAAGCGCAGCATCCGACATCATTCTTATGAGAAAGCAATGATTTTGTCAGGTTGCGAAAGAGGTGTACAAAAATAGGCACGCTCTTGGCCTTTCTGGCACATACCCTATGTAGAGCAATGTGGCAAGGGGGATCTGCGTGGACAGAATCGGAATAATGTTGGATTGGGCCCTTATGGTGAAAGGAATTCAAGGCATCAAGTCATATGAGCGTCTGCCTTATTATGTCGAAATCGGTAAAGAGCTTGGGTTGGAGCCAGTTTTTTTTCATCCGCGGCATGTGAGGCCAGGAGATGAAAGAGTCAAAGGATATTTTTGGAACGGAAACCGACTCGTCTCACAATTGGTTTCAGTCCCGCGAGTCATCCACAATCGCGTTTTGACAGGGGATGCAAAAGCGCGGAATGTGATTCGAAGATTGAGCCAAAAGAAAACGGTGTTCAATGGCTTGGTTGTACGGGATAAACGGAAAGTACACCAGATGCTCTGGAAAAATGAACAAATTCGCAGCTATCTGCCGCATACAGTGCCTTATTCCATGGAGCAGTTGCGCCAGTTTTTAAATAAGTACCAGGTGGTGTACGTCAAGCCTTCGATTGGATCAGTCGGAATTGGGGTAGCACGTATTGAAAGGCATGGAGGCAATTATCATTTCATTGCATCGAAAAAACGGCAGATCTTATCTCATTCGCAGATATTCTCCACGGTGCGACGTTGGGTTGGTAACAAAAGATTTTTGATCCAGCGAGGAATTCCTTTGGCCCGCTATGGAGGCAAAACGTTTGATATTCGTGTTTCGGTGCAGAAAAACAAAGAGAAACAGTGGACTGTGAGCGGGATGGTTGCCAAGGTCGCCAATACGAAAAACAAGCTGAGTAATCTCTCTCGAGGAGGGACAGCAGTACCGTTTTCGGAAGCTTTGGTACCCATCTTTCCTGAGGTGAAACAACAACAAGCTGTCATTGAAAGAGTAGGCATAGCGGCGGTGGAAATTGCGGAGCAGTACGGTCGGCATTTTTCGTCATTAGCAGACTTAGGGATGGACATGGGAATTGACGAGAGAGGCAATCCGTATTTAATTGAAGTCAATGTGCGTGACCAACGCTATTCGTTTTTCAAAGCAGGAGAGAAAGAGATGTTTAAACAAACGTACCGTCATCCACTGGAATATGCGCAGGCATTGCTCACGGAAAAAAAGAAACGGAAACATCTACTCCTAGTGCCAAGCCAATGGGTCTAAAGAAGATAGGCAGAAGAATGTGAAAAAGACGGTGGCATTTATTGCCCCGTCTTTTCGTATGCCTTGACCTACGATTCTGCCGGCTGTTGTTGGTCAGCCAAAGGAAAGGGCAGATTGCGAAAGTGACGATATACTAAAGCCAAAATCGATTTTCGAGTCAAGATTCCTTGGAAATAGTGCTCCTCGTCTTCAATACAGACGAAAGGGTGATTAATGGACACTTCTAATGCTTTCAAAAATTCATCGGTGTCACGCAATCGAGGGACCTTCGCATCCATCACATCATCTACAATATGTTCGGACATACGCTCAGTCTCGAAGCGCTCCAAACCAAGAGTCTTATTCATGATCATATTCGTGCTGATTAACCCATGCAAACGATACTGATGATCCAGTACAGGAACGGCTGAATAGCCGGACTTGATTAGGACTAGAAGGGCGTGCTCAAGCGAATTACCTAGCTGTACATGTGCGACCTTTGTGGACGCGATTATGAGGTCTTTGATCGGAATATGTAACAAAGGGATCTCTTGATTCATTCAGATCCACCACCTTTTCTTTCTGTCGTCTATAGCAGTAAGAACTGCATGTGGTCCCCTTCTATGATACCGTAAGAGAGGTACAAACGGTAGGGCTACATTTAGAAAACTTGGCGCCGCCAAGGCTTTGTCGGGGGCTAAAGACGAAAAAAGCCCGGCAGTTACGCCAGGCAAGTAATCGAGGTGTGGAACAATCGTCCCTAGCTCTAGTATGCGAGCTCAAATTGTGTTTTACATTAGGAGTTTAGAGGAAACCAGTTCCTCCCTTACGCTTTATACGTTTGATTTTTGAAAATGGGCTTGGCTTCCACCCGTTTTTTTCGATTAAACCAAAAGGACATCGTCGTCAACTCGTAAAGGAAAATGCAAAGTGGCGGTGTAATCACGAACATGCCGAGAACCATTGACGGTGTCGACCAGCCTAGTCGATGAATGACGTAGCTCTGCATCAAGAACAAGATCAACGGATGAACCAAATAGATGGCCATATTTTGTTTGGCCAACCGGGAAAGCCACGGACCGAGTTTAGGCAGCTTGCCGAAATAACTGGATGCAGGATAAAAGCTGACGATTACACAGAGTGTGTACAACAAGTAAAGCGGCTCGAAAATGTTCATACTCTCGTAATAGCTTGTGGAGCCGGAAAGATAGCTGTAAGCCATCCAAACGCCTGCACTTGCCATCACAACGATAGAAGGTGTTTGAAGACGTTTCACCCATGTCCGCCATTTATCCACATTCATCCCGGCATAAGCGCCGAGTGCAAAAGTAAACACGTACATGAAAACATAATGCTGTCCGTAAACATACGTGTGCTTCACGATGGACAGGAATGGGTTTGCAGTCCAATCAATGGCCCATAACGGCGTAATGAACAAATAGTGGTAGAGAAGGTACAGACCAGCTTGTCCAATAAATAGGACGATGATCCAACGGAAATTCAAGTACCGTTCCATCCACGGTTTAATCAGGCAAAACAACAAGCACAATTGCAAGTAAACTGGAATGTAGTACAAGTGGTAGAAAGAGCTACCCGTAAACAGACTATCGAAAAACGGTCCTACCAGCACGGCTGGGTCAAAGGTTTGATGTTTAAAATAGGTGAAGATGGCCGTCCAAATTACGTAAGGCAATATAACAGCGCGCCAGCGTTTTTGCCAGAAAGCACGCCAATCCAATTGTCGATTTTGATACCAGTAAAACAGCAGCATTCCAGTTGCAAATATAAACAAAGAGCGACCGAATTTTAATAAGATAATTAGAACGGCTTGCAAATCACTATTCCACGGATACGTCTTCTCATTGGCCAGGAAAAAACTGAGGATGTGAATCATCAAGACAGTAAGAGCCCCAAAAACAAAAAGGGCATTCAGATCCTGAAACGTCCCCTTTCGATTGCTATTCATAATTCCTCCAGAATTTTACCGGCAGCACCTGGAGAATCAAAAACAAGTACAACGCCCGTTATTCGGGTAAGTGCCAGTCAGGTGCAGCCAGTTCTTTTGCGGTATAAGAAAATAAGTGTAATCGCTGCGACAAATGATGCCTCGACTCTGTCACTAACTCATTTTGCACATAAAAGGGGGTAGGTGATACAGCCCACTCAGAACGGATTGTCTCCAATAGACGTGCTTTTACATCATCCATTGTGGCCAATTTTCCAGTCAAACTCGCAATGCTGCCAACGGTAGAAGCATCGATGGAAGGAATTGGCTTATGGCTTTGCATTTCATCCAAGCCGGCGAGACGGTAAAAGTGCTCCATCCATTCGCCTCGTGGACGATCGTCGACGTTAATGCATAATTGCAAAATAGAGCCGTGTCGCGTGCGTCTTTGTGCCATACCTCCGATTTTTTTACCGTGAATGGAAAAATCGTATTCCCCTGCACAGTAGGAACCCGTCACTTCTCCAAATTCCAGCTTTCCGTAATCGCGCAGGCCCACATCAAGAAGCTGGGCAACAAACGAGAAGAAGGAGTCAATGGAAATCGAAGTGTCAGGCAATAAACAAGCCATATTGAGTACGCCAGCATCAAGCGGAACACAAGCTCCTCCAGACGAGCGAAGAACACAACCAAAGCCATCTTGACCGAACTGATGCAAGGCTTGCTGGAGATGTGGAAGCTTGGCGTCTCTGCGGCCGAGATACAGCGCCTGATCGTACACCCAGAGGTGGATGACAGGTGTTGCTGATTCAGATTGCATACTGGCTGCCAACGCTTCATCACGAATTAAAGGCTCCAGTGGACTATCCTGGTAGGTACCGGAGTCCATCCAGCGAAACGGTTGATTAACAGAAAAAGACATAGGAAGGCTCCTTCACAGGACAAGAATAGCTATCATTATAACATCTGAAATGCGTTTATTTCTACGTTTTCGCTATCTTTTTTCCATTTGGTAGAACATGCATGTCGTGTGGAGTGAAAAAATACCCGACAGGCCAAGATAGCTTGTCGGGTGGGATATGGGTCTTTATTTCGTCTCTTTAAAGGTGAAATTGTCCAGGTAAGTCGTTTTGCGAGGAGCGCCTTTTGTCGCTTCTTCTTGCAGGTACAGACCAAGTTTTTTGCCTTCTTGTTTCACATATTGTTGACCGAACAAGTATTGATCGTTCAAGTAAATGGAAACGGTATTGTCAGTGACAGCTACCTTCAAGTGATTGCTTGATTTCAGCTTGTAGGTGCTGGATGAGATGATGTCGATATCGTCGTCTTCCACATCATTTACTTTTCCTAAAACAACGCGATCTTTTTGGATGAAGACGACATTGGCTTTTCCATCTTTGCCATTGAAGTACAGACCGCCTAAACCTTCACTGCCAACCACATTCACATCGACGCTCAATTCATAATTCTTGACGTTGTCAGATTCATTCCAGCGAAGTGGCAGAAGGTAATGATCCAGATCATCATCATCGGATTCAGCAGTCACTTGTTTGCTAGCGACCTCCCAGTTACCGATCGCTTTGTCAGTATCCCAGTTTTTCAATTTGGTATCAGAGAAGGAATCGCTGATATTGATTTTCTCTGGTTCTGGCTGAGGCTGCGGTTGACCAGGGTTAGGGAATACAATTTTGCTTTCATCATCGCCACGATCCAAAATAGCACGATAGAGCAGAGAAGCAGCTTCCGCACGAGTAATCGGATCTTGTGGACGGAAATTGCCATTGTATCCTTTCATCAGATCGGTTTGGATCGCAATCGCAATATACGGACGCAGAGCGGACGAAATATCGTCGTAATCACGGAACTTTTTCAATTGATTCAAGTCGGCTTTGTACTTTTGGTCGTAGCCCAACAGGCGTACCAATGCGACAGCAATATCTTCACGTACTGCCGCTTTATCTGGCTTATACGTGTAGGTAGAGCCGGATTTGTAACCAGTCAAGAAAGGCTTGGCGTGTTCCACATACAAAAATGCCCAGTGATGACGCGGGACATCTTTAAAGGTTTGCTCGACGTAGCGTTTGTTTATATCTACATCTGCTGCTGCGATCATAATTTTGGCAAATTCGGCGCGGGTTACCTCATTGTTCGGTCTAAATGTTCGATTGTCGTACCCTTTGATGATCCCTTTTGCCGCCATCTCCGTAATTTCCTTGTATGCCCAATGGCTACGTGGAACGTCTGAGAACGAAGGGGTGGAAGCGGCACCGACGACCGGGATAATCGTTAAGAACATCAACACCGACAAAAATACGGCTAGTGCTCTTTTCATATTAACCTCCTCAAAATGGCAATGTAGTTTTTGTTGACTGCTATTCAGACGTCGAGTGGGCTTGTATTGTTGCAGGGGAAAAAAATATTATGGTGAAAATAGGAAAAAAGGAGGAGTTTCAAAAAAATTGGCAGGTAAGGAGGAGTATGTACAATGGTAAGGGCATGCAGGACCAACATGGGTATGTTTGGAAAGACGTTGTCTATCAGACTTTCGCCGTTTCGTACATATTTTGCCTCATAATGGTTATTATGCATTGGCTTTTGTATCACCCAAAATGATATAATTCTTTATTGGTTACTTATGTAGATGATTATAGCTGAGGTGATATATGATGAAGGAAACGAAAGAGGCGACTGTGGACTTAAAATCCGTTAAGTCTCCAAAGAAGACGGAAGACTATGCGAAATACTTCCAGGCCCCCTCTCTGAAAGATGCGAAAACACGCGGTAAGGAAGAGATTTTAGTCCATTACGATTTTCATATCCCAGAAGACATGCAGAACATCGGAAAAGGAAAGCGCTATCACGTTCGTACGTATGGCTGTCAAATGAACGAGCATGATTCGGAGACGATTTCTGGTATTTTGCAGGCAATGGGTTATACCTCGTCTGATTCTGTCGAAGATGCGGATGTCATTCTATTTAACACCTGTGCGATACGCGAAAATGCAGAGGATAAAGTATTTGGGGAGCTTGGCCACATGAAGCGGCTCAAGAATAACAATCCAAATCTGATCCTCGGTGTTTGCGGCTGTATGTCCCAAGAAGAGAAAGTCGTCAAGAAAATCCTGAAAAGCTACCAGCAGGTCGACTTGATTTTTGGAACGCACAATATTCACCGATTGCCAGAACTGTTGCGCGATGCGATGTTCAGCAAAGAAATGGTGATTGAGGTTTGGTCCAAAGAAGGCGATATCGTTGAAAATATGCCGAAGCTCCGCGAAGGAAACACCAAGGGCTGGGTTAACATTATGTACGGCTGTGACAAGTTCTGTACGTACTGTATCGTGCCGTATACCCGCGGAAAAGAACGCAGTCGACGCCCGGAAGATGTCATCGCAGAAGTGCGTGATCTCGCTCGCCAAGGCTATAAAGAAATCATGCTTCTTGGACAAAACGTCAATGCGTACGGGAAAGATTTTGAGGATATCAAGTACGGTTTTGGAGACCTGATGGACGAGATCCGCAAGATTGATATCCCGCGTGTGCGTTTCACGACAAGTCACCCGCGCGATTTTGATGACCACTTGATCGAGGTGCTGGCAAAGGGCGGCAACCTGGTGGAGCAAATCCATTTGCCTGTCCAATCCGGATCGACAGAAGTACTCAAGCGAATGGCACGTAAATACTCGCGTGAGCATTATCTGGAGCTTGTTCGCAAAATCAAGGACGCGATCCCGAATGTCTCGCTTTCTACCGATATTATTGTCGGCTTCCCAGGCGAGACCGATGAGCAGTTTGAAGATACGATTTCGATGGTGGAAGAGGTCAAGTATGATTTTGCGTATACCTTCATTTACTCCCCACGTGAAGGGACACCGGCTGCTGTCATGGAAGACAACGTTCCGATGGAAGTGAAAAAAGCACGCTTGTATCGACTCAATGAAGTGCTGGCTGGCATCGCTCTAGAGCAGAACAAAAAACTGCAGGATCAGGTTGTCGAGGTACTCGTGGAAGGCGAATCGAGGACGAATGCGGAAGTGCTTGCGGGACGTACGCGTACGAACAAGCTTGTCCATTTCACCGGCGACAAATCTTTGATCGGACAGTATGTGCACATAAAAATTACGGATGCGAAAACGTGGACACTCCACGGTGAACTCGTATCCAAAGTTGAGGTGTAGGTCATTATGGAACAAACAAACGTTTTTACACAGAAGGAAATTCTCGATAAAGCTCGCGAGCTTGCCGCTATGATCGCGCGTACGAATGAAGTTGATTTCTTCAAACGTGCCGAACTGCAAATTAAGCACAATGAACGTGTGCAAGATTTGATTGATACATTGAAGCAGAAACAAAAGCAAATGGTGATGTTTGAATCCATCAACAAGCCGGAACTGGTGAAAAAAGTGGAAGACGAGTACAACCAATTGCACGAAGAGCTGGATGCCATTCCAATCGTTACGGAATTCAAGCAATCGCAGGTTGATGTGAACGATCTTTTGCAAATGGTCACGAACGTGATCACGAACACCGTATCGGAGCGTATTATTTTGGATACAGGCGGAAACCCATTGACTGGAAAGACTGGTGGCGGGCCTGAAAAGAAAAAATCTGACGGCTGCTGCTCCTAATTCTTGATAGAAAGCCTTCCCGGCGCTGTTCTGATCAATACCCAACAACTTTCCCAAATATAAGGTGGTTGTTTGCACGCTAGTCGAATGCCCTGCATACAAATGTACAGAAACGTTGTATGGAGGAGGTAACGAAATGTCGGGTATAGACAAAGATCTACAGTGCCGGGAACTTATCGCGAAAGCAGTCTGCGGCAAAGGCCATAAATTTTCTATTACCACCCACACCATCATACCGTCGCAAACTCCTTCGACGATCCTCGGATGCTGGGTTATAAACACGAACTTCCAAGCAGAGAAAGTCGGAGATGCCGTTGAAGTATCTGGTACGTATGACGTCAACCTGTGGTTTTCGTTTGCTAATAACACGCAAACCGAAGTCAAGCGGGAAACGGTTCATTTCTCCGTTCTCGTACCGCTTACGTTCTTCGACAAGAACTGCAGAGGCGATCTGGAAATCGTTGCACGTGCCGTGGAGCAACCGAAGTGCATAAAAGCGGAGTTAAGTGGTGGTGGCACAATCACGGTCAGAGTTGAAAGCGAATATGCAGTAGAGGTCATTGGAGAAACAAAGGTGTGCGTTGTTGTCTGCAATAGTTGTGATGACAAAGAATTCCATCTGGTTGACGACTTTGAAGATAACAGTGACGAGTTTGATGACTTTGATTCCGCTACGCTACTCGACGAGCTCGACTAAAGAGGAGAAATTATCTCCTCTTTTTTCTTTTTTTTCGGATACAGGTCATTCACACTTTTTTCTGGGCGCATTCATAAGATAACGAAAGAACAGCGAGGGAGTGTGGAAGGCATGATTCTACGCACAAAAACGAGTCAGCGAGCTAACGGGCAGGAAACGCCAGCAACACAACCGATGACGGCTAACGCGAAAGAAGTCGTAGCCTATTTACATCGTCCTGAAATCGGTCGCTGGTTGCTCCGGCAGGGGCGAATACCTGTAACAGGAAATGAAGCGCGACCGGGCTGGCGAACATATAGGGTATGCCTTTACCAAGACTATGTACTGGATATCGCCAAAAGCGAGGAGCAATCACATTGGCTGCTGCACCGTCTGCAGGAACCCGAGTGGCATTCCGTCACCTTGCCTTCCACTGAAACAGAGATTCAGATGGTGCAAGGGCTGGCTACACGCAGTTTGTATGCCGTGGGAGCGGATGCGGGTCAAGTGACGATCATGGCGGCTTCTCCCCATCGACTTAAGGTCGTCGAGGTGGAACCAAATTGGCCAGCCAGCCATGCTGACGAATATATGCAGCGTGCCCGAGATTGGTGGGAAGCTCGGATGCGTAAACAGCCGCAAACGCTACAAAGTTTGGGGGCTGATCCGGAATTTGCTTTGCGCAAGCCCACAGGAGAAATGGCACTTGCTTCTGACTTCCTGAGCATCAATGGGGCGGTTGGATGTGATACGACACGCTACCGGGAAGAATTAGGTCTCCATCAGCACCCGGTTGCAGAGTTGAGACCTGCGCCATCGGAGGACCCTGATCAATTATTTACGCATATCTACGATAATCTGGCACTCGCCTACCAAAAAATAGGGGAAGCGTCTATCGAATGGCTCGCTGGAGGAATGCCGTTTCAAGGTTATCCAATCGGCGGGCATATTCATTTTGGTGGGCTCACACCTACTTTTTCTCTTCGGCGAAAGCTGGATGCGTACTTGGCTCTTCCTCTAGTTCTGATTGAGGATGTAGGCTGTATGAGCCGCAGAGAGCGCTATGGATTTTTGGGGGATGTAAGGGAGAAGGAATATGGATTCGAATACCGTACACTCCCGAGTTGGCTCGTTGATCCCCTTGTCGCTCGAGGGATTCTTCATTTGGCCCATTTGGTTGCAATCAATCACGAGAAGTTACAAGCGACGCCTCATCTCAAGCTACCGCTAATCAAAGCATACTACCAAGGCGAAAAAGAAAAGCTCCTGCCGTACGTAGTTCAAGTCTGGCAAGAAGTAAAGGAGCTGCCAGGCTATACGCTGTCACGAATTCATTTGGATCGATACTTTTCGTTTTTAATCGAGAGTCAATCGTGGAGAACGGATGAAGACCTGCGCAAGATATGGAAGCTACCATAAACGGATACTACCATCGGATGCAGGGTCAACATTACCGTTCAATCATGATATAATAGCGACGAGAATTAGTAGGCTAGGAGAAGAAAATCATGGCTCAATATACCCCGATGATTCAACAGTATCTGGCTATCAAAAAAGATTATCCGGATACTTTCTTATTTTTTCGCTTAGGCGATTTTTACGAACTGTTTTTTGATGACGCCATTCTTGCGTCCCGTGAGCTGGAAATTACACTGACGGGACGTGATGGTGGTGGTTCTGAGCGCATACCAATGTGTGGAGTTCCACATCATGCGGCAGACGGCTATATCGCAGAGTTACTGAAAAAAGGACATAAAGTAGCCGTTTGCGAGCAAGTCGAAGATCCAAAAGAAGCCAAAGGGGTCGTTCGCCGGGAAGTGACACGCGTCATTACCCCAGGTACGATGATGGAAGGCAAATGGCTGACGGATAAGGAAAACAATTACATGGCAGCGTTGGCCCAAGTAGAAGGGCGAACGGGTGTTGCTGCGTGTGATATGAGTACAGGCGAGATGTACGTTACTTCTTTGGCGGGACAGGCAGAGGGTGTCCTGGATGAAGCCTTGCAATATCGCCCTAAGGAGCTCGTCTTTTTTGGCCTCGCTGCTTTGCCGAAGACAGCACTGCCATCTACTGTCGTGGATGCGCACCAACTGGACGTATTTGCAGTGGATAGTCAATACGCGGAGCAGGCAAAAGGGCTGGATGTGTCCATGCGAGCGGCGGTCAATGCTCTCTTGTTCTACATAGGGACGACGCAAAAACGTAGCCTTGCCCATATGCGCCTGTTAAAGCAGTACGATGCAAAGCAATATCTGCAAATGGACGGCTTTTCCAGACGCAATTTAGAATTGACAGAAACCATTCGTGATAAAACGAAAAAAGGCTCCCTGTTGTGGCTGTTGGATCGGACTCAAACGGCAATGGGTGGTCGTCTTTTGCGCAGATGGATTGAGCGTCCATTGCTCAATCGCGATCAGTTGGAGGCACGTCTGAGCGCTGTGGAAGCCTTGAAGGGGGACATGCTGCTTCGCTCGGATTTGCGGACTTGCTTGGATCGTGTCTATGATTTGGAGCGTCTGGCGGGTCGTATTTCCTACGGGAATGCGAACGCACGAGATCTCATTCAGCTACGGATGTCTTTGGAAGCTGTTCCAGAGCTGAAGCAGTATATGATCCAAACGAATACCCCGGTATTGATGGAACTGGCTAATGGGATGGATGAATGTACAGATATTGTCAACTATTTGGCTCATGCCCTTGTGGATGATCCCCCGATATCGGTTCGTGAAGGCGGAATGATTCGGACGGGATATGATGAGTACCTGGACAAGCTCCATACGGCAAGCCGCGAAGGGAAGACGTGGATCGCCCAACTGGAGCAGGGAGAACGGGAAGCGACAGGGATTCGTTCGCTTAAAGTTGGCTTCAATAAGGTATTCGGCTATTACATCGAAATATCGAAATCAAACATTGCCAACGTTCCGGCTGGTCGGTATGAGCGCAAGCAAACTTTGGCCAATGCAGAGCGGTACATCACGCCAGAGCTGAAGGAACGTGAAGCCCTCATTCTGGAAGCAGAAGAAAAGATGATTGAGCTGGAGTACCAGCTGTTCGTCGCGGTAAGAAGTGAAGTCGCGAAGCATATACCAAGACTACAGAACCTCGCGGAGCGCATTGCATCTGTGGACGTTCTACAGGCGTTTGCAACAGTAAGTGACGAGCGGGGATTTGTACGCCCTGAGCTTGTGGAAAGCGGCGATTACGTCATTACAGAAGGGCGCCATCCAGTGGTAGAAGCCGTTCTGGAGCGCGAAAAATACGTGGCTAATGACGTGGAGATGGATCAGACCAATCGTCAAGTTTTGCTCATTACGGGTCCGAATATGGCGGGTAAGAGTACGTACATGAGACAGATTGCCTTGATCACGGTGATGGCACAAATCGGTTGCTTTGTTCCTGCTAAACAGGCCAAGCTGTCGATTGTCGATCAGATTTTTACTCGAATTGGAGCAGCCGACGACTTGGTAGGCGGGCACAGTACGTTTATGGTGGAAATGCTGGAGACGAGACACGCCCTGCAAAAAGCGACAGCGAAGAGCTTGATCCTGCTCGATGAAATTGGTCGCGGGACTTCGACGTACGACGGAATGGCGCTTGCACAAGCAGTCATTGAGTACATTTGCCAAAAAATCGGTGCCAAAACACTCTTCTCGACGCATTACCACGAGTTGACCGGGTTAGCTGAGACGTTGAGTGGTGTCGTGAATGTCAATGCTCGATGCGAAGAACGGGAAGGGAAGCTCTTGTTCCTTCACAAAATTGAAGAAGGACGAGCAGATAAGAGTTATGGAATTCATGTGGCAGAGCTTGCGGAAATGCCGACTTGGGTCATTGAGCGGGCGCGTAGCATCTTAACTGGACTTGAAGCAAATGGGAGTACAGGGAATGGAAATGCAGCGAGTGACGTCCAAATGTCGCTCGAAACGCTATGGACGGCACCAGTTGCTGCGGTGCGTGAAGAGCCGATGCAGTTTGCGTCAGCGGAGGAAGAAGCGATTATGGCTGAGCTGCGCGAGCTGGATTTGAATTCAACGACGCCAATGGACGCCATGATGAAACTATATGCATGGAAACAGCAATTGAAAAAGCGATAGGGTTCGTCCGGAGGGGAGGCACTCATGGGAACCATTCAAGTTTTAGATGAGCAACTCGCCAATATGATTGCTGCAGGGGAAGTAGTGGAAAGACCGGCTTCGGTTGTCAAAGAGCTGGTCGAAAATGCAATTGATGCTCGTGCAACGACAATCGAGATCCATGTTGAGGAAGGCGGTCTGGAGATGATTCGGATCGTTGACAATGGGAGGGGGATGGATCGGGAAGATTGTCAGCTGGCTTTTGAGCGCCATGCCACGAGTAAAATTAGCAACGCTCGTGATTTATTCCGCATTCGTACGCTGGGCTTTCGCGGAGAGGCACTGCCGAGTATCGCGGCAGTCTCGCGTATGGAGCTAACGAGCAGCACGTCCAGTAGTGAGGTAGGTACTCATCTCTTGATTGAAGGTGGGCAGCTCGGAACAATTTCCGATAAAGCCGCTGTAAAAGGGACAGAAGTATGTGTACGCAGCTTGTTTTTCAACACACCTGCTCGCTTGAAATATATGAAGTCGATCGCCACGGAAGTCGGACATATTTCTGATTATGTGAATCGGCTTGCACTTACGCATCCGTCGATCTCCTTCCTGCTGACTCATAACGGCAAGACACTCTTGCAAACGTCTGGGGACGCAAAGCTGCTGCACGTCATGGCGGCGATTTACGGTGTGCAGGTCGCGAAGCTATTGCTTCCAATTGCAGGGGAGACTCTCGATTATAAGTGGTCTGGTTTTCTTTCGAAGACGGAAGTGACAAGGGCGAATCGCTCTTACCTTTCGACACTGGTAAACGGTCGATACGTGCGCAGCTATTCGATCAACAATGCGATTATGCGCGGGTATCATACATTGTTACCGATCGGTCGTTATCCGATTGTAGCTTTGCAGATCGAAATGGATCCGTCACTGGTAGATGTGAACGTACATCCTGCCAAACTAGAGGCGAGATTTAGTAAAGAAGATGAATTGTGCAGTGCAATAGAACAATCGGTAAAAGAGACATTGCGACAAGGCTTGGGGATTGTCAGACCTATGGTTACTCAACCAAAAGCTAAGGTCGTCACCCAGGTTGTTCAACCGCAGTTTGACCTGCAAATTACCAAGCCTGATACTCCGCAATCGCCGTTACTAGCCGCGAGTCCCCGACTCCAGGAATGGATGGCCAAGCAGGAGGTACCAAGTAAGCAAGTGGATCTAGTGACGCCTATCGCTCCATCTTTTGAGAACGGCACGGTCAAGGAGACTGCGGCTAACTATGAAAAGCTGGAGGCTGCAAAAGTAGAGGCTATCCCGCATGAAATCGTGCAGGCGACTCTATTGGATCAAACAGACACGAGGGAAGCTTTCCGGCCTAATGAGACGAAGATTCCGGTACAATTGGACATTGCCCAGGCATCATCTCCTGCGTACCCGATACATGAAATCAACAGCGAGGACCACTCAGCCGTAGCGGGTACCGAACAAACACCGCCACTCGTGGAAGCCACCAATGAAAACGAAACAGATTCGCCTGTTCCCGTTATGTACCCAGTTGGTCAGGTCCATGGTACCTACATCGTCGCGCAAAATGACGAAGGCATGTATTTAATTGATCAACATGCCGCGCAGGAGCGGATTTTTTACGAGTATTTCATGGACAAGCTTGCAGAAGAGGACATTTCCAGTCAGATCATGCTGTTTCCTCATACGGTGGAATATACGGCTGCAGAGGCAAGCAAACTGGAGAAGCGACTATCGCTTTTGCAATCGTTTGGTTTGGAAATCGAGTCGTTCGGTGGACGGACCTTTATCGTTCGTGCTCATCCACATTGGTTCCCAGAAGGGGCTGAGCTTGAGGTCATAGAGGAGCTCATTCAGTTTGTACTGGAAACGGGAGAAAACACCCAAGCCAATGTCGTGCTGATGCGCGAAAAAGCTGCCATCATGATGTCTTGCAAAGCATCGATTAAAGCGAACCGCTTCCTCACGCATGCAGAGATGGAAAGCTTGCTGAACCAGCTACGCAAGACGAGCAGTCCGTATACGTGCCCGCACGGCAGGCCGATTGTGATTCATTTTACTGGTTATGACTTAGAAAAAATGTTTAAGCGTGTGATGTGAACTGTGCCCTCCTGCGGAAAAATCCAGGAAGGGTATTCTACTGTAAAAGAAAGCGGGAAAAACAAGAGTCAATAAGCAAATCTCATGCTGGAATAGAGCTTCTTCCATCGAGGACCTATTAACTGGTCCTGATTGGGGACTACGTTTGGACGGCGGTCCTGTCTGGCACCCGATTGCATTGCTCCACTAAAAAGTGGGGCTTTTCTTTTTTCGTCACCCCTAAAAAACAAGAACAAATGCCCTTGTTTTTTCAGCAGGGCGGGGTAGAACACCAACAATAGAGGAACTATGGATCAAGACAGGTCGATCTCGCGGCGGCAATTGACAGTGTTGGAGGTAATATAGTGAGTGGAAACGTTCTAAACCAGATAACATGACGTTCCTGGAAGCGTGGAAAAGGAAGGAGCTACTAATAGAACACGGCCAAAGAAATAAGCTCCTTTGGCCGTTCAGAAGTAGTTAGTGTTTATTCTGAAGGCGACGAGAAATTTCATCTAGTTTATGGATGATAGAAAATAATTGCTCGGAAGTAGTATCTAATTGCTCAGCGGAAACCGTTGATAATGAGACCTGTTGATCAATTTTAAGTAATTGATTGTTAATGTTCTGTAGAGATTGATAAATGTCTTTAGATGAGGCATTTGATTTATCGGCTAATTTACGTACTTCATTAGCAACAACGGTAAAGCCACGTCCGTGCTCTCCAGCTCTAGCAGCTTCAATCGCAGCATTAAGGCCTAGAAGATTGGTTTGTGTAGAAACATCTGCTACGAAGCCGCTGAGTTTCTCAATCTCCTCATTCTGCTCCTTTAACACATTCATGGAATGAGCGATCTCACCATTGTATTCATATAGTTTGGTTGCGGAGTCGGTGAAGACGGAAGAGATTCTAAGCGCTTCCTGGGTTGTAGCTGTCAATTCGGCTGCCATTTGCTCCATATTGTGGCGGTAGCTTACATTTTCACGCATCGTGTCGCCAATATACTGTTCAAGAATAATTGCAGAATCAAAAAAAACTCTTTTGAAAAGAGCCTGATAAAATGCAGCTGAGTTTTCTAACGATTGAATTCTTTCTGAAAAAAGACGTAAATACAGTGAGTATCCACCCAAAAACCAAGAAGCAGACAATCCAATTCTCGCATGGGTTGTTCCGATTCGTTTTCGGCTGTTTACATATTCTTCATCAATAACAGGAGAAGAAAGTGTTTCGATATACCAAATCTGCATGTTCTTTAATTGGTCCATTGTTACATTTGTACGAATCAATTGATCCAAGTTAGGATGTTTTTCCAATTCTTCATAAAAACAATCTACGATTTCTTTTGAATGAGTGCTGAAGAATTCTTTGTGTGAATACAAGAGGTCTAAGTCTTCTTTTGTTAGGCCGTAGAACACCCTAAGTGAATTCCATTTATTATCCAGTGCAATCATGATGCCAACCCCTATTTTCTTTATATGTAATGTAAAACTCTTTCAGATTTTAACAAAAATAAAATGCTAAATAATAATAAAATGTTAAATAAAAATGAAATATTTATGAACTATATACTGATTCGATAAATATGAGATGTTGAAGAAGGGCGTATCCCTGCAACTAAGAACATGGAAGATGTATGGGATTTGGGGGTAATTGTTTGGGGTATTATTCAGAAAATTTGAAAATCGGAATTGATTTTAGGCAAACACTGACTTATGATTACTTGCAAAAACGAGGTGAAACAAAATGAGTTCATCACGCCAAACCGGGATGTTTATCTATCCGTGGGATATAGCCGAAAGTGGTATCGAAGCTGTGATGCAAACATTGCAAGAAGCCAGATGCAATACAGCGGTGGTCAATAGTAGCTACCATCAGGGGAGATTTTTTCACCCGCGAAGCAAAACGTTTCGCAGGCTGCCGTTTTCAGGGGTATCGTTTACGCCCGAATGGTCGAAGTACAACCGTTTGCGCCCGACTGTACACGAGCCAATCGCACAAGCAGGCATTCTTGGCAAAATGAAAGAAGCTTGTGAGCAGGCAGGGATGGGGTTTCATACTTGGTGGGTTAGCCTTCACAATTCTACACTTGGTTTGGCTCACCCAGATCTTTGTGTGCAAAACATTTGGGGGGATACATACACATACGCGCTATGTCCATCGCAGCCTGAGGTTCAGCATTACGCCAAGACCCTTTTTACCGATACGCTAGAGCAGGTCAAGCCAGAGCGGATTTTGATCGAAGCGACTGCCTTTTTGCCGATGAAGCATGGCGAGCATCATGAAGTATGTCTCTTACCGTTAGGAGAATCGCTGCAATGGTTACTCTCGCTCTGTTTTTGCGGGGCATGTACGGAGCGTGCCGAATCGCAGCGAATCGATGTCGGAGCAGTTAAACAGCTTGTATCAAGGCTAGTCAGTCAGATGGTGGATGCCGATACTCACTCGCAAGTATCCGCCGAAGCGAGAGAAGTTGCCTTTTTACTGCTGGAGTACCCGGAATTGTATCACTATCAGCAATCTCGTCTGGAAGCGGTAGATCAGTTATGGAGGAGCCTGAGGGAGATCGCACAGAGTCTGGGGACTGCGTTGGATGGCTTTCCGTCCTCGACACCGTTTTTTGTGAATCAGTCATATTGGGAAGGGGTTTCTTTGCGAAAAGCAGCGGCTACTCTCGATCGTGTCGTGCCGCTCGCTTATGGGGACAGTGTCGGTGATGTGGCCTATACATTCCATGCAATCAAGCTTGTAGCGCCAGAAGCGACGTTGGGAGCCGCTTTTTCCCTGCATCATAACCAAATCCAGACAGCAGTCGAGTTGGCAACGAGGGTGAAAACAGCAGTGGACGCAGGTGCTCAATCGATTGTTTATTACAATCTCGGTCTGTTAAATAACCGCAGACTGAACTGGATCAAACAGGCAAACCTTGCCGTTGAGGAGTGGAGATAACTTTTTCATTCACTTGGCGTATACCCCTATGCAACAAGGCCCACGGAACTTCGTGGGTCATTTTTACTTGGGTGAAGCTGATGGACTGAAAATCATACTACAGTCCGACGCGCTTTCATAAAAAATGGTATGATTGTCATAGCGAACAGGAAAAAAGTTTGGTTCAGATTCTATTTGACCGGCAAATTAATCCTGCTTACAATAATATGATCGTTACCGTTTATGTAAAAACCGTCGAGTCGTTTTTCTGGAACAGCAGTTCTGATCAAAAGGGCGAAGACGTAAGGAAGGGAACAAAGGCGTGATTGTTACGACAGGACTTGAGCCTGGTGAAGAAACCTTGCGTCACGCAGCTGAATTGGCTAGTACATTGGGGCTACAAGTTGTGAATCGACGCGATTTTTCATTGGGGCAAATGCGTAAGCGATATGGGGTAGAAGAAGTGTTGGTGGTTTCCGCTCTCGGAGCACGTCTGGAAGTGCCGGGGAAAAAACCATTCTTTTTTCATCCGAACACATCTGCTTTTCGTATAAAGCGGCTCATGCGCGGCGATACTGATACTATGCTTGTTGCTTGCCAAATTCATCCAGGGGATAAAGTGCTGGACGCCACCTTGGGTTTGGGTGCTGATGCGATTGTGTTTTCTCATGCGACTGGTGCAAATGGGAAAGTTGTTGGCATCGAATCTGAGCGATTGCTAGCCATCTTAGTAGAAGATGGGTTGCGGTACTGGTCATCCGATGCGGAAGAATTAGAGCAAGCCATGCGTCGTATTGAGGTACGATGTGGCAACCATCTAGAAGTACTGAGAGGACTGCCCGCCCGTTCCTTCGACGTCGTTTATTTCGATCCTATGTTCGAGATAACTGTACAAAGCTCGTCGGGGATCGCTGGAGTCCGTGAGCTCGCCAATCCAGAGGCTCTTTCCGAGGAGGCTGTTTTGGAAGCGCAGCGTGTTGCGAGAAAACGTGTGGTAATGAAAGAAGGAAAAGAAGGTAGGATGTACGAGCGCTTTGGCTTTACGCCGTTTCGCTCCCGCGGCCAGCAGGTCGTGTACAGCTACAAAGAGATAGGTGGAGGGGAGTGACCTTGCAACAGAGAGAAAGGCTAGTTGTAATTATTGGCCCAACAGCGGTCGGCAAAACCCAGCTTAGTCTGGAGCTGGCCGAACAGTTCGACGGTGAGATTATTTCCGGAGATTCCATGCAAGTATACCGTGGGATGGATATTGGCACCGCAAAAGCAGAACCTGAGGAGCTTGCGAGCATACCGCATCACCTCATTGATATTAAAAATCCAGACGAGGAATACTCTGTTGCGATGTTTCAGGAAAGTGCCGCAGGGTTGATTTCAGACATCAACCAACGTGGCAGACTTCCGTTTATCGTCGGCGGGACAGGTCTGTACATAGAATCGGTTACTCATCGATTTCAGTTTTCCACCACTTCTCAAGACCCTGAGCTACGTGATCGACTGCAAAGATTGGCTGACAGTGAAGGCGTGGAAGCACTACACGCCCGATTGGCCGATGTCGATCCGATTACAGCCGAACGCTTGCATCCCAATGATGTAAAGCGGGTGATTCGCGCATTGGAGATTTATGAAAGCAGCGGGTACAAAATGTCCGACTTTCAGCTCCGGGCGAAGCATTCACCCTATGATTTGGTGATGATTGGTCTCACGATGGACCGCGCAAAGCTGTATGAACGAATCAACCACCGGGTCGAACTCATGATCGAAGCGGGACTGGTTGAGGAAGTGAGGGGGCTCTTGGATGCTGGTTACGACGCGTCACTGGTCTCTATGCAAGGCTTAGGGTATAAGGAGCTCATCCCTTACCTGTATGGAGAAATCACGCTAGAAAAAGCGGTGAACGACATACAGCAGCGAACGCGACATTTTGCCAAACGCCAGCTTTCCTGGTTCCGGCGCATGGAAGAAATTCATTGGTTTGACATGACCGATCCAGCCGAACATAGGAATAACGTGGAAACTATCAAGCGAATATTGGCAGGAAAGTTTCAACAATTGCCGAATATATAACATACAAGTCCTTTTAGGGGGTAGTGTACATGAAACAGACGATCAACATTCAAGATACGTTCTTGAATCATTTGCGGAAAGAAAACATCGCGGTTACCATTTACCTTGTGAATGGATTTCAATTGCGCGGGTATATTAAAGCATTCGATAATTTCACGATTGTGATTGATAGCGAAGGCAAGCAACAATTAGTATACAAGCATGCGATCTCCACTTTCACTCCGCAACGCCCTGTATCACTCATGTCTCAGGAGAACAACCAACAGTAAGCAAAGCAACACCAACAGCCAGGATACATGTGATCCTGGTTCTTTTTTATGATCTGACCCGAGTGTTGGAAATACCATCAACGTCCAAATCCAAAGTATCAATAAAAAAGCCCTGTCGCCGTTGAAGCGAACAGGGCTTTCA